>NZ_BOMZ01000001.1 GCF_016862455.1 Actinoplanes utahensis
AGATCCGGATAGTCGCCCGGCGACCATCACCCGAACTTCGTCCACTGCCCTTCGGAGACCACCTCGACGGAGCCGTCCACGACCTTGATGGCCGTCTGTTCGTCGATGGCATAGGCCGGGCCGCCGATGTCGGCGGCCCATCGCTGCGCGTCGGCCATGGTGTTCGTCGGGAAGAGGTTCAGGTGCGGGAAGATCGAGAAGTCGACAACTCCCAGGGTGCGGTCGTCGGGCGCGGACGGCCACTCGACGAAGTAGTCCCCGATCCGGGGCGTCATCACCATGCTGCCGGCGCTCACTCCCACCCAGACCTTGTCGGGCAGCGAAGGCAGCAGATCGGCGAGCCCGGACTCGCGCATCCAATGGCACAGGTATGTCGCGTCGCCTCCGTCGACCAGAAGCACGTCGGCCTTCCGGACCCAGGGGACCCATCGCTGCGCACCGATGCTGGGCAGTGCCGTGAGCTCGAGGACACCGAGCGACGCCCAGCCCAGGCCAGACAGGTACTGCCAGTCAGACTCGCGCTCGGCGGCCACGAGCCCCCGCACCGATGCAGGACCGCACATCGGATGACCCCACTGTGCTGTCGGGACGCAGAGGGCGTGGCACTCCTCGATCGGCTTGCCGAGCAGCTGTACGAGCGCCGAGTGGATGCTCGGGTTCGTGACGCCGCCGGACGTGAGCAAGAGCTTCACGATGCCTCCAGATTCACGCGTGAGGGAGAATGCGTCTGATGATCAACACCGCGCCGGCGCTCATCGTAGTTCGGTCGTGCACTTTCAGATGTCCCTCGATCAGCGGGGCGCCTCCCTTCCACCCGGTCCTACTTCGTCCAACATCTGCATCCGTCGGAGCGCGGGACCCTCACGTCGTAACGGCGACCGCTCATCGGCAGATCAGTCAGTAAGTGTGATCATGCGGCTTCTGCGAGCAGGCGGGTGAACCGCTGAGCGGGGGTGTCCCAGCCGAGGATCTTGCGGGGGCGGTTGTTGAGTTCGGTGGGCACTGCGGTCAGGTCTTCGGCGGTGTGCAGGCTGAGGTCGCTGCGCTCGGGGAAGTACTGGCGGAGCAGGCCGTTGGTGTTTTCGTTGGCGCCGCGTTGCCAGGGGCCGGCCGGGTCGCAGAAGTAGACCGGTGTGCTGGTGGCTGCGGTGAACTCGGCATGCCGGCCATTTCGACGCCCTGGTCCCAGGCCAGGGACTGTCGCAGTCCTGCCGGAGGGGTCGAGAACATGGTGATGAGCCGGTGGCGGAGATGTGCGGCGTTGCGGCCCTGTGGTAGGCGGACGAGGAGGACGTAGCGGGTGGTGCGCTCGACCAGGGTGCCGATGGCGGTCCGGTTGTGGGCACCCATGATCAGGTCGCCTTCCCAGTGACCGCTTCCCAGTGACCGGGTAAGGCGCGGTCGTCGGCGGTGGCGGGCCCGTCGTGAATGCTCTTGGAGCGGTCGGTGAACCGCGGTGTCCGCTGTTCGCGGCTGCGGCGGCGCTGATGGTGATCCGCTCGCCCTCGGACAGGTAGCGGGCCGAGACAGCCCGCTTCGGCGCAGCGATCGGCGGGTAGACCCGGGATTCGCCGTCCGAGCCGGTGATGTTCCGGCCGTATCGCCAGCGGGTGCCGGTACGTCGGTTGATCCCGACTTCCCGGCATGCCGCCGAGTTGTTCATACCCTGTGCCATGAGGCGAAGGTAGTGATCACGTTTCGCTTGTTCCGGACCGGCACCCGGTGGCTTACGCGGACGACGGGGGTCGGGCACGGCGACTCCTGAGCGGGTCAGGTGTTGCGACGACCGTCAGAATCCAGGGGTGCGGATCGGGGCCATCCCGGGAATCGTCGCCGCTTCTCGACGAAGAATTCGCCGCCCACGTGGGTGACGTCATCAACGAATGGCTACTTCTCCGGATGTGTTCGCGGTGAGAAGGCGGTCAACCATTCGCCGGCCGAACAGGCTTCCTCGCCCGCAACCGTTCGGCGAGGGCGCTCGGCACCCGGATCGTGTGCACGGGCAACGGGATCAGCTGGAAACGCTGCCTCAACCAGGGCAACAGGGTGCGGTACGCGGTGACCGTCCAGGGTTTCGCCATGTCGTGACCCAGCACGATCGAACCCTGGCGGGTGTTCTTCTGCACGACGCCGACGATGTGCTGGACCATCGCGCTGCCCTTGCCGTACTCCTTGCTCATCCAGGACTGGTCGTCGACGTTCCACGACAGCGGGGTCATGCCGGATTCCCGGGCTGTCGCGTTGAGCCGCGCGGTGAAGTTGCCGTACGGCGCCCGGAAGTACTGGACCGGAACGCCCGGTACGGCCCGCTGGATCGACCGGGTCGTCGCCTCCAGATCCTTACGGATCGTCGCCACGTCGCGCTTGCCGAGATCCTCCAGATGCTGCCAGGAGTGGTTGCAGAGGGTGTGCCCCTCGGCGGCGATCCGGCGGACGATGGCGGGATGGTCGCGCGCCCGCCAGCCGGTGAGGCAGAACGTCGCCTTGACCCTCTGCTGCTTGAGCAGGTCCAGCAACTGCGGTGTGACCTTGGGGTCCGGACCGTCGTCGAAGGTCAGCGCCACCGCCGCGGAACCGGTGCGGCGCATCGACCCGTACGGCCCCGAGGTGTCGACGCCGGCGGCGCCCGAACCCACGGAGGCGGCGCCGGTCCGCGCCGGCGGTGGGGTCGTCGCGGCCGAGCCGACCTGGGGCACGAGCACCGCCGCCGCCAGGGTCGCGACCACCGGGCCCGCGTAGATGGAGGGACGTCGCAAGAACACGGAATCTCCTCGGCGCCTGTCACACCCGTCGATCGAGCTATGTGGACACTAGGCGGGCCGGGCCCGGGAGGGAAGTGGCCGATCGGCCCGCGGTGGGCGCCGATGATTAACCGCCGCCCCGGTGGGCACCCGATCCGGTATGACGACTGACAGTGAGAACCCGTTCGCCGTGATCACCGGCGCTTCCAGTGGCATCGGGTACGAGCTGGCCCGGCAGCTCGCCGAGCACGGCTACGACCTGCTGGTCATCGCCGAGGACGAAGGCATCGAGGAGGCCGCGGCCGGTCTGCGCCGCGACGGCGTGAACCAGGTGACGGCGGTCCGGGCGGACCTGGCCCGGCGCGAGGGTGTGGAACAGGCCTGGGCGGCGATCACGTCGACCGGGCGCGACATCGACGTGCTGGCCCTCAACGCCGGCCGGGGCATCGGCGGCGACTTCGTCGGCGGCACGAAGCTCGACGACGAACTGAACGTGATCGATGTGAACGTGACGTCGACCGTACACCTGGCGAAGCTCGCTCTTCCCCCGATGGTCGCCCGCAAGCGCGGCCGCGTCCTGATCACCTCCTCCATCGCGTCGATGATGCCCGGCACCTATCAGGCGGTCTACAACGCGTCGAAGTCGTTCGTGCAGTCGTTCGCCGAAGCGGTGCGCGCCGAACTGGTGGACACCGGGGTGACCGTGACCTCGCTGATGCCGGGGCCGACGGACACGAACTTCTTCCACCGGGCCGACATGGACGACACCCGGGTCGGCGCGAGCGACAAGGACGATCCGGCGCAGGTCGCCGAGCAGGCGATCAAGGCGCTGCTGGACGGCAAGGAGAAGGTCCTGGCCGGGTCGGTGAAGACCCGGGCGCAGGCGGTCGCCAGCAAGGTGGCCCCGGACAAGGTCAAGGCCGAGATGCACCGCCGGATGGCCGAGCCCGGCTCCGCCTCGAAGTGACGGGCGCCGTGGCCGCCGGGACGCCCGGCGGCCACGGCCTCACGCGTCCGGCACGGACATCGGGTTGCGCTCCTCGTCGCGGGCGGCGAGCCGGGCGACCGCGACCCGGTACTGCGCGGCGCCGATCTCGCCGCTGATCAACTGCGCCGCCAGCGCCCCTTCCAGGGTTGTCGGCTCCGGCCCGCGCTCCGCGCGGGCGTCCTCCGGCTCCGGCGCGTCCCGCGGCTGCCGCCAGAGCGGCAGCACCGCGGCGGTGAGCAGAATCGCCAGAACGATGAGCAGGAACGCCACCGCAACCACCTCCGTCGATGACCCATCGTCGACGGTATCCCAACCGGCCGACAGGGACGAAGGTCCCACCCCACATGGACCGGACGGCCGACAGCCGGTCCGCCTCCGGCCGCGGGAGCGAGGCGCGGTCTTCGGGGCCCACCCCGCACGGCGCCCCATACGCTGCTTCGGCATGAACTACATCAGCACGTTCATCGCGGTGGCCGAGGACTGCAAGGTGGGTCACGGGAAGGTGCCGGCGGGGCGGGGGCCGGGGCGCACCGTGGCGCAGATCCAGTACGAGATGCTCTCGACGCACCCGTTCACGTACACCCAGGAGGACGTCCTCTTCGAGTCCTGGTTCGCGCGGCAGGGCCTCGATGTCGACGACGCTGAGAAGGCGGAGCTGCGTGCCGCGTTCTTCAGCAAGGATCAGCCGTGTCTGCGCACGTCGCCGTTGGCCCGTACGCACGGCTGGGGGCTGATCTGTGACGCGGAGGGCAGGATCGCGCTCTGCGCGATCGACTCGCCCGACTATCGCGGCCACCTGGAGGCCGGCGACCTGAAGGTGATCAAGGCGATGCGCACGAAGCGGGGTTGACATCAATCGACTTCTTATCGATTATCGATATACTGATTATCGATAAGGAGGGGTGATGGCGCACTGGTTGAACGAGTTGCGCGGCATGCTCGGGCTCGGCATGGTGGCGGCCGGTGTCGGCGCGGTGGCGTCGTCCGTCGCGACCCTGTCGGGGCAGCCGATCGAGGTGCCGATCGCGGTCGGCGAGGCGGTGCGGCCCGAGACGCTGACCGGCGTTCCCCCCGGCGTGCGCCTCGGGTCGTCGCTGGACATGGTCGTCGAGGAACCGAGCGTGACACAACGTGCCCTCGAACTGGCGGCGACCCTGCCCCGGATCGCGCTGATCACGGTGGTGCTGGCGCTGCTGTGGCGGGCGGTCCGGCAGGCGAGCCACGATGATCCGTTCCGGTCGGCGCTGGCGATGCGGCTGCGCACCCTCGGGATCCTGCTGATCACCGGCGGGCCGGCGGTGTGGGTGGCCGAGTCGGTGGCGCGGTACGCGCTGAGTTCCACGGTCGGGTTCGGCGGGACGTACGCGGTGGTCGACTTCCTCGTCCCGCTGGCCTGGCTGTTCTTCGGGATCGCGGTGCTCGCGGTCGGCGAGATCGTGCGGCGCGGCCAGGCGATGCGGGCCGACCTCGACGGGGTGGTGTGATGCCGCCGGAGGAGGAGCACCGGGTGGACGTCCACCTCGAGAAGTTGCTCGCCGATCGCGGGATGACCCTGACCGAACTGTCCGCCCGGGTCGGGATCACCCTGGCGAACCTGTCGAACCTGAAGAACGGCCACGCCCGGGCGATCCGGTTCAGCACGCTGACCGCCCTCTGCGACGCCCTCCAGTGCCGGCCGGGGGACCTGTTCACCGTGCGGCCGCTCCGACCGGCTGGTGGACGAGGCGCGGATCGCGGGTCAGCGTGACCGAGGCGGCGATCAGGACCAGAGCCAGGACGGCGAAGACGGTGCGCAGCGTGTGATACGCCTCCCAGCGGTCCCGGAACTCGGCCCAGTCCGCGGGCGGTGACGAGACCACCCAACTGTTGATCTCCTCGTTGATCGGGACGTTGACGATCTGCGTGGAGACGGTGAGCGCGACGACGAGGACGAGCGCTCCGGCGGTCAGCAGGAAACGGGTGCCGAACGGCCGGCGCACCAGCAGCAGGGTCACCGCCAGCGCCACGATCGCACCCATGATCAGGCCGGGGGCCCAGGCGCCGACCGTCGCGTCGACCCGCTGCTGCACCTCGGTGAAGACAGGACCCTCGTACTGCCGGGAGGCGGGCGCGCCGAACCAGCGGCCGGCGAACAGGCCCGCGAGCAGACCGGTCAATACGACACTCACCATCTGAGCGATTCGGGTCAGCATTCACGAGACTCTATGGGCGCACGGCCCACGGCGGATCCGGGTCATCCCGTAGGGCGGACCCCGCCGCGACCTCCGCCTATGCTCGTCCCGTGACTTCCTGGCGTGATCATGTGATCTGGTGGCATCTCTATCCGCTCGGGTTCACCGGCGCCCCGGTGCGGCCCGCCGAACCCGTCGGCGAGATCACCCACCGGCTCGGCCGGATCGAGGCGTGGCTGGATCACGTGGTCGAACTCGGTCTCAACGGGATCGCGCTCGGGCCGATCTTCGCCTCCCGGACCCACGGGTACGACACCGAGGACCACTTCCGCATCGACCCGCGGCTCGGCGACGACGCCGACTTCGACCGGCTCGTCGCCGCCGCCCGCCGGCGCGGCATCCGGCTGCAGCTGGACGGGGTCTTCAACCACCTCGGCCGTACGCACCCCGCGTTCCGCGCACTCGAGGAGCAGGGCCCGGCCGCACCCACCGCCGGCATGTTCCGCGTCGACTGGTCCGGCTGGCGGCCCGGCGACCCGGTCGAAGCCGACGTGTTCGAGGGCCACGACGCGCTCGTCGCCCTCGACCACTCGTCCCCCGCCGTCGCCGACCTGGTCACCGACGTGATGCTGCACTGGCTGGACCGCGGGGTGGACAGCTGGCGCCTCGACGCCGCCTACGCGGTCCCGCCGTCGTTCTGGGCCGGGGTTCTGCCCCGGGTCCGCGCCCGCCACCCCGAGGCGTGGATCTCCGGCGAGGTCATCCGCGGTGACTTCGCCGACGTCGTCCAGGCCTCCACGATGGATTCGGTGACCCAGTACGAGCTGTGGCAGGGTCTCTGGCACGGCATCGCCGACCGGAACCTGTTCGAGCTGGCACACGCCGTCAAACGCCACAACGACCTGCTCGCCACGTTCGTGCCGGCCACGTTCGCCGGCAACCACGACGTGACCCGGCTCGCCTCCGCGATCGGCGCCGATTTCGTGCCGCACGCCATGGCCGTGCTGTTCACCGTCGCCGGGGTGCCGAGCGTCTACGCCGGCGACGAATACGCCTGGACCGGCGTCAAGGAACACCGCCACGGCGGCGACGACGCGGTCCGTCCCGAGTTCCCCCCGGCCCCTCCGGCGCCCGGCGACCTCTTCCACACCCATCAGACCCTGATCGGGGTACGCCGTCGGCACCCCTGGCTGGTTCGCGCCCACACCGACGTCGTCCACCTGGAGAACCGCCGGATCGTGCTCCGCACCGCCACCGGCACGGGCGCCATCCTGACCGCCCTGAACCTCGACGACACCCCGGCCGGCCTGCCCGCGGCCGACGCCCGTACCGTCCTGGCCGGCTCCGCCACCCTCAACGGCCCCGACCTGCGGCTGCCCGCCCGCGGCTGGGCCGTCCTGTCGTCCGGCGATCAGCCGCCACGGGCCTGAGGAGGCCACTTTCGCCCACCGGCCCATCGGCTGCCCGGCGCGGGGCAGCGGCCGCCTTCGCGGGACGCCGCAGACCGACGCGGGTGTGGTGCACCCGCCCGGTCGGTAGTGGTACGGCGGACCCGGGCGCGGAGCGGATCGGTTCGGGTTCTGTCCGGCTGGTCGTGCGGGCTGCCTCGCAGCGCCCGAGACAACAGTGAGAGCCGGCCGGGGGTGACCGGGACGGGCATGCATGAGCCGCACCCGCGCGGTGGGCGTGCGGGGACGCCTGCCGTGGCCGCCGCGAGGCACGGGACGGTGCGTGGCCCGTACCGGAGCATGGGGTGAGAGCAGCGACGCGGACCGCAAGCGGAGCGGGGTCAGGCGCCCTCGCGGTCCGGGTTCTCCAGGCGGAAGAAGTCGGGGCGCACCGGGAGAGGAACTCGCCGTCCCACGCGAACCACATCGGATTGACCTGCGGTGTCCCGTCCTCCCGAACCGTCGCCAGATCAGCGATCAGCGGCCGCTCCAGCAGATCGCGGTGCTCCTCGGGAATGATGCCGGTGGTCATGCCCCCCATCGTGTCTCCCTGTTGTGAACGCCGATATGACGAACCTTCACATGCGGACGCCGTCAGTGACGAGACCGCGGACGATCACCCCCGCAGCGGTACGATCCGAGCCGCGCGCCGCCGGAGGAGGCCGGCCCCGGCCGCCGCGACGATCATGGTGGCGACCGGCAGGAGAAGGGCGGTCCGAAGGTCGGCGGCGGTCGCCAGCACACCGATGAGCCCGGGTCCGAGAAAGCTGCCGAGGTACGCGATGGTGCAGATCCGGGCGACCGTCCCCGCCGGGGAGCCGCCCTCGGCGCCGGCCCGGTGGGCGGCCTCCCCGAGCATCACCGGGAAGATCACCGACAGCCCGAGACCGAGCAGCACGTACCCGGCCAGTCCCGCGAACGGATGCCGGACCGCCAGAGCGAGCCCGAGACCGGAGGCCGCGAGCAGAGCCGCACACCGGACGAGCGGGGCCGCCCCGACCCGCTGCCGGATGTGGTCCCCGGCCAGCCGGCCCACGGTCATCGCCCCGAGGAAGAGCGCGACCCCCGCCGCGGCGAGCGCTTCACTCGCGCCGAGTTCCCGCAGGTAGACGGCCGCCCACTCGTTGGCGCTCCCCTCCGCGAGCAGCACACAGAAGGCGAGTCCCCCGAACCCCAGAACCCACCCCACCGGCGACCACCTCGCTATCCGGCCGCCCGCGCCCGTTCCTCCGATATCCGGATCGCCTTCCCGGCCCACCGTCGGATCCGAGGCCACAACCGACTTCAGGCTCCGGGCCACCCCGGCCACTGCCCCACGACCAGGCTCCCGGGCTCCTTCCCCCGGGTCGGACTCCGGGGACAGCCCGGCCGCATTCCGGAAGCCGAGGTAGAGCGGTGGGTCGCCGATGGTGTGAGCAGTCCCCCGGCGTGCGACGACGATGAGGACGACGAAGACGAGGTGGGTCCGCGAGCCAAGGCGCCGCGGTCCACATCGCCGAGAGCTTTCGCCTTCCCGTACGGCATGAATCAGGGTTGGTCCGCCTGGCGGTCTTTTCGGACCGAAGCAATGTACCGGTTGGTTAGTTATAGCCGATCGAGCCGACGCGAGGAAGGGGCGCGCGCCGGATAACCCAGAGGGTGACAACGAAGGTCTTCGATGCCGCCCACTCCTCAGCCACGCCTTGTGACGCAGCCCACGCGCCACTATGGTCTGCGCAGCGGTACTTGAACACCGCCAGGTGGACCAGGGCCCCGGTCCGCAACGGCAGCGCCGTCAGGACGCATATCGATCGATCGGTGTGGCATCGACGAGGGGACGAGATCGCATGCAACCGGAATCCAGCCCCGGCCGGGGACTCCCGGCGTGAACGCCAACTGGCTCAAGATGATGGCGCCCCTCGCGGCGCTCGCGATCCTCGTGCCCGCGTCAGCTCTCGCGATCACGGGTTCTCCGAAGGAGCAGATCACGGGTTCCCCGAAGGAGCATCAGGGCCGGCCGGCCGGCATCGATCCGGTCTACGGCGTGTGCCGTGGAGTGGACCCGGGCTGCTACCACGACTGGGGCACCGAGCGCGACAACAAGGTGCTGGTGTACTCGCGGACGGCGGGACCGCGGCACGCGAACCTCGGCCGGGTCCTGGATCCCGACAACCCGAGCGTCCAAGGCGCCGCGCTTCCCCGCCCTTACGTGATCACGCACGACCACAGCGACCCGGCTGCCTGGCCGCGCCCGCTGGACGGCTCCAACGTGGCGCAGGCCGGTCTGGTGCGGATGCTCGAGGCCGACGGCATCGAGGTGCACGTCACCGAGGACGTCCAGGCGATGGAGCGGCTGAACGCCGGCTACCGGGCCGTGATCTTCATGAGCCCGACCCGCGACACGCTGTGGAACCACGCGCGCGGTGCGACGGGCGGCACCCGTCTCGACTGGGCCCGGGAGTCGCTGCGCAAATACGTTCAGGGCGGTGGTGGTTTCGTCGGCGTCCACAACGCCTTCGGCACGGAGTACGGCTGGCAGTGGTACGAGGGCCTGCTCGGCAACGCCAACTATTACAACCACGGCCGCAGCCAGCCCGGTGATGTCGTCGTCGTCAACGACCGGGACGTGTCGACCAGGGACCTTCCGCGACGCTGGAGATTCTCCGACGAGTGGTACAACCTCGTCCCGTTCCCGACCGGCGTGAACTTCCTCGCCACCGTCGACGAGCGGACGCTGGCCGACGGCGCGGGCGGGGAGGGGTCGCACCCCGGACACGGCGACTTCCATCCCGTCACCTGGTGTCAGTACTACGACGGCGGCCGGTCCTGGGTCACCACGCTCGGGCACGAGGGCGCCGCCTTCCAGGAGAACTCCACCTTCCCCGGCGCAGCCGAGTTCCAGGCACATCTGAAGCACGGCATCAAGTCCGCCATGGGTCTCGAACCGTTCTGCACACCGGCCAAGCGCAAGTAGCCACAGCGAAGGACGATCGATGAAACCGGGAACACTCGCACCGATCCTGTTCGCCGTCGCTGTCGCCGTCGGGCCCTCGACCGCCGTCGCGTCGGGCCCCCACGGCGTGCAGCAGGCCGAACCACCCGGTCTGGAGCCGACGGGGGCGGACATGCCGACCGTCGGCGGGAACCTCGCGAACCAGCACTACTCGGGGCTGCGGCAGATCTCGCAGCGCAACATCGACAGGCTCGGCCCGGTCTGGCGCACCCATGTCTCGGCGGTGGCGCCGGCCAGCGACGACGTCGGCCAGCAGACGACGCCCATCGTCGCCGACGGGGTCATCTACCTCGACACGCCCGGCGGTGAGGTGATCGCCGTCGACGGCAGGACCGGAGCCCCCCGATGGAAGTGGGCGCCGGAGGGCTTCGCGACCGCGGACACGCGACGTGGCGTCTCCATCGGCCAGGGCAAGGTCTACACCCTCGCCGACGGCGACCGCATCGTCGCCCTCGACAAGGACACCGGCGAACAGGTCTGGGTCGTGCAACCGGCCGTCCAGGCCGGCGTCGACCTGGGCAACCTCGACCGGGTCGCGACGGTCTACCACGACGGTGTGGTCTATGCCCACGCCGCCAACGGCGACCGCGCCGCGGTCGTCGCGGTCCGCGCCGCCGACGGCGGCCACCTGTGGCACGTCTTCGGCGGGCCGGACCGCGGCACCGTCTACACCGACGTCAACGGCGACTCCGTCGACGCCGGCGCGACCTGGGGGCCCGTGCTGCCCGACGGGACGCAGTGCAACCTCGAGGGCGGCGCGACGCCGTGGATGCACGGCGCGGTCGACCCCGGCCTCGGTCTCTACTACATGACCTTCGGCAACCCGCGCAGCTGCCGCAGTTCGCAGGACGGCTCGTTGCGCCCGGGTGACAACCTGTTCTCCACCACGATGGTCGCGGTGGACCTGAAGACCGGCGCCTACCGGTGGCACTACCAGTCGATCCGGCATGACGTGTGGGACATGGACAACGTCCATCCGCCGACCCTGGCCGACATCAGGATCAAGGGCCAGAAGCGCAAGGTCGTGTTCTACGGCAGCAAGTCGGGACACCAGTTCGTGCTCGACCGGGCCACCGGCAAGCCCGTGCTCCCGGTCGCCGACAAGCCGATGATCGTGGACTCCCGGCAGCACAACGCCGCGACCCAGCCCTTCCCCGCCGAGCGCCTGCTGCCCGAGTGCGTCGTCTGGCAGAAGCTGGATCCACGTACCGTCCCGGGAGACCCGTGGCGGGCCGTGCCGAACTACAACGGCTACCAGGCCGACGCGGACGGCGACCTGGTCTTCGACCCGGACAGCTACGTCAAGGCGGACGAGCCGTTCCTGACCTACCCGCAGGGCTCCCCCACGGACCACCGGCGCGGCTGCATGTACGACCCGCAGTGGAACCTGCCGATCCTCTCGACCACCAGCCAGAACGGCGGCGGCGACTGGTCGAACAACTCCTACAGCCACAGCACGAACCTGGTCTACTACCCGTACGGCGCCAACCCGGTGGCGCACTGGAACGGCGCCGCGGCCAACGGGCAGCGGGCGATCGGCCAGTACCAGACCGGCGGGATCCTCGCCTATGACGCCTCGACCGGCAAGGTGCGGTGGCGCAACCACCTCGGCACCGACATGTCGCACGGTCAGGGCCCGCTGACGACCGCGACCGACCTGCTGTTCGCCGGCCAGATCGACGGCCGCCTCCTGGCGATGGACGCCCGCGACGGCGACGTCCTGTGGGATTTCCAGACCGGCTCCGGGATCGCCGGCGCACCGATCACCTACATGGTCGACGGCGAACAGTACGTCGCCGTTCTCGCCGCCGGATCGACGAACCCGTACGGCGGCTCGGTGACGCAGGGTGACTCGCTGTGGGCGTTCAAGCTCGGCGGCGCCTACACCACCGAGTCGGGCAGCCAGGAGGGGCCGGACACCGCTCCGCTGACGATCCGCCGTCCCGTTCAGGGCACTCCGGTCGAGGGATCGACGGTGAACGACACCGTCTACCTGGGCCGGCAGAACCGCACGGCGGACACCGCCGCGGCACGCGACAGCACCTCCCAGGCGGGCATGAACCCGACTCACCTGCGGGTGCCGGTCGGGACCACCGTGACGTTCCTGAACCCGGGAGCGGAGACCTTCCCGAACTTCCCCAACCAGCTGCCGCACTGCGCGACCCAGTTCTTCGAGGGGCTGTTCAACCCTCGGCTGAATCCCGGGGAACGCTTCGAGTTCACGTTCGACCGCGCCGGCGAGTACTACTTCAACGACTGCACCGACCCGCGGCCGACCGGCAAGATCGAGGTGTACGCGACACCGCGGGACCTGCCGGGCGCGTTGCGATTCGTCCCCTCCACCATCGACCTCGGCTCACGGACCGGGATCTTCACCGGGGTCCGCGGTCCGGTGACGGCGACGCTGACCCTTCCGGCCGGACACCGGCTCGACGGTGACGTCGAGCTGCGGACGCCGCTGTCGCGCTCCCCCGTCAAGGCCACGCATGCGACGACCGCCGGCCGCACGTTGATCGTGACGTTCGACCGGGCCGACCTCGACAACAACGTGCCCGCGGGCGACGCGGTGCCGTTGACGCTGGTGGCGAACTTCCGGCACGCCGGCGACCAGAGACAGCTCACCTCGACGGCGACGGTCCGGATCCGCAAGTAGAACCCGGTGAGGGCTCGGCGAGGCGGCGACACCCGCCTCGCCGAGCTGGCCCCCCGTCCCGAGCAGCCCATGTCCCACCAGCCGTCACCGGCGAAAGGACCATCGTCATGAGTACGATCGATCGGCGCCGCCTGCTTCGGGGAACGGCCGGCCTCGCGGTGACCGCGACCCTGGCGAGCCAGGCCACCGCCCTGCCGGCGTCCGGCGCGGGCCCGGCCTGGCGAATCCCGGGAACACTCGGGGAACCACGACCGCTGGACGGCCGCCCGTTCCCGGCATACGACTACTCCCGTGCCAGCAGGCTGCCGCGGGAGATGACCGGCTACTGGACGAAGTCCTTCGACGTCGCGGGCACCACCCGTAGCGCGAAGGTGTACATCTCACCCGAGACGCCGATCCGCTCCTACTACACGGTGATCGCCGTTCCCGACGACGTGGAGACGGGCGACTTCCTCCGGCGAGCGGGCTGGGCCGGCATCGCCGACCAGCGCGAGGAGGGTCTGTTCGTCCTGGAGCCCGGTCCGGGCGGGTGGGGCGCCGCCACGGAGGAGGCGGCCCACGTCGAGGCCGCGATGGCGTTCTTCCAGAACAACCGGTACTTCTCCATCTTCGGCCTGCACTACCTCGTCGGCTACGGCACCGGCGCGGCTGCCCTGGAGGCCTGGGCGGTCGCGCACCCCTTGCGCGTCATCAGCCAGGTGTACGTCGACTCGCCGGGCCTGAGCGCTGACCATCTGAACTCCTACGCCGGCCGGGAGTTCGGCGGCGAGACCGAAGGCGCCTACACCCCGGTCGAGTTCCCCGAGGGCTTCGACCTGATCCGGTACGACGAGACGGTCCTGCCCACCTGGTACATCCGTCCCGATCGGCACCGGATAGGCGCGAGCCTGTCCTACTGGATGCGGGCCAACGACACCGAGAACCGCACCCGGCAGGAGCGGACGCTCGGCGCCGTGTATCGCCAGCGCCACGGCTCCCGCCGGTGGATGACATCGTACGCCGGGCCGATCTCGCAGGTGGCGGTGCAACAGCGTCCGATGAGCACCCACCACATCGTCGAGTTCCTCACCCGGTACACCCGGTACGAGAACTTCTTCGCGTACGGCAACCAGCTCTTCGAGCGCGCCGACTACGCGAAGATGGGCGTACAGGTGCGCACCATGATGGTCGAGGGTTCCCTCCGCGAATACCTCGTCTACGTTCCCCGCGCCGCCCGCCGTCTGTGGCGCGACCGCGCGCCGGTCGTGTTCGTCTGGCCCGGCAACAGCCAGACCGCCAAGGTCTTCTTCGACGCCGCCCAATGGTGGAGGGTCGCCGACCGCGAGGGCTGCATCCTCGTGGTCGTCGGCGAGCAGTACAGCGCCACCTCCGTGTCGGTCAGCCACCGCGACTCGCACGCCTTCTATCGGCAGCTGCGCCGGCTCGTCACCGACGAGTTCGGGGCCGACCCGACGAGGTTCTACTCCACCGGGCAGTCCGCCGGCAGCGCGGTGACCCAGAACTTCGCGATCGCCTACCCGGAGTACTTCGCCGCGGTCGCCTCGACGTCGTTCACCACCGCCCCGGACGCCGCCGGCACGGTCGGCATCGACGGTGTGCAGGTCCCGGCCAGCGGCCGGCCGATCCCGAACTACCAGATCTACGGGTACGGCGACCTCGGCTTCCTGGCCGGCGACCTCTGGGACGGCACGCAGAACGCTCTCGACAGCTGGGCGGGGTACCACCTGCGCGCCCATGGGCTGACACTCGCCGACGTGGACACCGTCACGGGCAGACGGCACGGCCGGCACGATCGTTTCCAGACCTGGACGTGGCACGACGACGACACCGCGATCCCGGTCCTCAAGCTGTCCCGGAACCTGTACCGCTCGCACAACACCATGCCCGAGGAGTCGCCGCTGCTGTGGGACTTCCTGAAGCACTACAGCAGCGAGGCGGACCACGACGGCGACGTCGTCCGGTACTACAGCCGGTCCGCGTTCCGGCGTCCCCGGGACAAGAAGCGGCTGTGATCCGGGGCGCGCACCGTTCGCCGGGACCGGCGGATCGCCGGCCCCGGCGTACCGATCAGGCCGATGCTCGGATGCTCTTGTAGAGCTCCAGGTTCTCACCGGTGAAGTGGGTGTTGAAGAAGGCCTCCGCCTTGCTGATGAACGCCGCCCGGTCGACCTGGTCGATCTCCACCACGGTACGGGCGGAGTCGCCGCGCCAGCCGTCGAGGACCTTCCCGGTCTCGTCGTCGACGCACTTGCGGTTCTCGGCACGGATGTCGTGGATGGCCTTGAACAGCGCGTCCTTCTGGGGCCGGCTCATCTTGTCGAGGGTCTTGTCGGAGACCACCACGTAGTGGGCGCCGACCTGGTGGTCGGTGAGGCTGGCGACCTTGAGGATCTCGTCGAACTTCTGGGCGTGGGTGGCCACGACCGGGTTCTCCTGGCCCTGTGCCACACCCTGCTGCAGGGCGAGGTAGAGCTCCTCGACGGCGATCGCCACCGCGTCGGCGCCGAGCGCCTTGGCATTGGCGAGGAACTGCGGGGTGTTCGGGAAGCGGACCTTCAAGCCGGCGAGGTCCGCCGGTTTGCGGATCGGCTTGGTGGCGGTGAACGTCCGCATGCCGAAGTACCAGGCGTCGACGATGGTGGTGTCGGTCGCGGTGTTGAACTCGGTGAAGAAGTCCTTGCCGTTCCGATCGATCCACGTGAAGAAGTGGTCGACGTCGTTGAAGGCATAGGCCGCGTCGAGCACGCCGATCTGCGGGAAGGCGGTCGACATGGCCGAGCCGCCTTGGAGGTCGATGTCGATGTCACCGGTCTGTACGCTGGCGAATCGCTCGGCGTCCGGGCCGAGCTGGCTGTTGGGGAACATGTCGATGGTGAGGCCGAGGTTCTGCGCCTCGATCCGTTCCTTGAGCAGCTTCATTCCGCAGTAGAAGTTGGGTTGCGCCTCCGGCTGCGAGCTGCCGATCTTGAGGGTCAGTGCGGGGTTGTCGCCCTCGGCTGCGGGGGTGTTGCCGGCCGTGGAGCAACCGGTGGCGAGCAGGAGTGACAGGGGCAGGGTGAGCGCCGCGGTGATTCGGCGCCACCCAACTGGACGTTGGCGCATGGTGTCTCCCTTTCGGATGGGGCGGCGATGCGGTCAGAATCCGAGCAGGTGGGGAAGCCACAGCACGAAGCCGGGCAGTGCCGTGACCAGGACCAGTACGGCGACCAGGGGGACCAGGAACGGGATGATCCCGTGGAACACCTCTTCGACGGGTCGTCCGGTCACCGAGGCGGTGACGAACAGGACGCTGCCGACCGGTGGCGTCAGCAGCCCGATCATCAGATTCATGATCATGACGACGCCGAAATAGACCGGGTCGACCCCCAGGCCGACGGCGACCGGTAGCAGCACCGGCACGAGCACGAGGATGGCGGCCGTCGCGTCGACCACGGTGCCGAGGATGAGCAGGACGACATTGACCATGATCATGAAGATCCACGGTTCGGTCGACACCGACGTCACCAGCTCCGCCACGTCTCGCGAGACGTGCGCGCGGGTCAGGATCAGCCCGAGCAGAGCGGCCGAGCCCAGGATCAGTCCGATGCCGCCGGTGATGACCGCCGTCTCGCGCAGCGACTGGATCATCACCCGGAACGTCAGGGTGCGGTAGAGGAGGCCGAGCACGACCATCAGGAGCACGGCCACCGACGCGGCCTCGGTCGGGGTGAAGGTGCCCGACAGGATGCCACCAAGCAGGATGACCGGGACGAACGCGGGGCCGATGGTGGCGATCGCCGTGCTGCGCAGCCGCGTGCGGTCGAACGGCACGGAGGTGACATCCGGGCGGCGCGCAGTCCAGAGGAAGACGTACACGCAGAGGCCGGCCGCCATGAGCAGCGCCGGGATGATCGAGGCGGCGAAGAGTGCCCCGGTCGAGACGGTCGCCGTCGCGGCGTAGATCACGGCCGGGATACTCGGCGGCATGACCGGGCTGATCAGCGACGACGACGCGGTCAGACCGGCGGCGAATCGGTACGGGTAGCCGGCCTTCACCATGTGCGGGACCTCGATCTTGCCCAGTCCCGCCACGTCGGCGAGCGCCGAGCCGCTCATCCACGAGAAGCCCACCGCGGTGCCGATGTTGACGTACGCGAGGTTGCCCCGGATGCGGCCCAACACCGCCAGGCAGAAGTCGTAGAGCCGGTCGGCGACGCCGAGGCGGTTGGCCATGACGCCGACGAGGATGAACAGCGGGACCGCGAGCAGCGGGAAGCTGTTGAGGCCGTCGAAGGTGGTCTTCAGGGCGAACCCGCTGGAATTCCCGTCGGCCAGCGCGTACCACAGACAGGGGCCGATGAAGGCGAGCCCGACCGGCACCCTGAGCAGCAACAACACGATGATGGCGACGCCGACCATCCAGAGCTCGAGGATCATCGGGCCTCCGCCGCGTCGAAGAATCCGTCCGGCCGGCCGGCCAGGAAGATGCGGACGATCGCCCGCACGGCGCCGGAGAGGAAGCCGGCCAGCGGCAGCGTGTACAGGATCCAGAGGGGGATCTCGAGGGCGGCGGTCCGCCGGTCCGGATAGGCCAGGATCAGCTCCCACGCCTCCCACACCATCAACGCGCAGATCACCGCCGTGCACGCCGCGGAGATGACCTTGACGACCGTCAGGGCACGGCCTTTGACGGCATAGTCGATGATCTGGATGACGATGTGGCCGTTGTTGCCGATGAGGTACCCGACCATGATGAACGTCAGCACGATCAGCGAATAGTTGGCCAGTTCGCTCACACCCTGCCAGTTCAGGGCCGGCACATAGCGGCTGATCACCTGCCAGAGGACGCTGAGGAAGATCGTCGCCACGGCGAGGCAGGCGATCCCGAGCTCGGCCGCCGCCCAGGCGCGCAGGATCCGTGGCTCACGCCACGGTGGCTCCGGCTCCGGAGGGCGCGGCGGGGCGTCCGGGGAATCGACGGGTTCGGCGGTCATCGGCCGTCGTTCCCAGCACATGCTCCGGCCGCCGGCAGCGCGGGCCGGTCATGCGGGACGGGGGTGGTCAACAATGCGCCCTCGCTTTCAGGTTCATGTCCGTCGCGACACGAGGTGCCGCGGCGATGCCGCTGTTTCGATGACCGGAATCGGGCTTGGTGATCCGGGCTGGGCCTTCACGGCGGGTGCGATCCCGGAACAGCACCCGGACGGGACCTTCACCCGGGTGACCACCAGCCGGACCAAATAGACCGCTGCGTGGACTAGGTGTAAGGTACGGGCGGCCCCCGTTCCTGGCAAGGGCCTGAGTCCGGACCGTTACGGATGAGCGAAACGAGAGCCCCGGAGGCGAGAACGGGGGCGATGCAGGAAGGATGGTCAGCGGACCGTTCCCGCGACCCGAGGAGAGTGCAGAACCGTGGACGCGCCCCCCACCCGCAATGCCGCGGCCCAGCCGTCCGCGGCGGAGTCCGCCGACCAGCAGGGCGTGCGCAGCGTCCAGCGGGCGCTGGGCATCCTCGGCCTGCTGACCGACGACCGGCCCACCGTCTCGGTCCGCACCATCGTGGAGGAGACCGGCCTGGCCAAGACGACCGTGCTGCGGCTGGTGTCGACTCTGGAGCAGAGTGGCCTGCTCTGGGCCACCGGCAGCGGCTACATGGCGGGACCGGGACTCTGGCGGTGGGCGCATCTCGCCCGGCGCAGCTGGGAACTGCCGCCCGAGACGCAGCGCGACATGCGGGAGCTGGCCGCGCGCCGCCGCGAGACCGTGAACATGTACGTGGTTCGCGACATCTACCGCGTGTGCGTCGCCCAGCAGGAGAGCCCGCAGCCGCTGCGGCACGTCGTCCAGGTCGGCGACGAGCTGCCGATGTGGGCGGGCGCCTCCTCGAAGGTCCTGCTGCGCGACGCCGCCGACGGGCTCCTGGAGCGGATCGCCAGGCAGTCGCCGCACGGCCCGCAGCACGCGGCGACCATGCGCGCGTGGATCGGCGAGACGGCCGCCAAGGGGTACGGGGAGAGCCACGGCGAGCGCGAGGCCGGCCTGTCCGCCGTGGCCGTTCCGATTCTCGGGCAGTCCGGCAGCGTCGTCGCCGCGCTGGCGCTGAGCGGTCCCACCGTCCGCTTCACCCCCGAGCAGGTCACCGCGTTCGCCGACGACCTGCGGCAGGTGGCGGCGCGGATGGCCGACCGCGGTTTCGACCGCCCGTTCGGCAGCGCGGGCTGACCACTCCCCCGTCCCGGTCCGCACGGACGGCCTCGCCTTCCGGCGCCGGCCACGGGAGCCGGCACCTCGGGAGTCACTCGAAGACGCCCTGGTAGATGTCCTTGATGTTCCAGTGCCCCGGAGTCGGCACCGGTTCGTTGACCATCGGCACGTCGATGACCGCCGGCCGGCGCGCGGCGAGGGCGGCCCGCAGGGCGTCACCGAAATCGCCGGCGCTGGTCACGGCGTAGCCGTCGGCGCCGCAGGCGCGGCCGAGCGCGGCGAAGTCCGGGCTGTACGGTTTCCCGTCCGGACCGGTGAAGTCGCAGCCGTAGCTCTGCCCGAAGTGGGCGGCCTGCAGGTCACTGATGGTGCCGTGGGATCCGTTGTTCATGACCACGAAGATGACCGGGGCGCCCTGTTCGACCGCCATCGGCAGCGCCGGGAGCTGGGCGCTCATGCCGCCGTCACCGATCAGGGCGACCACGGTACGGCCGGGCCGGGCGATCTGCACCCCGACCGCCGCCGCCGGGCCGAAGCCCATCGTCGAGGCGCCCCCCGGCGTGATGAACCGCCCCTCGTCCGGCAGTTCGTAGCACTGCGCGACACCGTTCTTGTTCCAGCCCACGTCGGTGACCAGGACCGCGTCGGCGGGCAGGATCGAGCGCAGGTCGGTGAGGATGCGTTCCGGGCGCAGCGGGAAGTCGTCGCCGGCTCCCCGCTCGCGGCTGCCGGTGAACAGGGCGCGGCGGGCCGCGGTGATGGTCTCCCGCAGCCCGTCCCGCTGCCGGGGCCGCGGGTGGCGGGCGCGCACGGTGGCGTCGATCGCCTGGACGGCCTGGGCGACGTCGGCGACCGCACCGACGGCGACCGGGTAGTTACGGCCGATCTCGGCGGGGTCGATGTCGATCTGGATCAGCTTGCCGGGCGGGAATCCCCAGGTGTAGCGGGGATCCCAGGAGCTGGCGTCGGTCTCGGCGAAGCGGGTCGCCAGGGCGAGGACGACGTCGGCCTCGCGGGTGTGCTCGTTGGTCGTCGCCAAGCCCCAGAAGCCCGGCATGCCGAGCAGCAACGGGTGGCTGTCGGGCAGGGTTCCCTTGGCCATCAGCGAGTGGACCACCGGGATGTCGAGATGCTCGATCAGGGAGCGCAACGCGTTCAGGCCGGGCCCGCGGCGCAGCCCGCCGCCGAGATAGACGAGCGGTCTGCCGGCGGCGAGCAGCATGTCGGCGATGCGTTCCGCGACGTCGGCGGGCAGGGCCGGGCGTTGCGGCACGGCGAGCGGGCGGGTGCTGCCGGTGTCGGCCGGCACCGGGCGGGAGAAGTGGTCCATCGGCACGCTGAGCAGCACCGCTCCCGGACGGCCGGACGCCGCGGTCCAGAAGGCCCGTTCGGTGAACCGGGCCAGGTCCGCGGCCCGGTGCACCTGCCAGGCCCGTTTGACGAAGGGCCGGTAGATGGCCGTCTGGTCGGCGTCGGCGTGCAGGTTCACCTCCTGATGGGGGTGCCGGCCGTGGTAATAGGACGGGATGTCACCGGCGATCGCCACCAGCGGCACCGAGTCGAGCGCGGCGGTGAGCACGCCGGTGACCCCGTTGGTCAGGCCGGGCCCGACGTGCATGAGCACCACGCCGGTGCGGCCGCTGGCGCGGGCGTACCCGTCGGCGGCGTGCGCGGCGGCCTGCTCGTGGCGGGCGATGACGAACCGGATGCCGCTGCGCCCGATCGCGTCGAGCAGCGCGATGTTGGTGTGCCCGCAGGTGCCGAAGACGTACTCGACACCGTACGACTCGAGCTGGGCGACCATCGCCTCGGCGGCGGTCACGGTCTTCTCGTCCGATCCGATGGTCATCGGGCGTCCTCCTGGTCGCCGAAGAGGGAGATGCCGCGCAGCATCAGGGTCTTGACGACGGTGTAGTCGTCGATCATCCAGCGCGGGGACTCGCGGCCGAACCCGGAGTCCTTGACCCCGCCGAACGGGACGTGGTCGAGCCGGTGGTTCGAGGACCCGTTCACGATCAGCCCGCCCACCTCGAGCTCCCGCCATGCGGTGACGATGCGCCGCACGTCGTGCGTGAACAGCCCGGCCTGCAGGCCGTAGCGGCTGTCGTTGCAGGTGGCGAGCACGTCGTCGAAGTCGTCGAACGGCCGGACCGCGACGGCGGCGCCGAACACCTCCTCGCGGACGAGGCGGGCGTCCGGCGGCGGGGACGCGACGACGGTCGGGATCACCGTCGCTCCGTCGCGGCGGCCCCCGATCGTGATGGTCGCGCCGGCAGCCGCCGCCTCCCGCACCCACGAGACGACCCGTTCGGCCGCGTCGTCGTCGACCATCGAGCCGACGTCGGTGGCCGCGTCGAGAGGGTCACCCACCGTCAGTCTCCCGACCGCCGGGGTGAACGCGTCGAGGAACTCCTCGTACCGACTGCGGTGCACGTAGACGCGCTGCACGGAGATGCAGCTCTGTCCCGAGTTGCTGTAGCCGGTGGCGGCGCAGATCCGGGCGGCGGCGGCGATGTCGGCGTCCTCGCAGACGATGGTGGCGGCGTTGCCGCCGAGTTCCATGACCAGGCGTTTGGCGCCGGCCGACCGGGCCACCGCCGCACCCGTCGCGGGACTGCCGGTGAAACTGATGACGCCGACCTCGGGCGCGGCGCTCAGGGCCGCGCCGACCGCGCCGCCGCCGTGCAGCACCTGGACCGCCTCCGGTGGCATCCCGGCGTCGAGGAGCAGCCGGACCACCGCCGCCGACGACGCGGGGGCCTGTGGCGGTGGTTTCACGATCGTCGTGTTGCCCGCGGCGAACGAGGCGGCGAGCTTGTGGGCCAGCAGGTTGGCCGGCGCGTTGAACGGGGTGATCGCGAGGGCGACACCGACCGGGGCGCGGTGGGTCAGAGCGGTGTCGCCCACGCCGCGGGCCCAGCCCGCCACCGGCAGGACCTCCCCGCCGATCCGGCGGGCCTCGGCGGCGGAGACCGCGAAGGTGTCGGAAACCCGGTCGATCTCCCCGCGCCCGTCCTTGACCGGTTTGCCCAGCTCCAGCGCGAGCAGCCGGGCCAGTTCGTCGCGCCGGGCCAGCGCCTGGGCCGCGGCGCGTTCCAGCACACCGGCGCGGGCCGCGGGCGACATCCGGGCGACCGCCGTGGCGCCGTGGCGCGCATATCGCAGGGCCGTCTCGACGTCGCGGTCGTCTGCCTGCCGGGCGGTGCTGACGACGGCCCGGGTCCAGGGGCCGACGCGGTCCGCCCGCGGTCCGTCGCTCGACCACTCGCCGGCGACCAGGCATCCGACCGTGACGGGCGCGTCGTCCGGGGCGGCACGGCCAGGGCTGTCAATCATCGGCACTCCTCCGAGCGAACCGCTTGGTAGTCCATATGGACCACCCTGTGGACTAGGTGTAACGTACGGGCCGCGGAGACCCCCTGGCAATGGCCGGCTCCGCGGTTCTGTTCCGGGGAAGTGGAAGCCGCCTGACCGCCATGCCGGGCTGCTCGCCCGATGACGACCGAGGGGCACGCCTCATGGATGACGACCGACCGTTGCACGGCGTCCGGATCCTGGACCTGACCAACGTCCTGGCCGGCCCGTACTGCAGCTATCACCTGATGCTTCTCGGCGCGGAGGTCGTCAAGATCGAGAGGCCCGGCGACGGCGATCTGGCCCGCCGGCTGGGCCCGGAGCCGGGCTTGAACCGGGCAGCGATCGGAGCCTCCTTCCTCGCCCAGAACGCGGGGAAGAAGTCCGTCGAGCTCGACCTCAAGGAACCCACCGACCGCGCCACCTTCGAGACGCTGCTCACCGGCGCCGATGTCCTGCTGGAGAACTTCCGGGCCGGTGTCCTGAGCCGGCTCGGATACGGCTGGGACGTGCTGCACCGGATCAATCCGCGCCTGGTGTACTGCGCCATCTCCGGCTTCGGGCAGACCGGGCCGATGCGCCGGGCGCCCGCGTACGACCAGATCATCCAGGGCTTGTCCGGCATGATGAGCGTCACCGGCACACCCGAGACCGCCCCGCTCCGGGTCGGGTTCCCGGTCTCGGACACCATCGGCGGCCTGGTCGCCGCCATGACGATCGCCGCCGCGCTGGCCGGGCGGTCGAGGACCGGCAAGGGCGTGTGCCTGGACGTCTCCATGTTGGAGACCTCGCTGTCCGCGATGGGATGGGCCGCATCGAACTTCCTGGTCAGCGGCGTCCCACCGGAGCCGATGGGCGACCAGAACGCCACCGCCGCGCCCTCGGGCACCTTCCATGCCGCCGACGGGCCCCTCAACATCGCCGCCAACCGGCAGGAGCAGTTCGCGACCCTCTGCCGGCTCATCGAGCGCCCCGGCCTGCTCACCGACAAGCGATTCGCCGACCGTGAGGCCCGCAAACGACATCGGGCGGCGCTCAACGAGGAGATCAACTCAGCCCTGCGCAGCCGATCCGCCCTCGAGTGGGAACGCGTCCTGTCGGCGGCCGGCGTGCCGGCGGCCCGCATCCTCACCGTCGCGCAGGCGATGGAACTCGACCAGCTGAAAGCCCGCGGTTTCCTCACCGACCTGGACTTCCCCGGCGACCCGGACCGGACGTTGCGGGTCACCGGCAACGGGGTGCTGGTCGACGGCGAGGCCCTGCGCCCCCGGACGCCGCCTCCACTGCTCGGTGAGCACAACCACCTGTTCAAGACCACCACCGACGAGGTGACGGCGCCATGAGCCGGGATCAACCCGAACCGACCGTCCGGGATGTGTCCGACTGGTGGGCGACGAGCGTCTCGCGTGTCGAACCCGACCGCATCGAACTGCGCGGGCATCCGGTCCAGGACCTGATCGGCTCGATGAGTTTCGCCGGGATCATCTGGCTCATGCTGCGCGGCGAGACGGCCACGCCGGGCCAGGAGCGGCTGCTCGAAGCGGCCCTGGTCTCCTCGGTGGACCACGGGCCGCACGCACCGTCCATCGCGGTCGCCCGGATGGCGGCGACCTGTGGGATCGGCCTCAACAACGCCGTGGCCACCGGCGTCAACCTGCTCGGTGACGTGCACGGCGGCGCCGGCGAACAGTGCATGGCCCTGCTGGACGACGTCCGGCGCCTGCACCGGGACGGCGTCGGCCTCGCCGTCGCCGCCGAGACGACCGTGGCCTCCTGGCGGGCTCGCTCGAGATACCTGCCCGGCTTCGGGCACCGGTTCCACTCCGTGGACCCCCGCCGGGACCCCCTGCTCGGTCAGGTGGAGCGAGCGGTCGCCGACCGCGTCGTCGACGGCTCCTACCTGCGCGCCGCGCACGCCGTCGAACGGGTTCTGGCCGAGGGCCGCGCCCGGCCCGTGCCGATCAACATCGACGGCTGCACCGCCGTCGTCTACGCCGAACTGGGTTTCCCGCCGCCGCTGGCCCGGGGCTTGTTCGTCCTCAGCCGCAGTGTCGGCATCCTCGCCCACGCCTGGGAGGAGACCGGGCAGGGCCGCCGCAACAAGGGCCCGATGCCGCCGTCCATCCTGCCCACCTTCACCGACGGCGCCTGACGGCGTCGGGATCCCCGGCGGCGCCACCTCCGCCATCGGCCGTCACTCCCTTCCGCGGCGCCCGCCGGTTCGGCTATGCCGCGTCGGCCGAATCCGGGTTCGCCGGCACGCCGTCGAGGCGGCGGCGCGCCGCGGCCACCGCCAGACGGGCATGCTCCTTCGCGCCGATCTGCGCCACCAACTGCGCCCGGGGGATCTCCAGGGCGTACGGGATACCGGACGGCAGAGCAGCCAGGATCCCGCCGACGTCGATGCCGCCCTCGCCGGGATAGAGCCGTTCGAACCGCGCGGTGTGGATCAGCTCCTCCCGGCCGGCCGGCACTCCCGGCGGCGCGTCACAGACGTGGGCGAAGTGGAACCACTCGGCCGGCAGCTCCCGCAGATCGGCCACGCTGGAGCCGGAGCGGGCGAAGTGCAGCAGGTCGATGAGGACGCCGGCGTTCGGCTGATCCGCCGACCGCAGAACCCGGGTCGCCTCCGTGAGATCCGGTGTCTCGGTCCACGAGGGGAACTCCAGGTCCATGGTGAGGCCGAGCGGACGGGCCATCTGGCACAACTGCGCGTACCGGTCGATCTTGCGGTTGCGGTCCGGGTCCGGCAGCTGGACGATGACATGACGCGCGCCGAGTTCGGAACCGGCCTCCAAGAAGCGCTGGAAATCCCGAGGATCCTCGTCGGGGCCGATTCTGGCCAGCTCGATGTCGAGCACCTCGACCCCGGTCGCCGCCAGGCGGATCTTCGTCGTACGCATCAGCGCGGGATCGGTGGCCAGCGGATAGTGCGGCTCGACCGGCGTCACCCGGGTCAGGCGCAGGCCCACATACCGGTAACCGGCGTCCGCGGCCGCCTCGACCAGTTCCGGTGGGGACAGGCTCAGCGCCGTCAGGTGGGCGAGTGAATAGTCGTGCTCACGACCGTACGCCCGCCGTGGGGTCTCCCTCAGTCGCCGCAGGCGGCGTTGGCGGTGAGCGGCCATCCGCACCGGCGCGCTGCTCGCGGCACCGAAACCGGCGTAGTCGCCGATGCGCTGCACCACCTCGAAGAAGAGCCGGGAGCCGAGCATCTCGGTGTAGAAGTGCAGGTACTCCCCGCCCGCGTCGCAGTCGTAGAGGATCGAGTGCTCGCGCAGCGTCGCGAGCAGCTCCGGGTCCGGGGCGAGCCGGGCGTCGAGGTCGTCGTAGTAGTTGTGCGGGATGCGCAGCACCGGCGCGCCGCGTTCCCGCATGGCCCTGGCGGCGGCGATCACGTCGCTGCTGGTGAACGCGATGTGCTGCGGGCTCGGCACGACGGGCGCCCAGGAACCGCGGCGCAGCGGCGCCGTGGTGAGGGTGATCCGGACAGTGCGCCCGGGGTCGGTGGCGGACCGGCTGCGGAGGAGGCCGAAGGGGGCGGCGAGCTCCGTCGTCTGACCCGCGCGCAGGCCCAGCACCGTACGGTAGAAGAGCGCGACCTGGTCGAAGTCGTCCACCGGCTCGGTGAGAGCGATGTGGTCGGTTCCGGTCACCAGGCCCTCGGTGCGGGTGCCGCCGTCGACGGCCTCGAAGTCGGCCGGCCAGCCGTTGCCGTCGGCGCCCGCGCGGCAGAAGAAGACCGCCATCCCGTCGGGAGCGGCCACCGAGCTGAGGTCGGCCTCCCCCGGTTGACGCACCCGGGGCAGCACCGGAGCGAGCAGGCGGTCGGCACGCTCGGCCGAACTCGCGGGATCGCTGCTCTCCAGCCCGAGGGCGCAGATCGCCGCCGTACCCGGCTCCACCGTCCGCTGCGACGCGAAGTTGAGCAGAATCCGGGCACCGTCCTGCTGCCACAGCTGCACCGGCTTGGAACGATGCGCCCCGGTCCGGGCGAAACCGAGCGCGGTCAGGGTACGGGCGACGACCGGGCCGGAGACGTCGTCGACCGCCAGTTCGGTGAACAGGTGGCCGCCGAGGCGCGGAGCCGGGGGCAGGCCCGGTGATCGCAGCCGCCGCCGCGCGACGGGCGGGCCACCGGTGCTGACCGACTCCTGCAGGGCGAGCAGCGAGCGCATGCCGTCGATGGCGGCGTGCCGGGGATCGGCCTGGCGGTAGACGTCGTTGAACACCTCGAGCGAGAACGGGCCGTCATAGCCGGTGGCCAGGACGTGGCTCACGAAGCCGGTCAGGTCGAACGAGCCCAGGCCGGGAAAGAGACGGTGGTGCCGGCTCCACTCCACCACGTCCATCTTCAACCGGGGCGCGTCGGCCAGTTGCAGGTGGAACACCTTCGCGCCGGGCACCACCCGGATCCCGGCCGGATCGTCTCCCCGGGACAGCACGTGGAAGCTGTCCAGGCACAGACCGAGGGCCGGGTGGTCGGCATGCCGCACGATCCGCCACGCGTGGGCGTACGTGTTCACGAACCGGCCCCAGGCCAGCGGCTCGTACGCGATGCGCAGCCCGCGAGCCGCGGCCCGCCCGGCCAGCTCCCGCAGTTGATCGGCGGCCAGTTCGTCGTCGTCGACGGCGTCGGCCGATTCCGACGACGTGACGAGCATCGTGCCGGCGCCGAGTCGTTCCAGGACGCCGAGCTTGTGGTCCGCGCGGCGCAGGTTGGCCCGGAAGGTGTCGGGCGCGACGGCCTCGAAGTCGCGGAAGGGCTGATAGAGGTCGATGGTCAGGCCGCGGCGTGCGCATTCCTG
Source organism: Actinoplanes utahensis (assembly GCF_016862455.1). Taxonomy (GTDB): domain Bacteria; phylum Actinomycetota; class Actinomycetes; order Mycobacteriales; family Micromonosporaceae; genus Actinoplanes; species Actinoplanes utahensis. Next base: position 27,339 of record NZ_BOMZ01000001.1, read on the forward strand.
CCGGACTCGCGCCGGTGACCATGCCGACGCGATGAGGTCGCTCTCGAAGATCTCGATCCCGTGGAAGCCGGCGGCCGCGGCGGCCGCGAGTTTGTCCTCCAGGGTTCCGGACAGGCAGGCGGTGGCGATCGTCAGGTGCGGGCCGGTGGACGGTACGGCGGCCTCGCCCCGGGCGGCATCACGGTCAGCGATCAGCATGGTGCACTGCCTTCCTCGACGGCTTCACCCGGCTTCGCGGACGGGTTCAGCGATGCGCCTGATGGGACCAGGGAAGGTGTACGCCGCCGACGGTCCCGCACCACAGGCGTCACCGTCGGCCGCTATGTATGTACTAGTTAGTTAGTTATACGCGCGGAGCGCCGACGGAGGAAGTACCTCCGTCCATCTCGGCGTTCGAGCGGCCTACACCGGGATCGACCCCGCGCGCGGGGTCAGCGGCGTTGTCCGAGGCGTTCCTGGAGGAGCTGGACCAGGTGGACGCCGGAGACACCGGCCAGATCGTCGGCCTGCGTGCGGCAGGAGAAACCGTCGGCGAGCAGGATGTCGCCGTCCTGCGCCTGCGCCAAGGCGGGCAGCAGCTGCTGCTCGGCGACCTGCACGGACACCTCGTAGTGGCCGCGTTCGACGCCGAAGTTGCCGGCCAGGCCGCAGCAGCCGCCGAGGCGTTTGACCGTCGCGCCGGCCTTCTTGAGGAGTCTGGCGTCGGCGTCCCAGCCCATGACGGCGTGGTGGTGGCAGTGGGGCTGGGCGATGACCCGTACCCCGTCGAGGTTGGGAGGGGTGTAACCGGGAGTGGCGGCGAGCAGCTCGGCCACCGTCATCGTCGCCTTGGCGACTTCGCGGGCCGCCTCGTTGTCGACGAGTTCGACGGCGTCCTGGCGGAGCACGCCGGTGCAGGACGGCTCCAGGCCGACGATCGGGATGCCCTGCTTGACGGCTTCGTGCAGTTCGGCGACGGTGCCGCCGAGGATGCGCCGGGCCGCGTCGAGCTGGCCGGTGGAGATCCAGGTCAGGCCGCAGCAGGCCTTGCGGCTGGAGATCTGCGGGGCATAACCGGCGTCGACCAGCACGTCCACGGCCGCCTGGGCCACGGCGGGCGAGAAGTGGTCGGTGAAGCTGTCCACGAACAGAACGACCGGCTTACCGCCCGTCACCGGCGTGAACCCGGACCGGAACGTCTTGTCGGCGAAAGCGGGGATGCCACGTCGCTTGTCGACGCCTGCCGCATAGAGCGCCAGGCCCCGGAACCCGGGCAGGCGCATCATGAAGTTGGCGAAACGCGGCATGAGCGCCGCGACGTTCGACCACCGGGGCAGCCAGCCGAGCGAGTAGTGCGACCGCGGCCGCACCCGGCCCTTGTAGCTCTGGTGCAGCACCTCGGACTTGTACGCTGCCATGTCGATACCGGTCGGACAGTCCGACGCGCACCCCTTGCAGGACAGACAGAGATCGAGCGCATCGTGTACGGCCTCCGAGCGCCAATCCGGCGCCAGGTCCCCGTCGAGCATCTCCTGAAGGACACGCGCCCGCCCGCGGGTGGAGTCCTTCTCGTTCTTGGTGGCGAGGAACGACGGGCACATCACCCCGCCGAGGACGGTGGTGTCGACGCGGCACTTGCCGACGCCGGTGCACCGGTGCACGGCCTGGTTGAAGTCGCCGCCGTCGTGGTGGTACGCCAGGGCCAGCGGCACCGTCACCTTGCGCGCCTGCGACACCCGGATGTTGGCGTCGACCGGGTCCGGGTCGACGAGGTTGCCGGGGTTGAGCAGGTTCCGCGGGTCGAAGACGCCCTTGATCTGCCGGAACAGGTCGATGGCCTCGGGCGAGTACATCCGGGTGAGCAGCTCGCTGCGGGCGCGGCCGTCGCCGTGCTCGCCGGACAACGAGCCGCCGTAGCTGACGACCAGGTCGGCGGCGTCCTCGAGGAACGCGCGGAACAGTCTCGGCCCGTCCGGCTTGTCGAGCGGGAAGTCGAGGCGCACGTGCACGCAGCCGTCGCCGAGGTGCCCGTACGGCATCACGGACAGCCCGTGCCGCGCGGTCAGCGCGTCGAAGTCGCGCAGGTAGGCGCCGATCCGGGCGGGCGGCACCGCGGCGTCCTCCCAGCCGGCGTGCGCGGGCAGCCCGCTCGGCGCCCGCCCGGCGAGGCCGGCGCCGTCCTCACGGATCTTCCACAGCGGGGCGGCCTCGGCGGTGTCCTCGACGATCCGGTGATCGACGGCCTCGGCGGCGGCGACGAGCTTGGTGACCCGCTCGCGGACCTCGTCGGCGTCGTCGCCGGCGATCTCGACCATCAGCCAGGCGGTGCCGCCGGGCAGCGGCGGAACCGCGCCGGGACCGCGCCGGGACCGCACCACGTCGCAGATGCGGTGGTCGAGGCCCTCACAGGCGGTCGGGCTGAACTCCAGGATCTTCGGGATGACGTCGCCGGCGGTGCCGAAGTCGGGGTAGCCGAGCACGATCAACGTCCGGTACGCCGGGTCGGCGACCAGCCGGACCGTCGCCTCGGTGACGATCGCCAGAGTGCCCTCGCTGCCGACCAGGAACTCGGTGAGGTTGAACCCGTTCTCCGGCAGCAGGTGCTCGACGGCGTAACCGGAGACCTGGCGGCCGAAGGTGGCGAACTCGGTGCGGCCGATCGCCAGGTTCGCCCCGATCACGTCGCGCAGCCGGTCCACGGCCTTCGACTGCGACAGCTCCTCGCCGTCGATCGTGTACGCCTTGAGGCCCAGCGTGTTGTCGGAGGTCCGCCCGTACCCGAGAGTGCGGGAGCCGCACGAGTTGTTGCCGATCATGCCGCCGATGGTGCAGCGGGTGTGCGTCGACGGATCCGGGCCGAACCGCAGCCCGAACGGCTTCGCGGCGGCCTGCAGCACCGCCTGCACGGTGCCGGCCTGCACCCGGGCCGTCCGCGCGTCCCCGTCGACCTCGATAACCCTGTTCATGTGGCGGCTGAAGTCGAGCACGATGCCGGGGCCGATCGCGTTGCCGGCCACCGACGTGCCGGCGCCACGGGCGGTGATCGGGACGCCGGTCTCGCGGCTCACCGCGAGGGTGGCGAGCACGTCGTCGTCGTGGCGCGGGCGGACGATCGCCTGCGGCACCACCCGGTAGAGGGAGGCGTCGCTGGAGTAAGCCGACCGGTGCGCCGCGTCGGTGAGGATGTCGGTGACACCGGCCGCGCGCAGGCGGGCGGTCAGATCGGCACTGGTCACGCGGTCTCCAAGGCTGTGTTCGTGCTGTTTCCGCCTTGGGCATCGTGCGGCGGTGAACGCGCTTCGGACGTCGCCGCCATGGTAATCCGCCCCGGATCGGGGCTCGCACGCCCGCCGGAGGCGCTGTGAGATCACTCGCTTCGGTGGCCGGCCCGGTCAGCGGCCGCGCGGGCGGACGAGGCCGGACTCGTAGGCCATCACCACCAGCTGCGCGCGGTCGCGGGCGCGCAGCTTGGTCATCGCCCGGTTGACGTGGGTCTTCGCCGTGATCGGGCTGATCACCATGCGGGCGGCGATCTCGTCGTTGGACAGGCCGTGGGCCGCCAGGGCGACCGCCTCCCGCTCCCGGTTGGTCAGCTCGCCGAGGGCGGCCGGGGCCGGCGGCTCGGTCACGAACCGGTCGATCAGCCGGCGGGTGATCGACGGGGCGAGCAGCGCGTCACCGCGGGCCGCGACCCGGACGGCGTGCAGCAGATCCTCCGGCTCGATGTCCTTGGTGAGGAAACCGGCCGCGCCGGCACGCAAGGCGTGGAACACGTGCTCGTCGAGGCCGTAGTTGGTCAGCACCACGACGTGCACCCCGGCCAGCGCCGGGTCGGCGGCGATCCGGCGGGTCGCCTCGATGCCGTCGGCCACCGGCATCTGGATGTCGACGAGCGCGATGTCCGGCAGGTGCCGCCGGGCCTGCTCCACCCCGGCCGGCCCGTCGCCCGCCTCGGCGACCACCTCGATGTCGTCCTCGGCGTCCAGCAGCGCCCGGAACCCACTGCGGATCAGCGGCTGATCATCGACGAGCAGCACCCGGATCACGGCAGCCCTCCCGCCGCTCGTCCCACTCGTGGTCCCGCCGGTCGGCCCGCCGCTCGGCCCGTTCGTCGGCCCGCCACCGGTCATGACGCGCCGGCCAGCGGAAGCTCGGCGTGGACCGTGAAACCGCCCTCGTCGCGGGGCTCGGCGCGGAGGGTGCCGCCGAGGGCGGTGACCCGTTCCCGCATGCCGAGCAGGCCCACGCCCGGCTGCGGCGACGCGGGCCCGGCGGCGCCGTCGTCGTCGACCCGGATCCGGACCGAACCGGGGCGGTAGTCGATGGAGACGGTCGCGGAGCCCGCGGCGGCGTGCCGGACCACGTTGGTCAGCGACTCCTGCACGATCCGGTAGCCGGTGCGGTCCACCGCCGGCGGCAGCGCGCCGGGATCGCCGGTGGTGGTCAGCGTGGCGTTCACGCCCGCCGCACGGACACCGTCGAGGAGTCCGGGGACGTGCTCCAGCCCGTACCGCGAGAAGTCCCCGTCGTCGCGCAGCACCGTGAGCGTCTCGCGAAGCTCCCGGGCCGCTTCGCGCCCGGCATCGCGGATGGCGACGAGCGCGTCCGGCACCGGCTCACCCCTTTTCCGAGCGAGATGTACGGCCACCTCAGCCTGTAGTTTGATCACCGAGATCTGGTGTGTCAGGGAGTCGTGCAGCTCCCTGGCGATGTGCAGCCGCTCCTCCCCGGCCCGGCGCAGAGCGCTCTGCTCGCGGGTGCGTTCCGCCTCGTCGGCGCGGCGCTCCGCCTGCCGCAGCGCCTCACCGGCGGCCCCCGCCGCGATCAGCCACGCCAGTTCCAGGACGCCGCGGGAGCTGGTCGCGGGCAGACCGGACGCCATCGCGGCCAGCGGCAGCGCGGCCAGCATGAGCACGCTCGTCGTCACGGTGGCGGCCCGCTCGCCCGCGCGCATCGCCGCGTAGACCGCGACCAGATAGGCCACCGCGAACACGTCGAAACCGGCCGTCTGATAGCCGACGGCACACAGCCCGGTGGCGATCAGCACCGCGACCGGGAACCGCCGCCGCCACGCCAGCGCCAGCCCACCGGCGGCCAGCAGCACGCATCCGGCGATCGCGGCGCCGTTCCCGGCCGGCCGCGCGGACAGCCCGGTGATCAGCAGGATCGCCGCCACCCCGGCCGCGATCAGCCCGTCCCGGACATCGAAGCGCATGCGCCGACCCTAGCCTTCTCTCTCCGCCGCCGGATCCTCCCGGAGCGGCAGCCGACTACCGCATCCGCAGCAGTCGGAAGAGACCACGCCCGCACGACGCGCGGCAGCGGTCCCGGCGGCCACGATTCATCCCGACCCGTCGTACTCCCCACAGCCTCTTGGAGGAACCGTCATGATCGACACCTACGCCGTGGCCGGCACGGCCGTGACCAGCGGGCGCGTCCTGGGCGCCGTCGCCGCACTGATCGCCCTGGCCGGGGTGATCGTCGCGGCGGTGGCCGTGATCCGCCGCCGGCCCGGTTCCCGCGGACCGGGACTGGCCTGGGCCGCTGGCGTGATCGGCATCGTGGTCGGCGCCTTCGTGGTGGGCACCGCCGACGGCGGCCCGGGCACCGGCAACGGCATCGTCGGCGGTTTCGCCGCGATCGTTCTCGGGGTGCTCGCCATCGCTCTCGGCACCGTCGCCCATCGCTCGCATGCGCACGTTCCCACATCTGAGCGCTTTCGGTCATGACCGCTATTGGCAGCGCACCGATCCATCGATACGCTCCGTGCTCGTAACATGCCATGGGGGTCGCCATCGATGCCGCAAGGAGAATGCGTGGGCTCGGACGAGAACGGCCTGAGAGTGGGCCGTTACGTGGACCACCGTACCGCGAAACCGGAGACCGGCCCGCCGGGCGTCACGCTGCCGAACATCGCCGATTACTGGCCGGACGCCCCGCACCGGCGGCTGCAGGACGGCGCGGCCTGGCAGGCGTTCCTGCCGCTGTCGGCGTTCCATTCGGACACGGACGCCGGCCGGCCCACCGACGTCCCGCCGGAGCGCCGCTGGCTGCAACGCCCGGTCGTGCTCACCGGGATGACGGCCATGCTCGTCGTCGCCGGCACGGTGCTGCTGGCCCGGCCCCTCGCCGACTCCGAGATCCGGCAGCAGGCGGCCGCGACACCGCCCCCGCCACCCGCGACCATCCCCCTCGAACCCGCGCCGTCCTCCTCCCCCGCACCGCTTCCGCCCCCGCCGTCGGTCGTCACCCCCAGCCCGCCGCCGACCACCCCACCGCGGAAGGCGGTGCGCAGCGCCCGTTTCGAGTTCGTCTCCGGCGTCACCGAACTGACCGTCCGCATCGCCGGCACCGGCGACGCCCCCTTCCGGGTCGCCGCGCCGCTGGACGCCGCCGCCGCCACCTTCGGCGACGGCGTGCTGCGCGTCGACGTGAACCGGGCCGGTTCCGCCCCGAGCACCCTCGAAGTGCTGCTCAGCGACCGGATCACCTGGCACCTGCGGATCGGCGCGGGGGTGCGGACCCTGAACCTGGACACCACGTCCGGCGCGATCAGCCGCATCGACCTCGACGGCGGCGCGGAGACCACGAACCTGTCGCTGGGCCGCCCGTCCGGCGTACTCCCGATCCGGATGACCGGCGGCGTCAGCATCTGGCGGATCCGGACCACCTCCCGGATCCCGGCCCGGGTCACCATCGGCGACGGCGCCGGGAACGTCACCCTGTACGGCGACAGCAGCGGCGGCAAGGGACCCGGCTCGGTCGTCGAGTCCGGTTCCCTGGGCTTCGGCCCCGGCCTGGCCATCGACGCCTCCGGCGGCCTGGGTTCCCTGGAGGTCACTTCGCGCCGCTGACCGCACCGTCCGTCACCACGCCGGCGTGGCCTCGTTCGCCGTCGGCGCCGTTGTTCTCGGCGTTCATGAGCCGGAGTGGGAGCCAGGCGGCGGCGTTCTTCACGGAGGTCGCCCGCCGTCAGGTCGTCTGGTTCGTGCGGAACGACCAGGGCAGCCCGGCCCCGATGACGGACAGCGGGAGCCGGGCGATGCCGTACTGGTCCTCCGCGGCCCGGGCCCGGCGCGCCGTCACGGTGTGGGGCGGTGACCTGCGCGTCGCCTCCATGACGCTGCGGAGATGGCGCGAGGAGGACCTGCCCCGGCTCGCCGAGGAGGGCCTTCGGGCCGGGATCAACTGGACCGGCCGCGCCTCGTCGGCGAGGACTTCACGGTCGCCGAGGTGCTCCGCCGGCTCGATCGAGCCCTTCCGGAGCCGGGCCGGTGACGCCCCTGCCGGCGTCTCCGGACCCGGCCCCGAGTCAGGTCAGGTGGGCCGGCGCAGAGGTCACCCGAGCTTCCGGAAGAACGTCCGGATGTCACTGACCAGGAGTTCGGGCGCCTCCATGGCGAGGAAGTGGCCGCCCTTGCCGAGTTCGGTCCAGTGCACGACGTGGTGGTCACGCTCGGCCCACCGCCGGATCGTGGTGTCGTGACGGGACACGAGGACACCGGTGGGCACGGTGCCGCGCCCGAAGGCAGCCGGGTCCGGCTCGCCGTCGTCCGGTGAGCTCGCGGAGAACTCCTCGTAATAGATCTGGGCGGCGGAGGCGGCGGTGCCCGTCAGCCAGTAGATCGACACGTCGGTGAGGATGCGGTCCCGGTCGATGCTCTCCTCGGGCAGGCCCTCCTCCGGATCGGTGAGCTCCTTGAACTTCTCGATGATCCAGGCGAGCTGGCCGACCGGGGAGTCGGTGAGGGCGTACCCGACGGTCTGCGGACGTTTGGCGTTGCACTGCAGATAGCCGTCGTTGAAGTTCTGCATGCGCTGCCAGCGCGACTGTTCGGCGTCGCTGAGGCCGTCCATCTCCCCGTCGGCTCCGACCGGGAAGGTGACCAGCGCGGTGAGGTGGACACCGGTGGCCCGTTCCGGGTCCCGCCGGCCCACCCGGGCGCCGATCCAGGCGCCCCAGTCGTAGCCGTGTACGCCGTACCGGTCGTACCCCAGCCGGTCCATCAGCGAGGCCAGGATCCCGGCCATCCGGTCCGCGTTCATGCCCGGCCCCGCCAGTGGGGTGGAGAACCCGAACCCCGGCAGCGACGGGATCACCAGGTGGAACGCGTCGGCGGGGTCGCCGCCGTGGCCACGCGGATCGGACAGGGGCCCGATGACGTCGAGGAAGTCCGCCACGCCGCCGGGCCAGCCGTGCAGCAGGAGCAACGGCGTCGCGTCCGGCTCGGGCGAGGGCACGTGCATCAGGTGCAGGTTCTGCCCGTCGATGGTGGTCAGGTGCTGTGGGTACGCGTTGAGCGCCGCCTCCTGAGCCCGCCAGTCGTACCCGGTGCGCCAGTGGTCGGCGACCTCCCGCAGGTACTCGACGGGAACTCCGCGGCTCCAGCCGACCCCGGGCAGTTCGTGCGGCCACCGGGTGTCGGCAAGGCGGGCCTTCAGGTCGTCGAGCTGCGACTGCGGGATGTCGATACGGAACGGGCGGAGGCCGGGTCGGCTGTTCGTCATGCGGGCCACGCTAGGAAACGATCAGGACACCTCCTGTCCTGAATCGCCTACGGCGGCCGCCTGCTTCCGGTCCGCGGCACTTCTCTCACACCATGCCTCGGTACGGGCCACGCAAGCGTCCCGTGCCTCGCGGCGGCAACGGCAGGCGTCCCCTTCCGACCGTCCCCCGGCTGCGGGCCATGCATGCCCGCCCCGGTCACCCCCGGCTGGTGGTGGGGGCGACCAGGAGGTTGCCGATGTCGAAGCGTTCGGGGCCGGCGTAAGCCCGCGGTCGGGCGGCGTCCCCGGCTCGCTGGCGGATGAGTTCGGCGGCGCCGACGGTGTTCCGCGGGTGGCCGGCCACCCGCGGAACACCGTCGGCGCCGGTGCTTGCCGGCAGGGTGAGCAGCCCGGGCCGGGTGCGCCCGGTCAGCGGGCCGCGCGGGCCTCGGACGTGCACGAGACGGTCACCGTACAGGCCGTCGGTGGTGACGACTGCTTGCTGGAGCCGCTCCCCGGCCAGGGACTTGACCGGGTAGCGCCACAGCGCCGCGACGTGCATGAGGACTCCTGCCGGTCGGGCCGCTGTGCTCAGCGCAGCGGCAGGACGCTGTCGCGTTCAGACGCGGGGCGGGCGCCGTGGATGCGCCTCTCGTTGACGTCGATGCGGACGTCGTTGATGCCGGCCTCGCGTCGGCTCATGTATCCGGCAGCGTCGAACTCCCAGTTCTCGTTGCCGTAACTACGCCACCACTGCCCTGTCTCGTCGCGCCACTCGTACTGGAAGCGGACGGCGATCCGGTCGGCGGTGAAGGCCCACAGGCTCTTACGCAGGGCATAGTCGCGCTCGCGGGCCCATTTGCCGGTGAGGAACGAGACGATCTCCTCGCGGCCGGTGAGGAACTCGTCGCGGTTGCGCCACTGCGAGTCCGGTGTGTAAGCGGCGGCGACGCGCTCGGGATCGCGGCTGTTCCAGGCGTCTTCAGCGGCCTGGACCTTGGCCCGTGCCCCGGCCTCGTCGAAGGGCGGCAGCGGCGCACGAGGGGTTACGGCAGCCGGTCCGAGGGCTGCTGCTGTCGTGGTCTCGGTCATGCGGTCACGACCGGAAAGTCGATGTCGACGGCGGCGGCCTTGTTGAAGTAGTTGGTCAGCACGTTGAGGCCGACGTGACCGATGACCTCGGCGATCTCCTCGTCGCCGGCTCCCGCGGCGCGCACGGCGGCCAGGTCGTCGGCGCTGACGCTGCCGCGTGTGGTGTTGACGGCGACCGCGAAGGTGAGCAGCGCGGCGATCTTCGGGTCGTCGTTGTCGCCTTCGCGGGCGGCGGCGATGTCGTCGGCGGACAGTGCGGCGGCGTGTTCGGCGAGGTAGGAGTGCGCCGAGAGGCAGTAGTCGCAGGCGTTGCCCTGGGCCACGGCCAGCGCGAGGCGCTCGCGGGTGGCGGCCTTGAGCGTTCCCTTGCTCAGCGCTGCGGACAGGGCGAGGTAGCCCTCGAGCAGGGCGGGGGCGTTGGCCATCGCCTTGGTCATGTTCGGGACGACGCCGAGGCCGCGCTGGACGGCGGCGAGCAGGTCGGCGGTCTTGCCGGTGGCGGTGGCCGGGTCGATCAGGGGCAGGGTGCCCATGTGGTGCTCCTCAAAGCGAAGGCAACATGTTCTAACGCCGACGGCGTGTCGCTGCCGTTAGAAGTTGTAGCAGACGAGTTCTCACGCCGGCAAGCCGGTGTTACCGTTAGAACATGGATGAGGGACACGTCGACAACGTGCCGACGGTGCTCGTGCTGCCGACCGAACCCCGGCCGGTCCGCTTGATGAACACCATCTGGGCCGACCGCCACGGCGTCCACGAGGCACTCACCACCCCCGCCGACCTGGCGCAATGGCTGACGGCGACAGGGCTCACCCACGCCGAGCCGGTGGTGACGGCCACCGACCTGCACACCGCGATCACCCTGCGCGACGCCCTGCGACGCCTGGCCGCCCTGAAGACTCGGGACACCCGGCCCACGGCCCGCTCCCCGATACGCGACGTCGGCGCCGCCGTCCACGTGGTCAACGAAACGGCAGCCGCCGGCCCCTGCCGTGACACCCTGGACGTCCTCGGTGACCAGCTACGCCTACGCCCCACCGCGCCCACCGCGGACCCGACCGTCGCCCTGGCCACCGTGGCCGCCGAAGCCATCACCCTGCTCACCGCACCCGACGCCGTCCTGAACGCCTGCCACGCCCCCGGCTGCGTCCTCTACTTCGCCAAGGACCACCCACGACGCGAATGGTGCTCCACCGCCTGCGGCAACCGAGCCAGAGCCGCCCGCCACTACCGCCGCCACCGCCCCACGTCCGACTCCCCCACCGAAGCCCCCTGACACCCGAACCCGCACGTCGACCGCCGCACTGACATTCGACTGGCGCACTCGCTGACAGTTGGCCGGCCCAGAACAACCCCGAGACAGCCCGCACCACCAGCCGGACGGAACCGCAACGGGGCCGGAACCGCTGGCGACGTAGGCGCGCTCGGTGCGGTGCGGATGGTGGCGGGGTCGGGGTGTGCCCGCTCCTCAGCGATCGGAAGCGGCCACGAGGTTCCCCGTCAGCAGCGCGGCGATGCGGCGGCGGATGATCAGGCGTTGTGTGGGGGTGAGTTCCGGGAAGGGCCGGGTCGCGGCGTGCAGGGCGTGCTGCCGGGCCGGTTCGGTACGGCAGACGGCCGCCACGTCGACCATCATGCAGCCGTGACGGTATCCGTCGTACACCGTCTCAATGATCTTCATCGCCGTTGCCGTCAGACGCGCGTGCAGGGCGTCGTCGACCGCCGACACGGCGAGGGCGGTGAACACCGGGACCAGTTCGTCCGGTTCGGCGTCGGCCAGGGCCGGCAGCGTCGCGGCGATCTCGATCTGGTCGTCGTCGAGGAAGGGCGCGAGGGCCCGTACCAGGATGGTCCGCTGGGAGGGCGGTTCCAGGCGGTCGACGATGCCGAGCGCCGCGTCACGGTGGCCGCGATCGAGTTCGTGCGCCAGGGTGACCAGTCCGACCGCGTCGCCGAAGGGCAGCGCGAAGGCGTACGGGATCAAAGCCCGATATTGATCCTCCCGCAGCAGATCCTCGGTGGGCAGCAGGCGCCTCGGCTCGCTGACGCCGTCGTACTGTTCGTCCCGGAGCGGGCCGGTGAACCGCGGTAACGAGCGGATCGACAGGATGCCGGTCATCCGCTCGACGACCCGGTCCTGGACGTCGGCCCGGCGAGGGCCGGAGAGGTACGGCAGACACAGGGCCGCGGCGTCGAGCCAGGTGTCCGGGTACGGGCTGGTCTCGCAGACCCGCAGCACCCACTCGACCTGGTCCTCGTCGAGCAACGGCACCAAGGGCCGCAGCATCTCGCCCACCAGAACTTTCACGGGTGGCGGAAGGAGGATCCTCAGCAGTTCGCCGCGATCGGCCGGTGCGAGGGCCCGCGCCAGTGTGACGATGCCCCGGCCGGTCCCGCGACCGTGCCGCAGCGCTTCCACGGCGGCGGGGGCGACCTCCGGCAGTACGGCGGTCAACGCCGGCAACACCTCGGCGCGAGCATCGCTGTTCAGGGCCGCCGCCATCGGCAGCAGCCGCCGGGCCTCGTCCGGGCTCAGATGGGGGATCCAGTCATTCTCGAGCAGGCGAGCCAGCGTCCAGTCGTCGGAGTGGACCGTACGGGCGAGGGCCAGGGCCGCCGAACGGATCTCGGCCGGCAGCACCGGCGCCCAGATCCGGAGGTCCTGGACAGCTCGTTCCGGGTCGTCGCCGGCGAGCAGCAGCCGCCCGATCCGGCTCGCCTGCCCGGTGGAGAGCAGGGGCCGCAGGGTCGTCAGGGAGCCGGCGTCACGCCGACCGGCCTCGACCTCGGCGAGCAACCCCTCGATCAGGTCCTCCTGCTGCCGGCGGGAGAGCCGGGGCGCGAGCACGATCAGCGGGCCGGACCGGGAGAGGGCGGCGAGGTGCCCGGTATCCAGGTCGGACAGCAGGCCCGGCTGGAAGATGGCGGCGAGGTGCCCGATGTCCAGGTAGGGCAGCAGCGCCTCGATCAGGATCTGCTGGAGATGCTCGTCGGGCAGCTCGACGGCGAGGTTCCGGATCCGGTCCCGTTGCCCGGCGCCGAGATGAGGCACCAGGTCGGCGATCGCGTGGACGCGATCCGCCGGCCGCTGCTCGGCCAGGGCCGAGGCGAGCAGGGTGTCCACGGTGATCGGAACGGAGCGCGGCAGCACGACGATGATCATGCCGGGTCTCGGCCCGCGCTCCGCAGCCGGACGCCGTCAGCTCGACGCCGCCACGTGGTGACCCAGCGCGGGTGAGATCTCAGCGAGCGAGTCGATCACCGCGGTTCCGGCGTGGCCGTCGATGGCGGCGAGGACGTCCAGGCCGCGTCGGCGCCGGTCGAGGTTGGCGGCGCTGGTGAGCATCCGGGTCAGGAACACCAGGTCCAACGCAAACGGGAAGGGGAACGCCGGGTCCGCCCGCACCATGATCGCCCGATACGACCGGCACGGGAACCACCGAGGCCAGTAACGTTACGAAGCCAGAAGCCTACGCTCCGTGATATGACCTCGAGAACATTGCTGCGCGGAGCCGTCGGCGTGCTGATGGCGCTGTCCTTGCCGATGACCATGGAACCCGGCCGGCCCGCGGCCGCATCGGTCCACGGGCCGCACGAACCCCCGCCCGACGACCCCTTCCCCCGCCAGGTGGAGATCAGCTTCCACATGACGGAGAACACCCGGGAGCTCCGGCGCACCGACGAGGTGACGTTCACGGCGACGAAACGGGAGCCCTGCACCCCCGGCGGCCAGTGCGACTACGTGATCGACGAGGACAGCGCCACGGTGGCCCTGGAGTACGACGACCTCAAGTTCGGCTGTCAGGGCACGGCCTCCGCGCCGCCGTTCAGCTGGGTGCGGGGCAGGGTCGGCTTCGACATGCAGGAGGACGACGGCTCCCATCTGTTCGACTTCACGATCGAACTCGACTACGCCACCACCCGTTACCGTTGCGATGACGGCACCTCGGGCGGCGACGGCGGCAACTCCAGCAACGGTTCCACCGATGCCGGTACTCCCTGGACGCCGGGGCAGGAGGAGAGCCTCGCCGTGCCGGTCAGCTCGTTCCCGGACGGCACCGGATACGCCGACGTCCGCTATCGGTATTGAGCGCCGGCCCCGGCCCGCGCCGCCGAACACGACGCGGGCCGGGAGACGGCGGCGGCCGGCCTTAGACCGCGACGCCGGCGGTCGACACGATCGCGTCGACGGCGGCGACCCGGGGGCCGCCGAGGATGTCGTGGATCAGGTGCACGGAGGCGTCGGTGATGCCGCAGTACTCCGCGACGCCCACGCGCAGTTGCACGTCGATGGCCCTGTCGAGGCCGTGGGCGGCCGGGCCCGCCGCCCGGCTCGAGCGTTTCCAGGGCCGGACCGAGCCACGGAAGTACCCGGCCGCCACGACGCTGCGGGTCCGCGGCTCGACCGGGCCGGTCCCCGCCGACCTGGCCGCCGACCTTACCGCCAACCTCCCCGCCGACCTCTCCGCCGACCTCACCGCCGGGTCAGCAGCGGCTCCAGCACGTCGTGCACGTACGTGTTCGGGTGCTTGCCGGTGAACCGGTCGGCGAACGGGCCGTACGCGGTGACCGGCACGTCCTGCCCGGTGTGGTCGGTCGTCGTCCAGTCGATGCGGAACTGGAACGGCGTGCCCTTCACACCGAACGGCCCGTCCTCGGCCGGGGAGGCGTCGTCCACGTCCTCGACCGCCAGACCGCCGGTCTCGTGGTCGCCGGTCACCACGACCAGGGTGTCCCGGTGGCGGGCGGCGAACGCCTTGGCGACCGCGACCGCCTTGTCCAGCTCCCCCATCGCCTGCAGGGTACGGGTGGCGTTGTTGCGGTGCGCGAACTCGTCCACCGCCTCCTCCTCGATCAGCAGGAAGAAGCCGTCCCGGTCGGTGGAGAGGGTGGACAGGGCCTTGCGGGTCATGTCGGCGAGGCTCACCACCGGCTGGTAGACGTCGCCCTGCCCTTCGGCCCGCTGCTGGAACATCTCCTCGTTGGCGAACAGCCCGAGCAGTTTCCCCGGCCGGGCCGCGTCGAGCTGGGCGGCCGTGGAGACGTACTGGTAGCCGTCGGCACGGGCCCGGTCGATCAGGTTTCCCTCGGTGCCGCGGCTGTACTCCCCCGGGTCCTCGGCCGGCCGGTCCGGGTAGGCGCCGGGCGTTCCGGCCGGCAGCCACCAGTCCTCGCCGCCGCCCAGGATCACATCCGGCTTGGTGACCTCCAAATATTGCCGGGCGATGTCGTCCTGGGCGGCCCGGTCGACGGCGTTGGCGAAGAACGCGGCCGGGCTCGCGTCGGTGACCTGCGCGGTGGTGACCAGCCCGGTCGCCTTCCCGGCCGCCTTCGCCCGGCCGCCGAGCACCGGCAGCGGGTTCCCGTCCGGGTCGACGCTGATCGCGCCGTTGTAGGTGGCGACACCGGTGGCCCAGGCGCTGGCCCCGGCCGCCGAGTCGGTGATCGCCGACTCCGGGTCGTCCGGGCTGGTGGTGAGCTGCCCGGACACCGGGAACGAGTCCATCACGAGCTGCCCGTCGAGGCCGGCGTGGTAGAGGCGGGCGGCCTCACGGTGCGCGGCCGCCATCCCGTCCCCGTTGATGAAGATGACATTACGGACCTTCGTCCCGCGGTTCTGCGCCTCTCCATCGGGCGCGGCCTGCCCGCGCACGGCTTCCCCGGCCACGGCGAACGGGGTGGCCATGAGCAGGCCGGCCGCTGCGAGCCATCGGACGGTACGTGTCGGCACGGGCTCCTCCTCGAACGTCGAGACATCGACGCCAGTAAACGCCGTCGCGACGCCGCACACCCGCGGGCCGACATGTTTACCCAGATCGTGGAGATACTTCCGCCGGCCGGGTGACACGGCTTCGTCAGGCGGTCTCCATCAGCCCGGCCTCGTAGGCGACGATGACCAACTGGATCCGGTTGCGCGCGCCGAGCTTGGCCAGCAGCCGTGCGACGTGCGTCTTCGTGGTCGCCAGGCTGATGTGCAGCCGCTCGGAGATCTCGGTGTTGGACAGGCCCTGCGCGACCAGCAGGAGAACGTCGCGTTCCCGCTCGGTGACGCCGGCGAGCCCGTGCGGCAGGCCCCGGCGCGGCTCGGGCCGGTCGGCGAACTCGCGGATGAGCCGCCGGGTGATCTGCGGCGCCAGGATCGCGTCACCGCCCGCGATCACCTGGATCGCGGTCAGCAGATCGGCCGGTGGCGTGTCCTTGAGCAGGAATCCGCTGGCGCCGGCACGCAACGCCGCGTACACGTACTCGTCCAGATCGTACGTGGTCAGCATGAGGACCTTGACGTCCGGAACCCGGGCCAGGACCTGCCGGGTGGCGTCGATGCCGTTGAGCCGGGGCATGCGGATGTCCATCAGCACGACGTCGGGCCGCAGGCGGGTGACGACGTCGACCGCTTCGGCACCGTCACCGGCCTCACCGACCACGGTGAGGCCGGGCGTGGTGTCGAGGAGGACTCCGAAACTCGCCCGCACCAAAGCCTGATCGTCGACGACCACGACGCGCGTCATGCCGGCTCCTCCCCCAGGGGCAGTCGTGCGTGGACCCGGAAGCCCGGCCGCGGTGGCGGAAAAGGTCCGGCGCTGAGCCGGCCACCGTACACGGCGACGCGTTCCCGCATGCCCATCAGGCCGTGCCCGGAGCCGGTCCCCGGGCGCGTGCCGGCGGCCGTCCCGTCGTCGGTGACCTCGATGGTCAGCGCCTCCGGCTGGTAGTCCAGCAGCACCTCGGCCCGGGCCGGGCCGGCGTGCTTCACCACGTTGGTCAGCGCCTCCTGGACGATCCGGTACGCGGAGAGTTCCATCCCGGGCGGCAGCGGCCGCCGCCGGCCCCGGGTGCGCACCTCGACGGGGACCCCGGCGGCGTTCGTCCGGGCCACCAGCGTCGCGAGATCGGCCAGGCCAGGCGCCGGGTCCAGGGCGGGCCCGTCGTCGTCGAGGGCGCCGGCGTCCTCGGCACGCAGCGCGGTCAGCAACTGGCGCAGCTCCGTCAGGCTGCTGCGGCTGCTGTCCTCGATGGCCTCCAGCGCCCGGAGGGCCTCCCGCGGCCGGACCTCGAACACGTGCCGTGCCACTCCGGCCTGGATCGTGATCACACTCATCCCGTGCGCGAGGACATCGTGCAGCTCCCGGGCGATGCGGAGCCGTTCCTGGGACACCGCCCGCTCGGCGGCCTGGCCCCGTTCACTCGCGACATATCTGCGGTGCAGCCGGACCGCGACCCCGATCGCGCCGATCGTGGTCATGATCAGCCCACCACTGAACATCGGCCCGGCCGCCTCGTCGAGGTGGAAGTCGTAGGCTGCCAGGATCGCGAGCAGGGTGGTGGTGAGGGCGGCGACTCCGGCGCCCGCCGCGAGCCACTCCGGCGCCAGCACCAGAAGGGGATAGAGGGCCATCGCCCGGGCCAGGTCCGCGTCACGGATCACCTCGAACTGCGGCGCCATCGCGGAGAACGCCAGCACCACGCCGAACACCGGGACGGGCCAGATCCGGCGGACCGCCAGCGGCGCCGTCATGGCGACGACCGTCAGCGGCCCGAGGGCTCCCGGCTGGACGCTCACCAGTCCCACCGCCGCCAGCACCGCGGCGGCCAACGCATCGATGACCAGCCAGTGCCCGGGGCGCAGTCGGGCGGCCAGTCGTGGGCGGGCTTCCTGCGGCACCCGCCCACGGTAGCCCCACCGGACGGCGCGGACGTCCGCCCCCGGACCGTCATCCGCACGGCCGATGACAATCGCACAGTCGGCCGTGCGGCGGAGCCGGTGAAGCACTCCCCGGACCGATGCGCGACCGCCGCCGCGAGGACCACGCTGGACACATGCCATCCGACGACATCGAGGTCCGCGAACTGATCAAGAGGTACGGAACGACGACCGCGGTGGCGGACCTGTCGTTCACCGTGCGACCCGGCCGGGTGACCGGCTTCCTCGGCCCGAACGGAGCGGGCAAGTCCACCACGATGCGGATCATCCTCGGCCTGGACCGGGCCACCTCGGGCTCCGCGACCGTGGGGGGCCGCCCGTTCACCGACGCGATCCAGCCGCTGCGGCAGGTCGGCGCGCTCCTGGACGCCGCCGCCGTGCACGGGGGCCGCACCGCGTACCTGCACCTGCTCGCCCTGGCCCGCAGCAACGACATCGGCCGGCGGCGGGTCGGTGAGGTGCTCGACACGGTCGGGCTCACCGACGTCGCCGGGAAGCGCGTCAAGGGCTTCTCGCTCGGCATGCGGCAGCGGTTGGGCATCGCTGCGGCCCTGCTCGGCGATCCTCCGGTGCTCATGCTCGACGAACCGGTCAACGGGCTGGACCCGGAGGGGATCCACTGGATCCGCGGCTTCCTGCGGTCGCTGGCCGCGGAGGGGCGCACGGTGTTCGTCTCCAGCCACCTGATGAGCGAGATGCAGGACACCGCCGACCATGTGATCGTCGTCGGGCAGGGCCGGCTGGTCGCGGACACGACGATGGCCGGCCTCATCCACGCCTCCGGGCACCACTGGGTCCGGGTCCGCACGCCGCACCCGGCCGCACTGGTCCCCCTGCTCCGCAGGGCCGGAGCGGTCGTGGATCCGCTCGACGACGGCGCGCTGACGGTGACCGGTCTCGACAGTGACCGGATCGGGGACCTGGCCGGCGAGGCGGGGCTGCGGCTGCACGAGTTGTCCCCGCACCGCGCCTCGCTGGAAGCCGCATTCATGGACCTGACCCGCGACGTGGTGCGTTACCGCGGCGCCGAGACGGACGGAGCGATCCGATGACCGTACGATCCGAGACCCTGGCGACCGATCGGCCCGAGCGGCCCGCGCCGTACCCGGTCGGACTGCGCCAGGCACTGGCCGCCGAGTGGACCAAGCTGTGGTCGGTGCGCTCCACCGGGTGGAGCCTGCTGATCACCGGCCTCACCGTCGTCGGGGTCGCCGTCGTCTCCGGCCGGACCCTGCTCTCCTACCGACCTCCCGCCGACGTCTCCGCCGCCGATGTGGTGGGCGCCGCGATGGAGGGCGTCGTCTTCGGCCAGCTGGCGATCGGGGTCCTGGGCGCGATGGTGATCACCGGCGAGTACGGGACCGGCATGATCCGCAGCACTCTGGCGGCCGTACCGGCCCGGAACCGGCTCCTGCTCGCCAAGGCGATCGTCGTCGCCGCGGTCGCCCTGGTCACCGGAACGCTCACCGGTTTGCTCGCCTTTCTCGTCGCCAGGCCGATGATCGGTTCCCCGGCCGCCGGGGTGAGCCTGACCGATCCCGGCGTCCTCCGTGCCGTCGCCGGCAGCGGGCTGTACCTGGCCGTGCTGGCCGTCTTCGCGCTCGCCACCGGCACGATTCTGCGGCACAGCGCCGGCACCATCACCACGCTGATCCTCGCGATCCTGATCGTGCCGAGCATGCTCGCCCAACTGGGCGGCGCGGGACGCGCGGTGAGCCGGTGGTGGCCCACGCACGCCGGATTCCAGCTGCTGCACGTCGACCGGCTCCCCGGACAGCTCGCGCCGTGGCCGGGATTCGTCACCTTCGCCGGGGCGACCGCGGCGCTGCTGGCGATCGCCCTCCTCCTTCTCGGCCGGCGGGACGCCTGACCGCGGGCGACGAGGAGTGTGCACGGTCGGGTCGTGGCGCCGCGACCGGGCAACGGGGGTGTGCGCGGCCCGGTCGTGGCGTCACGACCGGGCCGCGTACTTCGCAACCTCCGCGCTTCAGCCGGTCAGCACCAGGTCAGCGTGGAGTTCGTCCGCGTGACGTTGCTGATCGTGTTGTTGCTGCCGGTGCACGGGCTCCAGGTGACGTTGGTGTCGGACACCGTCAGGTTCTGGAACCGGATGCCGCTGGACGGGGCGAACTCGGCCCGGGAGGCGATGCGCACCTCGCCACCACCGGAGACCGTGCCCGAGACGCCGGCGACGACCACGTTGTAGCAGTTCTCCACCAGGATCGCGTTGTTGCCGGTGCCGGCGATGTCGACCCGGTCGATGGTCGCGCCGCCGCTCTCCGAGACGCAGAAGACGCCGCGGCCGCCGCCGCGGGCCTTGACCAGGCCGACCTTGACGTTGTCGGGGTAGGACGAGCCGACCCGGCCGTTGCGGTTGGCCATCCGGAACGCCGCGTAACCGGTGCCCGTCCCGGCGTTCTCCGCGTCGACGGTGCCGACCGTCGCGTTGATCGTCTGGTTGAGCAGCAGGCCGGACTCGCCGACGCTGCGGGCGGTCACCGTGCCGATGGTGATGCCGTCCACGCCGTACGTCTCGACGGCGTGCGAGGACGCGCCGGACACGTACACATTGTCGATCTTGACGTTGCGGGTCCACTGCGAGGTGTCGCCGCGGTTGTCGATGCGCACGCCGAGGCCGGCGCCGAGCCGCATGTCGATCTGGCCGAGCCACACGTTGGTGACGTTGCGCATGAAGATCCCGTAGATCGGGGCGCCGGTCACGTTCAGGTACGGCACCTCGATGTTGCTCACCCCGCGCGCGTAGATCGGGGCGTAGTCGCCGCTGCCGCCACCGGTCACGTTGATCGTGCCGCACACCGACAGCGACGTGTAGCTCGCGAGGGAGATGCGGCTGCCGGCGGTCATCGTGCCGTTGCCGCGGACCACGACCCGCTGGATGCCGGTGCGCCCGGCGGTGAGGCTGCCGATGCCGGCCTGCACGGCGGCCCGGAAGTCGGCGCCGGTGTAGACGGCCGTGCCGGCGGCGTTGCGGGCGGTCCAGGTGCCGCCGCTGACGGTCACCTCGGACTGGAACGTGCCGGTGCCGCAGCCGGCCGCGGTGCCACCGCCGGCGACCCGCACCATCCGCCACTGCTGGTTGGGGTTGCCGAGGTCGGCGTACTGGGCGACCTTCGCGCCGTCGGCGGTGGCGTGCTCCCACACCTCGACGGCTTTGCCGGAGTGCCGGTTGAGCAGGCGGACATGGCCGTCCGGCGAGTCCTTGAGGGTGAACTGCTGGCGGGTGGTGCCGTTGTCGGTGTTCTGGATCAGCTGGGTGCCGTCGGTGGCGTTCGGCAGTTCCAGCAGCAGGCCGCTGTGCCGGCTCTTGATCTTGTAGTAGCCGCTGCCCGCGTCGACGAACTGCCACTGCTGCCAGTTGCCGTCGTTGCGGGTGAACTGGGCGATGCCGGCGCCCGCGGTGGTGGCCAGGTCGTAGACGTCCATGGCCTTTCCGCTGTTGCGGTTGACCAGGGCGTACCAGGCCGAGGTGTCGACCGTGGCGGCGTTCGCCTGTTGCAGGCCGAATGCGGCACCGGCGCCGGCCAGCACGGTGACGACCGTGCCGATCAGCGCGGCACGCCAGGGGCGTTTCCTGGGGGACATGGGGATTCTCCACTCGGATCGGGGGACGCTCGGAGGGTGGACGCTCAGATTGGGGATGTGAGCGCTCACAGAGCGGACATAGACTACACCCGATGTACGGTCAGAGCCCGGCCGCGTCGTCGTAGCGTTCCCGCAGGTCAGCCATCTGCTCGGCGGAGAGCGCCTCGGCCAGCGCCACCTCGGCGTACCGGGGCGGGAACCTCTGCCACACCCGGTCGACGTACTTCACCTCGGCCGTCGCCTCGACCACCTCGATGCCGGGCGGATCGGTGGTCATGTCCAGGATCAGCGGTCCGGCCAGCTTGACCGCCACGTCCCAGGGCCGCTGCTGCTCGGCGACCCCGCACAGGTGGAAGCCGTAGACGGTGCGCACCTCGTCCAGCGCGGTGGCCGCGGCGGGCTCGTGACCGTAGACGCGCACCCCGCAGACCACCGCCGGTCTCGCCGCGCCGGCCGACGGCTGAACGGCATGCCCGGCGTGCTGGTGCTGCCCGGGGTCGGCCTGCTCGAGGACCGTACGCATCCGGGTCTCGATCTGCGTCCGCAGGTCCACGGGCGCCGCGTCGGACTTCGACAGGGCGAACGCACCGGCCGAGGTGGCCAGCAGGGTCGCGGCCGCCAGCCCGTACCGCAAGAAGGTCTTCATCTCTGTCCTCGTCTCAGGGGATCCGGCTGGTTGTCAGGGCCGCCTCGGTGGGGTCGAGACAGCCCTGACAACCAGCCGGGAGAACAAGAGACCCGGCGGCCCGGACGAACCGGACCGCCGGGGTCGTGCCGATCAGGCGAAGTTCACGTCGCTGCACCACATGTAGGCCTGGTCGAGGTGCGAGGCCTGCCAGATGACGAAGAGGACGTGATGGCCGGTGTAACCCGACGTGGAGATGTCGAACGAGATGTTCTGTGCCGGGGCGTACCGGCCGGTCTGCGTGATGAAGTCGAGGTTCCCCCAGCCGAGGGTCTGGGTGGCCGGGTTGAACCCCTGCTTGCTGACGTAGACGCGGAAGTAGTCGGCGCCGTGGCTGGCCTGGTCGTACAGCCGCACGGTGAAGTTCCTGCCGACGGTGCTGGTCTTCCACGCCCCGGGCCGGTTCAGGCTGTTGTTACGGGCCAGCCCGTTGCTGCACAGCTGCCCGTCCGGGGTCCTCGCCTGGAACTGGCCGCCGAGGCCGTCCCGCAACGCGGACATCCAGTTCCACATGGTGTCCGGGTTGGCCTGGAAGGCCTGCCAGCACATCGGGTCCTGCTGCTGCATCGCCGGGTTGGTGTGCTGACTGCCCCAGGCCTGCCAGCACTGGTAGGCGCGGCTGGCCGGCGAGACGATGGTGCCGTGTGCCTGAGCCGCGCCGGTCCAGGGCACCATGCTGACCACCAGGGCGATCAGCACGATGGACACCTGGACGAGCCGGCGGCCGGGACGGCGGGTTTCGTGTGGGGGCACGTTACCTCCTCCTAAGGGTCGCGTTCGGGGAATGGGAGCGCTCCCGGCCCAGCATTGCACCGATGTTTCGTGATATCAACAAACGTCAATACTTTCGATGTCTTCCTACGACGATGTGCAGGTCAGAGCCGTGGGAGTGGCAGCCGGGCCGTTACCGACGAAACCGAACGTGGCGCTCGCCCCGGGCGCCAGAGCGCCGTTGTGGGCGGCGTTACGGACGGTCACCGCAGGCGTGCCGAGCACCCCGTTCCACAGCGAGGCCACCGTCGTGCCGGACGGGTACGTCCAGCTCACGGTCCAGCCGGTGCGGGCGGCCGTGCCGGTGTTGGTGACCGTGACCGCCATCTGGAAGCCGCCGGACCATGACCCGGCCGTCGTGAATGTGGCCGAACAGCCCTGGCTCTCCCCTCCCCCGCCGCTCGCGGTGGTGACCCCGCGGGCGGCCGATGCGGCGGAGACGTTCCCGGCCGCGTCGCGGGCGCGGAGACTGAAGGTGTACGCCGTACTCGCGGTCAACCCCGTCGCGGTGTACGAGGTCCCCGACACCGTGGCGATCACGGTCCCGTTGCGCAGCACCTCGTACCCCGTCACGCCGACGTTGTCGGTCGCCGCCGTCCAGCTCAGCGCCACACTGTTCGCCGTGACCGTCCCGGCCGTGGGCTGCCCCGGCGCACTCGGCGCGATGCCGTCGCCCTCGCCGCCACCGTCGCCGTACCGCTGCCCCAGACTGATCCCGGTCGTGCTGCCGTCCCCGCCGAGCGGCACCTGGTGGTCGAGGCCGACGAACTTGCCGCCGTGCTGCCACAACGCCGGCTTCAGCAGCGCGTACTTCTGCTCGTCCCAGGTCTTCCAGTCGTCCAGCAGCAGCCCGCCGGTGTCGCCGGAGTTCGGGTTCAGCACCCAGAACGTCTGGTGCAGCTGGTTCTCGGCGATCAGGTCCCGCAGCGCCGTCATCCACTCGTCCTGCCGGGCGTCCTGCCCGAGCCGGCCGCCCCATTCACCGATCAGCAGCGGCGCGGTGCCGTTCTCGTGCAGGTAGAACCAGTTCGGGCGCCACACGTCATCGGTGAGCGACGCCTTGTCGAACGGCTTGTCGAACCACGGCTGGTTGAACACCAGCGGCCCGTAGTCGTGCGGCGAGTACACCAGCTGATCCTGGTGGGCGCCCAAGTTGATCGGGTGGTCCTTGACGCCGCGCAGGTTGCCGCCCCACCAGTTGTAGTGGTAGTTCGGCGACAGGTCCGGGTCGGTGTTCGGCGAGTTCCAGGTCTCGCCCTCCCTCGGGTAGACCTCCTGGCCCTCGACGGCGATCAGCACCTCGGGGTTGATCGCCAGGATGCGTTTCGCGGCGGTCTCGGCGGTGTGCTTCCAGTTGTCGACGTCGGTGGAGGAGTCCCATTTGGCGCGGACGGGGTCGTTGGGCGTACCGTGCGGCTCGTTCTTGAGGTCGAAGGCGACCATCGTGTCGTTGGTCTTCCAGCGCGCCGCGGCCCACTCCCACGCCTGGTAGAAGTGCTCCGGCGTGATCGTGCCCTTCCACCAGACGGGGTGGATGTGACCGGAGTTGTCGGCCTCGGCGGAGTGCACGTCGAGCATCACCTTGATGCCGAAGCGCTCACACAGGTCCAGCCAGAACTCGAAGATCTCCAGGCTGTCCATCCCGGCCAGCTCCGGGTTGGCGTAGGTGTTCACGTTCGGGGCGGTGGCCTGCCCGTTCTTCCACTCCAGCAGCAGCTGGGTGGAGATCGGAACCCGGACGAGGTTGATCCCGCGCTGCGCCATCGACCTGGTGATCTCGGTGATGTTCGCCGACCACAGTCCATGGAAGACGCGCTCCGACGCGTTGAAACCGAACCAGTTGGCGCCGGTCAGCCACACGGGATTCCCGGCGGCGTCGACGATCTTGTTGCCGGATACGTGCAGCCAGTCGTCGGCCGGGGGCGCGGCCGCGGCCGCGGTCGGCACGGTGGAGGCGCCGGTGACCGCGAGAGCGGCCCCGACGAGAGCAGCCGCGAGCCGGCGCCCACGACGCGATCTGAGTGTCACAACAGTCTCCAGGGGATGGGGAACGGAGCGGCTGGGAGCGCTCCCAGTCGCATCGACAGTATTTAATGCCCGGGAAACAAAGCAACACCCTCTTTTGGTACGCCCACCGCACCCGCGGTCATGCAAGAAACTCCGGCACCTGGTCAGCCCGGTGACCCCGGGGTGGCATGAGCGTCCCGGTCGCCGCCGCCCTCGCGCATCTCGAGGCCGTACCCGCCGAGGCCGGCTGCCCGGAGCGCGGCCCGAACCCGGTGAACGGCCCGCGCCGCGGCCCCGGCCGCTGGAGGCGAGGGTTCTCCCGATTCATTCGGTGCGCTAATCGGATAGGTTCAGCGCTACCCGCAGCCGTAGGATCTGACTTCCGACTCGATGTCAGTCTCGCCTTCCTGTGGAAGGACGTCGTAGATGCCCAAGCCGAAGATCGACCTGACCAGGCCCAGTAGCGCCCGGGTCTGGAATTACATCCTGGGCGGCAGGGACAACTTCGAGATCGATCGCATGGTCGGCGATCAGGTGCGCGAATCTTTTCCGGCCATCGTGGAAGTGGCACGCGAGCAGCGAAGGTTCCTGGTGCGTGCGGTCTCCTACCTCGTCGGGGCAGGCATCCGCCAGTTCTTGGACATCGGCACCGGCCTGCCCACCGCCAACAACACGCACGAGGTCGCGCAACGCCTGGCGCCCACTTCCCGGGTCGTCTATGTCGACAACGATCCACTCGTCCTGGCGCATGCACGGGCCCTGCTGGACAGTACGCCGGAGGGCGTGACCGACTACGTCGACTCCGACGTCGAGGACCCGGGACGAATCCTGCGGGAGGCCCAGCGCACGCTGGATCTCCAGAAACCAGTCGGGCTCACCATGCTGGGCATCCTGGGGAACGTCGCCGATCATGCCGAGGCCCGATCCATCGTGGGGCGCCTGCTGGACGCCATGCCCTCGGGAAGCTACCTGGCCGTCTCCGACGGCACGAACACCAGCAGTGAGATCGTCGAAGGGCAGCGGATCGCCAACCGGAGCGGCCATCCGTATCACCTACGCACGCCACAGGAGATCATCGGCTTCTTCGACGGGCTCGAACTGGTCGAGCCGGGCGTGACCTCCATACCGCACTGGCGCCCGGATGTCAGCCCGCTCCCACCCGCTCTGGACGGCTACTGCGGCGTCGGCCGCAAGCCCTAGCTCGGCTCGCCACTGATGACGGGCGGGTTTCGGTAGCAGCGTGCACGCCCACGGCGGATGTGCCCACCGGACCGCCCTGCCGGTGTCACCCGAGAGGGTGATCCTTTCGAGGCGCACTCGGTCACTGCCCAGGTGATCACGTGGTTGACGTGCGTCAATCGCTGTCGGCCGGGGAAGCACCGGGACTGGCGTGCAAGTTGCACGCTTGCAGATCGCCTTGCCAGTCATCAGGTGCCCCGGCACCATCCTCGACGTGAAGAAGACGAAGATTCGACACGGGTCCGGGGCTGAGCCGCCGCGCCCCGGCCGGCGAGTCCCCGATGGGGCTCTGATGTCACTCGCCGCGATCGACCTCGCCCTCATGGGCTCGACGATCACGCTGGTGATCCTGGTCCAACCCACGCTGGCAGCAATCACCGGCGTCGCCAGCGTCGGCCTGGCGAACAGACTGGCACGCAGGCTCTTGCGGTGAATGTCCGCCGACGATGCGAAGCGCGAACTACGAGATCTGCATCCGCAACACCAGATCGAACGGCTTCAGCAGCCCTTCCGAACCAGCGGAGGGGATGGACGTGGTAGCCGCCACGCCGGCTCCGTCCGATGGCGACGGACGGCCCATCAACGCCCGCCAGACCCTCGGTCTCCGGCTTCGCGCATTGCGGGAATCCCGCCGCCTCACCCTCGAGGAGGCCGCTTCGCACATCGAAGCCTCCGCATCCAAGCTGAGCCGAATGGAACTCGGGCGAGTCGGCATCAAGGAATTGGACCTGCACGATCTTCTGACGCTGTACGGCATATCCGACGCGGGTGAGAGGCTTGCCTTCATAGAACGCAACCAGCGCCTGAGTGAGCCTCGATGGTGGAGCACCTACGGTAGCGGTTTCTCCGAATGGTACTGCTCGTATCTCGTCCTGGAGTCGGCCGCTCAACACATCCGGACATACGAGGTTCGATTCATTCCTGGGCTACTGCAGACCAGGTCATATGCCGAGGCGGTGATCCGCCCGGCGACCACCGACGAGGATCAGGTGGGCAGACTTGTCGATGTGCGACTGCACCGGCAGCGTCTGGTATTGGAACGCGGAGTTCCCAGATTATGGGCCATCGTCGAATACTCGGCTCTGACGGAGGGTTTCACCGATCCGCGGATAATGCAGGAGCAGATCAGATTTCTCCTGGACATCACCGAGTCCTCGGACGTGACGATTCAGATCATCATGCCAGGCGCCGGAGGCCTCACATTCCGGGGGAATTCGTTCTCGATCCTCCAGCATGAATCCTCCGAGGTGGTCTACATGGAACATCTCGACCGGGCTCAATTTCTGGACGACCGCAACGAATCCGAGATATATCGGCGAACCATGGGCGAGTTGGTCATCCTCGCAGACGAGCCCCGCCGATCTCGGAGGACGCTTGAAGAGATCTTACGGCGAGAGAGTTGAAGTCGGCGCCAGCGAACGCGCCATCCGGCCGGCCTTCCCGGGTCGAGCGCCTGCCCGCCCACCGGATGCCCCTCGCCATCTCGTGCCTGTCCGCGGGATGGCACGCGGTAGTCATTGCCGACCAGACGGTCGGTAATTACTGTCGTCGATAGAGGCTTCAGTGCGGCAGTCGCCCACGAGTCCTCATTCCCCCGGACACGGCCCGCCCCCGGCCGTGATCATTGCTGAAGGTGCGGTCCCCCATGCGCCGTCTCTGCTTCCACGCCATCGTCCTGAGCGGCTCCCTGCTGCTGAGCACGGTGCTGCCGACTCTGCCCGCCCACGCCGCCGCCGCGCCGACCCTGGCGAGCCGGATGTCGGCGGTCCAGACCGCCAAGACGATCAACTACTATCCGTCGAACGCCGGCTGGACGTCGATGTGGACGGGCTTCGACCCGGTCCGCATCGACGCCGACCTGACCAGGGCCGCCGCCCTCGGCGCGACGAACGTCCGGGCCATCGTCTTCCCGCAGACCTTCGGATATCCCACCCCGACGGCGGCGTACGCCCAGAAGCTCAGCCAGTTCGTCGGCATCGCCGACGCGCACGGCCTGACCGTCAAGTTGACCCTGTTCGACTGGTGGAACGGCTACACCGACGTGGCGAACAGCATCACCTGGGCACAGGCTCTGCTGGCGCCGTACGCCGCCGATCCGCGGGTGATCGCCGTCGAGGTGAAGAACGAGTTCCAGCCGGGCGACGCCGCCGCGGTCACCTGGGTCCGGCAGGTGATCCCCGCGATCCGCAGCACCGCCCCGGCCATGCCGCTCACCCTGTCCGTCGACGGCGGCACCGGCGCGCCCGGCATGGCGAGCATCAAGGCGCAGCTGGCCACCACACCGCTGGACTACTACGACTTCCACTTCTACGGCGCCTCCGAACGATCCCTCGCCGAGATCCGCCGCGCCCAGGCCGCGGTGGCGCCCGACCTGATCGTCATCGGTGAGACCGGCGCCAGCACCCACTCCGGCAGCGACGGGGAACAGGCCGCCTACCTCGCCCGGGTCTTCCGTGCGGCCGGCGTGGCGGGCGTCGCCTCGGTGGCGCCGTGGACGCTCAACGACTTCTCCCCCGGCGCGATCCCGGCGAACTCGGCGGTGTCCACGATGCCGGCCCAGTACAAGTACGGGCTCTACCGCACCGACGCCACGCCGAAGCTCAGCGCTTCCGTCACCGGCACCGCGTGGACGACCGGGGCCACCCCGAACACCGTCCTCAACCTCGGCTTCGAGGCGGCCACCGGGAACTCGCCGTGGCGTAACTACCAGCCGGCGGCCGGCACCGCGGTGATCACCACCGAGTCCGCGCGCACCGGCGCCGCGTCGGCCAGGTTCTCCGCCACGACCCGGAGCGGCAGCAATCTGCCGTCCCTGCTGACCTCGCCGATCACACCGGTTCAGGCGGGCCACCAGTGGCACGCCGAGGCGTACGCCCGCGGCGTCTCCGCCACCGGGATCACCGAGATCGCGCTGAGCTGGTTCGACATCAACGGCACGTGGATCAGCCAGAACACCTCCAACCGCCTGCCCACCGGAAACTCCACCTGGACCAAGCTCGCCGTGGACGCCGTCGCACCGGCCGCGGCGACGAGTGTCCAGCTGCACCTCAAGTGCGGTGACAACACCGGCTCCGTCTACTTCGACGACGTCGCGATCTCCTGACGGAGCCGACTCGGTGCCTGCCGTTCCCGGTCAGCCGGGTTCCTGCCGGGTGAACAGCATGCGGCAGGTGGGGCCGCCGGCGAACGTCACCGGGCGCACGAACCGCAGACGGTGCCGTTCCGGGTCGATGGCGTCCGCCCAGTTGAGATCGAAACGGCACAGGATCGACTGCAGCGCGGTACGCCCGGTCGCGGCCAGAACCTCGTGGAAGAGGCACCGGCGCACGTCCAGCACGTACGTGTGCTGGTCGTCGACGGGTCGTTCGAAGTGGAACGACGGCCCGAAATAGGACTCCTCGCGCTGCTTGCTGGCGGCGACCAGGGTGGCGAACGGGTCGCCGGTGTGGTCGAGCATCTCCCGGGTGCCGGCCAGGATGTCCGCGCGCAGCGGGCCGTTCAGGCAGTCCGCCACGATCGCGGCGGCCCGGGCCGGGCCGCACACCGGGGTGAGGACGTCGTAGGCCGCGACGGCCAGGACGGTGAACCGGGCGTTGGCCGCGTCCATCGGGTTGGCGACCAGGTGCCCGATCTCCGCTTCGAGGGCGGTGAGCCGCTCCCGCACCAGCGCGGCGACGGGCCGGCCGTCGGCGGGGGCCTGGTCCTCCAGACGGGCGAAGAACGCCCGCTCGATCATCGGGGTCCAGTCGGCGGGGTCGTGCTCCGGCGATTTCGATGTGTCGGTCATGGTGATCCTTGTCTGGTCAGGACCACAGGGGAACGCCCCCGTGCGGCCCGGGTCGACCAGCGCGCTCCACCACCGACCGGCGCTGCGAGATGACCCGTCCAGTCTTGCAGCACCGTCAAGCCGGCGCGAGCGGGTGGCCGGAGCCGCGGGCGATCGGCGGGCCGGGTCAGCGCGGCAGCGGTGTGACGGCGACCGGGCTGACGAGCCGGGACCGCAGGTCGGCACCGGGCATCGGGCGGGCGAAGTGGAACCCCTGCGCCTTGCCGAACCCCAGCCGGGTCAGGTGGGCCGCCTGCTCGGCGGTCTCCACCCCCTCGGCCACCGCCTCCAGGCCGAACGACCGGGCCATCTGCGCCACCGCGCCGGCGATCGCCTCCGAGCCACCGTCCGGCACGAACGAGCGGTCCAGCTTGATCTGGTCCACGGGGCAGGTGGCGAGCAGCGTCAACGTGGACGCGCCGGTGCCGAAGTCGTCGAGCGACAGCCGTACGCCCAGATCTCGCAAGCCCTGCAGGTTGTCACCCGTCGCCCCGCCGCCGACCGCGACCGACTCGGTGATCTCGACGGTCAGCCGCCGGGCCGGCAGTCCGCTGTCGCGCAGCGCCGCCGCCACCACGTCCGGGAACCCCGGCTCGCGCAACTGATGGGCCGACACGTTGACCGACACCGTCAGCGGATCCGGCCAGGTCGCCGCCTCGCGGGTCGCGGCGCGCAGCACCCAGCCGCCGAGCGGGAGGATCAGGCCGGTCTGCTCGGCGGTGTCGATGAAGGCGCCCGGGCCGAGCAGCCCGTCGACCGGATGCTGCCAGCGGACCAGCGCCTCGGCGCCGGTGATCCGGCCGTCCGGCAGGGTCACCACCGGCTGGAAGTACACCACCAGCTGGTCGCCGAGGATCGCGGCGCGCAGGGCGGCGGCCTGGCGGCTGCGTTCGGCGCCGCGGGCCTCCATGCCCGGCTGGTAGCGCTCCACGCCGCCCTGGCCGCGCGCCTTCGCCTCGTACATCGCGATGTCCGCCTGGCGCAGCAGGTCGCCCGGGTCGTCGCCGCCACGTCCGTCGACGAAACCGAAACTGGCCCGTACGGTCATCGGCTCGCCGCCGACCAGGGCCGGTTCGAGCAGCGCCGCCGCGATCCGGGTCAGCACCAGGTCCACGTCCGGCGGCAGCGCGCCGTCGAAGAGGATGGCGAACTCGTCGCCGCCCAGCCGGGCCACCGTGTCGGTGGGCCGCACGCTGGCGCGTATCCGCTCGGCCACGTGCACCAGCAGGGCGTCGCCGGTGGCGTGCCCGAACGTCTCGTTGACGGTCTTGAAGTCGTCCAGGTCGACCAGCACGACGCCGACCCGGCCCGGACCGGCCACCGCGGCCTCCAGGCGTCTGCCGAACAGCGCCCGGTTGGCCAGGCCGGTCAGCACGTCGTGGCTGGCCTCGTAACTGAGCCGGTCCCGTACCTCCCGGGTCTCGGTGATGTCGCGCGCGTTGCGGACGACGCCGCCGACGCTGGGCTCGCCGGTCAGATCCGCGCTGATCACCTCGAGCCAGCGGTACGTGCCGTCGGCGTGCCGCAGCCGCACCTGGCAGGTCGACGTGACGGCACGGACGGCGGCCACGTCGTCCGGGTGCGTACGCAGCGTCAGATCGGTGCCGACCAGGTCGTCCGGGTCCACGCCGAGCACCCGCCGCGCCGCCGGGCTGACATAGGTCAGCACCCCGGACGGGTCGGTGATGGTGACCATGTCGGTGGAGTTCTGCACCAGCAGCCGGAACCGGTTCTCCTGCACGCCGAGCCGGGCCAGCAGGGCGTCGTTCTGCCGGAACGCGATCAACTGCCGCAGCACCACCAGCGCGGTCAGCGTGACGGCCGCCCCGTCGATGAGCATGCCGTTCCCGGTGCCGCGAAGGTTGTGGTAGATCACCATGGCGTCGACGGCGGCGATGGCCACGTACGGCATCAGGTTGTAACCGTCCGGGGTGCGCCGCCGCCGCTCACCGGCCGCGGTGTCGACGACCTGCATCCGGGCGCCCGTCGCCGCCGCGTACGCCGCCAGCGGCAGCACCAGGGTCAGCAGGTCCCCGTCCGGTTGCCGCGGATGCAGGAAGGCGATCGCCGAACCGAACCCGCCGATCAGCGCCGACGCGCCGATCCAGTACAGCCCGCGCCGGGCGAACGCGTCTACTCCGGCCAGGACCACCTTCGCGGCCAGGAAGACCTGGTTGAGCCCGGCGCCCATCACGACGGCCGCGGCCAGCACGCGGGGCACCGTGACCCGGCCGTCGGCGAACTGCGCGGACGCGGCGAAATGCCAGATCAGCAGCCCGGCGGCGGCCGTCAGGGTACCCAGGTCCAGCCACACCCCGGCCTGACGGGCCCGGCCCCGGGCGCTGAACGGCAATCCGACCAGCGGCCAGGTGAGCACGAACCCGCCGATCAGGTGCAGCCCCACCGACAGCGGCAGCAACCACCCGCCCAGATCGAGCCCGGCCAGGACGCGCAGCCCTGCGACCCCGGCGAACAGGGCGATCCCGGCCTCGACCGAGTGCCAGTACCGGCGGACCACCGGCGCGGACGCCGGATCGGTGTGCACCCGCCGGCACAGCACCAGAGCCGGGACGATCACCGCGATCAACAGCAGCCAGTCCACCGGCGCGGGCCACAGCCGCCCGGCCCGCTCCTGCACCAGGAACGCCGCGACATCGACGATCACCAGGACCGTGACGGTCTGGAACGCCCGATCGGCGAAGATCGGCACACGGCTGGGCGTTGCGGGCACATTCCCACCATCGACACCATCCTGCCGGAATTGAGCCCCGTACCGGGCCTGCCGGAGACGCCGTGGGCCCGCATGACCCGGCGGCGAGGGACGGTCGCCGGCGACGCCTGCCCGGTCGCCGGGAGATGACGGAACCCTGGCACGACCGTACGACGCACGGGTGTTTCCGGGCGGTCCGGGCGCCGGGCGCCGAGAACGCCGGTGAGGTCGGGCAGACCGGGGCTGCTTCGGCGGGGGCCGGGCGGGGAAGATGAGGGGGATGCTCGCAGCGATGGAAGCCGTGCGCCGCCTGATGGATCTCCGGCACCGGGGCCGGGCCGAGGACCTGCCGGCGGTGCTCGCCGAGGCGGCGCCGCTGCTCGGCGCGGAGGCCGCCACCGTGCTGCTGATCGATTACGGGCAGATGGCGCTGCACCCGCTGCGCGGGACCACCGTCGACACCGCGACCACCCTGCAGGTGGAGGACACCGCGGCCGGGCGGGCGTTCACCACCGCACGGCGGCAGTGGCTGGCGACGGGCGGCGGCGGGCTGCTGTGGCTGCCGCTGCTGCACGGCGCGGAACGGCTGGGGGTCCTCGAACTGCGGTTGAAGGCCTATCCCCCGGAGTCGGCGCCGGATGATCTGGAGGTGATCGCCGCCCTGGTCGCGGAGCTGATCGCGAGCCGGCGCTTCTACGGGGACGCGGTCGAGCACACCCGGCGCCGGATGCCGATGCAACTCGCCGCGGAGATCATCTGGAATCAGTTGCCGCCGCTCACGTTCGCCGTCGACGGGACCATGGTCGCCGCCGTGCTGGAGCCGTGTTACGAGGTCGGCGGGGACGCCTTCGACTACGCGGCCAACGGTGACGTGCTGCACGTGGCGCTCTTCGACACCGTCGGGCACGGGATCAGCGCCAGCGCCCTCACCACCCTGACGCTGAACACGTACCGCAACGCCCGCCGGTCCGGCCTGTCCCTGGCCGACACCTACCGGTCGATCGACAAGTGGATCCGCGCCCAGTACCCGGGCCTGTTCGTGACCGCGCTGCTCGCCGAACTGGACATGGTGACCGGCACCTACCGGCGGATCAGCGCCGGCCATCCCGCCGAACTGTTCCTGCGCGGCGGCCGCTCACTGCCGCAACTGCCGGCGCCGAACATGCTGCCGCTCGGGCTGGGCAACATGATCAACCGGCCACCGCTGGTCGTCGAGCAGCAGCTGGAACCCGCCGACACCCTGGTCTTCTTCACCGACGGGATCACCGAGGCACGGGACGCCTCGGGCACGCTGTTCGGGGTGGAACGGCTCGGTGAATTCTTCCTCGCCACCCTGGGCGACGGCATTCCGGCCCCGGAGACGATGCGCCGGCTGATCCACACGATCGTCTCCTACGAGGAGGGCGAGCTCCACGACGACGCCACCGCGGCGATGCTGCAGTGGCGGCGCGACGGCTGATCAGGCTCCTCCTCCTGCCGACCGCCCCACCGGGGACGGCATGAACCACCGACAGGTACGCGCCGAGCAGCATCACGGCCACCGGAATTCCGGCTCCTGCCACGTCGCACACGTGAGCTGCTGACCTTTCGACTCTCCCGGCAGTTCACCGGCGCGGCCGGGAAGCCGACCCTGGGGTGTTCCAAGCCACATCGAAGGCTCTTGCACTGCCGCTCGCACCGCCTATTGTTGGCAGTGCCAAGTAATCGAACAAGGAGCCCGACATGCCCCGTCTCGCCACCGTCGACCCCGCCACCGCCGAGGGCCAGGCCCGCACCCTGCTCACCCGTATCGAACGGGCCCTCGGCGTCACGCCCAACATGACGCGGGCGATGGCCAGTTCGCCCGCCGTGCTCGACGCCTACCTTCAGTTCTCCGGCGCCCTGTCCAAGGGCCTGCTCCCCGCCCCGGTCCGGGAGCAGATCGCCCTGGTCGCCGCCGTGCAGAACGACTGCGGCTACTGCCTGGCCGCGCACACCGTGCTCGGCGCCAAGGCCGGCGTCTCCCCCGAGGACCTGGCCGCCGGCCGCGACGCCCGGGCCTCCGACCCCAAGGCCGAGGCCGCGCTCACCTTCGCCAAGCAGGTCCTCGCCACCAAGGGCTTCGTCACCGACGAGGACCTCGCCGCGGTCCGCGAGGCCGGTTACGGCGACGGCGAGATCGGCGAGATCGTCGCCGCGGTGGCCCTCAACACCTTCACCAACTACTTCAACTCGGTCGGCCAGACCACGCTCGATTTCCCGGCCGTCGAGGGTGTCACCCCGCGCGACTGACCCGCCGGGCGGCGGCGCGGCCGCGCCGCCGCCCGCCTTCCCCTGCCGAAGACCCGCCATCCACCTGGAGAAAGGCAGACATCATGCCGCACTGGAGCCCGCGTCGCGCCGCCGTCCCGGCAGTCGCCGCCCTCACCCTCGTCAGCTCAGGGGCCCGTCTCGCTGAACGCCGCCACGGTCGGCTTCACCAGGGACAGTGGCGTGCTCGCCCTGGCCGCGACCAGCCATCCCGACTTCGACGACACCCCACTGGCCGACGAGAACCGCAACGGCAGCAAGGACGACGACGGCGGACTGTGGCATTCCCACTGGGTGGTGCTGGTGCCGGACACCACCCGCCCGGACGGCGCCCTCAAGGTCCGCGACATCGCACCAGGGGAGAAACCGCGGCTGCCGAAGACGTGGCCGGGCGCGCCCCTGTACCTCGACAGCCCGTCCTATCCGACGAGACTCACCGGGCAGACCGTACGCATCGAAGTGCCGTCGACCACGATGGGCTTCCCGGACTCCTTCCGATTCGACGGGGTCACCGCCGCGCTCAAGGTCGATGCCGACCTGCACGACCCGTTGCTGCGTGTGGAGAACGTCTTCGACATCGCGTCCGGTGAGCTGTCACTGCCGGGCACGTTCCGGCGCTGACCGGCGGGAGCCACGCGATAGGATCACCTGCCGGTGCGACAGCGGGTGGGGCAGAGGTGGTCGACATGCCAGACGTTCCGGGGCCGCCGCCGGCGAACCAGCTGCTGATCGGCCTGGCCCGGCTCGGGCAGGCCGTGCGGATGCAGGCGTGGCGCAACGCCGGACCGCACCATCTCTCCCCGTTGCAGGCTGACATCATCACCCTGCTGGACGGCCGGGGCCACCCCATCCGTCAGGGCGAGATCGTGGAAGAGCTGGCGTCCACGCCGCCGACCGTCTCGGACGCGGTCAAGGTGCTGCGCAGGAAAGAGCTTCTCGAGGGTACGCGGGACCCTGCTGACGCCCGTGCCCTGCTGCTCGGCCTGACCGCGGCCGGCCGGGTGGAGGCGGCCCGGCTCAACGTCCAGTCGGCGGAGCTGACCGATGCGGTCGCGGCCCTGTCCGGCGACGATTTCGCGGCGATGCTACGCGGCACCACCACGATGATCCGCGAACTGCAGGACCGGAATGCCATCCCGATCTCCCGCATGTGCCTGACATGCCGGTTCTTCGTGCCACATGCGCACCCCGTCCGGGACCGGCCGCACCACTGCGACTTCGTCGACGCCCCGTTCGGTGACGCCGAGCTCCGGGTGAGCTGCCCCGACCACGAGAACGCGGGGCCCGGGTCCGGTGACCCGGGCCCACCAGGAGCGTCGTGACCGTCAGCGGATCCGCTGGGCCAGCTTCGCCACGGCGCCGCCGATGACGAGGCTGACCACCGGGGTGGCGATGCCCGGCAGGCGGGTCCTGCGCATGACGTAGGCGGTGGCGGCGCTGGTCACGACCGGGAGTGCGGTCCTCACGGCAGTGCTCACGGCGGAGTTCATCGCGGATCGTTCCTTTCGGGTCTCGACGGTGGTCACGCTGTGCGATACCCACCGGCTGCGGGTCTACGCACGGCGGCGGGTCAGGAGAGGGGTTTCGGGGCCTCGCCGGGCAGTTCCGCCTCGATCCGCTCCTTGCGGATCTCGCCGCACACGACCTGGTCGTCGGTCTCGACGATCTTGGTGAGGCGGACCCGTTCCACCGGCACGATCTCGGTGGTCACCACCGGGCGTTCCTCGTGGAGGGTGATCTCGAAGACCACTCCGCCGTCCCGGCCGGCGAAGACCTCGGCCGGGCCGAAGACGTCCGGATCCGGTACGGGCTGCCGGTCGCCCTCCTCGATCGGCTCCCGTTCGAGCCGGATGCCCTCCCGGCGCACCTGCACGGTGATCTGCACGTCCTCGGTGACGACGAACTTCCGCAACCGGGCCCGGCCGGTCTCCCACAGCTCGGTGCCCACCACCAGCTGCTCCTCCGACCGGGTCATCGCGTCGTCGCTGCCGGAGAGCACCGCGATCAGCTGTTCCCGGTCCATGTCGCCGACGCCGGGCACGCCTCGGGCGGTCGCGCTGTCACGCAGTCGCCCGGTCGTCATCGCGTCGAATCCGGCCCTGTCCACGGTGCCTCCGCATGTCTCATGGATGTCTGACGTCGGCCGAACCCTCAATCGAGGGTGCGGCGCCCCTGGTCGGGCAGCTCGGCCTCGATGCGCTCCTTGCGTACCTCGGCCTGGACGGTCCGCTGCTCGGTGACCGTCTCGGTGTCCAGGCGCACCCGCTCCACCGGCACCACCTCGGTCTCGACGACCGGCCGTTCGGCGAACAGGGTCAGCTCGTACTCGTTCTCGGTGATGTCGGGACCGTCGAGGGCCTTGGCCCGGTTGGCGTCCGTGATCGGCTCCCGCTCGATCCAGGCCTGCTCCCGGCTGACCGGGACGGTGACGTGCTCCGTCTCGGTGACCACGTGCTTGCGCAGCCGGGCACGCCCGATCTCCTCGGATTCGGTGGCCACCTCGAGCCGCTCCTCGGAACGGGTCATCGCGTCGTCGGGACCGCCGGGCCGGCGACGGCCGCTGCCGTCCCACCTCATCGCGTAGTACTGGTGGAGCCGGGCCACCTCGTCGCCGGCCAGCGGCTCGCCGCTGCCGGCGTCGACCTCCGGGGCGTTCTTGACGTACGCCTTCTCGAACGGCACCACCACCCGCTCACCCTGCAGGTCGGCGTCCCGCAACGGCACCAGGGACTCGCCCGTGCCGAACCAGCCGGTGCGGACGCCGGCCCACGCCGGGTCACCGCGGTCGTCGCTCCACACCGCGGCGATGGTGCCGATCTTGTCGCCGGTGCAGTCGTAGACGTCGTGGCCGTACAGTGAACCGATCTTCTCCTGCGCGATCACCAATGCCTCCTCGTGTCGGGGTGCTGGGCATGCAGCTACCCGGACCCGAGGCGATCCCACGGGGAAGCCGTGCAGGTCATCCCTAGGGAACCGGTACGTCACCCGTTAGGCGTCGCTCACCGGGCCGCGACGGTGGGGTCCTGGTGGGCAGGAGCCGCACCGCCACCCACAGCGTGAGGGCGAGAGCGGCGAGGACGTAGGCGTTGCCGACGAGATGCTCGAACGCGCCCCAGCGGTACTCGCGGCGGTCGCCCCACGGCGGCCACACGAACGGGCGGAACAGGAACACCGCCGTCCACAGCAGGCTCGTCCACCGGCTGCGCTGCCACAGCGCCAGCCCGATCGGCACGGCCCAGACCCAGTGGTGCGACCACGACACCGGCGAGGCGAGCAGCATGGCCAGCGCGCCCAGGCCGGTCCCGAGCACCCGGTCGCCGCGGCGCCAGCACACCGCGGCGACGATCACGACGGCCACCGCGATCGGCCCGGCGATCACCAGCCACAGCCGGGTCGAGGGCGGATGGTCGAGCAGCCGGGTGAGCAGGCCGAAGACCGACTGGTTGTGAGCGAGTTCCGGCGGGCCGACCCGGCCGGCTTTGATCAGGTTGTCGGTCCAGTAGGTGGTCGCCGCGGAGGGCGCGACCGCGAACCCGATCGCGACGGTCGCGGCGAAGGCCAGCAGCGCGCGTACCGCCGCCGCACGCCTGCCGACCAGGACCAGCAGGACGACGAACACCAGTGGCGTCAGCTTCACGCCGGCGGCGATGCCGATGAGCACGCCGGCCCAGCGCCGCTCGGGTCGTACCAGATCGGCCAGTATCGCGAGCATCAGCAGCAGATTGATCTGGCCGAAGGTCAGGTTCTGCCACACCGGTTCCAGGGCGACCGCGCCCGCGGTCAGCAGGGCGACGGTCCGGGCCGGGACGGTACGCCCCCACGCGCGGCCCGCCAGGGCGATGGTCGCGGCGAGCGCGCCCACCGACGCCGCGGTCCACACCGCGGTGGCGAGCCAAGCGGGCAGCGCGGCCAGCGGCGTCATCGCCACCGCCGCGAACGGCGGGTAGGTGAACCGCAGGTTGGTCGCCGGATCCCGGGAGCCGTAGAGCGGCAGGCCGTCGACGAGCAGCCGGCCACCGTACTGATAGACGGAGAGATCCACGAACCCGCCGTGGACGCTCAGCACGGCCGCCGCGTCCACCGCCGCGGCCACGCCGGCCACGGCCGCCGCGACGACGACCACGAGCAGGATCGGGCCGGACGCCACGAGCCGACGGGCACTCCAGGAAACCATGATCGCATCGTAGAGCGCCGATCGGGCCGAACCGGCCGCGGTGGACGGTCCAGGCGGGCCGCCCGGCGGTGGGCGGCCCGCCACCGGTCAGCCGGCGTCCGGCGCCACCAGGGCCGGAAGCTTGCGCTCGAAGAGACGGGCGAACGTCAGGCTGGGCAGCACCCTGGTCGGCGGCCACGACCGTACGGCGATGTCGTGGCCCCAGTCGGCGGCTCGCAGCCGCTGGTTCGGCGTGCCATGGTGGCCGACGTCGTCGAAGGCGCAGTCGCCGATGTTGTAGAAGGTCTGCAGTGTCTTGCGGACCCGGTTCCAGCGCAGGTTCTCGCCGCGTTTGTGGGACGCCCAGTAGGTGCTGAACGCATCGGCCATGAGTTCGGTGCGGCGGGTGGCCTCCGGGCCGGGGAGCGGCGACGCGAAGAGATCGCGCTCGAACTGGATGTGGTGGCCGTACTCATGGCCGAGGATGGCGTTCGGCGCGACGTCGGACAGGCCGATGGCCCGGAACCCGTCGAGCATGCCGTCACCCATGATGATCTTGTCGGTGGGGATGCCGGCGCCCGGGAACTCCTGGCCGTCAGCGGTGAAGGCGAACGCGTTGAACGTGAAGATCGGGTGGTTGCCGTAGTCGTACTTCGGCTGGTCGACGATCGCGGCGAGAGCGGCGGCGGCCTCGGCCGCCTCGGCCTCGGGAAGTTCGAGGACGAACTGGAGGACACGGGTCATGCGGGGTACGTCCCGCAGCGTGCCGCCGTGCGCCGGCACCATCTCGATGTCGCGTCCGTCGATGTCCCAGAACCGCTGGAGATTGCCGAACGAGCGCTGGAGCTTGCCGGTGTACTCGCCGTCGGCACCGAAGTAGCGGCCCGCGGCCGGCTCCGGGAACAGCAGGGCGTCGTAGAAGACCAGATTGAGCAGGATGACCACGAGGACGTTCTCGAAGTCCTCCGGTGTCCAGTCGGCGACGCTCGCCTCCAGCCAGGTGGTGAGTTCGGTGGTGCCGCACTCGTAGTCGTCCGGATCGATGACGGCTTCGGCGATGTCTCGCGGGTCGCCCTCGGACACGTCGAGCCGCGCGTCGAGCGCCGCGAGACGGGCTCGGTAGTCGTCGGGCAGCAGAGCGGTGATCCGGGCGCGCAGCTGGCGGTCCCGTTCGGGGGCGCCGGCCGAGACCGGCGCCACCACGAGAACGGACATGCCGATGGTCAGAGCCGCGCTCAGCGCCATCAGCCAGGACAGATATCTTCGCATCGATCCCCCAGGTCGGTCGGAGACGCCAACCTATCGCCATTCGTCAATGGCGTCCGATGCGGATCTCTCTGCCTGTCGGTCGTCAGGTGCGATGCGGCCGGGGGCGGGCGGGGGCGGCGACCATGGTCACGGGATGGTAACGGCGCCGGCGGACGCCGGGCCGGGGCCGGGTGATCAAGATGAGTAGACTCCCCGGCGCGAAGGCAGAGGGGGACGAGATCCAGATGAGCATGCCGCTGCGCCCCGGGGACCCGGCGGCCCTCGGGCGGTACGAGCTGGTGGGCCGTCTCGGCGAAGGCGGCATGGGGGCCGTCTACCTGGGACGCGACAGTGACGGCGGGCGGCTCGTCGCGATCAAGATGGTCCGTCCGGAGTTCGCGCACGAGACCGAGTTCCGGGGACGGTTCCGCAGTGAGGTGAACCGGGCCAAGCAGGTGCCGTCGTTCTCCACCGCGGAGGTCCTCGACGCGGACCCCGACCACGAGCCGCCGTACCTGGTGGTGGAGTACGTCGACGGCCCCAGCCTGGCCATGGAGATCCGCGAACGCGGGCCGCTGTCCGGGGCGGCGCTGCAGAGCGTGGCGGTCGGGATCGCGACGGCGCTGACCGCGATCCACGGGGCCGGGGTGATCCACCGGGACCTGAAACCGGGCAACGTGCTCTTCGCCCGCGGCGGCATCAAGGTGATCGACTTCGGGATCGCCCGGGCGTTCGAGGCGACCAGCCAGCACACCCGCACCGATCAGATGGTCGGGACGGTGTCCTACATGGCGCCGGAACGGTTCGATCCGGTTGACGGGCGACCGGTCACGGCGGCCGCCGACATCTTCGCCTGGGGTGCCGTGATGGTGTTCGCGGCGACCGGCCGGACCCCGTTCGCCGCCGATTCGGCGGCGGCGACCGCGATGCGCATCCTCACCCAGGAACCGAACCTGACCGGTGTGCCGGAGCCACTGCGCGGCCTGGTCGAACGAACCCTGGCCAAGGAACCGGGGGACCGCCCGACCGCCCGCGAGCTGCTGGACGCGCTGCTGGCGGGCGAGGCGCCCCGCCCGGCGGCGATCACCGCCCCGGCAGCGGAGGCGACGCCGGTCCGGCCGGAGGAGACCGCCGCGGACGTGACGCCGGTCCCGGTAGGAAGGGCACGGCGTGGGCGTACGACCACCCTGATCGCCGCCGCGGCCGCCGTCCTCGCCGCAGCCGGTGTCGGCGCCGCGATCCGTTTCCTGCCGAACGAAGGCCAGGAGGCCGCCGGGCCGGGGCCGGGCAGCAGCGCGAGCCTCGCCCCCAGGCCGTCGGTGACCACCAAGGTGCTGACGGCCGCCGAGAAGCTCGACGGGATCCGGCGTGGCCAGCGCAAGACGCTCATCCACGTCGCCGAGATCAACAAGGATCTCGCCCTGGACGACAACGACTACGAGATTCAGGCCGGCGACGGCACCGGCGCGCGGTCGGAGTTCACACTGATTCCGATGGGCACGGGTTTCCTGATCAGGTCGCTGCAGGACCCGAAGGCCGCCGAGGAGGAGAACTGCCTCGGGGTGCAACTCGACCCCGACGCCTCGGCGGACGTGGTGCGGGCCGAGTGTTTCCTCAGCGTCGGCACCCTGTTCCAGATCGAGCAGACCGGGCGGAAGGACGACCGGGGCCGGCCGACCTTCACCATCTCCAGCGAGAAATACGGGTTCCTGCAGTGGAACGGCGAGAAGTTCTACGTGGAGCTGCTGGGCGACGCCCCACCGGCGTCGACGTTCAGTTTCGTCGACCGTGGGCCGCTGCCCAGCGCCTCGCCCAGCTGAGCGTCAGAACTCGTCGACGCGGCCGGACTGGTCCAGGCAGATCGTGTCGATGGCGAGTTTGACCAGTTCGCGGGCGGTGGCCTGGTCGGTGGCCTCGGCGTCGAGGGTGCCCAGGGTGCGGGTGGTCGCCACGATCACGTCGGCCTTCCCACCGGCGGCCAGGTCGTCGCAGGCGGTGTCGCCGATCGCCCGGATCTCCTGGTCGGTGCGCCCGGCCGCCACCGCGGGCAGCTCGGTCTTCACCACCGTCACGAACCGGTCCGCCGGCTTCGTGGTCGCCTTGGTGGTCGGCTTCGTCGTCGTCTTGGTGACCGTCTTCGTGGTCGACGTCCGATTCGGCTTGTTCTTGGAGGTCGACGACGTGCCACCGCTGCATCCGGTCAGCGCGCACACCGTCACCGTGACGGCCAGAATCGACCATCGTTTCCACATCGTTCCACTCCCCGTCAGTCAAGATCCATCAAGAGAGTAGTCGACACGCACAAATGGATATACGGTAGAAAGTTGAGCATGTCGATCCCAGTGCTCGAGGACGTCATCGAACCGGCGGCGGTGCGGGCGGCCCGCTGGACCGCCTGGCTGGCCCTGGCCGGTGCGTTGGTGCAGTTCGGAGCCATGCTCGGCGCCTTCGTCACGCAGGCGCTGAGCCCGTCGATCGGCGGGGCGGCGAGCGCGCCCGGCGAGAGTGTCATCTTCCTGACCGTGGTCGGCGTCATCCTGGCGATCCCGCCGTTGGTGGCGTTCGCGGCGATCCGGGCGGCGAACGGGCGTCCCGCCGGGCGTTCGGTGCTGTGGACGTTCGGCCCGCTCGCCGTGGCGCTGAGCGTGCTGATGCTCGTCGGCGCGGTGGATCAGCTGTCGCATTCGTGGAACCGGATCGGGCCGATCTACCTGATGCTGGTTCTGGTGCCGGTCGGGACGGTGCTGTTCACTCTGCCGATCACCGTGTCGGCGCTGCTGTGGCTGCTGCCGGCGGCCCGGGCGGATCTCGCGGAGTACCGCGACTACGACCGGGGCAGCCTCGGCCGGAGTCTGGTCTCCGCCGCGGCGGGGCTGCTCGGCGGGACGGTTCTGTTCGCGGTCGCCACCGCGGTGCTGATGAGTTTCGCGCCGCAGGAGATTCCGGTCAGTGACCTCACCCGTGCCACGGTGGCCGCCGGAGTGACGGCTGTCGCCGGGATCCTGCTGCTCGGCGGGGTGGTGCTGACCCGGCTGACCGGGCGGTGGGCGCTGCGCGCGATCGCGTACGGGGCCGGCATGCTGCTGCTGGTGTGGCAGTTCGCGGCGGTCACCATGGTCGCGCTGGGGGTGCGGGCGGCCGCCGGGGACAGCGCGGTCTTCTACACCTGGACCGGCGTGGTGATCTTCTCGCTCGGGGCGGTTCTGCACCTGGTCGCGCAGTTGCTGCTGGCCATGCCGTCGGTCTCCACCTGGCTGGCCGATTGTTTAGAGGCCCGGACCGGTGGCTAAACCGTCGGGGCATGGGTCGAGGTTTACGGGCGGCCGCGGCCGCCGCTGTGTCCGCGGTGACAGCCGTCGCCGTACGGGATCTGCTCCAGCGCGATCATGCTCTGCTGCGCAACTTCCCGGTGATCGGGCACGGCCGCTATCTGATCGAGGCGATCGGGCCGGAGCTGCGGCAGTACGTGGTGGCGGCCAACGACGAGGAGCGCCCGTTCACCCGGGACCAGCGGCGCTGGGTGTACGCGTCGGCGAAGAGGGAGAACAACTACTTCGGCTTCGGTACGGACAACGACATCGAGTACACGGCCGGATATCCGATCATCAAGCACCGCACGTTCGGCCGGGCGGTGCCCCGCTCGAACCCCTCCGCCGGTTACGAGGCGGACGTGCCGTGCGCGAAGGTTCTCGGCGCCGCGCGGGGCCGGGCGAAGGCGTTCCGCCCGGGTTCGGTGGTCAACATCTCCGGGATGAGTTTCGGGTCGCTGTCCGGCGCGGCCGTGGAGGCGCTGAACCGGGGCGCCGCCCTGGCCGGCTGTCTGCACAACACCGGTGAGGGCGGGCTGTCGCCGTACCATCGGCACGGCGGTGAGCTGGTCTTCCAGATCGGCACCTCGTATTTCGGCTGCCGTGACGAACAGGGCCGCTTCGATCTGGGGCGGCTCAAGGACCTGGTCGCGGCCCACCCGATCCGCGCTCTGGAGATCAAACTGAGTCAGGGCGCCAAGCCGAGCCTCGGTGGCCTGCTGCCCGGCGCGAAGGTGTCCCCGGAGATCGCCGCCACCCGGGGCATCGCGGAGGGCGCCGACTGTGTCAGCCCGTCGCGGCACGCCGAGTTCCACGACACCGACAGCCTGCTCGACTGGGTGGAACTGCTGGCCGCCGAGACCGGGCTGCCGGTCGGCATCAAGTCGGCCGTCGGCGACCTGGACTTCTGGGAAGAGCTGACCGACCTGATGCGGAGCACCGGCCGCGGCGTCGACTTCGTGACCGTCGACGGCGGCGAGGGCGGCACCGGCGCCGCCCCGCTGATCTTCACCGACAGCGTGTCGCTGCCGTTCCAGGTCGGGTTCGCCCGGATCTACCGGATGTTCGCCGAACGCGGCCTGCACGAGGACGTCGTCTTCATCGGCTCCGGCAAGCTCGGCCTGCCGGACAACGCCATCGTGGCGTTCGCACTCGGCTGCGACATGGTCGGCGTGGCCCGCGAGGCGATGCTGTCGATCGGCTGCATCCAGGCGCAGAAATGCCACACCGACACCTGCCCGACCGGTGTCGCCACCCAGAACAAGTGGCTGACCAGGGGCCTCGACCCGGCGCTGAAATCGGTGCGGGCCGCCAACTACATCAAGACGCTGCGGCGCGACCTGCTCAAGGTCGCCGAGGCGTGCGGGGTGGAGCATCCGGGTCTGATCGACACCGGCGCGATCGAGATCCTCGACGGCCGGACCGCTTCGACACCCCTGGATCAGGTGTACGGCTACCAGCCCGGCTGGGGCCTCCCGTCGAAGGCCGACCGCGAGGCGATCGTCGAACTGATGACCGCGGCGGAGCCGCAGGGTGGCAGCGCTCCCCCGTCGGCGTCAGCGTTCCGCGCCGATCGGCCCTGATCCGGCCAGGTTGT
This sequence comes from Actinoplanes utahensis, assembly GCF_016862455.1. Lineage (GTDB taxonomy): Bacteria > Actinomycetota > Actinomycetes > Mycobacteriales > Micromonosporaceae > Actinoplanes > Actinoplanes utahensis. Next base: position 72,032 of record NZ_BOMZ01000001.1, read on the forward strand.
CCAGCCAGCGGCGGAGCGCCTGCCTCAGGCGCTCCGCCGGCATCGACTCCGGGCTGAGCGCGACCGCCTGGGCGAGCCCGTCCACCAGGGCGAGAAGCTCCAGGGCGGTCGCCTCCACATCGACGCCGGGTGGCGCCTGGCCGGCGTCGCGCAGCGCGATGATCGCCTCGCGGGTCAACCGCACGGCCTGGGCCCGGTCGTCGGCGGCGAGCACGGCCAGCTCGGGGTCGAGGCGGGACTGGATCAGGAACTCCAGCCGGACCTGCTCCTCGGTGATCTGCTCCGGGTTCACCGGCAGCAGCGCCCAGAGCGCCTCCTCGATCTGCTCCCGCAGCGGCAGCGCCGGGTCGATGCGGGTCAGCCGCTGTTCGTAGCGTTCCAGGATCAGCTCGAACGCGTACCGCTGCAGGCCTCTCTGCTCCTTGAAGTAGTGCCGCAGCGAGCCGGTGGACAATCCGGCCTCCTCGGCGACGGCGCGCACCGAGGCGCCGGCCAGGCCGGAACGCTTGACGACCCGCCAGACCGCCTGGCCGACGGCGTTGCGGCGTTCCACGGGATCGACGAATCTCGGCATGCCCGTCATCCTACCCCTTTACTGACACGGTCGTACTAGTACACTCGTGTCATGACGTCCGTACGGGAACGCCGTGCCCTGTCCGCGGCCGTGCTGCTCAGCGGCAGCGGCGAGGTCCTCGACTTCCTGCTGCCGCTGTTCGCCTCCGCCGCCCTCGACGCCTCCCCCGCCACCACCGGCGCCCTGCTCGCCGCCGAGCTCGCGGTGTCCCTGCTGGCCCGCCCGCTCGCCGGCGTTCTCGCCGACCGTTTCGAGCGCCGCACCCTCGCCGCCTGCGGGGCCCTGCTCTACGCCGTGGCCTGCACCGGCTACGCCCTGGCCGGCGCTCTTCCGCCGGCCTTCGCGGCGGCAGTGGTCAGCGGTGTGGGCGGCGCTCTGCTGTGGGTTCCGTTGCGCGCCCTGGTCGGCGAGCGCCTGGCCGAGGACTCCGGCGTCTTCGCCCGCCTGGTCGCCGCCGAGGAGACCGGCGGCTGGGCCGTCTTCGTCCCGGCCGTCCTCATCGTCGGCCCGCTCGGCTACGGCGGCACCTTCCTCGCCCTGGCCGCCTGCTGCCTCGCCGCCGCGCTGATCCTGGCCCTGACCCCGCGCCGCGCCGGCCGATCCCCCGCCGCCACCGCCGGCCGATCCCCCGCCGCCACCGCCGGCCGATCCCCCGCCGCCGCCACCGGCCGATCCCCCGCCGCCACCGCCGGCCGGCCTCTTCCGGTCCGTCGCCTCACGCCCATGCTGTTCGCCGTGGCCACCACGATGGTCGCCGAGAGCGCGATCGGTGTCCTGCTTCTGCTGCACCTGCAGCGCGAGTTCGGGATGGAGCCCCTCGAGGTGGCGGCGGTGTTCCTGCCCGGGGCGATCGCGATGAGCATCCTGCCGCCGTACCTGCACCGGCTGGTCGTCCGCTACGGCCGCACCCGCATGCTGGCGATCGCCTCGGTGGCCAGCGCGTCGTTCGCCGCCGCCCTCGCCACCGCCCCGAACCCGACAGCGATCGCGATCTGCTGGGTCGCCGCCGCGGCCGCCTGGTCGGTGGTCCTGCCCGTCCAGCAGGCCGTCATCGCCGAGGCTTCCGGGCCGGCCGGCCTGGGCCGCGGCCTCGGCTGGTACGAATCGGCCACCCTGGCCGGCGCGCTGGTCGGCTCACTGAGCGCCGGCCTGCTCTACCAGACCGGCTCCTGGCCCACCGCCTGCCTGGTGTTCGCCGCCGTCATCCTCGCCGGCGCCGTCACCGTCCCCGCCGCCATCCGCCACCTCGGCCTCCCCTCCCCCACCTCCCACTCCGCCGCCATCGCCTCCGCCATCGCCTCCCCCACCATCGCCTCCCCCACCATCGCCTCCCTCACCAAGGCGGGACCGGATGCGCCGGCCCGACAGGACCTCACCGAACCGGATGCGGAGCCCACGAGCGTCAAGAGCCGACGGCGTCTGCTCACCGATCTGCTGGCGCATGCGGGCCTGTTCGCTGTCGCGCTGCTCGCGGCCCGGACGTTCATCGACGACCTGCCCGTGGCCGGCATCCTCGGCGTCGCGACGGCCGGCGAGGGCCCCACCGGACTGGCCGGCGGTCTCCTGCGCACCTGGTGGATCATCCTGGTCATCGACATCGTGTGGACGCTGGGCAAAGTGGCCCGCCCGGCACGGCGGCAACGAACGCGGGAGCCACGATGACCGGCGCCGGGCCGCGCCGCGTCCGGCCCGGTGCCGCGACCCTCGTCCGGCACATCTACTCGGTGGCCAGAGACGGTCCGATTCGGAAGGATCACGGGCGTGACTGTGCCCACGGTTCCCGGTTCCTCGTGCCCACGGTGCCTGACGTCCACGGTGCGGATCGGACTGCCGCAGTCGTGGTGCCCGTCCTGCGCGTGGAACGCCGATCAGGAGACGCCGATCGTGATCGGCTGGCGATGGCTGGACCGCCGGCTGCATCGGGTGGCGGGCCGTCTGACCGAGGCGCAGTTCGCCGCCCTCGCCGAGAGGTCGCTGAAGCCGGGGAGGACCTCGGCGGCCCGGATGACGACACTGGCCGCCGCGTTCGTTCTGCTCATCGGGGTGCTCACCGTCGCCGCTCTCGGACTGTGGCTGCTGGTCACCGACTTCTTCACCGCGTACACGGTCCTCGGAGCCGTGCTGATCGGTGTGGCCTTCGTGTTGCGCCCACGGTTGGGCAGCCTCGCCGACCTGACCGGGCAGGGCATCGTGATCGATCCGGGCCAGGCCCCGGCACTGTTCGCGCTGGTGCAGCGGGTCGCCACCACGGTGGGCGCGCCGATGCCGCAGGTCCTGGTGCTCGGGTACGACCTCAACGCGTTCACGACCGCCGTCGGCATGCGCCGCACCCGGGTCCTCTGCATCGGGCTGCCGCTGTGGGCAGCGCTCGAACCGCAGGAGAAGGTGGCGCTGCTCGGCCACGAGCTGGGGCACTTCGTCAACGGCGACGTCCGCCGGGGCCCGCTCACCCAGGTCGCGGAGACGACTCTGGACCGTGTCGCCCACCTGCTCGACCCTGAGGAGACCTCCGGCGAGCCCGGTCGGGATCTCACCGCGACGATCGCCGCGGCGCTCGGCCGGTTCGTCTCCGCTGTCGCCCGGGGGCTGCAACTGCTGCTCGTGTGGACGAGCCTGCGCGACTCGCAGCGCGCGGAATACCTGGCCGACGAGACCGCCGCCCGGGCCGGCGGCACGGACGCGGCCGTCAGCACGACGGAACTCTTCCTGATGACCGCGTCGATCGACACCGTGATCCGCCGGGAGGCCCGCGCCGGCAACGCCATGCCCGCCTGGCGTGACGCCGCGCGCGCCGCCCGGGCGAACTCCGCGGCGAGCCTGCCGCTGCTGCGCCGGCTCACCCGTCACACCGAGGCGTCGCTGCACTCCTCGCATCCGCCTACCGGGCTACGGGCCGAGATGCTGGAACGGCGTCCCCGGCAGGCCGCCACGGTCACCCTCACCGAGAGCGAGGCCGCCCGCGTCGACGCGGAGGTGGCCGTGCACGAACGGAAGGTCCTGCGCGAACTCGCGTACTGACCCCGTGCGTGGCCTCGAGTACGGCTACGGCGGTGGTTCGCTTCCGGTCCGCGGCGCTTCTCTCACACCATGCTCCGGTACGGGCCACGGACCGTCCCGTGCCTCGCGGCGGCCCGGCAGGCCTCCCCTCACGACCGTCCCCCAGTGCGGGTCATGCATGCCCGTCCCGGTCACCCCCGGCTGGTTGTGGGGGCGGTATCGGCAGCGCTGAGACGACAGTGAGAGCCGGCCGGACGAAACCGCAGCCGGCACGGAACCGCTCCAAGCCCGAGTCGGCCGCAGCAGTAGCTAGGAGCGCACAGGCCAGACGAGGCCCTGTTCGGTCCAGACGACACCCCTGTTGCGGCAGAGGCAGAAGGGGTGGCCGACGATGTCGGTGTAGACGCGGAAGCCGTAGCCGTCGGGGCCGGTGCAATCCCGCTGCAGGGTCGCGCCGAGGGCCAGGACACGGCTCTGCTCCGCCTCGATGTCGTCGACTTCGAAGTCGAGGTGGAACTGCTTGGGATGTTCGCTGCCCGGCCACTGCGGGGCCCGGTAGTCCGCCACCCGGTTGAAGGCCAGTTCGATCTCGCCGAACCGGATACCGGCCCAGTCCTCGGTGCTGTCCTCCTTGACCGGGCGGCCCGTCACCTCGGCGTAGAACGCTGCCAGCTTCATCGTGTCCGGGCAGTCGATGATGAAATCGGTGAGTCGCAGCATCCCGCGATCCTGCCACAGCGGGTGGGGTCCGGTAGTTCGCCGGGCGGTGTCCTCGACTTCGGCGGCGGGTGGCCGATGAGCCTCGGGTGATCGGCACAAGGCGGATGGTGTGGCGCGGGGCGGCGGGAGCCGCGGTGCTCGGGACGACGCTCGCCGCCGCCGGCTCGGCGGCGACGCCGGTCACGCCGAGCGACGGACCCGCCCTGTACGAGGCCTGCCGGCGTGCGGCGCAGCAGATGACCGACCGCGCCCGTGATTCCGGCACCATGGTCGCGATGGGCTGTGCGAGGCCGGACGGGACCCTGGTGGACACCCGCCTGTGGGCGACGACCGCTCCCGTTCCGCCCGCGCCGGTTCCGGTGGGCGTCTGCGTCACCGGCCCCGGGCGGCCCGTCGTCGGCACGACGCTGACCAGCGTCTCGGTGACGGCGGAAGCCGGCCTGCGGATCATCTACGACTATCAGCGGCTCGGTGACGGCGGGGCGGGCCACTTCCGCGGTTTCGGCGCCCTCGAGTTCCTGCCGGGTGACCTGGCGCCCGGGCGCGGCTACCGCTGGCGGGCCCGCGGCGTCTACCCCACGACGGATCCGTCCGCGGTGTTGCGGAGCCCGGACGACGAGCAGGGCTGGTCACCCTGGTGCGAGTTCAGCGTGTCCGCGGATGCCGTCGATTATCGCGGGCTCGGTGACGTCAGTGTCGAGGCGCTGACCGAGGTCGGCGTGCGCCCGGACCGTACCTACACGGTTCACCTCACCGCCGCGCAGCAGCGCGATCTCCGGGCCTGGACCGACCTCGGCCCGGCCAGGGATCGGATGACGCTGACCGGTGTCCGCTTGACCGACCTGCTGATGCAGCTCGCCCAGTCCGCATGGATCGAGGAGGAGACCGCCCGGGAGGACGGCGAGTCGCCACGCGTCAGCGCCTACCGCACGCTTCTCGACGCGATCTCCGTCGAACTGGGCGGTCCCGCGCATCCCCGGCTCGGCTGAGGGATCACCGGCGTGACGTCGCCGGTCCCGCTTCGACGGACGCATTGCCCTGGGAGCGCTCCCATGTGACGATGTTCATCGATCCGAAACAACGGTTGCGGAAGAGGGGCGTCGCGTGCGGAGAACAGGGCGAACAAGGCAGGCGGCGGGAACCGCCGTGGCAGTGCTGATCGGCATCATGACGATCGGCTTCGGCGGGACGGCGAGCGCGGCAGCCGCCCCGGTGCGGGCCGAAGTGGCCTCGGGTTATGGGCACACCTGCGCCATTCGTACGGACGGCGGGCTCTGGTGCTGGGGAAGCAACAGCAGTGGCCAGCTCGGCGACGGCACGACCACGGTCCGGGCCACGCCGGCGCGCGTCGGTGACGCCACCTGGGTGGCCGTCGACGCTGGAACCGCTTTCACCTGCGGGATCCGTGCCGACTCCAGCCTGTGGTGCTGGGGCGCCAACACCCGGGGCCAGCTCGGCGACGGCACGACCACCCGGCGCACCGGCCCCGTCCAGGTGGGCACCGCGACCGGCTGGGCCACCGTCAGCACCGGCGACAGCCACACGTGCGCGGTCCGCACCGACGGCTCCCTGTGGTGCTGGGGCTTCAACCGCCTCGGGCAGCTCGGTGACGGCGCCGTCGTCTACACCGCCACCACGCCGCAGCGGGTCGGCACGGCCACCGACTGGGCGAACGTGACGACCGGGTACGCGCACACCTGCGCCACCCGCACCGACGGCGCCCTGTGGTGCTGGGGCGACAGCTCGTCCGGGCAGCTCGGGCTCGGCCTGCTCAGTTACCAGACCACCCCGGCCCGGGTCGGCACCCTGACCGGCTGGGACACGGTGACGGCCGGTCACTTCTCCACCTGCGCGGTTCGCACCGACGGGACCCTGTGGTGCTTCGGCGACAACGGGTACGGCCAGCTCGGGGTCACCGGCAGCTACCGGAGCACACCGGTGCAGGTCGGCACGGACACCGGCTGGACGGGCGTCCGCGCCGGGATGGACACCGCGTGCGCGGCACGCACCGACGGTTCCCTGTGGTGCTGGGGCAACAACACCTCCGGGCAGCTCGGCGACGGCACCACCACCCACCGGTACGCCCCGGTCCGGATCGGCACCGCCACGAACTGGACCGGCGACGTGGCGGCCGGCTTCCACAACTGCGCCTTCCGGGCCGACGACACCCTGTGGTGCTGGGGCGACAACGCCTCCGGGCAGCTCGGCGACGGCACCACCGTCCAGCGCCCGGACCCGCGCCAGGTCACCCTGGCCTGACCGCGGTGCCCTCCGCCCGGTCCGGCCGGCCGCACGGGGGCCGGCCGGACCGAGCGGGGCCGGCCGCACCGGGCGGGGCCGGCCCCGCCCGGATGCGCTGAGGCGTGGCCGGGGGTCACTCGCGCGATGCGGCTTCGTAGGCCGACCGGAGCCCGTCGACCGCCGGCGGCGTGTGCGGATCCGGCCGGGGGACGCCGAGGTGCAGATGGCGCAGGTCGTCCATGAACCGGGCGAGCAGTTCCGGGCCGCCGGCGCGCAGCAGCTCGGCGCGAACCCGCAGGCGGCGCTCGCCGTCGCGGTGGGCCAGGCCCCACGAGGCGAGAGCGGCGATGACCGGCAGCGTCTGGATCCCGGCCTCGGTGAGCGAGTAGGCGGCGCGCTGGCCGCGCCGAGCGTCCGCCCGGGCGAGCAGGCCCGCATCGGTGAGTTTCCGCAGGCGGCTGCTGAGGATGTTCGCCGCGATGCCCTCCTCGCTGCCCAGGAGCAGCTCCCGGAAGTGCCGCCGGTCGCCGAACATGATGTCGCGCAGCACGAGCATCGCCCAGGGATCGCCCAGAACCTCCACCGCCTGGTTGATCGGGCATCCCGAGCGTGGTGCGGACTTCATCGACACCCTCCCGACAAGTGATTGCACTTTACTACCACTCTCCCTAGGGTGACCCATGGCAGTCGCCGATCGCTATCACTCGGGAGGGCTGATGCCGGGCCGCTTCGTGTACTGGATGAACGTCTCGCTCGACCTGCGGATCGAGCACGCCCCCGGCGAGCAGGGCGGCGGCTCGTGGATGCGCATCGGGGAGCCGCTGCACCGCGAGTTCAACCGGCGGGCGCGGGCGCTGTCGCTCATGGTTCAAGGGCGCACGACGTTCGAGATCATGGAGAAGTTCTGGCCGGCGGCGCGCGACGACACCTCACTGCCGGACTTCCTGCGGGAGTACGGGCGGATCTGGACGTCGATGCCCAAGGTGCTCGTCACCCGTTCGCGCACCGGCGCCGAGCACAACACCCGGATCCTCCGCGCCGATGACGCCGTCGGCGAGCTCGCGGAGCTGCGGGCACGGGCCGACGGTGACATCGGGGTCGGTGGCGCCACGCTGGCCACCGCGCTGCTGCGGGCGGGACTGCTCGACGAACTGCTGCTCTTCACCCATCCCGCCGTCCTGGGCGCCGGCCGGCCGCTGTTCGACGGCCACGACGAACCGGTGGAGCTGGACCTGCTGGAGCAGGACCGCTTCGACGACGGTGTCACGCTCCACCGCTACGCCGTCCGCAACGGCCGGGCCTGACGATGACCGCCGAGCTCACCGCGCTGACCTGGCCACTGCACACCGACCGGCTGACGTTACGGCCGGCGACCCCCGGTGACGCGGAAGCCACCTGGGAGTTCCGCCGCCGCCCCGACGTCTGCCACTGGATCACCCGCGCGCTCACCACCCTGGAGGAGCATCGCGCCTGGCTGACGGATCCGGAGACGCTCGCCAGGACCCTGGTGATCGAGCGGGACGGCACGGTCGTCGGCGACCTCATGATCAAGATCGAGGACGCCTGGGCCCAGGCGGAGATCACCGAACCGGCCCGGCGCGTGCACGCCGAGCTGGGCTGGGTGCTGCACCCGGAACACGCCGGCCACGGCTACGCCACCGAAGCCGTCCGCGAAGTGCTCCGGATCTGCTTCAAGGATCTCGGGCTGCGCCGGGTGACGGCGATCTGCTTCGCCGACAACGAGCCGTCGTGGCGGCTGATGGAACGCCTCGGGATGCGCCGCGAGTCGCACACCGTCCAGGACTGCCTGCACCGGTCCGGCCGGTGGCTCGACGGCTACGGGTACGCGCTGCTCGCTGAGGAGTGGCGCGGCTCGGCGTGACCGCGCCGGCCCTCTCCATCCGTCATCGGGGCCGGCGCCGCACCTGCCGCACACCGACGGCGATCGCTCCCCCGGCGAGCAGAGCACCGAGCAGTTGCAGGCCGGGCGAGTCGTCGGCGCCGCCGTACAGGAACGCGGCGACGCCGGTCACGACGGCCAGGACGACGAAGACGTACCTCATGGAGCGCTCCTCAGCGGGCAGGCGGGTATCACCGCGCGCATCACATCAGTCCGCGGCCGGGTGCCGGAACGCCCTTCGCAGCCTTCGCACCGAATCTCCACACCTCGTACACAAGCGAGCCGCCTGCGGTGACCAGCGGCCACGCCCGTGCGGCGCGTTTCGGTCCGGGCCCGCGCGGACCTCGCGCGGGGGCCACGGGACGGCCGATGACGCGGTCGGGGGCGGGCTGCGGCGTACCAGAACAAGAGGGGTGAGCGGAAGCGGACCGCCTATCGTCCGGGGCAGTTTCGGCTGGTACGGCGGACCGAGTACTCGCGGTCGTCGGAGGTGATGCCGGCGGGCTGGCCGGCGAAGTGGGATTCGACCTTGTCGCCGGCGCGGCGCTGCTCGTAGTGCAGGTGCGGGGCGCCGGATTTGCCGGTGCTGCCGATCTTGCCGATCTGCTGGCCCTGGGTGACCTCGTCGCCGACCGCGACCGGTGGGGACTCGAGCAGGTGCAGGTACTGGGTGTCCCAGCGGCCGCCGTGGTCGATCTTGACCCAGTAGCCGGCGCCGGTGCCGTAGGGGCCCTTCGGGTTGTCGGGGGTGCGGGAGCCGAGGGTGCCGTTGACGCCGGCCTCGATGACCGTGCCGGCGGCGGAGGCGAGGACCGGACGGCCCCACGCCGAGCCTCGGGCCGGGAAGAAGTCGATGTCGAAGTCGTCGTGGCCGGGGTAGGTGCCGAGGATCCAGGTCTCGCCGCACGCGACCGGCAGCTGGAAATCGGGGCGGGGGCCGGGCTTGCGCAGACGGGAGGTGATCACGGCGGTGGCGATGACGAGCAGGACGATCGCGGCGACCGCGACGAGGATCCGGGCGGGGCGGGCGGTCACCGATCCGATCTTGCCAGAGCGGGGCAAGCCCGCCTTGCCGATGATCCTCAGGTTCCGGTGCGCCATGCCGATCTCCGGGCGTACGGCGGAAACGGGCACACGGGAGGCAGCGGTGGCATTTCGCTGACGCCGCTGGTTCGTGCCGGTCGCCGTTCTCCTAGCGGTCGCCGAGGTCGCGCTGATCGTGGCCGGGTTCCGCACCGGCATGCCGCATCTGGCCGTGTGGGTCCCGGCGCTGGCCGGGCCGGCGCTGGCGGCTGCCGCGTTCTTCGCGACGGCGGCGGCCACCGACGGGGCGCTGCGCACGTTCTGGCGGCGGGTCGGCGCCGGGATGGCCGCGGTCGAGGTGGCGGCGCTGAGCCGGACGATCGACATCGTGGCCATGCCGTACCGCACGATGCCGCCGATCAGCGGGCGCACCCTGCTGCTGTACGTGGTGGCGGCGGCGCTGGCGATCACGGCGATGATGCGGCTGCCGGACGGCGGGCGGACCTGGCGGCAGCTGGCGACGGCGCTGCTGGACGTGGCGGTGGTGGCGGTGACCGCCGGGATCGCCGCGTCGCAGTATCTGGGCTGGGCGGTCGACCGGTTCGGCGGGCGGTCGCTGGGGCTGCTGCGCACCTGCCCGGTCGACGCCATCAAGGTCGACAAGTCGTTCGTCGACGGGCTCAACGGCACCCCGCAGCAGGAGGCGATCGCGGTGGCGCTGGCCGGGATCGCCGAGACGCTGGGGCTGCGTACGGTGGCGGAAGGGGTGGAGACGGCCGAACAGGCACGGCGGTTGTACGAGCTGGGATATCGGCACGCGCAAGGGTTCCACTTCGCCCGCCCGCTGCCACCGGAAGCCATCGACGACCTGCTCGAGGTGGGACTGCGGCAGGCTTCCTGAGGGGTATACCCAGCCATACCCGCAGCCGGGCGGCTACCGGTAGTGCTCGGAGACCGGCCGGATTGCTCTACTCGACACCATGAAATCCACTCCCCCGGCCACGGTCGCGGCGATCTGCTGGGCCGCCGTCGCACCACTGTTCCTGACCGCCAACGTCGCCGTCGGGCTCGCCTGGACCGATCCCGCTTTCAGCTGGGCCACCAACAACATCAGCGACCTGGGCAACGTGACCTGCGGCGGCTGGGACACCACCCGACCGCGGTACGTCTGCTCACCGTGGCACGACGCCATGAACCTCGCCTTCCTGCTGACGTCGGCGCTGCTCATCGCCGGCCTGCTGTTCACCTGGCGGCACTGGGGCGACGGCCCGGCGGTCCGCTGGGGCCGCCGGTTGCTGCTGTCGGGCGCGATCGGGCTGGGCCTGGCCGGCGCCTTCCCGGCCGACGTCGACGAGAACGTCCACCTGCTCGCCGCCGTCCTGGTCTTCTTCGGCGGCAACCTGGGACTCATTGCGGCGGGATGCGTCCGGGACGGAACCCTGATGGCCCCGCTGCGGCGCGTCACCCTGGCCCTCGGCGTGCTCGGCATCGTCGGCAGCGCCCTGTTCCTCGCCCAGCAGGGACCGGTGGTGGGCATCGGCGGAATGGAACGCGTCGCCGTCTTCCCACTGCCGGTGTGGGCCTGCTACGCCGCCTTCCGCCTCTCCTCCACATCACGCGGGAGGCGCGCGGCGGACGGCGCATCCCTCGACGGACAGCTCACCTGACAACCCGTACCCTTGCGCTTCGACTCTCGGATGTCATGGTCGGCACCCGCGGAAACCCCGCCAAGGGCTGCGCAGAGGCGATCGAGAAGTCCGCAGGAACAGCCGACGGGACGTGCCGAGACCCGCGCGTCCCCGGCCCGGCTCGCCCACCGTGGTGGACAGCTCGGTCGGCGGGCCGCCGCTGCGGCCGGCCGACGAGCCGTTTCCCTCTTTCTCTGCCCGACCTCGTTCACGCACCCGCCGGGCACAGCGATGCAGTGATCCGGATCAGTCAGGCGGCCCGATCGGACTGCCCTGAGCCGCCGGGCTGTCCGCCGCCCGGCCGGGAACGCCCGGCCCGTCCTGGGCACGGCCGGCCTCGTCGAGCGGAAGATCACCGTGCAGGTCCTCCGGCACCTCGGAAGTGCCCGGCACACCGGAGTCCGCAACGCTGGAAAGATCGTCATTCGGATCGGTCATGGACTGTCCCCTGCCCACGATCGACACCCGAGTCACCGGAATCGGCGAGCGTTCACCGGAACTTCACCGATATGGCGGGGGAACCGAACCGGCCCGGGTGGCCGATATGCCCAGGCGCTGGTCAAGCGGGTGAACATGTCGGCGGGCGTCGTGTCGGCGGAGCCGGTGGTGTGCTGCCGGTCATCCCGGTCAGGGGGTCTCCGGCGGTTTCCGCCCCGGCACGCTCAGGGGCCATCAGGATGGGACGATGAGCAGGACCCAAATCCGTCTCGGCCTGGTCTTTCAGGGCGGCGTCTCGCTGGCCGTGTGGATGAGCGGCATGACGCACGAGATCGACCTGCTGCGTCGGGCGGGTGCGCCGGACCGGGCCGAGCTGCCGGCCGATGCCGGGCCCGCGTTGCGGGGGTGGCGGGCACTCTGCGACGAGCTCGGCGTCGACGTCATCATCGACGTGGTGGCCGGGACCAGCGCCGGTGGCATCAACGGTGCCGTGCTCGCCTCGGCGGTCGCGGCCGGTAACCCGTTGCCGTCGCTGAAGGAGCTCTGGGTCGAGGCCGCGCAACTCTCTCGCGGCAAGCTGCTGCGCGGGTCCGGGCGGGGGCCGCTGCCGAGTCTGCTCGACGGCGCCTACTTCACCGGCCAGCTGCGTGGGCTGTTCGACCGGGCGCTGCGCGGCGGCGGGCGGCCGGCGGCGCATCCGGTGACGCTGCTGACCACGGCCACCGCCCTCGGTGAACAGGACACCGTGTGGAGTGACAGCACCGGCTGCCAGTTCGCGGTGCCGGACCACCGGCGGGTCTACCGGTTCCGCCACGATCCGGGGGCGGTGCTCTTCCAGCCGCCGGCCGGTGAGCTGCCCGAGGATCCGTTCACGCTGTTCACACCGGCCGATCCGGGGCAGCTGACCGCCGCGGCGGCGGCCGACCTGGCCCTGGCCGCGCGGGCGACGGCCGGTTTCCCCGGCGCCTTCGAACCGGTCGCGGAGGCCGGCCTCGGCGCCTACCGGGTGCGATGCGAGACCGACATCAGGCGGCGCGGCGACAGCGACATCGGGCGGCGCGAAGGAGACGACATCACGCGGCGTGGCGGCGACGGTGACGACGCAGGGGGGCCGGGCGACAGCGACGGCGCGGTGCTCATCGACGGTGGCGTGCTCGACAACACCCCGTTCGAGCCGTTGATGACCGAGATCTGGCGGCGGCCGGTGGAGTCGGACTGGCGCCGCGTCATCGGTTACGTGACCGCCGGGGACGGTCTCGACCATGCGACGGTCGCGACGCGGGACGGGTCGGGCGGGCGCCGGCTCGACACGGACTGGTTTCCGGTGCTCACGAGCGCGATGCGGATGGGGTCGGAGAGCTCTTTCCGCAACGGCGTGGACGCCCTGGCCCGCCGCTCGGCCGAGGCGGAACGACAGGTGCGGGGAACCGAGGAGCTGTTCACCGAGGCGTTGCGGGATCCGGGAAAGGCCCGGGCCGCGGTCGACGCCCTCTATCCGCTCTACCGGCGTAACCGCATCGAGTCGGGGCTGCTCGACGCGTATCAGGCGCACACCGGCGAGCTGGCGGCCCGGCCGCTGTGCACACCGTCGCTGAGTGGTGTCGCCCCGGATCGGGCGCCGCGCTGGGTGCCACCGGCCGACTTCGATCGGGCGTGCGACCTCACCGGGGAGTGGCGGTGGGGGACGGTGGTCGCCGACCGGACGATTCGCCTGCTGATCCGGGATCTGCGCGTGCGGGCCGCCGGCACGCCCGCCCTCGACGACACTCTGCGCTCACTCAGCCGGGTGCTCACCGCGGTCATCGCGGTACGGGACCACATCGCCACTCTCGTCGTCACCGCGGAGGACGACGACGCGGAGACGCTGCTGCGCGCCGTGAACGACGCGGCCGCGGCCAGTTCGAGCCCGGCTGTGCTGGGCGCGCTGCTGCGCGCGGCAGCGGACGGCTATCTCGCCGGCGCCGGGGTGGACGCCGGTCCGGGCGACGTGCTGCGTGCCGCGCTGATGGCCGAGGTGCTCGCCTCGGCGGCCGGCGGCGACGGCCCGTTCCGCCGGATGAGCCGGTTCGACGTGCTGCGGATGGGCCCGGATGTCTCCTCGCCGCTGGTCGAGCCGCGGCGGCCGCTGGGCGCCTGGAAGCTGTACGGCACTCAGCTCCGGCATTTCGGCGCGTTCGCCCGGCCCGAGTGGCGGGTCGCCGACTTCGTCTGGGGCCGTCTCGACGGGGCCGCTCATCTGATCGGGGTGCTCCTCCGGCGCGGCGACGACCCGCTGCCCGACCACGCGGCCGGCCTGGTGCGCGCGGTGCAGGAGGCGGTGCTGGCCGAGGAGGATGCCGTCGCGGCGGATCTGTCCGCGGCTCTGCAGGCGGTCGACGAGCTGGACACCCGGGCGACTCTCGACCTGATCCGCAGCACGCCGAGCGGCCGGGCGATCGCCCGGGACACGGTCACGGACGTGTTGCGGATGCTGACCGTACGGGGCGCCGGCACCCCGTCGGCGTTGTCGTCGGCGGGGTCGTGGCTCGCCGGGGTGCTGAGCCGCCGGTCGCCGCCGGGCCGGCCACCGGCGTGGTGGCTGAAACCGCCGCTGCGGCTCGTCACGGCGTGGTGGCCGCGGCGGCGGTTCTGGGACTGGGTCTACGGCCGCGACGGTCGTCAATAACCGCGGCGTCGCCCGTCGGGTTCGATGAGATTCCAGTACTCCACCGGGTGGCCACGGCCGCACTTCGGAATCTTGCGGTGCTTCGTCAGATGCCGGGGCTCCTCCCCTTTGCACTGTGGCTGCCAATAGCCGGCGCACGGTGCGGGATCGCCCGGCCTCGGCTGTCCGGGGACGGCGGAACCAGTGGCGGCGGCGAACTCGATCGCGGGGCCGCCCGGTTGCGAAACAGATGGCATGACAGTCCTGTCCGTGAGATTTTCGCAGGTGGATGGTGGTCGTGTGGATGAGCCGCCCGGCTGCCGTCGATCACTCGCGGCAGCCCGACGACGCAGCCGGCGGCGACGGCGGCGCCGAGGCGCGGGCGTCCGTTCGGTCGACTCCGGGAGGAAGGCGGTAGGCGTCGGCGAGATAGGTGTCCAGACGGGCGCCCCCCAGTTCGGCGCTTTCCAGGTCGGCGCCGGTCAGCCTGGCCGCGGTCAGATCGGCGCCGGTGAGGTCGGCACCGACGAATCGTGCCTGCATCAGATTGGTGCCGCGCAGCGTGGCGCCGACCAGGGTGTTCATCGAGTGGTGGTTGATGTTGCTGAAGTCGGCGTCGAACGCGTCCGCCCGATCGAGGACGGCGCCGTCGAGGATGGTCCTGCCGAACCTGGTGTGCTGCAGCGACGCGTCGACGAGCGTCGCCTTGGCGAAGTTCGAGTACTCGACGACGGCGTTGTCCAGACGTACGCACGTCAGGTCGGCGCCCGGCAACTGGATCCCGCGCAGGCACACCCGGCGCAGGTTGAGCCGGTGGTCGTCGGGGGTCCGCTCGATCCTGATCAGCAGCACGCGCAGCGCCGCGATGACGTCCAGGCTCGTATCCGGCCGGTCGTGGCACTGCTCCGGGGAGCCGTGTTTCATCCCGGCCTTGTCCTGGACGTAGTCGACCAGCATGTCGATGATGACCGGGCGGTCGTGGTCGGACTCGAGAGCGATCCGTCCGAGTGAGTAGAAAGCGCCCACCCTGGTGATCATCTCCCTGTTGCCGAGTTGCTCGACCGCGCTGGTGTAGCGAGCGGTGATCTGCCCGTCCCGGTTGATCCGGAAGGTCAGCCACGAGATCAGGATCGCGAAGACGGCCGCCAGCGCGGTGATCGCGGACGAGATTCCGGGGAGCAGGGACTTCCGCCCGCCCGGACCGGCTCGGCCATCGGTCCCGCGCCGGGGCGCGAGACGCGGTGACCGGCTGCCGAGCGCCCGCAGTCTCCGCCGGGACGCATCCCGGGGCGAGCCGGCCGGGTTCATTCCGCCAGCAGCCGCGCGCCGGCGCCGGCAAGCGTCCCGTGGCATCCCACGCCTCCGGGGATCGCGACGGCGTCGTCGACAGGGGACGGCTCCCCGACCGGGAACCTGATCACCGGCCCCGGATCGCCGATGTCGCTGATCACCAGGCCGGAGCCGGCTCCGTCCCAGCGTACGGAGGAAGGGTTGGTGGTGTCGTCGAGTGCCACGCCCGCGGTGGCCCGGAACAGGTCGCCGGCGTCGCCCGCGTTCTCGCGCCGGGCGTAGAACTCATCACCCCAGACCACGAGTTCCACCGCCGGTCCGGCGTCCTGTGGAAAGGTCAGTCTTTCTCCGAAGACCGCACTCATGTCACCACGCCCCCTTGAGTTAAGGGCAGTCTGCGCTGAGTGACCAGTGAAAATGGAGAAACCTGACATCGCGGACATCTTCCATCCGGACGGGCTGGTCGGGCCGGCCGTTCGGATGACCCCGGCTGACCAGGAGCCACCCGCCGGCCGGGACGCATGCGCCGTGCGCCCGCCGACCGTCGTCCCTCCTCTTCAGACTCGCCGCATGGGGATGCCGCCTGCCGTTGTCCGCGAGCTCGGTGACGAGCGGGAAAGGCTCGGACGGGTCGGTGACCTGATGGTGGCGGGCTCCTTGGCCACCGACGACTACGTTCGGCGCGTCAGTGACCTGGATCTGGTCGCCTCTCGTCGACGGCCCGGTCGGCGAGAGGCGAAAAGCGGCGCTGACCACTGTTCACCGGCGTCTCGACGGCGGGAGCGGGGCGGGCTTCGAACTCGGCTGTGTCTCCGTCGACGCCGCCATCGTCGAGCGGATCGCCATGCGGCATCCGACCTGGACTCATGGGCGGCTGGGGCGCCGCGTTCTCTCCCAACCGGCGTGGACGTGCCGGCGGCGGCCCGGAGGGTGCTGGCCGTGTCAGGTCTGGTGGACGGTGGTCAGGCCGGCGAGTCCGGAGATCTCCAGTAACGGGGCGAGCAGCGGCCCGGTGCGTACCTCGATGTGGTCCGCCTGTGCGAAGAGGGCCGCAAGGCCCGCGCTGTCCAGATATTCCACCGACCTCAGGTCGACGACCAGCCGTGACCCGTCCGTGGCGGTGACGGCGGTGGCCAGGGCCGTCGCGAACGTCTCGGCATTGCTCATGTCGATCTCTCCGGCGGCGGTGAGCACGCCGGAGTCCGTGGTGAGGGTGAGCGCCGTGGTCATCAGGAGATCCTCGCCTGCATGTCGACGATGGTGCCGGTGGTTCCGGAAGTGACGGTGACAGCGTGCATGAAAGCACGCATCAGTTTCAGCCCTCTCCCCCGATAGGGGCTGGTGGCGGGGTCCGGGGTCTTCCAGCGGCCGGTGTCGGTGACGATGAGGCGCAGGTCGCCGGCGGTGGCGGCGGCACGGAGCCGGATCCGGCCGCCGGGGGCGTCGCGGTGACCGTGTTCGATGGCGTTGGCGCAGGCCTCGCCGGCGGCGACGAGGATGTTCTGGGTGGTGTTGGCGTCGATGCCACAGCGTTCCAGCCAGTTGCGCAGGGCGGCGCGGACACCGGAGAGGCGGCCGGACTCGGCGGGGAATTCCAGTTCGAGGGGGCCGGGGTGGCGGTACAGCAGCAGGGCGACGTCGTCGTCGTAGCCGCTGTCCGGGGTGAGCCGGTCCATGATCTCCGACGCGAGGTCTTCGATGGGGGTGCCGAGCCCGTGCCGGACGGCGGCGCTGGCCTGGTCGATGCCGATGGAGAGCGGGCGGCGGCGGCGTTCGACGAGGCCGTCGGTGTAGAGCAGCAGGGTGGCGCGGGGCGGAACGGTGTAGGTGGCTTCCGGCCGGTCGTCGCCGGGGTGCACGGCGAGCGGCCGGGAGCGGCCCTGGTCGAGCAGGTGGGTGGTGCCGTCGGGGTGGCCGACGATGGCCGGCGGGTGGCCCGCGCTGGAGTAGGTCAGGTGGCCGGTGGCGGCATCGAGGACGCCGCAGAACACGGTGGCGCAGGTGGCGCCGGGCAGGTGACCGGCGAACTGGTCGAGGGACATCAGGGCGCGGGCCGGGCTGGAGTCGCGCAGCAGCAGGGCCCGGCAGGCGCTGCGCAGCTGTCCCATCACGGTGGCGGCGCGCAGGCCGTGGCCGACACAGTCGCCGACGACGATGCCGATCCGGCCGTCGGCGAGTTCGATCGTGTCGTACCAGTCGCCGCCGACCTTCAGCGGCCGGGTGGCGGGCTCGTAGCGGACGGCGAAGCCGCTGGGCAGCCGGTCCGGGCCGAGAATGGCCCGTTGCAGGGCGAGCGCGGTCTCCCGCTGCTGGTCGATCTGGTGGATGCGGTGCAACCCTTGGCTGAGGTGGCCGGCGAGCAGCGCGAGGAGGGTCTCGTCCGGTTCGGTGAAGGGGCGTTTCGGTCCGGGTTCGATCCACAGGACCATGGTGCCGTACGGGTGGTCCAGGGTGATGCCGCTGCCCGCCGGGGTCAGCGCCGGCCGGTCGTGCAGGGCGAGGATCTCGTCGCGCCGTTCCGGTGCGAGCGTCTCCCAGGTCGGCGCGCCGTCGGTGGCGGTGACGACGGGACGGCCGGGCTCGGTGAAGACGGCCGCCAGGACGTACGCCGCCTGCCAGATCTCGCGCAGTTCGCCCAGGACCGCGGTGAGCGCGCCGTCGAGGTTCTCCGCCTCGGACAGGCACAGGCCCAGGGCGGCGAGGGCGCTGTCGCGCTGGATCGCGTAGTGCTCGGCGGTCACGTCACGGAACGTGCCGACGACGACGAGGCGGCCGGTGTCCGGGTCGCGGACCTGGTTGAACGCGGCGGCCGCCCACAGCCGGTGGCCGTCGCGGTGCACGACCGGGATCGTGTAGGAGCCGTGGGACTGGCCGAGCAGCATCGCGAGAGCGTCGGAGACGGCGTCGTGCGCCTCGGCGTCGGTCTCCGGGTCCGGCCACCACGGGGGGACGGGGCCGTAGGGCAGCCCTTCGGGCCCGTACCCGAGGATGTCGGTGAAGGCGCTGTTGATCTCGATGATCGCGCCGTCCTCGTCGCAGACGAAGAACGCCTCCTGCAGCGAGTCGATCAGCGCCGTCCGCCAGCGGGCGTGGTGGTTGCGCAGCCGGGACAGCTCGACGTTGGCCCGGACCCGGGCCAGCAGTTCGGCCGCGGAGAACGGTTTGACCAGATAGTCGTCGGCGCCCGCCTCCAGACCTTCGATGGACGCCTCCTCCCCGGCGCGGGCGGACAGCAGCAGCACCGGTGTGCCCGCCGTCCGCGGGTCCGCGCGCAGCGCCGCGACCAGCCGCAACCCGTCCAACCGCGGCATCATCACGTCGCTGATCACCAGGTCCGGCACGTCGGCGCGAGCGCTCTCCAGGGCTTCCTGACCGTCGGCGACCGCGGTGACCCGGTGCCCGGCCGACCGCAGCAGCCGGGTCAGGTACTCACGCATGTCGGCGTTGTCGTCGGCGACGAGCACGGCCGTGCCGCCGGGGGCCGCGGGTTCCGGGGCCGGCCCGGAGTCGGCGGGCAGCCAGCGCAGCGCCTCCTCCAGGAACGGCTGGGCGTCGACGACGGCGCGTTGCGGCGCCGCGGCCGGCGGGTCGGACTTGCCGAACGGCAGCCGGATGGTGAAGGTGGTGCCCCGGCCGACGGTGCTGTCCGCGGTGATCGTGCCGCCGTGCAGCCCGACCAGCTCCTGCACCAGGGCCAGGCCGATGCCGCTGCCCTCGTTGGACCGGGAGCGTGCGTTCTCGATCCGGTGGAACCGTTCGAACAGCCGGGGCATCTCCTCGGCCGCCACCCCGACGCCGGTGTCGGCGACGGTGACCACGGCCTCGCCGCCGTCGGCGTGCACCGCGACCCGCACCCGCCCGTCGAAGGTGAACTTGAGCGCGTTGCTGAGCAGGTTCAGGATCACCTTCTCCCACATGCCGCGGTCCACGTGCACCGGCTCGGCCAGCGGCGGGCAGTCCACGTCGAGGGCGAGCCCGGCCCGTTCGATCGCCGACCGGAAGACGCTCGCCAGTTCGGCGGTGGCGGCGGCCAGCTCGACCGGCTCGTAGACGGCCTGCATCCGGCCGGCCTCGATGCGGGAGAAGTCGAGCAGCGCGTTGACCAGCTTGCCGAGCCGCAGCCCGTTGCGCTGGATGAGCTCGAGTTGCTCGCGGGTCCCGTCGTCCGCGTCGGCGAGGAGATCCTCGACCGGGCCCATGATCAGAGTCAGCGGGGTACGGAACTCGTGGCTGATGTTGGAGAAGAAGGTGGTCTTGGCGCGGTCGAGTTCGGCCAGTTCCTCGGCCCGCCGCTGCTGCGCCCGGTAGGTGCGGACGCCGGCGATGCCGGCGGCCACGTGACCGGCGGCCAGTTCGAGGAAGCCGCGGTAGGCGGAGTCGAACGGGCGGTACCGGTTCAGGGCGGCGACGAGGAAGCCGTACGGCGCGCCGCCCTGTCGCAGCAACGGCAGCACCAGCGCCTCCGTCGGCGGCGCCGGCCAGTCCCCGGACGGCAGGACGGCGAACGGCTCCGCGGCCAGCCGCATCCGTACCGTCTCGCCCTGCGCCAGCCGCTCGACCGGCCACGTGCCGACGGCCGCCGCCGGATGCCCGGCGTCGATCCCGGTCGCCCCGGCGAGCCGCGCCGTGGAGTCGTCATCGAACAGGTAGGTCAGCGTGAACGGCAGGTCCCGCAGGTTGCGGCCCAGCTGCGCTCCCGCGAACGCCAGCATCTGCTCCTCGGTGCGCACCACGCTCGGGTCCGAGCCGAGGTCGCGCAGCGTCGCCATCCGCCGTTCGCCGATGACCCGGTCGGTCTCCTCGCTGACCACGCACAGCATCCCGACCACGGCGCCGTCGTCGTCACGCAGCGGGCTGTACGAGAACGTGTGGTACGACTCCTCGGGGTAACCGGACCGCTCCACGAACAGCAGCAGCCCCTCGTCCCAGGTCGCCTCCCCGGTCCGCAGCACGGTGTCGATGCGCGGCCCGATGTCGCCCCAGATCTCCGCCCACACCTCGCCGGCCGGCCGGCCGAGCGCCCACGGGTACTTGCGGCCGAGGGTGTTCCTCCGGTATGCAGCGTTGCAGAAGAACGTCAGCTCGGGGCCCCACGCCATCCACATCGAGAACCGTGACGACAGCAGGATGCTGACCGCCGTCTGCAGACTCTGCGGCCAGTCCTCGGGCGGCCCGAGCGGGGTCGCGCTCCAGTCCACCGCGGCGAGATCGTTTCCGACCTCGCTGTCGGCGGAGAAGACGTGTGCGGACGGCCGGCGCTCACTACCGCTCATCGCTGTTCGCTGTTCCCCTTGCCCCAGGCCGTCAAAACCCCGCCGCGCCAAGGTATCCGCCGGTCCACCGCCGCGGGGAGCGGGGTCAGCCTTCCGATGTCCTCCCGTACCCTGATCAACAAGTCGGCTAACACCGCCATCGGTTCCGGTCGGCGAGGGTTCTCTCACACCACGCTTCGGTACGGGCCACGCAGCGTCCCGTGACTCGCGGCGGCCACGGCAGGCCTCCCCTCCCGGCCGCCCCCGGCTGCGGGTCATGCATGCCCGTGCCGGTCACCCCTGATCACACGCGTTCCGCCGGCCGTGGGGCATCAGAGCGGGCCGGGCGGGTATAGGACGATCATGAGTGATGTCGATCCCGAGCAGTACAGCGAGTTCACCACCGGGGACGGGCCGGGTTCCGCCGACGCCGAGCAGCGGCGCGCCCAGGAGCATCCGGCGCAGGAGGCGCACGGCGGCAGCATGGCGCCCGGCCTGGTCGACGACACCGGTCACCGTACGCCCGAACCGGTCCCCGGCGAGGACGCCGAGGGTGAGCCGGCCGGCCCGGCGGGTAGGGAAGTGGCATGAACGACGTATCGGACTGGTATCCGCAGAACGATCCCGACCGGGCCCGGGGCCTGATCACCGACGCGCAGGGCGAGTTCGTCCAGCAGCATCCCGGCGGGGCGTTCGACCCCCGTACCTTCCGTCGCACCTCCCGTGCCGGCGGCCGGGGCCCGGCGGGACAGGCGCGCCCGGAGGGTGAGCGGGGGCCTTCCGGGTCACCCGCCAGTGTCCATCGTGAATAGTCAAGCCCCTGGTCGGCTTCGGACCGGCTCCCGCGAACGGTCGATCCTCAAGGGAGCCGGCAGCCGGTAGATTCCCACGGGTGCGGCTCGCTCCCATCAAGTCGCGGGTTCCGCTGGGGAGCAGTATTCGTGTCACTGTCTACGTCGGGGAGCCGATCGAGGGCACCCTTGTCGACATCGACGACGAATGTCTGATCATCAGCGACCTCGGCGGCGACGAGATCATCCTTGAAGCGCCTGCCATCGCCATGGTCGTGCGCACCTCCCCCGGCGCGAACGGCGGCGGTGACAGCGGCGCACGGCCGCCGGCGCCGATGCCGGAGGCGACCGACGGCGACGGCGGCGGCCCGGCGCCTCCCCCGGCGCCGGCCGCCGCCCCGGTGGTGCGGCACGTCCCGCTGCCGCCGGGCTCGCGGACGGTCCTCGCCGCCTTGACCCAGCAGGTACGGGCGGTCACCTTGGAGGTGCCGCCGGTCGTGTGGGAGGTCTACGACAGCGATCTGGACGTCGAATTCCGCCACCGGCTGAAACGCGACCTGGTGGCCGAGCGCAACCGGTACGAGTACGCCGTCAAGACCAAGGACCCGGACAAGATCCTGCAGTGTGTGGCGGGCCTGCGCCGGATCGCGGACGAGTACCGGGCCCCGGACGCGCTCCAGATCGCCGGCCGCATGCTGTGGCGGCTGGGCCGCCGCGAGGAGGCTCGCGACCTGTTCTCCGACGCGGCCGACGTTCTCGACGACAGCCTGTCGTGCTTCGACCTCGCGATGGCCCAGCGGCTGACCGGTGAACACGAGCACTCCCCGGCGACGCTGCGCCGCTGCATCAAGGCCGACTCCGCGCCGTTCGACCTGCCGCTGACCGCCCTCAGCGCGATCGCGCTGACCGAGATCGGGGGCCGGGCCGAGCTCGCCGGGCTGATCCGCGATGCCGCCCGATGGCCGGCCGGCGCCGGCCGGCTCGCGGTGCTGCACTGCGGCCTCGTCTGCGTGTCACCGACCGAGCTGACCGGGTTTCCCGGCGATCAGTGGAACTCCCCCGACGCCGCGCCGGAGGCGTTCCTGGCGCTCGCCGGCGCCCTTCATTTCGCCCCGGAGCCGGCCACCCCGGCCCCCGCCGCGACGGTCGCCCCGCCCGCCCCGTCACCGGCCGCCGAGCCGGCTGCCCCGATCGAGCCGCCGGCCGTGGTGGCCGTCCCGCCGGTGGAAGCGGCCTCCCCCGTCGAGGACCTCGCCCAAGAGGTGCACACCAGTCTGCGCCGTAAGGACCTCCCTGCGGCCGAGCGTTCGCTCGCCCGGCTGGTGCGGCTCGCCCCGGAGGATTCGCTGACCTGGACCGCGGAACGCGCCGTGTCGAACGCGCGCAGCGAACCGGCCCCGGGCACGCCGGTTCCCGGTCCGCCACCGAAACCGGCCGCGCGCAAACCCATGTACACCTCGCAGAGCAAGCACAGCGGCCCGTCGTCCCTGGCCGAGGAGGCGCTCCGGCTGGGCGACCTCGAGAATGCGGAACGCTGGTTCCGGCAGGCCATCGCGCAGGGTGATCAGCCGGCCCGCGCCGTACGCAGGCTGGTCAACATGCTGTCGACCCGGATGAAGAACCGGGAGGAGGCGCTGGCGGTCCTCGACGAGAACCGCCGGCTGTTCCGGACGCCGACGGAGCTGTGGAGCTGGTCGCAGGACCGCAGCACGGTGCTGGAGCACGCCGGGCGGTGGCCGGAGGCGGTCGAGCAGCTGCGCCCCATGATCACCTCGGCGCCGACCAGGGACGACCGCATCCGGGTGGTACGGCGGCTCACCGCCGCCCTGCTCAAGAGCACCCGGCACGAGGAGGCCAAGGAGCTTCTGGAGGCGGAGCTGCGCCGTCATCCCCGCCACCGGTCCCTGGAGACGCTGCTCGAACAGCTCAACACCGCGATGGAGACGAACATCTGGTCGGTCGTCGAGATGACGCTGCAGCTCCAGGTGGAGACGACGACCGAGCTGTCGCCGCTACTGGCGTTCCATCTCGACCGGTGCGAGTACTGGGGTGTCCCGACCGAGAGCCGGACCCGTGGGCAGTACACCGAGGAGGACATCGAGCGGGTCGACCGCCTGGTCTCCGGGCGTGCCAAGAACCGGTTGCTCGGCACGGACCTGCCGCGCGAGCGGGCGGAGGCCAACCTGTCCGCGGCCCGGATCATGCAGGACCTGGGCATCACCGACGACGGCTTCCGGAAACGCCTGCGGTACTTCGCGGCCGCCATGGGCGACGCCTGCGCCCTCGAGGCCAGGGTCACCGCCGACGTGATCCGCGCCTATTACACCGAGGCGGTGAGCGTGAAACCCGACTGGGACGACGTCGTCGACTTCAAGCTGCGCCAGCTCGTCATGTCGTTCACCCTCACCAACGTGCAGCTGCTCGAGGACGGCAAGGTGCCGCCGCTGGAGAAGGCGCTCGCGCTCGTCATGCGGCAGAAGCATCTGGCGCCGCAAGTCCTCGGCGCGTTGCTGGCCCTGCCGACCCAGGGAGAGGTGCCGGCCCGGCTGATCCGGCGGATCTGGGCCGACCGGACCACCCGGGAGCTGTTCCAGGAGGCCGTCGCCGCGCACCTCGGCTCGCCGACGCCACTCAACGACCAGGCCTCGTTCACCTCGGCGTGGGCGGCGGCCGCGGAGCAGGACCGGCGGGGACGCCGGGCGTACCGGCAGATCAACACGCTGGCCGAGGTCGGCCCGGCGCTCGTGGCGCTCGACCGGCACCGCGCGGAACTGGACCGGATCGCCGAGGAGACCCGCGAGCTGACCTCGAAGACGGACCTGCAACGGGTGATCAGCTGCCAGCAGATCGTCACCAGCCTGCGGCGGTACTCGGCGCAGGGCGCGTACGTCGAACGCGAGCGGCTGTTCAGCACGGTGCACGCCGCGATCCGGGACCTGGTCGCCGAGTTCGAGACCGCGCCCACGGTGCTGTCGGTGGAGACCCTGCACCCGTACCTGTTCGCCCTGGACCACGAGCTGGAGGAGGACTTCCGGCGGTACTCGGCGAAGGCCGCCCCGGAGAGTCTGCGGGTGGAGGTGGTCCTCGACCGGTACCTGCCGGCCGCCGGCGAGGTGACGGTGCAGCTGCAGGTCTCCAACGGCTTCGACGCGATGCCGGTGAGCAACGTGGAACTGGAGATCGTGCACAGCGCGGAGTACACCGCCGCCAAGAACACCGTCCCGGTCGCCGAGTCGATCGGCGCCGGGGAGTCCCAGACCTGCCAGTTGTCGCTGACGGCCACCCCGAACGCGATCGAGCAGGAGCTCATCACGCTGCACAGCAAGGTCGCCTTCACCCTGCGGTCGGGGGAACGGGTCACCGCGCCGGTCGAGCCGAAGTCGATCCGCCTGCATCCGGACGAGGAGTGGGTCGAGATCGACAACCCGTTCAGCGCCGGCCTGCCGGTCGAGGACCCGGGCATGTTCAAGGGGCGCGACGAGCTGATCGCCGATCTGATCGAGACGGTCGGCGACTCCCGGGGCAGCGTCATCGTCTACGGGCAGAAGCGGGCCGGCAAGTCGTCGGTGCTGTACCACCTGCGGGAGAAGCTGCGGCCGCCCTATCTGGCGGTGAAGATGAGCATCGGCGACCTCCCCGGCGGCGAGGACCTCGGTGACCTGCTGTACGCCATCGCCATGGAGATGTACCAGGTCCTGAGCGAGCGGGTCGAGGATCACGGCCTGCCCACCGGCCCGCCGCCGGAACCGGACGTCGAGCAGATCCGGCTCGCTCCGCAGCCGAAGTTCAACGACTACATGCGGCGGCTGCGCAGGTGGTTGCGGGACGTGCCCGGCCTGGGCGACAGCACCCTGGTGCTGTTGGTCGACGAGTTCACCGTGCTCCACACCAAGATGCGCACCGGTGAGCTGCCCAACGACTTCATGAAGGGCTGGAAGGCGATCCTGGAACGCGGCTACTTCCGCTGCGTGCTCGTCGGCAACGACCTGATGCCCCGGTTCATCCTCGACTACCCCAACGAGTTCCAGGTGGCGCTGGAGAAACGGGTCTCCTACCTCGGCGAGGTGTACGCCCGGCAGCTCATCGAGGATCCGATCCGGCTTCCCGACGGCCAGAGCCGGTACCGCGGTGACGCCGTCGAGCGGATCCTGCGCCTCACCGGCTGCAGCCCCTACTACATCCAGCTGTTGTGCCACGCCCTGGTCCATTACATGAACCAGCCGGACGTCCTCGCGGCGGTCATCGGCCCGGCCGACGTGGACACGGTGGCGAAGAAGCTGATCGCGGAACTGGACCGCAACCAGTTCGACAACCTGCTGACGCCGGGCGACAGCGAGGTGACCGACATCAGCGGTGACCTGGTCATCGAGGTGTTGCGGGCGACCCACCGGGACCCGGGGCGCTACATGTACCACGAGATCAACCACGGCGCCCACCCCGAGGCCGATCGCGTCATCCAGGACCTCGAACGCCGTGAGGTGGTGAAACGGATCCCCGGTGACCGGGTCCGCATCCAGGTCGGCCTGTTCAGCGAGTGGCTGCAGCACCGATGGATGTGAACCCGTACGCCAGCTACGGTCTGATCGTCACCGGCGCGGATTTCGTCGGGCGGCAGGACGCGATGCGGTCGGTCCGCAGCCGGATGTTCACGTCGCTGGCGCCCGTCTCGATCGTCGGGGCGCCCCGGATCGGCAAATCCAGCCTCGCCGCGCAGGCCCTCGAGACCTACGCCACCGGGACCAGCCCCGCCGGGCTCACCTTCGTCCCGATCACGATCACGGTCAGCGGCGCCGATTCCGAACAGTCACTGTTCCGTGAGCTCGCCGACCTGATCCACGAGTGGATCGAGGATCGTGGCCGGCTCACCGACCGGCTCCAGACGCCGTACGCCGCCCTCGAGGCCGCCGTCACCTGGGACGACATGTGCCGCTGCCTGAAGGCGTACCTCCGGCAGGTCCGGCGGGCCGGCTATCAGGTGGTCGCCGTGCTCGACGAGTTCGACGCGGCGCGCAACGTGTTCACCCGGGCGGCCCCGTTCGAGTTCCTGCGGACCCTCGCCCACGAGGAGAAGTTCCGGGTCGGGCTGATCACCACGTCGCGCCGCAGCCTGGGCGAGATCGTGGTGAAGTCGACCGCCGAGATGTCGACGTTCCCGGGGATCTTCGGGCAGTCGGTGACGGTCGGCTGCTTCACCGCCGCGGAACTCACCGAGCTGATCGGGCGATCGCCGTACCGGGACGCCGATCTCCGGCAGGCTCTGTCCGGGTGGCTGACCCTGGAGACCGGCGGCCATCCCTTCCTGTCCTCGGCGCTGCTGTCGGTGCTGCACGAGCGGTGGGCGTTCTACGGGCCGGCGCCCGCCGAGACGCTGGACCGCGGCTGCCGGCAGGCCGTCGCCGCCTGCGGCCAGCTCACCGTCGACTACTACCGGTCCATGCTGGAGCTGCTGCGCGAGGAGAACCGGCTGGGCAAACTGCTCGAGGTGCTGTTCGGGCCGCAGGAGACGGCCGGGCCGCTGGACGCCGAACGGATGTCGCGTGAGGGCATCATCAAACCGACCGACGACGGATGGACGGCGTTCTCCGAGAGCTTCGGGCAGTACCTGCTGTCGCTGGAGGACACCCGCGCCTCCGACGACTGGCGGCTGTGGCGCCGCACCGAGATCGGGCTGCGCGCCGCCCTCTCCTCGGCGCTGGAGAACGCGTACGGCGACGCCTGGCCGGTCACCCTCGCGGACAGCCAGTCGAGGCTGGTCGGGGAATGGCGCAAGCGGCAGGAACGCGACCGCGCGTTCGGCGAGGCGACCGACGCCGGCAGCCTTCTGGACTACACCCATCCGCGGGAGCTGCTGCAGGTCATGGTGCTGCACTGGCAGCAGGTCGAGCCGTACTTCGGCCGCGCCGAAGCGGAATGGCGCCAGCGGATCGAACTGATCGCCAAGGTCCGCAACCCGATGGCCCACAACCGCAACGCCGGCACGTCACCGACGTTGATGGAACACTTCCGGATCGCCTGCCGGGACATCCTCCACTGGCTCGCGGCCGCGGCCGCCACCCGGCCGGCTCAGAACGCCTAGGACCGGCGGGCGCAGGCGGCGTACGTCGCGGCGTCCAGAGGGATCGACCGGGTGCCGGGCACCGCCCGGTGCGGATGAGGCCGGTCGCAGACCGGGAAGGCGGAGTAGAGGGCGTACCGCCGGCCCTGCTCCAGGTGCACCTCGGCGAGCTGGCGCACCAGCGGGCCGAAATCCGCGTCCTGGGAGAGGATGACCAGCGTCGAATAGTCCTGCCGCCAGGCGCCGTTGAGCGCGAGCGCGGCCAGTTTGATGTCGGCGCCCTTCTCCTTGCGGCGACCGGCGATCGGGTTCACGTGCTCGCAGTGCGGGCAGACGACCTTCCGGTCGACCGGGGAGCCGCAGCCGCCGCAGGACATGTCGGAGTAGCGGAATTTCGCGTGCTCGTGCCGCACCCCGGCGTTGTGCAACCCGCGCAGCCGTTTGCGCCAGGTCATGAACTCGGGCAGCTCGCCCGGCTCGTTCCGGTTGGGCAGGGCCATCACCACGGCGACGTCGACGAGTGTCTCCTCGCCGGTCCGGGGCGCGAGGTGGGCGGCCAGCCGGTCGATCGGGAAGGTCCGCGCGAGGTCGAACCCGAGGCACGAGCTGGTGGAAAGGTAGTGGTTCCAGCCGTCGACCAGAACGAGACAACCACGCGCCATGTCAGCACCTCTTGGGGAAGGAAAAACCCCGCCGGGGACCGAATGGGCTCTTTGCAGAGTCGGCGCTAGCGACGGGGGCACGCCCAGCCTATCAAGGAGCGGGCGGCAGCTCCATGGCCGAAAGTCCCCCGTACGGCGTACCCGAATGTCCGATGGGGACCTCCACGTCCCGGAGGCCCCCACCGTCAGCCGGTCACGCCGCCGCTTGCATCTCCGGCAGCTCGATCTCCTCGGCGACACCCCCCTTCTCGTTGGCGCCGACCTTGAAGCTGAGCAGGGTGCCCGGCGCGTGGCCCTGCACCGCGGCCCGGGAGGTGAAGACGTGATGGGAGTTGCCGAGCCCGTCGGCGACCCGCAGCCAGCCGTGCGCCTTGCCCTCCGGCAGCCGCAGCGTCCCCTCGGCGTAGTCGCCGACCACCAGGATGCCGACGGCGGACCGCTTGTGGCCGGTGTCGGCCCGGCCGGACGCGACGAAGGCCGCCCGGCTGCCGACGGTCAGCGTCTCGGCGGCGTCCTCCGGGTAGACCATGTGGTTGCCGCGGAAGTAGAAGTCCTCGCCGGTCCGCTGGTCACGGAGGAAACCGAAGTTGGCCTCCGGCTTCCAGCAGGTCACCTCCCCCACGTGCCGCTCCTCCGGGGCGCCGGCCCGGCCGGCCTGACGCACGACGGTCAGCTGCGTGGCGACCGGCGCGGCGGCCGTGCGCATCCGGTCCGCGGTGCTGGTCACCCCCTCCGACTTCAGGCCGTGCAGCTGCTGGTCCCAGAAGACCTCGAAGTAGTCGACCGGCTGGTCGAAACCTTTGAGCGGGATGCGCTGGATGTCACCCTGATACTGCTCCGGAGCCCGCCCGAGCGCCGTGCCGACGCGGCTGGCGATCCGGGTCATGTTCGCCGCGGCCGCGGTCGCCCGGTCGATGAGGATGCCCTTGGGCGATGCCGCGTCACACAGCCGACGCGCCTTGTCGGCCACCATCCCGACGTAGTCACGGCCGCCGGTCGGGGTCTCGAACGCGACGATCGGTCCGGTGCTGACGCCCACACTGCAGTTGAAGTCGATCGCGCCCTTGCCGCCGGTACGCCCCTGGTTGGCGTCGTTGATCGCCTCCTGCACCTGGATCGCCATGTTCACCGCCTCGGTGGCCCGGTCGCCGTCGAAGGAGATCATGATGCCGTCGCCGAGGTACTTGATCTCGGCGTCCGGGTTGGCGCGGAACGCGATCGTGGTCACGGTGTCGTACAGGAAACCCAGCGAGGGCAGCCAGCCCGCCTCCGGCTGCTGCTCCTTCATCGCGGTCGAGCCGACCTGATCGATGAAGACGACGGAACGGTCCTCGCGGGACTGCGGGTCCGCGAACGAGTCACGAAGCTGAGTGGTCATGGTGAGCCTGCCTCTCTGGTGCTGCCGGAGGTGATGACGAGCCGTGCCGCACCCTTCTAACGGACAGGGGATCCCGCCCCGATTCCTTGACACCGGGCGTCGCCTGGGTAACGTGGGAGAGCCGATCGATCGGCAACCGAGCCTCGAGCTCACTACTGCGCCTCGCGCAGGACGCGCCGGCCACCGTGGCCGAACCCACCTTGTGGGGTTCTCCTCAGGAGCGCGTCCATGTCTTCCTCGTTCTGCCCCGCCACCAGCAACTGCCTGCCCCGGACCGCCGTCATCGCCTGGAGCGTCACGCGCCCGGCACGACACGCCCGGCACGAGGGGCACCGGACCGGCGCCTGCCGCACCACCGCCCCGTTCGGCCCGCACGACCCCGGCGCCCGGCTCCCCCGTCAGATCTGCGAGAGCACCGGCTGCGTGGACCTGTTCCTGGACGTGTGGCTGCACGCGCACACGGCGATGCACGCCAAGTTCGGTGACCCCGCCGCCGGTGACATCGACATGGCGCTCGCCTACTTCCACGCCACCGCGCGCGCCCAACTGCAGGAGATCGGCCGCCGAGGGCGCGCGGCGCGGGGCGGCGTCGCCAAACCACAGCGCAACGACGGGGTGATCGGCCGGGTCGCCC
Organism: Actinoplanes utahensis; assembly: GCF_016862455.1. Taxonomy (GTDB): domain Bacteria; phylum Actinomycetota; class Actinomycetes; order Mycobacteriales; family Micromonosporaceae; genus Actinoplanes; species Actinoplanes utahensis. The sequence goes on from NZ_BOMZ01000001.1 coordinate 102,319, forward strand.
GGTCCTTCGGCGATCCCTGGCTGGCCGACGTGTTCCGGTTCCTGCTCGGCTACGCCGCCTCCACCGGCGGCGAGGCGGACGGCTGGCCACTGGACGTGCTCGCCCTGCGCAAGTCCGCCCGGGACGGCGTCGAACGCCCGGCCGGCGGCACGGCGACCCGGGCGGAACTGCGCGCCGACGTGGCGGCCTGCCTCGACGGGATCCGCCGGGAGGCGGGCGACGGCTGGCTGTACGAGTACCTGCTGCTACCGCTGGCCAACCGGGGCGCCGTGGCGCCGCTGCCGGACGACCTGGAACCGGCCGGGCCCGACGGCGATCCCGGCGATGCGGCCCTCGACGACGCGGCCGCCACGATGCTCGACGACCTGCTGCGCCGGGTCCGGTCCGGCGCCAGCCCGCAGGACGCGCTCCGGTCCGCCGTGGCCGCATGGTTCGGCGACGAACCGCACCCGGCGCACTGGGCCCGCCGGAGCACCGACGACCTCGCCGTGCGGCGGCTCGCCAAGGCGCTCCTCGCGGATCTCACCCCGGAACTGAAGGCGGCGTGACCGGCCGGTCCGATCCCGGGCGCCGCCGGCCGGGCGCCCCGGGCTGAGCCGTCCCGGCCCGGCGACCGAACCCCCCGGTCGCCGGGCCCTGCCATTGATCCGACGACTCTCCCCCGGACAGGCGGCTCCCGGTCGGCCCGCCCCCGAGCGGGCGGCTCCAGGTCGGCCCACCCGCAAGCAGGCGGCTCCAGGTCGGCCCACCCGCAAGCAGGCGGCTCCTGGTCGGCCCACCCGCGAGCGGGTGGCCCCCGGTGGGACGAGAGCACCGGGCCACTGCGCTGTCAGCCGGGCAGGCCCATCGTCACCGTGACGGTCACTCCGGACGGGCCGCTGCGGACCTCCAGGCTGTCGGTCATCTCCCTGGCGAGGAACAGCCCACGCCCGCCCGCCGACCGGGCGCCGGCGAGCGTGCCGACCCGTCGAGGATCACCGGTCAGGCCCGGGCCGCGGTCGCTCACCACACAGACGAGCGCCGACCCGGAACGGTGCAGCCGCACCCGGGCCCAACCGCCGCCGTGCCGGACCGCATTGGTCATCAGCTCCTGCACCGCGAGCACGAAGCCCGCCGTGACCTGGTCGGCGAGTCCGGCGCCGGCCGCCGCGATCCCGATCTCCCGGCGCACCGCACGCAGCCTGGCGCGCGTGACGATCCGGCTGAACGGCATCGGTGGCACGGGCACCGGCACCGAGCCGGCATCGGAGAGCACGCTGCCCGTCCGCGGGTGGGCGGCGTGCCGGCTCGCGGTCTCCGCGACGACCTCGACCGCGGTGGCCACCACCGCTGACGCCTTGACCCGCAAGGCGGCCGCCTGGGCGACCAGGTCCTCGGAGCGTTGAAGCTGCGCCGCGAGGTCGAGGGGCGGAGGGACCGCGTACGCCGGAAGCTCGTCCGCCATCGGCTCTCCTCGAACACACAGCCGCTGTCACGCGGCGCTCGCCACTTCCCCGGCCTCATCGCCGGGTCAAGAGTCTCACGCCCGCGCTCCCCCGACCGGGTCCGGCGGCCCCACCGGCACCATTCGTCGCGGGCCCGTACCGCGGCACGACACGACGGCGGCACGGCACGACGCGACGCGACGCGATGCGGCACGGCGCGATGCGGCACGGCGCGATGCGGCACGGCGCGATGCGGCACGGCGCGATGCGGCACGGCGCGATGCGGCACGGCGCG
>NZ_BOMZ01000002.1 GCF_016862455.1 Actinoplanes utahensis
GGCACGGCGCGATGCGGCACGGCGCGATGCGGCACGGCGCGATGCGGCACGGCGCGATGCGGCACGGCGCGATGCGGCGCGACTGTGCGAGATGCGGGCCGGGGAGACCCTCGCGGCCGTCGACCCGGTGGTTCCGCGGCCGCAGCCGGCCGGCGAGCCGGGGTTCCGTCTGCCGCGGCCGTCCGCGCCGCTCCGGTTCCCGGCGCGGGCCACGAGGTGATCACCGGCCCGCCGGTGGCCGCGGTCAGCCCTTGATCTGCTTACGGCCGCTGTCGCCGGAGCCGATGGCGATCCGGCGGGGCTTCGCCTTGGCGGAGACGGGGATCTCGAGGGTCAACACCCCGTTGTCGTACGTGGCCTTCAGGCTCTCGCTGTCCAGGGTGTCGCCGAGGAACAGCTGGCGGCTGAACACTCCCATGGGCCGTTCGCTGATCACGGTCTCGACGCCGTCCTTGGTCAGGCGGTGGCGCTGGGCGCGGACCTGTAGCACGTTGCGCTCGACGGTGAGGTCGATCGAGCCGGGGTCGACGCCGGGCAGGTCGAAGTAGACGTAGAAGGTGTCGCCTTCGCGTTCGGCGTCGACGTGCATCACCGCGGGCCGGTTGGTGGTGCCGGTGAACTGCTCGAACATGCGGTCGAGGTCGCGGAACGGGTCGGTGCGCAGAAGCATGGTCAATCTCCTCCTCGGTGCTCCTTCACCAGGCTTGATCGTCCGGGGATCCCTTCGGCAGGGGCCGGATCCGCTACCTCCGGATTAGCACTCTCACCCGGCGAGTGCAAGAGCCGATAGCAGGATCGCTCACGTTCTGGAGGATGGCGGGGACCCGGCGATGGGCGGGCCTGGGGAAAGCGTCCGGGCGGCGGCGCCCGAACCGGTACACCGCCGCCCCGGTGCGCATTCGGGAGGCTTGGCGGCCCGCGACGGTACCGGTCGACCGCAGCCGGTCGGCTGCCGCCAGCGATTCGCACGGACCGGTCGGCCGCAGCCGGTCGGCTGCCGCCAGCGACTCGCACGGACCGACCGGCGGCAGCAGGCCCGCGCGGGCCGGCCGCGCCACCGGCGATCTGCGGGCGATGTGGCGCAGCCACGAGCCCGGGCGACCCCGGCGGGTCAGCCCGCAGCGGGCTCCGCCTACCGTGTCCCGCCGACCGCCTGGCGGCCCGCCACGGGACCTTGTGACACCCGTACCCTCGCAAGATCTTCACCCTGCGTGCCGCGGACCGGGAGGTGGATGGCAAGGTCTTCCGGGTGGACCTGACCGTGATTCTCGGCCCGATGAAGGGCGGCAAGTCGCTGGAGATGATCAGCCTGCTGTCGCCGTTGCAGCACGCCGGCATCCCGCATCGCATCTACCAGTCGACGCGGCACGGGCGCGACACCGCCGTCACCTCACGGTCCGGCGGCAGCCTGCAGACGGTGAAGGTGCAGTCGCTGGCCGGGGCCGCGGACGGGGACGTGCAGTGGATCGGCGTGGACGAGATCCACATGTTCACCGTCGACGACATCGCGGTGCTCGGGGTGGCGGTGCGGCGCGGGATCAAGGTCGTCGTCGCCGGGATCGACCTGGACCATCGGGGGCAGATGTTCGCGCCGGTGCGGGCCCTGCTGGAGCTCGCCCCGGAACGGGTCATCCACCGGCGGGCGGTGTGTGACGTCTGCTTCTCCCTCGACGCCACCCACACCCAGGTCCTGGAGCACGGCAAGCCGATGATCCGGGAGCTCGCGCCGTCGACGGCGCTGCCCGACGACGGCACCTACTCCTACGAGGCCCGCTGCCGGCGCTGCGTCGTCCTGCCCTGACGGCGAGGCAGTGCGCGCTCCGGATGGAGCGCGCACTGCGTACCCCCGAGAAACCGTCAGACCAGGGAGGAATCGCGCAACCGCAAGCGGGGCGGGGTGGCCGGGAGCATGTCGGCGGCGTCGGTGGGGACCGTGACGATCACGCAGGAGCTGCGCCGGGTCACGTCGGCGGTGACGCCGAGCAGCCGGGCCGCGCGGACCAGCACCGCCGCGATCTCCTGGTCACGGATCGTCACCGACAGCACGTGCCGGCGGCGGCGGTGACCGGCGGCGAGCATCGCCGCCCGCCAGGCCGCCTGCGCCATGGTGAGCCGCTGGGTGTGCCGGGGCGAGGAGGCGCCGAGCGGTTCGGCGCCGAGCAGCGCCTGCCGGCCCTGCCGCCAGGCGGCGTCCAGCATCCGGGTGGTGGCCAGGCGCTGCGACTCGTGCACGTGGACCCGCTGCACGTGGTAGCGGCGGCGTTCCCCGCCGGAGCGGGTGTCCCGCCAGGTCATGCAGCCGAGGCCGGTGAGCAGGAACTCCAGGCGCTCGGCCGGGTCCTCACGGTCGAACTCGGCGAGCGCCTCACCGGCGCGCGGCACCGGGCGGATCTCGGAGGGGCGCTGGGCGCGGACGGTGTCCACGCATTCGACGAGGCAGGCGGATTCGAAGGCGGCCGGCAGGGCGCCGGCGAGCACGACGCCGCGGGCCGCGGCGGGGTCGAGCGTCGCAGTGCGGTCCATCGGCTTCTCCCCTTTCACAGGTATCCCGACAACTTCGCCGATCGGCCGTTCGGCCGGTACACCCACGGCGCAGACTTGAGGGAAACTTGCGCGGACCGGGCCGTCCCGCGTGGGGAAAACTAGGGTGACGCGAATCAGCCGCCGTGCCGCACTCGCCGGGCTGACCGCATCACTGCTGGTCACCGGCTGTGGTGACGGCACTGCGCAGCGCCGCCGGGTGCGGATCGCCACCGGCAGCCCGACCGCCGTCTACTACGCGATCGGCACCGCGCTGGGCCGGATCATCGAGGAGGAGCTGCCGGACGTCGACGTCGATGTGCTGGCGACGGCGGCGTCGGCGGAGAACCTGTTCCTGGTCGAGCAGAAGGCCGCGGAGATCGGTTTCAGTCAGGCGGACGTGCTGGTGACCGCCGGCATCGCGAAGCCCCGGGTGGCGGCGTTGGCCCGGGTCTACGACGACCTGCTGCACCTGGTGGTCCGCGCGGACAGCCCGATCCTGTCGCTGGAGGACCTGCGGGGGCGGCGGGTGTCGGTCGGCGCCCGCGGTTCCGGCACCACGGTGACCGTCGACCGGCTGCTGGCGGTGGCCGCGATGGGTCAGGCGGTGCAGCGGCGCCACCTCAGCCTCGACGATTCGATCGCGGCGTTGAAGACCCGGCAGATCGACGCGTTCTTCTTCTCCGGCGGGCTGCCGGTCGCCGGGATCGAGCGGTTGCGCACCGTCGTCGGCACCCGCCTGGTGGACCTGTCGAAATGGGTGGGTGACCTGCGGCGCGTCTACAGCGACGTGTACGTGGTCCGGGACGTTCCGACCTCGGCGTACACGCTGCCGGCGGTGGCCACCGTCGCGGTGCCGAACCTGCTCGTCGCGCCGGAGTCGATGGCCGAGGACCTGGCCTACGATCTGACCCGGCTGCTGATGGAACGGCGGGCGGTGCTGGCGTCCGCGCACCCGGCGGCGGAACGACTGGACCCGCGGACGGCGATCGCCACCCTGCCGGTGCCGCTGCACCCGGGTGCGGCCCGCTATTACCGCTCGGTCAAGCCGTGAACCAGAGGGCCGCGTCCAGGCCGCTCGGTCAAGCCGTGAACCAGAGGGCCGCGTCCAGGCCGCCGGCCGGGGCGGGGGCCAGGGTGAACCGGCCGCCGGACGCCTCCACCAGCGCCGTCACGATGGACAGGCCCAGGCCGGCGCCGTCGACGTTCTGCGCGTCGGGGGCGCGCCAGAACCGGGCGGTGGCCTGACGGCATTGCTCCTCGGTCATGCCGGGGCCGGTGTCGCGGACCGTCACCTCGACGCCGTCGTCGCGGGCGGTGACCGTCACCTCCACCTGCCCGCCGGCGGGGGTGAACTTGAGCGCGTTGTCGATCAGCGCGTCCAGCGCCTGATCGAGAGCGGTCGCCACGAACCGGGCGGGCAGCGGCCCGTCCGGCAGCCGGCTCAGCAGTTTCACCTCGCGCCGCTCGGCCAGCGGCCGCCACGCCTCCACCCGCGCCCGGGTCACCTCGACGGTGTCGGCCCGGCGCATCGTGTGCCGGCCGCGTTCGGCCTGGGCCAGGGCGAGCAGCCCGTCGAGGACGTCGGCGAGCCGGTCGGTCTCCTCCAGGGCGGTCTCCCGGTCGACGCGCAGCTCCTCGTCGTCGATGCGGCTGCCCAGGTCCTCGATGCGCAGCCGCAGCACGGTCAGCGGGTTGCGCAGCTGGTGGCTGGCGTGCGCGACGAACGAGCGCTGCCGTTCCATCGCCTCGGCGACCGCGTCGGCCATCTCGTTGAAACTCGCCGACATGCGCCGCAGCTCCGGCGGGCCCATGCCGGGCGGGACGCGGGCGGCGCTGTCGCCCGCCGCGATCTCGTGGGCGGCCGCGTCGAGCCGGGTCACCGGTCTGAGCACCCAGCCGGCGAGGCGGTGGGCGGTGGTCACGCAGGCCGCCACCGCGAGCATCCCGCCCATGGCGAGGATCAGCCACACCGACAGGACGGCGCGCCGGTTGCGGTCGGCCGGGGAGACGGTGAGGACCACGCCGAGTACGGCTCCGCCGTCACTGACCGGCACCGCGACCACCAGCGGATCGTCCGTCCACGGCCACAGGGTCCGCGGCATGCCGACCTGGTGCCCGGCCATCGCCCCGCGGATCGCCGGTCCGGGGTTCTCCGGGGCGTCGCCGTGGATGCTCAGCGGCCGCTGGTCCTGGTCGACGAGCATCGAGCCGATCCCGTACAGCTCGTGGTAGCGGCTCAGTTCATCGGCGACGGTGGCCAGGTCACCGCTGCGGACGGCGGCCGCGGCCAGGGACGCGAACCGGGTCGCGTCGGCGAGCCGGTCGGCGACGGCCCGGTCGGTCTCCCGGCTGGCGACGGTGACGGCCAGGGGCACCTCGAGGGCGAGCAGCACCATGCACAGCAGCAGCAGGTAGGTGATGACCAGCCGCCTCTGCACGGCACCTCCCCGTCACGTCGCCGAAATCAGCCGGCGCGCAAACGGTAGCCCACCCCCCGGACGGTTTGAACCAGGCCGGGGTCGCCGAGCTTGGTGCGCAGCGACGCCACGTGCACTTCCAGGGTGTGTTTTCCCGACCAGGTGGTCTGCCAGACGTCCAGCATGATGCGTTCCCGGCTGAGCGCGACTCCCGGCTGGCGGGCCAGCGAGGCGAGGATGTCGAACTCCTTGCGGGTCAGGTTCGCCGCCACGCCGGAGACCTCCACGGTCCGCGCGGCGAGATCGATGCGCAGCGGCCCGACCTCGGTGACGGACGCGGGCACCGGCGTCTGGCGCACGGTCCGGCGCAGCAGCGCCTCGATCCGGGCGTGCAGCTCCGCCATCGAGAACGGTTTGACCACGTAGTCGTCGGCGCCGGTGCGCAGGCCGGTGACCCGGTCGAGCTCCTCGCCGCGGGCGGTCACCGCGATGATGCCGAGATGTTCGTTGCGGGCCCGCAGCGCCCGGCACACGTCGAGGCCGTCACCGTCGGGCAGGTTCAGATCGAGCAGCACGAGATCGCAGGGGGCCGCCTCGAGCGCCGCGGTGGCGGTGGCCGCGTGCTCCACCGCGTAACCGCGTTTCTGCAGCATCGTGGTCATCACCGCGCTCACCCGGCGGTCGTCCTCCACGAGCAGTATCCGCATCCGGTCATCCGCCCATTCGCTTGATCGACGGCAGAACGGTAGTCGGCGAATGTTTCCACCGTCCACTTCTCCCAGATTGGCCCTTGACGCCTCAGGGCGCAATGAAGCCGGCCAGGGCGTCGGCGGTGAACGCGGCGCCCTTGTCGGTGGTGTGCAGCAGGTCGTCGCAGTACAGGCCGTGAGCGTTGTCGATCGACGGGGGCAACTGGCAGGCCGCCAGGTCGAAGTAGGCCACCCCGCTGCCGCCGCCCGGACCGCCGGTGTCCTGCGCCGCGATCTCCTGCCAGGCCCGGGTGAACACGGCGAAATCCTGCTCGGGCTGCCCGGCGACCACCCGGGGCGAACCGTAGACGACGAACGACGGATCGGTGCCGGCCGACGACCGTACCGCGTCGATGATCTTCTTGAGGTTGTCCTTCATCTCCGCGGCCGGCACGTCGATGCGCCAGTCGTTGACGCCCAGCTGCAGGATCACCAGGTGCGGCCGGATCGACGCCAGCCGCGGCGCCCACCCCGGCACGTGCCTGGCGAAGTCGCCGCTGGTGCGGCCACCCTGCCCGCCGTTGAAGACCTGGATGCCGCGGTCCTCGTCACCGTCGAACGTCGCGAACCCGTGCACCGCGCTGGTCCCGGTGACGTTGGTGACCACGATCCGGTGCTCGCCGCGGGCCAGGGTCCCCGACGTCCACCGGGCGTCCCGGTCCACCTTCCCGGCGGCGGTGGCGACCACCGGCGCCACCGTCGTGCCGTCGATCTCCACGGCGAACGAGCCGCCACCCGGCACGGCCGAGAACCACACCTGCACGCTGGTGCCGGTGAACGTGTGAGCGGCGCTCTGCCCGGCCCGGTCCATCGCCCACGTCTTCAGGCCCCAGCCGGCGGTCTTCACCCTCGTCCCGCCGCCGGTCAGAGTGACCGGCCAGTCCCGCGGCACGCCCCACGCCGCCACGTAGTTGCCGCCGCCGGGCGCGCCGGCCACCGGGAACGCGGCCCGCAGGTTGTCGGCGAGCACCTCCGGGTAGCCGCGGCCGTGGCGGGTCACGCCGACACCCTCGCTGGTGGAGGATCCCAGCACGGCCACCACGGCCGGGGCGTAACGCCGGTTGGCCAGCGCGGCGTGCCAGGTCAGCAGGGGGACGACGGCGGACGGGCCGGCGGCGCGCGCCGACTCGGCCGCGACCGCGGCGACGGCGACGCCGCCGGCCAGAAGGCCACCCGCCCGGATGAAGGTACGGCGATCGGTCACGGCTACCCCTCTGACACGAGTACGGCAGGTCCCCCGCCCGCCTGCCGTCATGCTGGCACCTGAGGTCCAGCGTGACCGATCGCGCCGTCACCATGCGGGTGACGCATCCACGGGTGACGCTCGGTCAGGGGGTTCGGTCCAGCATGCTCATCGCCAGCGCGGGCGCGCAGGTGAGGATTGCCGCACGCGCCTATCTGATCAGTGGCTCGCCCGGCCGGCGGGCCGGCGGCCGGCGAGATACCGCCGGCCGGCCACCGTGACCAGGACCACTCCCCCGGCGCCGGCGCCGAGCAGCAGTCCGGTCGAACCGCCGCCGGTGGACGCCGAAGCGTCCGCCGCGGCGGTGGACGTCGGCGCCGGAGCGGCGGCGGGCAGGTTCGGGTCGGCCAGGGTGAACGGGTACGAGCCCTGGACCGTGTGCCCGTCGACCGACACCACCCGGTACGCCACCGTGTAGACGCCGTTGGTCAGCGGCGCGGTGAGCGTGACCGTGCCGCGCACGTCGTCGACGGCCACCGGGGTGGCGGCGACCCGCTGCCGGTCCGGGCCGCTGACGACGATCGTGGTGAAGTCCGGGCTGAGCCGCTCGCTGAACTTCAGCGTCACGGTGGCCGGCGCGACGGTCAGGACGGCGCCGCCGGCCGGTTCGGCGAAGGTGAGCCGCGCGTGCGCCCAGGCCGGGGTGCCCGTCCCCAGGACCATCAGGGCGGCCGCGACCGCGACGAGCAGGCGGCGCCCGCCCGTCGCGGGAGACTGCGAGGTCACGGCTTGCCGCTGCCCATCGGCATGCCGGAGGCCGGCATCTCCGAACCGTGGCCCGGGGCGTAGCTCTCACCGGCGCCGGCGAACGGCTTGGCGATCGCGGTGAACGTCACCGGCGCGCCGGCGGCGAGCGTGAGGGTGAACGTCACCTCGTCACCGGCCTTGATCTCGGCGGCCGGCTTCATCAGCATCAGGTGGTCGCCGCCGGGAGCCAACTCGTGGGTGCCGCCCTCCGCGATGACGAGGCCACCCTCCTTCTCCCGCATGACCATCTTGCCGTCCTGCACGGCCATCTCGTGCAACTCCATCGGCGACACCGGCGACGCGACGCCGGTCACCGTGACGTCGGCGCCGGTGCCGTTGACGAGCGTCCCGAACGCGGCAGTCATCTCGCCCGCCTTGCCGGCCTTGACCCACGGGTCCTTGATCGTCAGCGTCGCGGCCGCGGTGGCCGACGGCGCCGGGCCCGGTGCCGTCGCGCTGCCGGTGGTGGTGGTCCCGTCGCCGCCGCACCCGGTCAGCGTGCCGGCGGCCAGGGCGCCGGCCAGCAGGATCGACGCCACGGTGCGCCGACGGGAACCGGAGAGGAAGGTGAGTCGCATGATTCTCGTTTCGTTCGAGGGTCGGATGTGCACCGGTCCGGCCCGCAGGCCCGGCCGGTTCCCGGCGACGCCGGAAGTCCTCATCTCTTCCGCGCCGCGGCGAGGAAGGCGTTGTAGCGGGCCAGATCGTCCTCGTCGCCGTGCCGGTCGGCGCGGTCGGCGGCCCGATCCAGGCGAGCCTGTTCGCGCTCGTCGGAGCGGATCCACTGGCGGACCAGCACCAACATGACGATCACCGCGGGGATCTCGCCGAACGCCCAGGCCAGGGCGGCGCCGAGCCGCTGATCGGCGAGCAGCGGCCCGGCCCACGGCGGATGGACGGCGGTGTACCAGCCGGCGGCGATCACGGTGGTGGACTGCAGCAGCACGAACCCGAAGAAGGCGTGCGACACCATCGCCAGGAAGTGCACGACCGTCAGCATCGCCGGAGGGATCCGGCGGCGGCCCGGGTCGGCGCCGATCAGCACCCAGAACAGCAGGTATCCGGCGAGCACGAAGTGCACCAGCATGGCCAGATGACCGAGGTGGTAGCGCATCAGCGTGCCGAGCAGGTCGCCCATGTAGAGGCCGTACAGGCTGGACACGTAGATGCCGAGAGCGACCAGCGGGTGACTGAGCAGCCGCACGGCACGGCTGTGCAGGACCAGCAGCAGCCACTCCCGGGCGCCGCGGACCTGCGGGTCGGCCGGGCGGCGCAGCGCACGCAGCGCGAGAGTCACCGGGGCGCCGCCGACGAGCAGGATCGGCACCACCATCGACAGGACCATGTGCTGCACCATGTGGACGCTGAACAGCACGTAGGCGTACCGGGCCACGCCCAGGCCGGTGATCGCGGCCAGCAGCAGCATCCCGGCGACCCACGAGAGCGTCCGGCTGACCGGCCAGCCGTGCCCGGCCCGGCGCATCCGGCGGACCCCCGCCAGGTAGACGAGGACCCCGACGGCGACGACGGTCAGGAAGAACATGTCCGGCAGCGGCCCGCCGAGCAGCCGGGCGGCGGTCATCGGGGCCGGCATGCCGAAACCGAGCAGCTCCACCAGCGGATCCGGCCCGGCCACCTCCCGCGGCACCGGGGTGGGGCTGCGCGACAACGCCACCGCCAGCCCGGCGGCCGCGGCGAGGACGATCAGCTCACCGGCGGCCAGCCGCAGGAAGGCCCACGGCGCTCCGGCACGCAGCGCCGGCAGGGTGCGGGTGCGATGCGCCACCCCGATCACCCCGACGATCACGAGCGCGAGAACCTTGAGGAGTACGAGTACGCCGTACCGTGAACCGGACAACGCCGGGAGGCCGCCCAGCCGCACCGCCGCGCTGACCGCGCCACTGATCGCCGTCGCCGTGAAACACGCCAGCGCCAGCCGGCTGTAACGGGCGGCCGTGTCGGCGAAGCGCCGGTGCCGGCGCACCAGCAACAGACCCGCCAGCCCGCCCGTCCACAGGGACGCCGCCAGGATGTGCAGTGCCAGCCCGGTCACCGCGACCTGATGGTCACCGGCGCCGGCGGCGTGCCCGGTGAACGCCGGCGGCAGCAGGGCCGCGGCCGCCAGTACGGCGGTGACGGCGGCCAGGCCGCGTGACACCCCGGCCCGGCTCAGGATCGCCACCGTCACCGCCGGCCCGGCCTGCAGCAGCAGCGCCTGCCCCTGGTCGATCGAGAGCGCGAAGCTGAGGACCGCCTGGCCGCTGAGCCGCCGCACCGGCAGGCCCAGCACGTCGGAGACGGTGAACACGATCAGCATGGCCGACGCGGCCGCCCAGGCCAGGGCCAGGACGGTGACCCGGCGCAGCAGCAGCCAGCCGTGCGCGGACACGCTGCGGCCGTCGCCGGGCAGCAGGAACGCCGCGGTCACGGTCAGTCCGGCGGTCAGCACGCCGAGCAGGTTCGCCAGCATCCGCACGACCGGCAGCGCCCACCCGGTGAACGCGCCCGGGCCCGGGATGCCCGGCAGCGTGGTGCTGTCGACGGCGCCGCCGAACCGTGACGCCGCCACCAGGGCCAGCACTGCCGTGGCCGCGGCGGTCAGCGCCAGGGCCGGGGTTCTCAGGGCACTTCGCACATGATGATCAGTCGGCCGCCGGGCCGCTGTGGTTCCCGGCGTGATCGGCGCCTCCGCCACGGCCACCCGGATCCGGACCACGACCCGGGCGACTACAGTGCCGGCGCCGCGGTGCCCGGGAAAGCCGATGCGAGACCGGCCCCGCCACCGCTGCCGTCCGCCCACGGGCCCGCCGTGCGGAGCGGCCCCTTGCTGCTCCGGTCCCTGGCCGTCCTGCCCCGCGGGGCTGGGCGAGGTCGGCACCGGCCCTCCGCAACGCTGAAGTCAGCTTTATTCTGTTCTTAGATTATTAATCTAATGTTGACACGTCGGCTCGGGTGCTCTCATGCTGGGCGGGACATCACGCTCCGTCATCCACCTCCACCGATGGAGGGCGGGGCGCCCACCGGAATCCGTCCCCCACGGAGGCCCACGTGAAACCGTCCCGCCCGACCTGGGCTCTCGGCGCCGCGCTCGTCCTGCTCGGCGCCGCCGTCGCCCACCATCCCGCGAAAGCCGAGGCGTTCCCGCCGAGCTCCCGGTCAGCCGTGATCAACTATCTGCGGTCGATCACCGGCGCCTCGATCGTGTCCGGCCAGCACAACAAGGAGCCGGCCACCGCACCGGACCAGTACACCGGGCAGGCGTACTCGGTGACCGGCCAGTGGCCCGGCCTCTGGGGCGGCGAGATGATGTTCCGTGCCGCCGACCAGGCCGGCCGGCAGCGCGTCGTCGACCAGGCGAAGGCCCAGTGGGCGGCCGGTTCGCTGGTCGCGCTGACCTGGCACGCCTGCTCCCCCACCGTCGCCGCCACCTGCGAGTTCGAGGGCGGCGTCAAGACCCGGATCAGTGACGCCCAGTTCCAGCAGGTCGTCACGGGCGGCACCGCGCTCAACAGCACCTGGCGCAGCCGGATGGCCGCGGTCGTGCCCTACCTGCGCCAGCTCAAGGACGCGGGCGTGCCGGTGCTGTGGCGCCCGTTCCACGAGATGAACGAGACGTGGAACTGGTGGGGCGGCCGGCCCGGCGCGAACGGCGGTGCGAAGATCTTCCAGCAGATGAAGGACTACTTCGACAGCCAGGGCCTGGACAACCTGATCTGGGTGTGGAACGTGCAGGACAACCCGGCCGGTGGATGGTCGGCCTACTACCCCGGCGCCGGATACGCCGACGTCGTGAGCCTCGACGTCTGGTACAAGAGCCACCCGTCGTCGTCGGACTACTCCCAGATGCAGTCGATCGCGGGCGGCAAGCCGATCGCGATCGCCGAGATGGGCAAGGTGCCGAACGCCTCCCTGCTGACCGGCCAGCCGCGGTGGGCGTACTTCATGGTCTGGTCCGAGCAGTTGCGCGGCAACAACTCCAACGCCGAGATCCAGGCGGCGTACTTCCACGCCCGCGTGCTGAACCGCGGCGAGGTCCGCGTCGGCTGACCACCGCCGCCGGGCCGGACGAATCGGGCCCGGCGGCCGCTACACCCCCGCAAGGGATCCGGGATCCGCGCGAGGCAGCCGCGGATCTGCCGTGACGACCCGGTCCGGACCCGCGCGGGGTAGCCGCGGATCGCCGCAACCGCGCGCTCGGTGCCGGCGTCACGATCGGGTCGTCAGTACTGCTACGGCGGATCCCGGCGTGGCGCGGGTCCGTGCCGGTTCGGTTCGTCCGGCTGGTCGTGGGTGCTGTCTCAGCAGCGCTGAGCCAGCACCCACGACCAGCCGAGGGGTGACCGCAACGGCATGCATGAGTGGCACCGGGGGCGGTCGTGAGGCGACGCCTGCCGTGGCCGCCGCGAGTCACGGGACCCCACGTGGCCCGTACCGAAGCAGGGTGTGAGAGAACCTCCGCGGACCGGAAGCAGACAACCGCCGTAGCGGTGTCAGGCGACATCGTGGCTCTTCTGCTCGGCTTCACCCGCATGCCGGCCCGGCCCGCGGTGGAACCGCACCGGTGAAGCCGACATGGCTGCCCGCCATAGCCTCCGGCGAGAACGAGGACGAGGACGGCCTGGGGAACCCGGCCCGCCACCAGGATCGCCTGCGTGACCAGCGCCCCACTGACGGCGAGGTCGGGTAGGGAGCCGCGGAATCGATCTTGAGAGTGCGCCCGGGACGCCGTAAGCTCTGTTTTGAGCGACTGCTCAAAACGGATACTTCGAGCAGGATCGGCGGCACGGGCGCATGACGGTCAGCAGAACGCGGAACCCTCGAACCCGGCTGATGGTGGGCGGGCCGCGACGTGCGATGGCGGCGCTGGCGCCCGCCTACGGTGTCGTCTTCGGGGCAGCGCTGATCCTGAAGCTCGGCGAGCCATGGTGGGCCGCCATCGCCGTCCCGTTCGTGCTGGTCAGCGCCATCCCGCTGCTGACTCGCGGTTCACGGGCGTTCAACGGCGCCTGCTATACGGCGATCGCGCTGCTGGCCTGCGCCGGCTGCTTCGGCGGGGTGCTGTTCCTGCCGGCAGCGCTGCCGCTGCTGTTCGCCACGCCGCCCGCACTGGGCGCGCCGCTACCGCAAGCATGCGTGGCCGCGGTTCTCGCCGTCACGGGCGTCACGGTTCTGAACCTCTTCTGATGCTCCACGCCCACCCCTTCGATCCCCCTGGATTAAATTAATTAAGTAATCTAGGGTCGCTCTGACGTCATCGTACGAAGGAGCATCCGTCCTTGAGTCCCTGGGCCGCACCCCCCACCGACGCCACCTGGCTCGCCGAGGAGACCGATCGCCTGTTCGCGTTCGGCCGGCGCTTCCCCCACCCGCTCGGCGGCGCCGCCTGGCTCACCACCGACGGCACACCCGACCTGGGCAAGCCGCGCCACACCTGGATCACCGCGCGGATGGCCCACGTCTACAGCCTCGGCCACCTGCTCGGCGTACCCGGCGCCGGCCACCTGGCCGACGTGGCCCTGGCCGGTCTCACCGGCGTGCTGCACGACCCGGACCACGGCGGCTGGCACCCCGCGATCACCTCCGACGGCCGTCCGGAGCCCGGCAAGTCCTGCTACGACCACACCTTCGTGGTCCTCGCCGCGTCGTCGGCCACGCTCGCCGGCCGGCCCGGGGCGCCGGAGCTGCTCACCGACGCCCTCGACGTTCTCGACAAGCGGTTCTGGAACCACGACGACGAGATGTTCGCCGACCGGTGGGACACCCCGTGGAGCCGGCTCGACGACTATCGCGGGCTCAACGCCAACATGCACGCGGTCGAGGCGATGCTCGCCGCCCACGACGCCACCGGAGACGCCGAACACCTGCGGCGGGCCCTCGCCGTCACGAAACGCGCCGTCGTCTGGGGACGGCAGCACGGCTGGCGGCTCCCGGAACACTTCGACGCCGGCTGGCAGCCCCGGCCGGACTACCACCACGACCGGCGGCACGATCCGTTCCAACCGTTCGGCGCCACCGTCGGGCACGCCCTGGAATGGTCGCGGCTCATCCTGCACCTCGAGGCGGCCCTCGGCCCGGACGCCGGCGACTGGCTGCTGCCGGCCGCGAAAGCCCTGTTCGACCGGGCCGTCCAGGACGGCTGGGCGGTCGACGGCGCGCCGGGGTTCGTCTACACCACCGACTGGGACGGCGCCCCGGTCGTACGCCAGCGCATGCACTGGGTCGCCGCCGAGGCGATCGCCGCAGCCGCCGCCCTGCACGCCCGCACCGGCGACGAGCGCTACACCGCATGGTTCCGGATCTGGTGCGCCTACGTCCGCGAGCATGTCGCCGACCCGGCACACGGCTCCTGGTGGCACGAACTCGACCCGGCCAACCAGCCCGCCGCCACCACCTGGCCCGGGAAACCCGACCTGTACCACGCCGTCCAGGCGATGCTGCTGCCCCGCGTCCCGCTGGCGCCCGGCCTCGCCGCGTCCTGCGCCCGGATCGGAGCAGCCCGGTGACCCGTTTCCTGGTGGTCGGCGAGACCATCCTCGACGTCATCGGCACTCCCCCGGAGCAGCGTGAACTGCCCGGCGGCAGTCCCGCCAACGTGGCCGTCGGGCTCGGCCGGCTCGGCCACGACGTGGCCCTGTGGACCCACGTCGGCGCCGACCCGGCCGGCGCCCTGCTGCGCGGCCACCTCACCGCCTCCCGGGTCACGCTGCCGGCCGCCGCCGCCGGAGTGAGCTCGCGGGCGATCGCCGAACTCGCCGCCGACGGCTCGGCACGCTACGAGTTCGCCGTCGAGTGGCCCCGCTGGCCGGACGGCCCGGCACCGGACGCCGACGCCGACCATCTGCACACCGGCTCGATCGCCGCGCTGATGCCGCCGGGCGCCGACGACGTCGTCGCCCTGGTACGCGAACGCCGCCCCGGCACGACCGTCAGCTACGACCCGAACATCCGGCCGTCGCTGGTCGGCCCGGCAGGCGAATGCCGTACCCGGGTGGAGGAGATCGTCGCCGCCGCCGACGTCGTCAAGGCGAGCGACGAGGACCTCGCCTGGCTCTACCCCGGCGCCTCCCCCGCCGACATCGCACGGCGATGGCTCGCCCTCGGTCCCGCCCTGGTCGCGGTGACCCTCGGCGCGGACGGCGCCTTCGCCGTCGCCGGCGGCCGGCACGTGACGGTGGCACCCGTCCCGGTCACCGTCGCCGACACCGTCGGTGCCGGTGACGCGTTCATGTCCGGCCTGCTCGACGGGCTGCACCGCCGGGACCTCCTCGGCGCGGCGGCACGGCCGGACCTGTACGCCATCGGCGCCCCCCGACTGCACGAGGTGCTCTCGCATGCGGCCCTGATCGCGGCGATCACCGTGTCGCGTCCCGGCGCCGCCCCACCCACCAGAGAGGAACTGCCCGCATGAGACGGCTGTCCCGAACCGTGATCGGCGCGCTCACCGCGCTGTCGGCCTGCGCCGTGGCCACCCCGGCGTCGGCCGCGCCCGCCTCCTGCAGCCGTGCCGTGGGACCCGGCGAGCACACCGTGCCGGTCACCTTCGAGGGCCGGGAGTATCCGGTGAACGTCTACGTCCCCGCCGGCGCCCGCGCCACCGAGCGGCTCCCGATCGTCCTGAACCTGCACGGCACACAGAGCACCGGCAGCGGCCAGCTCGCCTACAGCGGCATGCGACCGGCCGCCGACGCCGGACGCTATCTGGTGGTCGCCCCGGACGGCGCCATCCCGGCCGCCGCCGGGTTCGCCTGGAACGTACCGGGCGTGGGCACCCCACCCGTCGGCGCCCGCGACGACGTCGCCTACCTCGACCACGTCATCGGCACCGCCGCCGGAACACTGTGCGGCGACCCCGCCCGGATCTACGGCACCGGGTACTCCGGCGGAGGCCGGATGCTGTCGGCGTTCGCCTGTCACCGCCCGCAAGCCCTGGCCGCGATCGCCCCGGTGGCCGGTCTGCGCGCCGGGCGCCCGGACCCTTCCGACCCCACCGGACCAGACCCCTCCTCCTGTACGCCGGCCCGCGGCGTCCCCGTGCTCACCTTCCACGGCGAGCAGGACCGGACCAACCCGTACCAGGGCGGCGGCTCCGCGTACTGGGGCTACTCCGTGCCGGCCGCCCAGCAGCGCTGGGCCCGGATCGACGACTGCCTGCCCCGGCCGCTGACCATCCGGATCAGCCGAACCGTCACGAAGACCTCCTACCTGGGCTGCTCCGGCGGCGCCGCAGTGACCCTTTACACCGTCGCCGACGGCGGCCACACCTGGCCCGGAACCACGATCGACAACGGCAACGGCACGGTCACCCACGACATCAGCGCCAACCAGGTGATGTGGCGCTTCTTCCAGCAATACCGGATCCCCCGCCGGCCTACCGCGTGGCGGCATGCTGTACCGGATGCCGATGCTGGACGCCGCTGACCGGCGGGCCGCCGGGGAGGTCGACACGATGTACGCCGAGCTTCGCAGGCATCTGCGAAGCAAGCCCCGAGGGGAGGGCCAGCCGCGACGGAGCCTGTTCGCCGCAGCGATCCAGGGCTCCAACACCATCGAGAACATCACGATCAGCAGTGCGGACGCCCGGGCCCTGGCGGCGACGGTCAGGAGGCCGGGAGCAGATCGGCGACCAGAGCCTCGATGCGGGTCCTGATCTCGTCACGGATCGGGCGGACCGCGTCGACGCCCTGGCCGGCCGGGTCGTCGAGTTTCCAGTCCTCGTACCGTTTGCCGGGGAAGACCGGGCAGGCGTCGCCGCAGCCCATGGTGATGATCACGTCGGACTCCTCGGCAGCGTCCCAGGTGAGCTTGGTGGGGGTCTGGCCGGTGATGTCGATGCCGACCTCCTTCATCGCCTCGACCGCGGCGGGATTGATCGTCTCGGCCGGCGCGGAGCCGGCGGAGCGGACCTCGACGCGGTCGCCGGCGAGGTGCCGCAGCCAGCCGGCGGCCATCTGGGAACGGCCGGCGTTGTGGACGCAGACGAACAGGACGGTGGGCTTGATGTCGCTCATGGGGTTCCTCGCGAGGTAGGGCGGATACGCGGTGGTCAGGTGGTGGCGGCGGGATGCTCGACGACGATGTCGTCCGCTGCCTGTCCGGTGCCGGGGTACAGAGCGGTGACCAGGCCGACGCCGACGAGCAGGCCGACGATCTGGAAGGCGACGAAGCCGGGGACCGAGGCCGGGGCGATGCCGGCGAAGGTGTCGGTGAAGGCACGGCCGACGGTGACGGCCGGGTTGGCGAAGCTGGTGCTGCTGGTGAACCAGTAGGCGGCGCCGATGTAGGCGCCGACCGCGGCCGGCGCCACCGAGGCGCGGCCGGACCGGCCGAGCGCGAAGATCAGCAGCAGCAGTCCGGTGGTGGCGACGACCTCGCCGAGCCACAGGTGGCCGGCGGCACGATCCTTGGTGGCGAGGGTGACCGGGGCGAGGTCGAACATCAGGTTCGCCAGGATCGAGCCGCTGATCGCGCCCAGCGTCTGCGCGACGGCGTATCCGGCCAGTTCGGCACCGCTGAGACCGGTGCGGGTGCGCCGCCCGAGCCACCAGTCGGCGGCGGAGACGACCGGGTTGAAGTGGGCGCCGGAGACCGGCCCGAAGGTGAGGATCAGCGCGGCGAGCGCGAGAGCGGTGGCGACCGAGTTCTCCAGCAACTGCAGGCCGACGTCGTCCGGCGACAGGGTGGCGGCCATGATGCCGGAGCCGACGACGGTGGTGACCAGCAGCGCGGTGCCGAGGAACTCGGCCAGCAGCCGCCGGGGTGCGGGGATGGGCATGGGGTACGGCTCCGGTCGTGGAAGGCGGGCAGGACGGGGTCCTGCCCGGGCGGGAGGGTCCGGGTCCGGTCAGCTCCGGCCGGGGACCGGCGGCACGATCGGGGCGATCCGTTCGATGCGGCCGGCCAGGTCGGTGTACGCGGCTTCGAACGCGTCGTCGGTGTCCACGCGTGCCGGGTCGGGCACCGACCAGTGCAGCTCGGGCCGGACCGGGCCGGTGAGGTCCTCGTGTGCGCTGTCGCAGACCGCGATGACCAGGTCGCCGGCGTGCACGACGTCGCTGACGTGCGCGGTGCCCGCCGGGTCGAGGCGCAGCCCGTGCCGGTGGGCGACGGCGACGGCACGGGGATGCACGCGGGCGGCGGGCCTGGTCCCGGCGGAGGCGGCCCGCCTGCCGATCCGGTCCCGCCACAGCGCGGCGGCCAGTTGGGAGCGGGCCGAGTTGTGGGTGCAGACGAAAACCACGCGCCCGGTGTCACGCAGCGGTGGCGGTGTCAGCGCGGTCAGGGCGCCGGGCCGCAGTCGAAGGTAGGTGCGGCGCCGGTCGCCCTCGGAGCGGATCCGCACGATCAGGCCGGCTTCGTGCAGAACCTTCACGTGGTGGGCCACCAGGTTGGTGGGCATGCCCAGGTCGGCGCCGATCTCGCCGGGCGAGGCGTCGCCGAGGGTGAGCGCGTCGACGATCGCCAGCCGGGCCGGGTCGCCGAGCGCGGCGTGGATGCGTGCCCTCGCCCGCACCGAGGAAGTCTCGACGTTCATTGACTCAATACTTGCTGACCTTTCATGCCGCGTCAAATCCGCCGCCGGCTCCTCGACGGCCGGCAGCGCGGAGAGCCGGCGCATTCTCGCCGCCCGGGGCGGACGCGATCATCGACTGCAGGCGGGTGCGGGCCGGTTCAGATCTGCGCCGCACGGCGGGCGCGGGCCGGTTCAGCTCTGCGCGTCGCGGACGTCGATGCTCTGCTCGGCGAACGCCTTGAAGTCCTGCATGTGCTGTGACGACTGCTTACGGAAGGCGCCGGGCATCACGAGGCCCATCAGCCGCATCAGCACGCCGCTGAACCGGTATTCGTTCTCGCTGACCCAGAGCGTCGACTCCGGGCCGGCTTCCGTCAGCCGCTCACGCGCCGCGCTCCACATGCCCTTGGCGACGATCTCCCGCTCGAAGAAGACGACGCTCTCCGCCGGAATCCCGTGCAGGTCCGCCGGTTCCCGGCGGGTGATGGTCTCGGTGCCCTCCATCTCCTGCCCTCCCGTCCGCATCACGACGCGCGACCGGGTGCCGACCTGTCCGTGCATTCCGTTCAGCGGCTCGTGCAGCACCAGGCCGCGCAACCACTTCGGCAGGTGAACCGGATCGGCGAGCAGTTGAGCCACCCGCTCCCGCGGCTGGGCGATCTCGATGGAGACGGTGTATCTCATGGCACTCCAGATCTCCCGGGTGACCGACAGGCCCATGTTGTCACGCCGCGAAGGCCCAGGAGCCGCCAGCGGAGCGGCCGATCTTGCCCGGCTGGCTCTCCCTGCCGCCTCAAGCCCGTCCGTGAGAACCAGCCGGGGTCATCCGGCTGGTTGGCAGGGACGTCTCAACTGCCTGAGAGAGCAGTGAGGACCAGCCGGAAGTAGCCGGTGCCGGGGCTGCCCGCTCGTCGAGGGAGAAGCCCGGGCACCATTCCCGCTGCGGGGCTGTCATGAGGCGGAACGGCGGATCGGGAGCCAGCCGGCGAGCAACGGAACCAACCGCGGCATCAACCGTGGGCCGAAGACGCAGAGCGTTCGCTCCCAGGGATGCCCGAAGGTGCCTTCGGTCATGTCCTCGGTGAGGAAGACGTAGAAGTCCCCGTTGGGGAAGACATCGATGGGTGGGATCTCGTCCTCGGCGACAGCGCGGCGGTGCGGCCAGTACCAATGGCTGACGTGCTGCCAGTCCAGCGCCAGCAGCCGCTCGCCGGCGGGAAACGCCTGGGTCATCGCGAAGAGGGCGACGGCGTTGACGGCGGCCTGCCCGGCCGCGAACGTCACCGGGGAATCGGTGAACAGTGGACTGAGGTCGAAGGTGACGGAGGGAATCGGTTCCAGGATCCGCGACCCGGGTTTCTGGTGCCGCGCCCCGAACTCGAATCTGGCGTCGAAGGGACCCCAGAAATCCTCGTAGCGCTCGTTGGCGATCTCTTCCCAGACCGGTTCATTCACTACCGGATCTTATCGACGAGGGTCGGTTCAGGCCGCCGCCTCGGGAGACGGCAGCCCGCGCCGGGAGACGGCAGCCTGAACCGGGAGACGGCGGCCCGTAACGGGTCAGGGAGCGGGGTACGCCCGGACGGTGTGGACGATCAGGGCGCCGTCGGTTGCGCCGCCCAGGTAGAAGGAGAGCTGGGTGAACCTCCGCAGGTCGAGGACGCCACTGCCGGCCCACGGGGGTGGCGCGAAGGCCGTGAACGGGATCCGGACGACGCCGGACGGGCCTCCGGCGGGGAGGGTGTGTTCCCAGTAGGCGCCGTCGGCGACGAACTGGACGGTGACGGTGGCCTCGGTTCCGGAACGGTCCAGCCGGACTTCGATGCCGTGCTGCCCCCACAGGTCCAGGGGCGTGGTGAAGGTACGGGTGACGCCGGCGTAACCGGACGCGCCGGCGGTGACGTCGAGGTGCATCCCGCCGTCCACCAGCGAGGGGACGATCAGGTCACCGCCCGGGTTGCGGACGTAGGCGGCGCTGAGCGCGGCGCTGTCGGCGTAGCCGGAGAAGTCGTCGATCACGGCCGGGGCGGTGGGCAGCGCCCGGGTGGTGAAGGTGGCGACCGGGGTGCTGGTGGCGCCACGGGCGTTGGTGGCCCGTACCGCCCAGAAGTAGGTCGTCGCGGGGTCGAGGTTCTCGGTCGTGGTGTAGGTGGTGGCGGTCAGCCCGGTTGCGGTGATCACCGGATCGCTCAGGTCGGCCTGCTCCGACACGGTGATCGTGTAGTAGCCGGTGCCGGCAGCGGAAGCCCAGGTGAAGGTGTGGGCGCCGATCACGCCGGTGGCGCCGGCCGCCGGGGTCAGCGTCGTGAACGCGGCGGGTGCTCCGCTGACCGGCGCCGGGTCGGCGGACCGCAGGGTCGCCTGGCGGATGCCGGTGTGGCGGCCGTTCCAGACGACGCGCACATGATCGGCGGCCGGGGTGACGGCGGTGATCGTGGAGCCGTCGGTACGGACGCGGATCGTGCGCCACACCGTTCCATCGGCGGAGACCTGCACGGTGACGTCGCCACGGTGGGCCGCCTGCACCTCGAGACGCACCGTGCGCAGGCCCGCCCGGTGCCAGCTGATCGAGGCGGGACCGTTCGCTGCGGCGCGAACGACGGCGTCGGGCTGGATCTCGGCGTTGGTGTGGCCGGACGTGAGAGCGAAGTCCTCCAGCGGGTCGGTGAGGACGACCTCGCGGCTACCGATGTGGACCGGCTCGGACGCGGCGCCGCCGGCCGGCACGACCCGGTACCAGAGGTCGCCGGGTGCGGCCGCATCGATCCACGGGGTGTCGCCGTCGGTGAGCAGGCCGTCGTGGGCGGGCCGCCAGGGGCCGCGTTCGGTGCGGGCGCGTTCCACCCGGTAGCCGGCGGCGGCGGCCGCGCCCCGCCACGCCACGACGTCGAAGCCGCCGCGCTTGCTGATCTCGGTGATCAGCGGGACGCCGACGGGGCGGCGGGCGATCGGGGCGCCGAGGGCTTCGGCGTACGCGATCTGCGCCCGAACCGCCGCGGCCATCCGCTCGCCGTCGCCGGGATAGTGGAACGTGAACCCGTCGTCGTGCTGGACGAACCCGTGGCGGTCGTGGTGGCCGAACAGTGACCAGGACAGCATCCCGGTGACGTTGCGGTCGGCGACCAGCGGGGTGAGCAGGTCGCCGCCGGCCGCGGTGGACGCGTACTCGCCGGCGATGTAGACCTTCCCGGCCGCGGTGACGGTGGCCGCGTCCGCCTGCACCTTCGCCACGGTCGGCGGGTAGTAGTGCACGTCGACGATGTCGACGTCGGGGGCGGCCAGGGTGTCGGGGTCGATGTCGAAGCGGCGGCCCGCGGCGATCAGCTGGCGGGGCGCCCACCCGGAGAACATCGCGGCGTTCGTGGTGATCCAGTCGAGTGTCATGCCTTCGAGCTCGTTGCCGAGTTCCCACGCCATGATGGTCGGGTCGTCGATGTAGCGCTTGCCGGTGAGCGGGTTGACATGACTCATCACATGCCAGACGTACGCCTGGAAGTCGGCGATGGCCCGCGGGTCGGTGTAGAAGGCGGCGTCGGGCAGCCCGTACGGCTTGGTGAAGTCGGCGTGCCCGCCGTGATAGTAGGCCCAGTTGTCGGTGAGCGGCAGGATCAGCCGGACGCCGATCCGGCCGGCGTGCGCGATCGCGTAGTCGATGGTGTGGAACGCGTCGTCGTTGTACCCGGCCTCCTTCGACGGCAGCAGCGTCTTCGGGTGCCCGGTGGAGGTGAGCATGTGCGACCGGACCACGGTCAGGCCCATCGCTTCCGCGGTGTCCAGGGCGTTGCCGATCCGGAAGTACGTCGGGTAGTCGATGCCGCCGACGTTCTCGTCCAGGCCCAGCCAGTACAGGTTGGTGCCGGCGAAGCGGAACGGTCGGCCGCCGAGCAGCAGCCGGGCGCCGTCGCGGGTGACGAAACGGCGGGCGTCGCCGGAGGCGAGAGCCGGGGTGGGCAGGGCTGCGGACGCGGCGGCGAGGGAGAAGGCGGCTATCGCGGTTCTGCGTCTCATGAGGGTCGGTTCTCCCGGAGGACGGAGGCGAGGTCGGTGAGGACCCACGGATCCTTGACCGAGCGGGGGTCGAGGTCGATCGGGGCGCGGACGTGCAGGGTGGTGGACTCGCCGGGCAGCAGGGTGACGAAACCCTGGTCGGTGACCGCGTCGGGGTGGATGCGGTCGGCTTGCAGCAGGATGTCGCGGGCCAGGCCGGCGGCGTTCACGTGGACGTCCAGGCCGCCGGGGACCGATGAAGCGGTGACGGTCAGGTCGGGGTCGCCGAGGTGGTGGTCGGCGGCGAACCAGAGGGCCCGCCGACCGTCGAGGGTCGCCACCAGCACGTCGCCGCCGTTGATCGGGACCAGGGTCACCGACCGGGGCGCGACCTCGACCTCTTCCGCACCGATGTGCAGCAGCGTGCCGGAGGAGTCACGGGACTCCACGGAAAGGGATCCGGTCCACGGTTCCGGGTGGTCGTTCAGGACGGCCACGACGAGGCGGCCGTCGCGGGGCTGGATGGTCAGGGCCCGGTCGGCGTGCACGTCTCGCAGCGCGAAGTAGAGCGGCTTGTACCGGCCGGCGCCGTCGATGGCGGCCCACGAGGTGACCGGCCACAGGTCGTTGAGCTGCCAGAGGATGGTGCCGGCGGTGTGCGGCCAGTGTGAGCGCCAGTGCTCGACGCCGGTACGGATGGCGCGGACCTGGTTGAGCTGGGTCAGATAATGCCAGGCCTCGGTGGACGCCGGCGCCGGGAAGTGGGGTTCCAGGCCGCGGGCGAGTTTGCCGTTGCCGTCCTCGGCCTTCTGGTGGTGCAGCACGCCGGGTGAGTCCGGCAGCATCGGGTCGTCGGAGACGGCGTCACGCAGCGTGGTCCAGGCGGGTGGCGCCTGCCAGCCGAACTCGGACACGAACCGTGGCGCCGAGTCGCGGTAGTTGCCGTAGTCCTCCCGGTTCCACACCTCCCAGGAGTGGAAGGTCTGATGGTCGGGGCTGTTCGGGGCGTGCTCCCACGAGCCGGACCAGGGGCTGCCGGCCTGGTAGGGGCGGGTCGGGTCGAGCTCGGCGACGATCGCGGGCAGCGTCTGGAGGTAGTACTTCTCGCCCCAGCTCTCGCCACCGCCGGGCTCGGCGGCCCAGTTCATGGCGTCGTGCAGCCACAGGTTCTCGTTGTTGCCGTTCCAGGTGATCAGGCTGGGGTGCGGGGACAGGCGGGTCACGTTCTCCCGGGCCTCGGCGACCACCTCGGAGAAGATCGGCTCGTCCTCGGGGTAGCAGGCGCAGGCGAACAGGAAGTCCTGCCACACCAGCAGGCCGAGCTCGTCGCACAGCTCGTAGAAGGCGCGGTCCTCGTAGATGCCGCCGCCCCAGACGCGGACCAGGTTGACCCCGGCGGCGACGGCTTCGCGCAGCCGCTTCTCGTAGCGGGCGCGGGTCATCCGGGACGGGAAGATGTCGTCGGGGATCCAGTTGACGCCCTTGGCCAGGACCGGTTCGCCGTTGACCTCGATGACGAAGCGGGTGCCGGCGTCGTCGGCGCCGCGATCGATGGTGACGGTGCGGAATCCGGTGTGCCGACGCCAGCGGTCCAGCTCCTGATCGCCGTCGAGAAGCACGACCGTCAGCTCGTACAGGGCGGGAGGACCGTAGCCGCGGGGCGACCACGCGGCGATGCCGTCGACGGGGATCCGGGCACGGAGGGAGGTCTGATCGGCGGGCACGTCGACGACGGTCAGCTCACGGCCGTCGAGGAGGACCTGCGCGCGGAGCGCGCGGTCACGGGTGCGTTCGACATCGACGGTCAGGTCCAGGTCTCCCCCACCATCGCGGTACGTGGCCAGCGGTCGTACCGTGGCGAGCCGGGCGGTGCTCCACCCCTCGAGGCGCACCGGCCGCCAGATACCGGCCGTGACCAGGGTGGGTCCCCAGTCCCAGCCGAAGCTGCACGCCATCTTGCGCACGAACGGGAACGGCTCCGGGTAGCAGTTCGGCTTCGGCCCGACCAGCGCCTCGACCCGGGCCGCCTCGGTGTAGGCGGAGGTGAGGTAGACGCTGAGCGGCAGCGACGCCCCGGCAGTAGCGTCGGCCGGGTCCCTGTCAGCGGCAGCGGTGCCGAGCTGGGAGGTCACGTCGAAGCGGTAGGAGCGGTGCATGTTGCGGGTCTCGCCGAGCACCCGGCCGCCGAGCTCGACACGGGCGACCGTGTCGAGGCCGTCGAAGACCAGGTCGATGCGGTCGTGGGCGGGCCCGTCCCAGGTGAGGTCGCGCTGGTAGGTCCAGTCCTGGCGGCCCACCCAGGCGACGGCGTGCTCGTTGTCGCCGAAGAACGGGTCGGGGATCCGGCCGGCGGCGAGCAGGTCGGTGTGCACGCACCCGGGGACCTCGGCGGGGAGGTCGACGTCGGTGCCGCGCAGGTTCCACGTACCGGAGAGGTCCTGGATGTCGATCATTTCGTTGCTCCCGCGGTGATGCCGTTGTAGATGAAGCGCTGCAAGAACAGGAAGATCACCACGGTGGGAATGATGACGATCATGGTGCAGGCGGCGATGGTCTCCCACTGCGCCCCGAACGGGCCCTTGAACTTGAACAGGGCCGTGGAGACGACGTTGAGCTCTGGTGATCGCATGTAGAGGAAGGGGATGTAGAACTCGTTGTAGACCGCGATCCCCTTGATGATCACGACCGTGGCGATGGCCGGCTTCATCAGCGGCAGGATCACCCGGCGGTAGATGGTGAACCGGGAGGCGCCGTCGATCATCGCGGCCTGGTCCAGGCTGGCCGGGATCGACTGCATGAACTGCAGGAAGATGTAGATCGAGATGATGTCGGTGCCCATGAACAGCACGATCGCCGACCACGGGGTGTTGACCAGGCCCATCGACTTGACGATCTGATAGGTCGCCACCTGGGTGGTGACGCCCGGCACCAGCGCCGCGACCAGGAACGCGCCCAGGATCAGGCGCTTGAAACGAAATGCGAAACGATTGATGGCGTACGCCGCCAGCGTGCCCACCAGGACCGTGCCGGCTAGAGACACGGCGAGGATCAGCGTGGTGTTCAGGAACCCGCGCAGCATCTGCCCGTCGGTCCAGGCGGTGGCGAAGTTGGCGAGGTTGAGCCAGTTCTCCGGCGGGGTGAGGGGGCCGGTGGCGTCGTACTCCTGGCGGGTCTTGAACGAGGCGAACAGGACCACCAGGAGCGGGATGAGCACCATCACCGACGCGCCCACCAGGGAGGCGTACTTGGCGGTGCGGGCCACGAGTCTCATGTCAGGCTCACCTCTTCGTCGGGCAGGACCTTGCGCTGGATCCAGGTGAGGATGAGGACGAACACCAGCAGGGCGACCGCCATGGCCGAGGCCAGGCCGATCTGCCGGAACTGGAAGGCCGTCTCGTAGGCCTGGACGACGAACGTGCGGGTGCCGTTCGCACCGCCGGTCATGATGAACGGGATCTCGAAGACGGCGAGACTGCCGGAGATCGCCAGGATGAAGGAGAGGCTGATGATCCGCCGGATGCCCGGCGCGATGATGTGCCGGAACTGGTGCCACCGGTTCGCGCCGTCGATCTCCGCGGCCTCGTAGATCTCGCCCGGGATCGACTGGATCGCGCCGAGGAACAGCACGAAGTTGAGGCCGGTGAACCGCCACACCGACGTACCCGCCAGGGAGATGTTGGCGATGTCCGGGTCGCCGAGCCAGTGCCGGGTGTGCTCACCGAGCCCGACCAGCCGCAGCACCGTGTCGAGGGTGCCGTCGGGCTGGAACAGGTAGAGGAACACGAAGCCGACGGCGACGCTGTTGAGCAGGTACGGGAAGAACAGGATGCCCTTGAACAGGTTCCGGAAGCGGGTGTCGAACGACAGGATCACCGCGAAGTACAGGGCGATCGCGATCTGGGCGAACGACGCGGCGAAGTAGTAGAGGCTGATCAGGAAGACCCGCCGGTACCGCTCGTCGGTGAACACCCGCACGTAGTTGTCGAGGCCGGCCGGCTCCATCGTCGGGGACAGGCCGTCCCACCGGTGGAAGCTGTAGAAGATCATGTTGCCGACCGGCACGTACGTGAACGTGACGAGCAGGATCAGCGCGGGCGCGACGTACAGCCAGGGGCTCTGCCAGAACCGGCGGCGGGTGAGCCGGCCGGTCGCCCGGCGCGCCGCGCTGGCGGGCCGGGCGCCGTCGATGACCTGACTGGTCACTTCATGACCCGCTGCTGCGCCTCGCTCCACCGCTTGTTGAGCTCGGCGAAGTACGAGTCCTTGGTGCCCTTGGCCGCGCCGCGGGCGATGTCGACCAGCTTCTGCCGGTAGATGTCGCCCTTCAGGTCGATCTCGGACTCCTTGATGATCTGGTCCTCCTTGCCGGCGTTCGTGACGGCGGCCGGGGCCTCGATCAGCTCGACGCCGGCGTCGGTGAACCTCTGCAGGCCCGGGGGCAGCGGCTGGTTCAGGGCGGCCGGGATGGCCTGCTGGCCGGCGGACCAGCCGGACTCGTTGACGTACCAGTCCAGGAAGGCCTTGGCGGTGGCCTTGTTCTTCGAGGCCTTGCTGACCGCGGCGAGCTTGTCGCCGTCGGTGGCGGCGTGGAACCTGCCGCCGACCTGGTACGGGAACGGCCAGAACGCGATGTCGTCCGGGTTCACGCCGGCCGTCCTGGCGGCGTCCTGGACCTGCGGGACCGCCCAGGAGCCGAGCAGCATGCTGGCCGTCTTGCCGGTCGCCAGCATCGGCTTGGAGGACTCCCAGTTGGTGGTCAGCGGGTCCGGCTCACTGAGCTTCCGGTTCACCACGTCGAACAGCAGGCCGTCGGTGAGGTACTGGATCTTGCCGGGCTGCCACGGGTTCGCGTCGGCCGGGAACTTCTCGTTGATCTCCGGGTCGGCGAGGACGGCGCGGTGGGTGTTCCACTCGCTCAGCGGCCAGCCGTCCTTGTAGTTGGTGTAGTACGGGATCGCGTCGGTCTTCTCGGCCACCGCCGTGAGCCCGGCCAGGAACTCCTCCGGGGTCTTCGGCGGCACGGTGATGCCGGCCTGCGCCCAGATCCGCTTGTTGACGACGAAGCCCTTGGCGACGCCGCCCAACGACAGCCCGTACCCCTTGCCCTCGAAGACGCCGGGGGCGGTGAACCGGTACTCGGCCTTGAGCTCCTCGGCGGTGCCGAGCGGCTCGAAGAACCGCGGGTACTGGTCGAGGGCGACGGCGGTGGGGATCAGCAGCACGTCGCCGTAGTCGCCGCTGCCGAGCTGGGTGGTGACGTCCTCCTCGTAGTTGGTCACGCCCTCGAAGGTGACCTTCGTGCCCGGGTACTTGGCCTCGAACTTCTTGGCCAGCTCCGGCAGCGTGGTGTTGACCAGGTCGGTCCGGTTGGTCAGAACCGTGATGTCGCCCTTGACCTCGCCGGAGAAGTCGCCGGACGCCGCGGTGTCGCCGCCGGCGCCACCGGTGCAACCGGCCAGCAGAGCAAGCGCCGTAACCGCGCCGACGCCGAGGAAACGCCTTCTATTGATCATGGAAGCACCTGTTCGATAGATCGACTGCGGTGAGCTCGTTGAGGCCACAGCATGGTGCTGCCGTTACGGCAGTGTCAAGGTTAGATTACTAATTTATTTTAGGTATGCTGCTGGTGAAGCGACCCCGGACGAGGCGGAGACACCAGCGGCATGGCACGTCGAGAAACCCCCGCGGCAGGCCCCGGAAGCCGCGCCCTGATCGTCGACGTCGTGCGGTCCGCGGTGACCATCAGCCGCGGCGAACTCGCCGCGCTGACCGGCCTCACCCAGCCGTCCATCTCCAACATCGTGCGCGACCTGATGACCGACGGCATCGTCCACGAGATCGGCCAGGCCGGCTCCGCCCACGGCCGGCCCCGCAGACTCATCGCCATCAACCCGGCCAGCCGGTTCGGCGTCGGTTTCCACCTCGGCCCGGAGACGCTCACCTGCGTCGCCGTCGACGTCACCGGCGGCGTGGTGGGCCGCGAGGTCGTGCCCCGCGCGCCGGGCGAGATCCGGCCCGCCGACCGGCTCGCCCGGCGGTTCACCGACTTCACCCGCTGCCTCGACCTGCCGCCCGAGCGCGTCGAGGGCCTCGCGATCGTCGCGCCGACCGTGGTGCCCGGCCGGCCCGACACCGCCGCCGCGCTGACCGGGCTGCGCGCCGAAGTGGCCGAACGGATCGGCGTTCCCGTCCTGGTGGAGAACGACGCCGCGGCGGCCGCCCTCGGCGAGTTCTGGAGCCGCCGGGTGTCCCGCGAGCAGGCTTTCGGCTGCGTGTACCTGTCCACCGGCATCGGCGCCGGCATCGTCTTCGGCGGCGCGCTGTACCGCGGGGCGAGCTTCGACGCCGGCGAACTCAGCCACGTCTCCATCGACTACGCCGGCCGCCCCTGCCCGTGCGGCAACCTCGGCTGCGTCGAGCAGTACGCGTCGACGGCCGCCACCGTGACCGCGGCCCGCGACGACCCCGGGCTGCGGGCACGGCTCTCCCTCGACGGCAGCGAGGCTGCTGCGTACGACGCGATCGCCCGGGCCGCGGTCAACGGCGACCCGGAGGCGTACGCCGTCCTCGACCGGGCCGCCGAACACCTCAGCATGGCCGCCACCTCCATGGTCAACCTGCTGGACCTGGGCCGGCTGGTGCTCACCGGCCCCGGCGTCGCCCTGGCCGGCTCGATCTACGCCCGCCGGATGCGCGCCCACCTGGAACGCACGGCCCACGCCCGGCACCGGCACACCCTGACCGTGGAACTGTCCGCCCAGCCCCGCGACGCCGCCGGCATCGGCGCCGCCGTCCTCGTCGTCCAGGCCGCGGTCGCCCCCGACCACACCCCCGGAGGAGACCGGTGACCCAGGAACCGCAGCGCGTCGGGCTGGTGCTGACCCGGCCGTCGCAGGTGCTCGGCGAAGAGCCCTTCTACCACGAGTTCATCGAGGGACTCGAACGCGTACTCACCCCGGCCGGTGTGTCCCTGCTGGTCAAAGTGGTCACCGATCGGGCCGCCGAGAGCGCCACCTACGAGTCGTGGGCCGCCCGGGAACTGGTCGGCGGCGTGATCCTCGTCGACCTCGTGCCCGGCGACGACCGGGTCGCCCAGGTGAGCCGGCTCGGCATCCCGGCAGTCGTCCTCGGCGACCCGTCCACCGCCGACGGGCTGCCGACCGTCTGGACCGACGACGCCGGATTCGGCCGTGACGCGGTCCGGTACCTGGCCGGCCGCGGCCACACCGTCATCGGGCACGTCACCGGGACGATGACGTTCGCCCACACCCAACTGCGCCGCGGCGGGATCGAAGCCGAAGCCGCCGACCGCGGCCTCACCCTGATCACCGCCGAAGGCGACTACTCGCAGGAGTCGGGGTGGGCGGCCACCGCGGCCGTGCTGGCCGCCCGCCCCGGCCGGCCCACCGCGATCGTCTACGACAACGACATCATGGCGGTCGCCGGCCTCGCGGCGATCAGGGAGCACGGGGTACGTGTTCCGGCGGACGTGGGCGTGGTGGCCTGGGACGACTCCGCCCAGTGCCAGCTCACCGTCCCGGCCCTGTCGGCGATGAGCCACGACGTCGGCCGCATCGGCGAACTCAGCGGCAACGCCGTCCTCGCCGCGATGCGCGACCCGACCGCCCACACCGTCTACGAGGCGCCGAAGGCCCAGATCGTCGAACGCGACAGCACCCGGTAGTCAGGTCCGTGGCCACAGCGCGACCGGGACCCGCGGAAACGCCGCCGTCAGGAAGTGCCCGGTGAGGTGGTCCCGCGGCAGAAGGTCCGGCCAGGTCTCCAGCGCCTCCGGCAGGCTCCGGTGACCGAACGCCAACTGCAGCAGCGCGCCCGGCGGGATCGCGGCGTGCGTCCGCGGGTCGGTGGACGGGCTGACCGCGCCGGGCACGGCCGTCACGGACGTGAGCCGGCCACCGCGGAACTCCAGCCGGGCGGCGCGGCCGTACATGTCGATCGTCATCACCGGCTCGGGCCAGCGCAAGCCCGCGGCATCCCATCGGTCGCGCAGCAGCGGCCGCAGCCGCGCCAGCAGGCCGGCCGGGTCGCCGGTGCGGAGGTACCAGCCGCGGGGCCGCCTCGGCGTCCCGGGCGGCCCGAGTCGCACCAGCGGGTGACGGGGATCGAGCAGCGGCCGCACCGCGGTGAACGGCCGCTCCGGTGGCGCCGCGTGCTGCCGGCCGACATGGCCCAGATGGGCGTACATGACCGGGGCGGCGCGCACCCAGTCGGCCGGTTCCCGGCAGGCGGCCGCCACCACGATCAACTCCCCCGCCGCGGACAGCCGCGCACCGTGCACCAGGTAGCCACCCACCCGCCCGTCCCGGACGACGACCGCGACCGTACGCCGGGCGATGTCCGCGTCCCGCCGGCCGCCGATCTCGTAGCGCCACACCGCCGCGTCCCTCGGGCAACTCCAGGCGTCGCCGCCGGTGAGCCGGCCGTCGATGGCGGCGAGGGCGTCCGTGTCGGCGACGGTCGCCGGCCGCGCCGTCCACCCGCCGGGCTGATCGTGCGCCACCGCGGCGACCTCCGGCGCGGTGGCGGGCACCGTCGCGGCGACCTCCGGCGCGACCGCGGTGACCGTCGCGGCGCCGTCGCCGGCCAGCGCGTACTCGTAGCCCAGGCGCCGGTAGAAGTACGGGATGCCCTCGATCATCTGCACCGGCACGCCGTCCGCCGCGTATCGCTGATGAAGTGCGGCGAACAGCCTCTCGGTGAGCCGGTTCCCGCGATGCGGCGGCGCCGTGCCGACCAGTTCCACCTGGGCGACCGGCAGCCGCAGACCCGCCAGGCTCCAATCCTGGCGCAGCCCGGCCAGGCCGGCCACCACCCGGCCGGTGGCCGCGTCCTCGGCGACCAGGAAATCGCCGGGCGTGACGCTCGGGTGACCGTCCATCAGATCCTCGACCCAGGCAGCGATACCCGGGTGCGGGCTGCCACCGGTGGCCGGTTGCAGCTGCACCGAAGCTTGCAGACGGGCGACCTCGACGATGTCGGAGGCCCGTCCGGACCGGATCGTGTAGCGGCCGTCGTCGCTCATGCCTGTTCTCATCGCCTCGTCAGCCGTGGTGGCGGGTGTGCTCGCCGGCGGGAGACGCCGACGGGGCCGGGTGGGGATGTTGCGGCTCGCCCGCGCCGGAGCGTAGTGCCGGGCCGATGAGCAGCGTGGACACCGCGAACATGGCGGCGAACGCGGCGATCGCGAGGCCCGGAGCCGCCCAGCCGCCGAACCGGCGGCGCAGCCGCAGCAGCATGGGCAGCATCGCGGCCAGCCCGAGCGCACCGAACAGCACGGCGCCGCCGAGCCCGGCCAGCAAGGCCGTGCCGGCGAACAGTCCGGCATGGTGCAGCAGGTGCGGCGCCGCGCCCGTCGCGGCGCCGAGCACCGCTCCGAGGCTCCAGCGGCGCCGACCGGCCGGCTCGCCGCCACGGACCTCAACCACGTGCCGTCTCGTTGACCTCGAGCGGCGTGGGCTGCCCGGCGGCCTCGACCAGGGTGGTCAGCGCCTCGATGACCTGCGGACGTTTCTCCGCCGGGATGTTGCGCAGCAGCGCGGTGAACCGGGCCGCGCGGGCCACCGCCAGCTCGCCGGCGGCACGGCTGCCGTCCGCGGTCAGCTCCAGCCACACCAGCCGGGCGTCACCGGCGCGGTCGGCGCGCCGCACCCAGCCCCGGCCGATCAACTGGTTCACCATCCGGCTGACCGTGCTCTTCTCCAGCCGCAGCCGCTTCCCCAGCTCCCCCTGGGTCAGCGGGCCGTCCCGGTCCAGCTCGCTGACGGCATGCGCCTCCGACGCGGGAACCGGTGTGCCGCAAGGCGTGCGGTCCGGCTGGTGCAATCCGAACGCCCGCACGAAAGCGGCGATCCGTCCCTGCAGCACGAGCGCCTGATCGAAGTCGTCTCCCCGCATGGTTCGACCATACAACCAATTGGTTCGATCATACAACCATGTCGAGCCGGCGCCGCCTCGACCTCGGCCGCCGGGCCCACCCGCTTCAGCACCTCTCGACTTCGACCGGCGGTGCCGCCCGCCTCAACGCCCCTCAACTTCGGACCGGCCGGCCCCGCCCGCTCCAGCGCCCGCTCGACCTCGGACCGGCCGGCCCCGCCCGCTCGACCTCGGACCGCCGGCCCCCGCTCCAGCGCATCCAACGGCGAGCCCGCCCCGTACCGGCTGTCGCCGCTGACCTTGTACGGGCCGGGTGGGCCGAACCGAGCGCCGGCTCGGCACCATCCACGCGGGGAGGTGAACCGGAGTCGGCCGCCCCCGGCCCCTGCCTGATTAGAGCCAGGCACGGACTCCGGCCGCCGGTTTCGGAGTCTCGCCGCCGTACCGGGAGGCCGTCACGAAGTAGTTCTTGCACGGCTCGAAGATGAACTCCTGCGTCCAGCTCGTCTTGCCGCCGAGCATGAACTGCTGGAGGGTGTACGACGAGATGGCCGGTGGGACGCTGCCGCAGCCCGAGGCACCGTAGACGTTGTAGTCGTCGGCTCCCGCGACCGCATCCCAGTGGACGGTCACCGTGTACGGCTCGGCGGGGTTGGTCGTCACCCAGAACCGCGGGGCGGTAAGCGCCCGGACGGTGGCCGTCGCGGTCGCCGACGCGCCGCTGGTGTGGCTGTCGCCTCGCCGGGTGCGCACGTAGAACTGCATGGTGTGCCCGGCCGGCAGCAGGTCGGCGGTCCAGCTGTCCGCGCCGATGTTGTAGATGCCCTTGGTGAACGGCGCGCCGGCGGTCGCGTCCCGCTGCCAGAACTCGTAGTCGGTGGCGCCGAAGACGTGCGACCAGCTCACCTTGATCTTGTCGCCGACCGGCACGGCGGTGATCGACGTGGGCGCGCCCGGCTTGAGCGGCGCGGGCAGGCTGGTGGGGATCGGGGCCGGGGCGCCGCCCAACCCGAAGGAGCTGTTGAGGGTGGCCGCGAACGCGTTCGCGATCACGTACTCCCCGCGGATGTTGGGGTGCAGACCGTCGTAGGCGTCCCGGTTCTCGTCGAACGGGCTGTCGATGTCCACCACCCGGATCGGTGAGATGTCGCTGGACAGCTGCGGCACCCGGGCGGCGAGCATCGCGTTGTAGTTGGTGATCTTCTGTGGCAGGTCCGGGTGCACCTCCAGTGGGGTGCGGTGCAGGACGTTGGCGACCAGGATGCGGACGTCCGGCTTCGCCGCGCGGGCGTGGTAGACGAACCACTCGAAGTCGTTGAGCAGCCCGGCCGGTTCGTTGACACCCCAGCCGAGGTCGTTGAAGCCGAGCTCGACCAGCAGGTAGTCCGGCTGGTAGGTGGACACGTGACCGCCCACCACGTCCTTGGCCTGGTGCATCTGCCAGCCCCACTGGGCCAGGTTGGCGCTGTCGAAACTGATGCCGGGACGGTACGCGCCGGTATGCGAGCCGCCGCCGTCGAACTCGGCCGGCACCTTCGTGGTGCCGGTCCACGGTCCGACGAAATCGGCCCCCGTCCCGCTCAGATGGGTGGCCAGCCGGTACCGCCAGGTGTAGTCGCCCTCGATCCCCTGGCTGATGGAGTCCCCCACCACCATCAGCTTGGGCGCCGCCGCCTGCGCCGCGCTGCCGTGGACCAGCACCAGCAGGTTGGCCAGCAACGTCATCGCGACGAGCGCCACCAGGGAGCGCGCCGGCCGCCTCCCCCGTTTGTCAAAGCTCATGCGCCCGAGGATGCCAGTGAGATTCATTCATGTAAACAAATGATTTCGGGTACGCCGTGCGCGCCCGATCCCGGAGCCATCTACGATCTTCACCGACCGTGTACGGCGTCCCGGGTGGAGGATCAGCGATGGCGCAGGAGACCGTCGGCACACCCCGTGCCGTGCAGATGGTCGCGGCCGGTGTGGCGCTGCTCGGCATCCTCAACATCGTCCGGCTCGTCGTGCAGACCGCGCTGACGTTCACCGGCGGCGGGTGGCCCACCGGCGGACGCACCATGTTCCTGGCGCTCAACGCGATCCCGTTGGCGCTCTCGGTGTTCTACGTGTTCCTGGCCTTTCAACTGACCCGGGGCCGGTCGTGGGCCTGGATCGCGGCGATCGTGCTGGCCACGCTCACCACGGTCGTCGGCGCGTTCATGCTGCTCATCGCGCTGCTCGGCGGCAGCTCCCCGCTCCTCGGGCTGGCCATGTTCGCCGTACCCCTCGCCGTTCTGCTGGGTTTGACCGTGCCCCGCCCGGTGCGCGCCTTCTTCGCCCGCAAACCGGCACCCGCGCCGCGTCCCCCGCACCCCGCGCCCGGCCCCTGGACGCCCTGACGTCCCCTACCGGGTGCGGATCGTCTCGGCGAGATGGGTCTCCAACCTACTCGCGGCCCCCCACAGGTAGAAGGACGGGCGACCCCGATGGAGGCCGTCACGGTAGCGGCCGACACCGTCGACGGTGCGGCGGTCGCCGAGAAGCGGCATCTGCAGTTCGGCGGCCTTCCGCATCAGCTCGACGGCCGGCAGCCGGGTCCGGTCCTCGGCGCTGACGCGGACGGCCCTCCTGGTACCGGCGCCCGGCCCGAACGCGCGCAGGTACACCTCGGGGGCGGCGAGAACGGACCGGTCCGTCGCGAACGCCGCCGCGAACGAGGTCAGGTCGGTTGCGGTCGACGGCCAGGCGATCCCTGATCGGCGTACGACGGCGAAGCGTCAGGAACGACCTTCGCCCGGTCGAGGCCGTCGACCGGGCTGAGGAAGCGCTGCTCACCCCAGGGCCGTACGCGGTTCCGGTAGCCACAGTTCCATCTCGATCGTGTTCTCCGGCGCCTGGAGGCTCGCCGCGAACGGGACCGGCCGGCCGAGTCGGTAGCCCTGCGCGAAGTCCACTCCGTACTCGCGCAGCAAGTCGATCGTCCGCTGATCCGGGACGCATTCGGCGGCGACACGGATGCCGAGGGCGTGGCACAGTTCCACGAGTTTGGAGACGAGGGCCTGGTCCGGCGGCGACTGGCTCAGGTCGACGACGAAGACGCCGTCGATCTTGACCAGGTCCACCGGCAGGTGCTTGAGGTAGGCGAGGGCGGCGTACCCGGTGCCGAAGTCGTCGAGCGCGAGTTGGCAGCCGATCTCACGGATGCCCGTGGCGAACGCCAGGGCCTCGTTGCGGTTCTCGATCAGCGCGGTCTCGGTGATCTCGAACGTCAGGCACTCGGGATCCACCTGGTGCCGGTGGATCGCCTCGGTCACGAAGGCGAGCAGGCCGGGGTCGGCGAGGGACTTCCCGGAAAGGTTGATCTGGTAGTGGGATGTCTGCGCGCCTTGGCCGATCAGCTCGAGGGCGTGGTCGACGACCCACTTGTCCACAGCGAGGATCTCACCGAAACGCTCAGCGACATCGAGGAACCCCCACGGGGCGACCGGGTCGCCGGTATGTCCCCGTACCCGGAGCAGGATCTCGTGCCGGGTGATCTGGTTGAGGCCGAGGTCGACGATGGGCTGGGCGTAGAGCAGGAACGAGTTGGCCGCCACCGCTCGCTGGACCCGCGTTCGGCAGCGGGCCGCCCGTTCCCGGCTCTGCTCCGGCCGGCGCATGACATTGACGGCGTCGCCTCTGCGGCGTGCCTCTCGAGCCGCGTCCTCGGCATCGACCAGCAGCTCGAATCCGGTGGCGGTCGCACCGGCGCCGAAGCGGACGATGCCGGCCCAGGCGTTGAGGCGCAGGGCGGTCTCCTGAGCGGTGAACAGGTGGCGGCGCAGTCGCTCGACGATCCGTGCCACGAGCGATTCGGCCGGCGCCGTGCCGTCCCACGGCGAGGTGATGAGCACACCCCAGAGGCCGGGTCCGACGATGCCGCAGGGCACGTCCGTTCCGGCCGCGATGCGCAGCAGGGCAGCGATGTCGGAGTTCAGCCGGTCGTTGGCCTCGTCGGTGACGGCGCCGACAAGGCGGGTGGCGGGTTGGGTCGCCACGACGACGAGAGCACCGTCGGTCGTACGCCTCGCCCTGTCGATCTCCTCGGTGAAGTAACCGCGTGTCGGCAGGCCGGTCAGGAAGTCCCGTGCGGCGAGATCGGCGCGCATCATCTCGTTGCGGGTGGCGAGTCGACGACGTTCCTGGCGAGCCAGCTCCAGGGCGGTGACGTCCTCGCCGGTGGCGGCGATGCCCGACGGGACCCCGGCCGTCGTCAGGATCTCGATGTGGCAGTGCACGTAGCGGATACTGCCGCCCGGGTGGACGACCCGGAAGGTGACCTCGCCGGGACGCTGCTGCGCCCACGCCGTCTCCACGGCGTCGCGAACCGTCGCGACGTCGCCCGGATGCACCAGCTCAGCCAGCGTCTCCACCGGCGTCAGGTGCAGCATCCCCGGCGCGTATCCGAAGATCATGGCCATTTCGTCGGACCATGCGAGGAGGTCGGCGCCGCCACCCGCACCCGTGGTCCAGGTGATGGTGCCCCGCTTCGCCAGTTGTGCGGCCCGCGCGATCCGGGTCACTTCGTCGACTCGGCCGGTGAGCGGGTCGGTGGGGTCGGTGTCGACGAGAATCGGGTAGCCCTCGGCGAGTGAGAGGTCGTACTCGGCCTGGACTCTCCGGGCCAGTCGCCGGGCACGCGCGAGCTCCAGCGGACTCGGCTGATGGGTCCCGGCCAGCTGCAGGATGTCATCGAGGTCCATGAGCACCTCCTGGACGCCGGCCGGTGTCCGGGTGCACGAACCCGGCGGCTTCGGCGAGCTGCCGCAGCCTGCTCTTGGCCGCGGCCTTGTAGCTGCGGACACTGATGTCGGCCAGGCCGAGGAGGCGGGCGATGTCCTCGTTGGAGAAGCCCTCACGGTCCATCTGGAACACTTCCGCGTGCCGCGGCGGCAGCTGGTGCAGCCAGCCGCGCAGGAGGTCCTGGGCCTCCCATGCGTCGGCGGGGCCGGGTTGCGGCACGGGCGGCAGATTCTCGGGCGCTCCCGCCGCTTCCCGCTGACGCCTGCTCTGCTCGTTGAGAATCTTGTTCCGCGCGACGATCACGATCCAGCCCGCCGGTTCGACGTAGTCCCTGATCTTCGGCCACTGCACCCTGCCCTGCAGGTAGGCCTCGTGCAGGGCGTCCTCG
This sequence comes from Actinoplanes utahensis, assembly GCF_016862455.1. GTDB lineage: Bacteria > Actinomycetota > Actinomycetes > Mycobacteriales > Micromonosporaceae > Actinoplanes > Actinoplanes utahensis. The sequence goes on from NZ_BOMZ01000002.1 coordinate 37,220, forward strand.
ACCAGTTCCCGGTCGAAGCACCACGCGCGCAGGCCTCGTTCCACGATGTGGTAGCTGTTCTCGGTGAAGACGAGGAACTCCTCGGCGTACATCGCCTGGAGACGCGCCTCCTCCGCCTTCGCCGCCTCGTGCTCGTCAGCAGGCTCCGGCATCAGGGCCGCGGAGCCGTTCGTCACGCTCACGCCGCCTCCTCACCGTCGTTGCCGAGCAGCGGCTCCCGGCCGCCGAACTCCACTTCGCGGTGCCCGTCACGGTCACGCTCCACGATGCGAACGACGCCACGGTGCCGCTCCGCGAGCCCCATCAGCCCCGTGGCACGGGCGGCGACCCGTGCGGAGGCTTCGCGCTCGGCGTGCAACCGCGTCCGGTGGGCGAGATAAGCCCGAATCAGTCCCGCCAGCACCCCCGCCGCCACCACCATGGCGATGATCAGCGCTCCGTAGTCGGATGGTGGTCCCGCCATCACTTCGCTCATTGCATCCCCCAGTCGGTACCAGCTTGGCGATTGACTGTCCGTGAGGGAACCCGAATGTAGATGGCACACTGTCCACATTCTTCACCATGATCGTTGATCAAGCTTTTCATCGGCTCATACGCCTGAAAGTAGTGCCTGACACACAGAGTGCGAGCACAGAGATCAAACAACCGTACGAACCCGAACGGCTACGCTGTGTACAGTGCGGCCTGGGATCGGGGCTCATGACGGCACCTCGACAAAAGGTGACTATCGGTGAGATCTACCGAGGCGCGAGCGGACGCGGCGGTCAGTCGACGAGGGCGGGGACGGCCGAGAACACGTTGTCGGGGTCGTACCGTCGCTTGAGGGTCAGCAGACGGCCGAGGTTCGGGCCGTAGGAATCCCGGGCCCGCTCGTCCTCCGCGGGGCCCAGCAGGTTCGGGTAGCCGCCGGGCAGCGCGCCCTCGTCGAGCGCCGCCGCCACCGTGTCGGCCCACCCCGCGCAACGGTCCGCCTTCTGGCCGGGCGGCCACACCGCGATGATCTCCGCCACCTGATGCGGGGTGCGCAGCGCGAACGCTGTCGCCGCGGGATCGACCCGGGCCGCCGCGCCGTGGAACCTGTTGACGATCAGCGCCGAGTACGGCGACGGCAGCGCCTCCGCGCCGGCCATGAGGGCCCGCACGACAGCGGGGTCGACCGTGCGGAACCAGCGGCTGCGCAGCAGGTAGTGGTTGCGGTCGGAGACGTTGCCGTCGAACATGGCGAGAGCCGACGGGTACGGCATCGGGCCGACCTGATCGACCACCGGATGACCCAGCGACCGCAGCCGCGTCACCCAGCGCTCCCCCGCGGACAGGTCGGTGCCGCAGTAGAACGGGCAGAGGAACGGTGTCGCCCGCCCGTCCGGGCCGGGCAGGAACCCGGTCATCACGGTCAGCTCGTCCGGGGCGTCGGCCACCACCTCGGCGTACCCGGACAGCACCGCGGCCGCCTCCGCCGGCGGGAACATGAGCATGCCGGCGAGGATGAGCGGAAGCTCGTACAGGCGGAAACGCATTCGGGTGACCACCCCGAAGTTGCCGCCCCCGCCGCGCAGCGCCCACAAGAGATCGGGTCCCGCCGTCACGGTGCTGCCGTCGGCGAGGATCACCTCCGCACCGAGCAGGTTGTCCAGAGCCAGACCGGCACTGCCGATCAGCGCGCCGTACCCACCGGCGGAGGTGAGCCCGGCCAGCCCGACCGAACTGACCACCCCGGTCGCGGCGGCCAGACCGCGCGGGGTCGCGGCGGCCAGCAGGTCGGCGGTGAGCGCGCCGCCCTGGACGGTCGCCTCCCGCGCGGCCGGGTCGACACGCACACCGCGCATCCGGGTCAGATCGACGACCAGGCCGCCGTCACGGATGGCCCGGCCGGCCCAGTCGTGCCCGCCGACGCGTACCGACAGAGGCAGACCGGCGTCCCGCGCCGCGCCGACCGCACGTGCCACCTCCGTCGCGTCGGCGCAGACCGCGACCATCGCCGGCCGGCGATCCACGTCGGCGTTCCAGACCCGCCGGGCGGCGGGATAGTCGTCGTCCCGCGGCGTCAGCAGACGCTTGCCGAGGTACGGGCGCAGCAGGTCGGCAGCGGTTTCGGCGCGCATGGCGGGCTCCTGCGGAGACGAGGCTATGGCCCGGCGACCGTACCCCCGACGGCAGGTGAGACGCCGTCACCAATACGACTTCTTCATCGGTGTGGTCAGCGGCAGTCGGCGGAGGTGGCGGCGGACACGTCGGCGCCCCCGTCACTGCGACGAGGCCGGCCGTGGTGGCCGTGCCAGTCGATGATCAGCAGGGTGGCGTCGTCCTCGAGAGTGGGCCCGGCCACGGCGAGGACCCCGTCGGCCAGGGCCCGTACGGCCTCGCGCGGATGCAGGGCGTGCAGTCCCCGGAGGCGGGCCGTCAGGTCGAGGGCGGCGGCCCGGCGTTCGTGCATGCCGTCGGTGACGATCACCAGCCGGTCGCCGGGCCGCAGCGTGACCGCGCCCCCACGGGCCCTCCGGCCGGGGAACATGCCGAGAGCGAGGCTGCGGGGCAGGGCCAGCTCCCGGGGGCTGCCGTCGCGGATCAGGATGGGCGGCACGTGCCCGGCGTTGACCATGTCGCATGTCCCGGTGTTCAGGTCGAGGCGGCCGAGGACGGCGGTCAGGAACGCCCCGCGGACCGGGGCGTGCTCGGCGATCGCGGCGCCGGCCCGGTCGGCCTGTTCGGTGAGGCTGTGCCCGGCCCGGCGGGAGTTGCGCAGGCTCCCCACGCCGAGGGTGGCGATCAGGGCGCTGGTCACGCCGTGGCCCATGGCGTCGGTGACGCTGAAATGCAGGGTGTCGCGGGCCAGGCTGTAGTCGAAGGTGTCCCCGCCGATGCTCGCCGACGGTTCCAGCCAGCCGGACAGGGTGAACGAGCCGCCTTCGCAGGTGAAGGCGGCCGGCAGCAGCCGGCGCTGGATCTCGGCGGAGAGGCTGAACGGGGTGGTGCGCTGTCCCCACTCGAACAGGTCGGTGTGGCGGCGGTTGGCGATCACCACGAACGCCAGCGCATGAGCGGTCCGTACGATCTCGGCCAGCGCCTGCGGTGTCGGCTCCGCGGGCATCGTTATCTCCAGCAGGCCGATCACCTCCCCGCGTTCGGTGACCGGGGCCAGGACGGTCCAGGTCGTGTCGCCGCTCACCACCTGGACGGTCTGGGTGCGGAGCGCCTCCTCCTGAGGGCCGCCGTCGAAGGGGACCACTGTCGCGACCTCGCCGCCGTCCCGCCGGCCGTTCGCCGCACTGTCGAACGGGACGTGCGCGAGCCGGACCAGGGCCCGGCCGCTGAGGTCGGTGATGAGGAAGGAGATGGTGCGGGCGTGCAGGGCGGCGCCGAGTTCCCTGGTCACGGCCTCGACAGCGTTCACGGGCGTCGCGTCCTCGGCCGCCGCCAGCATCCCGGACAGCGCCACTTCGACCGACGGATCCATACCGGGCAGCATACGAAATCGCGGGTGTGGCCTCGCGACACCGACCGGGTACCCGACCACTGTCGGGACGGCCGGCCGATCACGTGCTATGTTGGTCCCGTTGCAGTTTTGATTTCCGTAGACGTTTTCGGGCGCCTGATGGGTTTGTCAAACCATCCAGGCGCTTTTTCGTTTTTCGTGTCGTTTCGACGCGGGTGATCAACGCGGCGGCATATGAGTCCGCACAGTGCGGTCTCGGAACGGCCTGCGAAGGAGCAGACATGACTACTGGCACCGTGAAGTGGTTCAACGCCGACAAGGGTTTCGGCTTCATCAGCCCGGACGACGGCGGCGCTGACGTCTTCGCCCACTTCTCCGCGATCGCGACGAGCGGCTACCGCAGTCTCGAGGAGAACCAGAAGGTCGAGTTCGACATCACCCAGGGCCAGAAGGGCCCGCAGGCGGAGAACATCCGCCCGCTCTGATGGACGCGCGCCGAACGGCCGTCCGCTGATCTCAGCGGACTGCCGTTCGGCGTTACCCACGCCGCCGCCAGGCTCGACAGCCGCAGCCACGGTCACACCGTGCGGCACCCTGGAGGAGATCACCATGACAACCACCTATTCGGGTCCCGCGAAGCTGATCCTGATCGACGGCGCATGCATCTCGGGCATGGCCTCGCTCAGCACCAACCAGCGTGGCGGGATCAACGGCTGGGGCGGCACGTTCCGTCCCGACGAGATCACGACGGACCTTCGCAACGCGGGCGAAGGGCTGCAGCTGGAACTGCCCTATGATCGCGTCGGAGCGGTCGCGGTCACCGGCATGCGCAAGCTTCTCGCCACGCAGCTGCTGATGTCCTTGAAGGGCGACGGCCCCGTGCCGTTCTGATGCGGCGCGAGTCGAGCATTCCGCTCTCACCACGTTCATCGATGTGGCGCGATGTCTTCGTTCCCGGCCACATGGTGGCCAGCGACGGATTCACTGCCGAGGTCGGTGGCATGGTCGAGATGCCTCTGTCGCTGTACTGCCGGTACCGCACCCGGCTGAGCGCAGATGACGACCGCCGGCCGGCGGCGAGTTCCATCCCCGGTGATCACCGGCACCCGGAGACCCGCAGCGTCCATGACCTCGTCGGCCGGGCTGTCGCCATGGAGAGCACCGTCTGGACCGCCGGGTGGATGCTCGACGTCGACGGGCTCGGCATCTATGTCAGCGAGGCGGACACCGGGCCGTCGCCCGGTTCGTCGGCCTTCGAGGTGTACCGGGAAGCCGGCTCGGATCCGGCCGCGCCCGTTCCCGAGCCGGGCACGTGGACGCGTGTGCGTGGCCAGCTCAGCATCGCTGAACCGTACGAGACCGGGGCCTACGAACCCGAGGCGGAACTGCTGCGCCACGCCGTACGGACATGGCTCGTCCACCGCATCGTCCGTCTGGACGGCAGATCCGGCAGCGGCGGTCTCCCCCAGGGGCGAGGCGAGGACGTCACGGTCGTCCAGCACACCGGCCTCCGCTACAGCGCCGCCTGGAGCACCCTCGGCTACCTCCTCGACCTGGAACACGCCGACCACGAAGGACCATGATCGCCTTCTGAAGCGGTGACATCGTCCGTGGCCGGCGCCTCCGACAGCGTCCTGGACGCCCTGGCACGCGCACCGGGGTCAAGCAGTTCCGCCACCCGGTCGTCGGCGAGTTCGGCCTGAATTTCGAGACGATGCAGCTGACGGCCGACCCCGGCCTGTCGATGACCCTGCTCAGCGCCCCGGGGATCCGCAGCCGGCGATGCCGTGCGGCTGTTGGCGAGTTGGCCCGCGCCCAGGCTCCGGCGTCCTCCGAGCCCCGGTCACGCCGTCACCGCCCGGATCGGTGCAGCGGCCTCTGCGGATCTTTAGTACCGTGCCGGATGGCCGATGTGGAGGGTGGCGATCACGGACGTGAGCGGATTCGAGCTTCAGATCGGTCAGCTGCGGCGTGCCGCCGAGGCGGCGGGATCCGCGGCGGACCAGGCCCGGACGGTGCACCCGGGCGCCGGCCTGGGGGCGATCGCGACGGCGTTGCCGGGTGGGGTGGCGGCGACCGGCGCGCCCGCGCTGGCGTCGGTGTTCGACGAGCGTGCGGGGAAGTGGGCCGGCGACATCGACCGGTGGAGCGCATCGGTCGTGGCGGCCGCGACGGACTACTCCGCCAGTGACGACGCCGCGAAGAAGGCGTTCGGCGGATGACGGCGGGTTACGACGACGTCCGCAGGTGGAACGCCGGGCCGTTGGATTCGCTGGCCACCGATCTGCGTGCCCGGCAGGACGAGCTCGTCGGGCTGCAGGACGAGCTCGACGATGCGGGACGGTTGCCGGACTGGCACGGGCCCGCGGGTGAGAGCGCCCGCCGTTCGCTGGCCGGCACCCGTGAGGAGGCGGAGATCCTGGTCGCGGAGCTGTCCGCCGTCGAACGGGCTCTGCACACCGCGGCCGACGACGTGCTGGCGCTGACCCGGCGGGTCGCCGACAACGACTCCCTCGCCGGCACCTATCAGTTCCACATCACCGGCAGCGGTGCGATCGTGGACCACAAGCCCGCCGACCCGCCGCCGACGTCCCGGTTCGAGGCTGAGGAACGCATCGAGGCGCACCGTCACCGCGAAGGTGTCAGGGCCCGGCTGGAGCAGGAGACCGCGGCGATCCTCACCGCGGCGAACCGCATCGACACCTCCTTGGCCCGGGTGCTGCAACTCGCCCGGGACCGCAAGATCAGCGACCATGAGGCGACCACCCTGGCCGGCGCCAGGAAGGGCGGCGCGATCGACGCCGGGGTGGTCGAGATGGAGCAGGCGCTGCGCGACGCCGGCCTGCTGACCGGGCCCGCCCCGACCGGTTTCTACCGGCAGTGGCTGGAGAACGCGGTGCGCCGGGGCGTGCCGGTCGAGACGATCACGACGATCGCCGCCGATCATCACGTCACGCCGGAGGCTTTCACGGTCCTCGACGGGATGGAGGAGATCCGCGAGGACGAGGACGGCGACGGGATCTTCAAGTCGTACTTCCTGATGCCCACCGACGTCAGCGGGGACGACGCGGCCCAGGCGGTGCGGATGACCTACCTGCTGAACGCGGGCACCGACTACGGCGCCGGAGGCGAGAAGACCGATTTCACCCCGACGCCGTACGGGTCGGGCGAACTGCAGCGGATCATCGACCGGCAGAAGGCGAACTCCTGGAGCTACGACGAGGATGTGGGGTTCGTCCACGGCAACGGCGGGCGGCTGGTGACCACACCGAACGGCATGATGATGGGCCTGGGCGGCAACATCGTGCAGGACCCGTTCAGCCAGAAGGGCGGGACGGCGTGGGGCGACACGTTCATGGTCAACATCGACGACCCGGACGACGCCGCGCAGCAGCTCCGCACGATGGTGACGTCGGGCCACGCCTGGTACTCCGGCGACGACGGCCCCCACCAGGGAAGACTCGACCTGGATCGGCTGCTGCACCACGAGGAGCGCCACTCCGGGCAGTGGGCGCGTGAGGGCCATGCCGGCTACATCTCCTCCTACCTGTGGGAGCAGATCACCGGTGGCAACGAGACCGAGGAAGACGCGGGGCTTTCCGATGGCGGATATCACTAGAGGGGTACGCGCCGCCTGCGCCGCCCTGCTCGTGGCGACGGCGGCCGCGGCCTGCGACACCGAGGCGCCGTTCGCGCCACCGCTGCCGGTGGCGGCCGGGTTCCGGGTCGACGACGGCGTCCTGAGACTGTGGACGGGCACCCCGTGCCAGGGCGTCATCCGCCTGCGGCTGGTCTTCGACGTCGGCACCGCGGAGAGCGCGGAGCAGGTGTGGACGGCGCCGCAGCCGGGCGTGCCGGTGGAGCGCATGGACCTGCTGACCGCCGGCGGGGGTTCCGCTCCGGACACCGGCGGGCCTCTCCGGGTGGAGACACCACTGCCCGCGGCGTACGACTGGACCAAGGCCGCATGGATCAACTTCTCCGTCGACGGGCCGCAGGCGTACGGGGCCCGGGTGGACGTCGCCGAGGTGCTGCGCGAGTCTGCGGAGCATCCGCCGGAGAGCTACCTGTTCGGTCAGAGCGGCTGGATGAGCCCGGCGGACGTGCGGCGCGAGAACCAGCGATCGTTCCTGACCGTCTGCGCCCCGGTCACGGCTGCCTCGGCGCCGCCGACGAGGTGAGAGTCAGGTGATCGTCGCCTGGGCGGGCCGGCTCGCGGGCAGGACGATGGTCAGGGCGCGGCCCGTCAGGTCGGTGATCACCCACGGGTGGCTGACGAACGTCGGCTGCCGGCGTGAGGCGCCGCTGCCGAGGACCGCATAACGCTCCCTGGTCCCCTGGTAGTCGAGCCAGTAGAGGACGACGGGTTCGTCGCGGCCGTTGACGAATTGGATCGCGGTGCCGTGGTCGTGGACGAGGGACCGCACCTCGCCTTCCTGCTGTGCCGGGACGACGGTGACGTGGACCGTGGCGGACGGGCTCGGCCGGGTTCCGAGCGTCGCGGCGGCGGACAGTCGCTGCAACGGCTCCGGCGGGCGTGTGGTGGCCGCGGCGTCCACCGAGGGGGTCGCGGACCCGGCGGTGGGCCCGGCGGGCCGGCTAGGCTCCGGCACGGCGGGTGATGCCGCATCGGCGCGGAACTCGGCCGGACGGGCGCCGGGCTGCAGCAGGATCGTGACGACCAGGAGGGACGCGGCGCCGGTGAGGCCCATGGCGACCAGCCGGCGCCGCGACGACCGGAGGACCCGGCGCCGGGGCTCCGCCGGCCCGCCGACGGTTTCCGGCTCCCGGGCGGCGACCGCCGGCTCGCGGTGAGCCGGCACGACCGGGCCGGTCCGGTGGCGCAGTCCCGGGCGGGGCTTCGTGTCCGGTATGTCGGGCACCCATCGGCCGATACGCAGCCCGGGATCACGCGTGGAATCGTCGGCGGGCGTCACGATGCGTACTCGAACAAGATGGACCTCGGGTCGATGTCAGCGGACGGGCTCTGCATTAAGTCACACGGTCGACAGAATCGTCAACGGGGGTATCTCGTGGATTGTCGCCGACCGCGACGAAAAGGCCGCGAAGTTCGTTTTGATCGATTCAAACGAACGGCCTTCCCCACCATACTCCGAACCGATGCCCATTCTCTGTCACGCACACCACGGCATGCCTGCCGACGGCGTTGATCCGGAGTCCTGCCCACCGCGTTATTCCTGTTGGTGGGGCTGACAGCAGCGACAACCGCCGTTCCGCGCCCCCGTTCGCCGAGGTCACCCGACCGGGGCACGACGACCTTTCCGCACACGATCCGGGAGCCACGACAGTGAAGCCGAGGACCGACACCCGCGACAGTGACGAAACCGTCGGTTCGCAACGCGCGGGAACGCGTACATCGCATATCAAAAAGAAAGCTTCATTTAACGCGACAGATATTCGTGACGTGGTTTTCAGTCCGGCGACTTACCGTCGGCGCGGCTATGACGGCGACGTGGTCGACGCATTCCTGTCCGCGGCGCACGCGGAATTCGCCCGCCTGCAGGCGGAGAACCGGACGATGCGGGAGCGACTGCGGCCGGACGGTCCCTCGGTGGACGACCTCGCTGAGCGACTCGAGCGGCTCACCTCGGAACTGACGGCGAGCGAGCGGCGCCGTCGCGACCTCCGGGCGGAGCCGGCCCACGCCCGGGCCGCGCCACCGGCCACGGCGCCGGGAGAGTTCGTCGCCATCGCGCAGCAGTTCGCCGACTCCTACGTCGGTGATGCCGCGCGCGAGGCCGGCGCGCTGCGGAACACCGCCCGCGGCACAGCGGACCGGATCCTCAGCGAGGCCCACCTGCCGGCCTCGACCATCGACAGTGACGCGCGGGCAGGCCATCACGAGGCGATCGGCAGACTCTCGGGCGACCGGGCCGCCGCGCTGGTGGAGATCGAGCGACTCAACGAGCAGGTGGACGTCCTCCACGATGCGCTCCGGGTGCGGATGACGCGGGAGGTGCCCCGGATCCCTCCCGCTCCGGACGCTGGGCAGCAGCCCTGACACTGGCTTTTCGCGACAGAACGTCGTAATGTTTACGACAGGTAGTCGCATAAAGGAGTATGACGTCGTGACGAAGCAGGCAAGGAACACGGGTACAGGCGGCGAGACCCAGAAGCTGGTCGTCGTCACCGGAGCCTCCACGGGCATGGGCGCGGCAGCCGCCCGCGAACTGGCTCGCCGGGGATTCCACGTGCTGGCCGGGGTGCGACGCGATCGCGACGGCGACGCCATCCGGGCGGCCGGCATCGAACCGGTCATCCTCGACATCACCGAGTCCGAGCACGTGAGCGCACTCGCCGCCCGGGTCGCCGCGGACCCCCGCGAGTTGCACGCGCTCGTCAACAACGCCGGCATCCAGGTGAACGGGCCGGTCGAAGCCTTGCCCCTGGAGCAGTGGCGGTGGGTGTTCGAAGTCAACCTGTTCGGCCACATCGCCGTCACGCAGGCACTCCTGCCGGCCCTGTTGCGCGGTAGGGGCCGAGTGATCAACATCAGCTCGATCGGTGGCCGGGCCGCCATGGCCACCTACGGCGCGTACGCCGGCGCGAAATTCGCCCTGGAAGCGGTCAGCGACTCGTTGCGCCGGGAGGTCGCGCCGCTGGGCGTACGCGTGGTCGTGGTCGAGCCCGGCGGCGTCCGCACGGAGATGGCCGCCCGCGGGGTCGCGGCGGCGAACGACGTGGCCGCGCGGATGACACCGGAACAGGCCGAGCGCTACGGCGGTCTGGTCCAGGCGAACAACGCCTTGATGACCTCGGGCACCGCATCGGGCCTGACCGCCGATGCCGCCGCCCGGGTCATCGTGAAGGCCGTGACGACCCGCAGGCCGCGCGCCCGCTACACCGCCGGCCGGGACGCCGCCATGATCATCCCCCTGACCCGGATACTGTCCGACCGCACGCTCGACCGGATTCTCGCCGCCAACCTGCGCCGCCATTACCCGAAGCAAGCCACCGCGTAGTCACCGACCGCCCTTGCGCGCCAGGGCACGACACGCCCGGCGGGCACGGAACCCCATCGAAGGAGGATGATCGGATGCCGCGTATCCGGGGAGTCAACCTCGAGGAGCACCACGAACTGGTGTGGGCCGACCTCGCCGAGGCGATACGGCAATTGCTGCTCGAACGCGACTACGACTCGATCAACATGGGCCACATCGCCGCCCGGGCCGGCCTCGCGCGCAACACCCTGTACAACTATGCGCCCGACAAGAGCACCCTGGTCATGGCGTTGACCGAGCGTAGAGGCCGGCCCACGGTCGAGCGGGTGACCGCCATCGCCGCGCGTTCCGCGGAGCCGGCAGCGCAGCGCATGCTGAAGATCATCCAGGAGGTGTTGGCGGCGTTCACGGACCCGGCCATGCACTTGATGTTCCGGCCGGGCACCCGCATGCCGGCCGCCGACGGGCCCCGGAAACCGGACAACCCGTTCCACGCCATCGTGGTCGGAGTGGAACACGTCGTCCGGGACGGGATTGCGCGCGGCGAATTCCGCGACGTCGGCGACCCGCACCTCACCGTGGAACTGCTGTCCGGTGTCATGCGCGCCGGCGCGGAACGTATCGGCCGGGATCCGGCCGCCTTCGCGGTCACGGTCCGCGCCGCACAAGAGATGATCCTCGCCTCCCTGGCCGCTTAGCCAGACGGTCGAGGTGATCGCGACAGCAGCATCAGATCGGCCCCCGGAAGCATGTGCACCACCGATCGTGTTCGCGGGCGGGCCGACGACGCCACCATCCTGGCCGGGCTCGTCGCCCCCACCACGGTCAGGCCGATCAGGTTGACGGCGCTCATCCGCGTTCGGCCGCCTTCACCAGCACCGGCGGCGCCGGGCCGGGAGGCGGTCAGGACGTCTCCTTGCCGACGGCGGCTCCGGCGAACTGCCACCAGTCGACGTTGAACAGGTAGCCGCTGCCGCCGGTGAAGCGCAGGTACAGGTCCCGGGTGCCGGTGGCGCCACTGACCGGGCAGGTGACGGTGGTCCAGTTCTGCCAGCCGCCGGTGCCCGGGGCCGTGCACGTTCCGGCGACCGGGCCGGTGAGGCTGCCGAGCCGCAGTTCGATGCGGCCGCCGGCGGCCGCGGACGCGACCCGGGCCGAGAACGAGGTCGCTCCGGCGCCGAAGGCGACCCCCTTGACCTTGATGTAGTCACCGTTGTCGAGGTAGCCGACGTTCATGCCGCCGGCGCCGGACCGCTCCGTCTCCACGCCGGAGCTCCAGGCGATGGTCTCGGCCTCCTGCCGCACGTACGGATGGAGCGTTCCGGTCTGCGGCGCCCCGGCGCTGGTCATGGTGATCGTCGGCAGGGTGCCGTCGGCGTTGTAGGTGAACTTCTCCACGGCGACCGAGCGGGTGAATCCGCCGCCGCCGGGCAGCGCGCCGTTGTGGTAGAAGAAGTACGATCCGCCGTTGAAGTCGATGACGCCGGCGTGGTTGGTGAAGCTGCCGCCCTGGGTGGGCATGACGGTTCCGCGGTACGTCCACGGGCCGGTCGGTGTCGGCGCGGTGGAGTAACCGATGAACTCCGAGCAGCACCGGGCGGCGAACACGTTGTAGTAGAGCCCGTTGCGTTTGTAGACCCAGGGGCCTTCCTCGTACAGCGTGGGCCGGTTGGGGTCGCCCGTGCGGGCGCCGAATCCGGCGGTGGTCAGCGGGATCCGGTTGACGCCGCCGGAGTAGCTGATCATGTCGGGGTTCAGCCGCACGTACCAGAGGTTGGGGTTGCCCCAGTAGAGGTAGGCCTGGCCGTCGTCGTCGACGAGCACGTGCGGGTCGATCTCGCCGTTCTCGGCCAGCGGCCGGCCGAGCGCGTCGGTGAACGGCCCGGTCGGGCTGGTGGCGACGCCGACGCCGATGGCCATCCGCCCGGTGGACCGGTTCTTGACCGGTACGTACCAGTAGAACTTCCCGTTGCGTGCGACCACGTGTCCGGCCCACGCGTCGGCACTGGCCCAACTGAAGGTGGCCAGGCTCATCGGGGAGCCGTGGTCGGTCCAGTTGACCATGTCGGCCGACGAGTAGACCCGCCATTCCCTCATCGTGAAGTAGGTGGAGTCGTCCTCGTCGTGGCCGGTGTAGAGGTACACGCGCCCGTTGTGGACCATCGGCGCGGGGTCGGCGGTGTAGATGGTCTGCACGATCGGGTTGTCGGCCTGCGCGGCGGACGGGACGGCCAGGCCGGCGCACACCAGCGCGGCGGCCCACAGGAGTCTTCTCAGCATCAGACCCGGCTCCATCGCTGGTTGGCGGCGCCGGTGCAGGTCCACAGCAGGACGACCGTGCCGTTGGCGGTCAGGTTGCGGTCGACGTCCAGGCAGAGACCGGAGGCGGCGCCGCGGACCGTGCCGTCGCCGTTGAGCGTCCACTGCTGGTTGGCGCCGCCGTTGCAGTCCCAGAGCTGCGCCTTGGAGCCGGCTGTCGCGCCGAGCGGCGCGTCCAGGCACTTGCCCACCGCCTGCAGGGTCTGCCCGGCACGGGTCCAGCGCTGGTTGGCGCCGCCGTTGCAGTCCCAGACGACCGGCTGGGTGCCGTTGGCGGTGGCCCCGTTCGGGACGTCGAGGCAGCGGCTCGAGGCGGCGCTGACGAACGTGGTGGTGGCCGGTGGCGTGCTGGTTCCCCCGCTGACCCGGTGGACCACGGTGCCGTGGGCGGGGACGGCGGCGCTGATGGCGCCGGTCGTGGTCGTCGTCGCACCGGTCCAGGCGTCCTGCAGGGTGAAGGAGCCGCCGGACTTGCCGATCGCCGCGGCGGTGGTCGACATCGTCGTGGTGGAGCCGCCCGCATTGAACAGGGCGACCGCCACGTCACCGTTGGCGAGCCGCTTGGCCAGCACCCGGCGCGTCCCGTCGTACGAGATCTGGGTCGCCTGCAGGCCGAGGGTGTCCTGGTTGACGGCGATGAGCCGGGGGTTCTTCAGGATGGTCTGGGTGGCCGCGCTCATCGAGCGCAGGTCGTTGCCGGCGATCAGCGGGGAGGCCATCATCGCCCACAGCGCGAAGTGGCTGCGCTGTTCGGTGTCGGTCATGCCGGTGCGGCCGACCTCCATCATGTCGGGGTCGTTGAAGGCTCCGGGCCGGGCGTACCCGGCCAGCGGCACGGTGACGTCGACGATGTTCTTGACGCCCATCGGGTAGCCGTTGGTCTGCCCGGTGTCCCAGGCGTTGGTGATGTCCTCGGTGGTGCGCCACATGTTCGCCACGTCGCCCCAGTCGCGCTGCGGGCCGGTCTTCTCGTGGATGCTGTTCGAGTTGATGCTGTAGACGATCGGGCGGCCGGTGGCGGCGAGCGCGTCACGCATCCGGGCGAACGTGGCGACCTGGTCGTTGATCGTGCCGGTCGGGGAACACCAGTCGTACTTGAGGAAGTCGACGCCCCACGCGGCGAACTGCCGGGCGTCCTGCGCCTCGTGGCCCTGGCTGCCGGTGGCCCCGGGGTAGCTGCCGAAGTACTGCGCGCAGGTCCGGTCGAGCGGCGCCTGATAGATGCCGAACTTCAGGCCGCGGGCGTGGATGTAGTCGCCGAGGGCCCGCATGCCGCTGGGGAACCGGGTCGGATCGCCCTGCAGGTTGCCGGCGGCGTCCCGGTTGGGGTTCATCCAGCAGTCGTCGACGACGACGTACTGGTAGCCCAGGTCCCGCATACCGCTGGTGACCATGGCGTCGGCCATGCCGCGGATCAGTGTCTCGTTGATGTTGCAGCCGAAGGTGTTCCAGCTGTTCCAGCCCATCGGTGGGGTACGGGCCGTGCCGTTGTCCAGCGCCTGCGCGGCGGTACCCGGCAGGACGGTCGCGGTGCCGGCCATCAGGAGGACCGCTGCGATCAGGGACTTCAGTCTCTTCATTTTCGCCTCATCCAGGGCTGGTGGGGATGGTTCGGGGGACGCGTACGGAGAGAGGAGAGGGTCGTGCCGGCCCGGTGTGCTCGCCCCCAGAACGAGCGCACCGGGCCGGCTCCCCACCGCCGGATCAGGTTCGTGGGCCGCCCGTCACCGCCGGCGGGGCGAGCAGGCCGTGGGCTTCCACGGTCAGGGGGTGGTCAGGTCGAAGCGGCTGATCGTGACGGCGCCGCCCAGCGCCCGGGTGGCGTGGTTGAAGATGCCGAAGCGGTAGCCCATGAAGAACTGCCAGGCGTTGTTGAGGGTGAACGCCGGTCCGAGCCTGGTGAACGTGCTGCCGTCGGTGCTGTAGGAGAACGTCGCGGTCCGTCCCGCGCCGGGCCGGATGTCGGCGCTGACCCGCAGCCAGATCCGGCCGCCGCCGACGGGCGCGCCGGCGGCCTCGGTGCCGGTGCCGGTGGTGGCCCAGGCGGTGTTCATGGTGAGCCCGTTGGTCATCGACACCCGGGTGGCGCCGTTGTCCTTGCGGATGCCGATCCAGGCCGAGGAGTCACGCAGCATGGCCAGGCCGGCCCGGTCGCCGTCGGCCATCCGGGAGTAGTCCAGCTCGATGGTGGCGGTGGAGGACGGCCCCTGGATGCGGTGGGTGAGCGTGTTGCGGGCGTTGTACAGGTCGTCAGTCACCGTCGCGGTGGACAGCCGCAGTCCGTTGCCGACGCTGAACCGGCTGGTGTCGGGGTTGTGGTTCCACTCCCAGCGCGGTCCGAGCGGGCCGGCGGTGAAGGTGTCCGGGCCGGTCATCGGCCGGACGGTCTTCGCGGTGGTGATGTTCGGCTTCGGGTACGTGCTCCCCCACCGACCGGCGACGGTGGTCAGCACCGGCCAGTCGTTGCTCCAGGTGATCGGGGCCAGGGTCGGCACCCGGCCGCCGGGGTAGGCGTCGGTGAACGCCATGTACCACCAGTCGCCGTTCTGGGTCTGCACGAGCCCGCCCTGATGCGGCACGCCGCCCCCGGAGATCGGCCCGGGAAGATCGAGGAGGACCTGCCTCTGCTCGTACGGTCCCCACGGGCTCGTCGACCGCAGGACGTACTGGCCGTTCGCAGGCCGGGTCAGCCAGATGTAGTAGTAGTTGCCGCGCTTGTACATCCGCGCGCCTTCGAGGGTGCCGATGCTCGACGGTGTCGTGTAGACGGTCTGCGACCGGACCTGTGAGGTGAGGTCAGCCGACAGCTGGGCGACACTGATCGTGCCGTTGCCGTACGCCACGTACGGGGTGTCGTTGTCGAACAGCAGTCCGGCGTCGTAGTAGCAGTTGTTGATCCGCGCCTTCTTCGACCACGCGCCGTCGACCGCCGTAGCGGTGTAGACGTAGGTGCGGTTGAACTCGGTGCAGCCCAGCCAGTAGTAGGTGCCGTTGCTGGGCCGGTAGTTGAACGCCGACGCCCAGATGCCCTTGACGTAGGCCCGGCCGCCGGTGAGGTCGTAGACGCCGGAGTCGAAGTCCAGTCGGGGCACCGAGTGCCCCGCGTACTCCCAGTTGACCAGGTCGTAGGAGCGCAGGATCGGGGCGCCCGGCGAGTAGTGCATGGTCGAGGCCGAGTAGTAGTAGGCGTCGCCGACCCGGATGATGTCGCCGTCGGCGAAGTCCTGCCAGACCACCGGGTTGGTGAAGGTCCCGGTGGGCGGGGTCCCGCCGCCGACCTTGACCAGCTGCCACTGCTGGTTGGCGCCGTTCCAGTCGCTGTACTGCACGATGTTCGCCCCGTCGGCGGTGGACGCGCCCTGCACCTCGACGGCCTTGCCGCTGTTGCGGTTGATCAGCTGGATGTAGCCGTCGACGTCCTGGACGCTGAACTGCTGGTTGGTGGTGTTGTTGTCGGTCCACTGCACGATCGCGCCGCCGTCGGCGGTCGACAGGTTGTACACGTCGAGGACCTTGCCGGAGTGCTTCGACTTGAGCCGGTAGAAGCCGCCGCCGGAGTCGACGAACTGCCACTGCTGCTGCGCCTGGTCGTTGCGGGTCCACTGGGTGATCCGCGCGCCGTCACTGGTGGACAGGTTGTAGACGTCGAGGGCCTTGCCGCTGGTGCGGTTGACCAGCACGTACGACGCGCTGGTGTCGATCGTCGCGGCGGCGGCCGCGACGGGGAAGGCGAGGGCCAGCGCCGCGCTCAGGACGGCGGTCAGGGCTGCGGCGAGCAGCCGCCACGGCCGGCGGGGATCGGGGGAACCAGCCCTCATCTTCCACTCCTCGATTCGGATGCACCGGCGCCTATGGGAGCGCTCACATTCGTTAATTCGATATTGCCAGAGCGTTTCCGGCGTTTCAATTCCTTGACCACTCGACCGGTGCGGGCCGTCCGCGATAACGATTCCTCACCGGATTCCTCGAATCCGCTCAACCGGCGAGCGCCGCGCGCGCCCGGAAGGAGACGTCGGCATGGAACGCGACCGTGCCGTCGAACCGGTCCACCCACAACTCGTCGCCGCGATGCCGCAGGAACCATCCGGGATAGTTGGACGATTCCAGGACGATCGAACCGGCGAACCGGCCGGCGCCGGGGCAGAACGTGGCGTCCCCGCGGAACAGTGCGGAGCCGTCGCCTGCGTCGACGCGGACCCGCCACGACGAATGCCGCAGGTACCCGCCGCCGGCCGCGCGGAACGAGAAGCACCGCGGGTCGCCGAGACCCGCCACCGCGTGGACGCTGGCCTGCCGCCGGGCGGTCACCGGGTCGCCGGCGGCCACCCGGGTCAGCCGGCCGTAGCCGCCGGCGGCCGTGACGAACCGCCCGGCCGCGTTCGCCGCCTCCAGCGACACCGGCCCGGTGCGCAGGACGCCGGTTCCCGCCGCGGACGCCTCCGCACCTGCGGCCGGCGCGGAGGTCGGCACGGAGGCCGGCGCGTGTGCGGCCGACGCGGAGGCCGGGACCGGGGCTCCGATCGGGGCCGTCCGCAGGGTCCGCGCGACCGGTGGCGGCGGGGTCGCCGGGCCGGACAGACCGACCGCGCCCGCGGTGACACCGGCGGCCAGCGTGGCGGCGGCGGTCGCGGCCACCACCGGATGGGCGGCGGCAAGCGAGGCCAGTTGCAGGAGCACGCCGACCTGGCCCGCCGCAGCCGACGCGGTCGATGCGCCCGCCGCAGCCGATGCGGTCGCCGCGGCCGATGCGGTCGCCGCAGCCGATGCGGTCGCCGCGGCCGACGCGGTCGATGCGCCCGCCGCAGCCGATGCGGTCGATGCGCCCGCCGCAGCCGACGCCCCGGACAGGGCCGCCCCGGTGCCGCTCTCGGCCAGCACCACCGCGGTCAGGGCCGCGGGTGCCGGCAGCAGCGCCAGCCCGGCCAGCAGCCGTTCGGTGGGCACCAGGGCACCGGCCGCCCGGGCGCAGACCGGGCAGTCGCGGACGTGGCGGGCCAGGCGTTTGCGCCACCGCGGTCCGGGTGTCCCGGTCCAGCCCGCCAGCTCGGCGTCCAGCCGTGGACAGCGGGGCCGGGCGTCCAGCGCCACCTGGATCGCCCGGCTCAGCTCCAGTTGGGCGCGCATGCGCTGGATGCGCACGCCGGCGTGCATCGTGGTGATGCCGAGCGCCTCGGCGAGCTCGGCGCGGGACAGCCGCCCGGCCACCTCCAGCCACCACAGCGACAGCAGCGCCCGGTCGTCCGGGTCCAGCCAGCGCCCGGCCCGCTGCACCTGGCGGCGCTGGCCGGACAGCTCGAGGCGCAGGCCGGTGACGTCCTCGAAGCGGGCCCCGGCATCCGGCGTCTCCACGGCGTCGCCGAGCGGCACGACCCGTGCGGCCTCCCGGCCCCGCCGGTGCCGATGGGTGCTGATCTGGCGCAACGCGATCGCCGCCAGCCAGGGACGGAAGCTGTCCGGCGAGCGCAGCGACGACAGCTGCCGCAGCGCCCGCACCATCACGTCCTGCGCGACGTCGTCGACGTCCGGATCCCCGTCCATGGCCTGCCGCACGATCGCGTAGACCATCGGCAGGTGCGTCGCGACCAGCTCGTCCAATGCGTGACGGTCACCGGCCTGGGCGGCCCGAACCAGGCCGGGACCGCCGACCCGGGTCACCACGGGCTCGGCATCAGGCCCGGCTCCACCGCTGGTTGGCGGCGGCGGTGCAGGTCCAGAGCGCGACCGCGGCGCCGTTGGCGGTGGCCGCGCCGGAGACGTCCAGGCACAGGCCCGATTGCGCGTTGCGGATCGTGGAGCCCGAGGTGAACGCCCACCGCTGGTTGGCCGCGCCGCTGCAGTCCCACAGCTGGACCTTGCTGCCGGCCACCGCGCCGGTGGGTGAGTCGAGGCACTTGCCGACCGCGCGCATGGTCTGGCCGTCGTAGGTCCATCGCTGGTTGGCGGCGCCGCTGCAGTCCCAGATGATCGGCTGGGTGCCGTTGGCGGTGCTGCCGTTCGGGACGTCCAGGCAGCGCCCCGACGCGGCGCCGACCAGCGCGGTGCCGGTGCCGGTGACCGGATCCCCGATCGACCCGCCGACCGAGCGCAGCGCCGCGTACCAGGTGGCGGCCATCTTGTCGTAGCCGCCGGCGGTCGGATGGATGCCGTCGATCAGATCCGCGGTGGTGAGCGCGGCGTGCATGTCGACCAGGTGGAATCGAGGACCCTTGCCGCGGACGATGCCGGGGAGAGCGGCGTTGAAGGTACGGACGGCGGCCGCCTGCCCCGGGTTGGCCAGCGGGATGATGGTGGCCACGAAGACGTCTGCCGAGGGCGCCGCCGTCGCGATGCGATCGAGCAGGGTGGACATCCGCGCCGGGGCGCCGGCCACGTTGAAATTCTGCAGGATGTCGTTGGTGCCGATGTGCAGCAGCACGGTGCGCGGCGTGGTGGAGCGCAGCCAGCCGCTGACGTTGGCGTCGATCTGGTCGATGCGCCATCCCGGGTGGCCCTCGTGGTCGTGGTCGCCCAGGGCGGCCGGCCCGTTGAACTGGGATCCCACCAGATCCACTCGGTAGCCCGCGGTGGCCGTCCGCTGCCAGAGGCCGATCCGGTACCCGCCCGGCACCTGGGTGCCCTCGGTGATGGAGTCGCCGAGCGGCATGACCCGGGTCCCGCCGTTGGATTCGGCGGCGGCCGCGGCGCCGGCCTGGACCACGACACCGGCGGCGGCCAGGGCCGCGGTGAGGAGGGTGGCGAGCAATCGTCGTCTTCTTCCGGGCATGGCGATGCCCCTCCCTGAGGATCGGGTGGAACGGGGGATGGCCTGTCGGCGCTCGAACGGGGACCCACCGGGATGAGAGCGCTAACAGCTGAACTGAACATTGCCAGGAGATTTCGAGACATTCAAGAGGGCTTTTGCCGTCGGCTCACGGGAAAGGACCGCGGACTTTCCGGAGGCCGGTCGCATAACAGCTTTCTGTGCGGCGATTCTCCGGATGACGCGGAATCGGAGCGCGCGGAATCGTTATGCCGAAGCCGGCACGGTGGTCGTGTCTTGCATTCCCCGGAAATGCGCTGGCAACATTAGCCAACCTTCCTGGGAACGCTCCCAGAAACTTTCGAGACATCCCCCGCTCGGAAAGGTCCCCACCATGTCCCTGCTCCAGAGAGGCCGTTCCCTGCTGCTGGCCTCGGCCGCCGCGGGAGTGGTCGTCGCGGCGAGCGTCGCCGTGATCGGCCCCGCCGACGCCGCCACCACCCTGGGCGCCTCGGCCGCACAGACCGGGCGCTACTTCGGCGCCGCGATCGCCGCCGGCCGGCTCGGCGACGGCACCTACACCGGCATCCTGAACCGCGAGTTCAACTCGGTCACGGCCGAGAACGAGATGAAATGGGACGCCACCGAACCGTCCCCGGGCCGGTTCACCTTCGCCAACGGCGACCGCATCCTGAACCTGGGCCTGTCCAACGGCGCGAAGGTGCGTGGCCACGCCCTGC
Organism: Actinoplanes utahensis; assembly: GCF_016862455.1. Lineage (GTDB taxonomy): Bacteria > Actinomycetota > Actinomycetes > Mycobacteriales > Micromonosporaceae > Actinoplanes > Actinoplanes utahensis. Next base: position 57,413 of record NZ_BOMZ01000002.1, read on the forward strand.
TCTGGCACGCCCAGCAACCCGGCTGGGCGCGGTCGCTGTCCGGCAGCGCGCTGCGCACCGCGGCGATCAACCACGTCACCCAGGTGGCCACCCACTACAAGGGCCGGATCCACTCCTGGGACGTGGTGAACGAGGCGTTCGCCGACGGCGGCAGCGGTGGCCGCCGCGACTCCAATCTGCAGCGCACCGGCAACGACTGGATCGAGGCCGCGTTCCGCGCCGCCCGGGCCGCCGACCCGGCCGCCAAACTCTGCTACAACGACTACAACACCGACGGGATCAACGCGAAGTCGACGGGCGTCTACACCATGGTCCGCGACTTCAAGTCCCGCGGCGTGCCGATCGACTGCGTCGGCTTCCAGTCCCACCTGGGCACCGGCCTCCCCGGCGACTACCAGGCGAACCTGCAGCGCTTCGCCGACCTCGGCGTCGACGTGCAGATCACCGAGCTCGACGTCGCTCAGGGCGGCAACCAGGCGAACGTCTACGCGGGCGTGACCCGCGCCTGCCTGGCGGTAGCGCGGTGCACCGGCATCACCGTCTGGGGCATCCGGGACAGCGACTCGTGGCGCACCGGCGAGAACCCGCTGCTGTTCGACAACGCCGGCAACAAGAAGGCCGCGTACACGGCGGTGTTGAACGCGCTCAACGCCGGCGGGACCTCGTCGCCCTCACCGAGCATCAGCACCAGCACCTCACCGCAGCCCGGCGGCGCGTGCAGCGCCTCGGTGTCGCTCGACTCCTGGAACGGCGGATTCGTCGCCACCATCCGGGTCACCGCGGGCTCCGCGCCCGTCACCGGCTGGACCGTCGGTCTGACCCTGCCCTCGGGCAGCGCCGTGACCAGCGCCTGGAACGCCACCGCCACCGGCGCCGGCGGCGCCGTGAGCTTCCGGAACGTCGCCTACAACGGGCAGCTTCCGGCCGGCGGCGGCACCGAGTTCGGTTTCCAGGGCACCGGCACCGGCACCGGCCCCACCGCCACACCGGTCTGTTCGGCCGGCTGACCCGCTCCCCCGTCGATCCGGTCCCGGCGCCGGCCACCACGGCCGGCACCGCAAGGAGGGAACACCCGATGTCCCGACGACCTCTCGCCTCACTGATCACCCTCGTCCTGGCGCTGGCCACCGTGACGCTCACCGGCCTGCTGAACACCACCGCGCCCGCCGCGGCGGCGACCGCCGGCTGCGGGAAGGCCCCGGCGCTCGCCAGCGGCGCCCGCACCATCGTCAGCGGCGGCCAGAACCGCTCCTACATCCTGCGGGTCCCGGACGGCTACGACCGCAACCGGCCGTACAAACTGATCTTCGCGTTCCACTGGCTCAACGGCACCGCCAACGACGTGGCGACCGGCGGCCCGGCCGGCGCCACCTGGGCGTACTACGGGCAGCAGCGACTGTCCGACAACAGCGCGATCCTGGTCGCGCCGCAGGGCATCGACAACGGCTGGGCGAACACCGGCGGCCGTGATCTGGCCCTGGTCGACGACCTGACCGCGCTCATCGAGGCCGGCCTGTGCGTCGACACCTCCCAGCTGTTCGCGGTCGGCTGGAGCTACGGCGGCGCGATGAGCTACGCCGTCGCCTGCGCCCGCCCCACCGTCTTCCGCGCGGTCGCCGTCATCTCCGGAGCCAACCTCAGCGGCTGCTCCGGAGGCACCCAGCCGGTGGCCTACCTGGGGATCCACGGCACCCACGACAGCGTGCTGAACATCTCGCTCGGGCGCGGGCTGCGCGACACCTTCGTCCGCAACAACGGCTGCACCGCCCAGAACCCGCCCGAGCCGCCCCGCGGCAGTCTGACCCACGTCGTCACCGCCTACACCGGTTGCCGCGCCGGCTATCCGGTGCGGTGGGCGGCGTTCGACGGCGACCACACGCCGGAGCCCGTCGACGGCTCGACCGGCACGAGCGGCGCCCTCACCTGGACCGGCGGCGAGATCTGGAACTTCTTCTCGCAACTGCCCGGCACCGGCACCTCGCCGTCGGCGTCGGCGTCGGTCAGCCCCTCCACGTCGCCCAGCGGCCCAGCCGGCGCCTGCAGCACCGCGTACCGGGTGGTCAACAGCTGGCCGGGCGGCTTCCAGGCCGAGGTCACCGTGTCGAACACCGGACCGGCGGCCACCTCCGGCTGGCAGGTCGGCTGGACCCCGCCCGCCGGCCAGTCCGTCGCCCAGGTCTGGAACGGCTCCCTGACCGGTGGCGGCGGCGCCGTCACGGTCACCAACGCGGCCTACAACGGCTCGCTGGCGCCCGGCGCGGGCACGACCTTCGGCCTGCTCGCCAACGGCGCCCCGGGGACGGCGCCGGCACTGACCTGCACCCTGCGGTGAGAGGAGACAGATGAGACGCCGTCTGCGCACCGCGCTCGTCGTGGCGCTGGCGCCCCTGCTGGCGGTGGCGGGGCTGCTGGTCGCCCGCCCCGCCGCGGCGGCCGCGCTGACCCAGGTGACCGGCTTCGGAGCCAACCCGACGAACCTGAGGATGTACGCCTACGTGCCCGACCGGGTGGCGGCGCGGCCCGCGTTGCTCCTGCTCGTGCACTACTGCTCCGGCTCGGCCGCGGCCCTCGCCGGAGGCAACGGCAGGGACTTCATCACCGCGGCCGACCGGTACGGCTACGTCGTCGTCCTGCCGGAGGCCACCCGTACCGAGAAATGCTTCGACGTCTCCAGCCCGCAGGCACTGCGCCGGGACGGCGGCGGCGACTCCACCGGGATCATGTCGATGGTCGGCTGGGCACGCGCCCGGTACGACGTGGATCCGGCGCGGATCGTCGTCAGCGGCTTCTCCTCGGGCGCCATGATGGCCAACGTGCTCGCCGCCCAGTACCCGGACGTGTTCTCGGCCGCGTCCGCGTTCTCCGGCGTGCCGGCCGGCTGCTTCGCCACCACCAACGGCTCGCTGTGGAACAGCGTCTGCTCCGGCGGCAACCTGATCAAGCCGGCTCAGCAGTGGGCCGACCAGGCCCGGGCGATGTACCCCGGATACACCGGCGGGTACCCGCGGATGCAGCTGTGGCACGGCACCACCGACGCCACGCTCGCCTATCCGAACTTCGGCGAGGAGATCAAACAGTGGACCGCTCTGCACGGTCTCGGCCCGAACCCGGCCTCCACCGATCGTCCACAGTCGTCCTGGACCCGCACCCGGTACGGCGCGACCGGCACCCGGGCGACGGTCGAGGGCGTCAGCATCGCCGGGGCGGGGCATGTCCTCCCGCAGGCCGGGCAGCTCGCGTACGCCATCTCCTTCCTGGGTCTCGACGTCACCACCACACCGTCGTCGCCCGCATCCCCCTCCACGCCCGCCTCGCCGTCCACGCCGGTCGCGGCGTGCACGGCGGCCGCGTCGGTGAGCGCCTGGAACACCGGCCTGACCGCGAACCTCACCGTCACCAACACCGGCGCGGCCCCGATCGACGGCTGGTCCCTGGGGTTCACCCTGCCCGCGGGACAGACGATCACCGGCGGCTGGAACGCCACGTACGCGCCCGCGAGCGGAACGGTGACCGCACGTAACGTCGCGCACAACGCCACCATCCCGCCGGGCGGCTCGACCACCGTCGGCTTCCAGGCGACCCATTCCGGCGACACCGGCGCGCCGGCCGGGTTCACCCTCAACGGCGGCGCGTGCCGATCGTCGTGAGCGCGGCGACCGCCGCGGGAGACGAGACTAGGTGGTCAGCCCGTACCGTTCGACGATCGCCGGAAGCCACTCGGCCTCGCCGAACCGCAGGCCGTAGCGTTCGGCGAGGTCGCCGCCCTGCCCGGCCGCCTCGGGCCCGGCCGCGATGATCTCCGCCACCTCGCGGAAGAAGTGCTCGAACCCGGCCGGGGTGATGATCTCGATCATCCTGGCCGGGACCGCGCCGGCGTTCCACATCGCGTGCAGCTCGCCGCGCGGCTTGGTGATGTAACCACCCGGGCCGAGCACCGCCTCCCGGTCGCCGGAGCGGAAGCCGATCTCGCCCGCGAGGACGATCGAGTACTCGTCCTCGCGGGTGTGCAGGTGCGGCGCCACCAGCGCGCCGACCGGGAACGGGTGCTCGACCACCGCCATCGCGCCGCCGGTGTCCTCGCCCCACAGCTTGAAATGCACACCGATGTCGCCGAGTGAGCCCACCAGCCCGCCACCCGGCTGCACCACGGTCAACGGCGGCGGCTCCGAAGTCGTCATGCATGGTGACTACCGCATCCCCGGGGCCGCCCGCCAGCGAATTCCCCGGACCGGCGACGGTCACCGGACGGCCGTCGGACGGTGGGCCGCCGGGATGTCCCGGAACCAGACGGTGAACTCGGCCGCGAGATGCCGATCGGCTGATGTCGTTTCGATCCCGCGGCACGGGGCACCTCCCGCACCCGAGGCCGGGATCAGGGAGTGGGCATGTCGTTGACACAACGCAGCGCGGTGGAGCCGGGCACGGCGCTGGAGGATCTCGACGAGATCGCCGAGCGCTACGCGCACGCCCGGCAGACCGCTGACGAGGTACGGGCACGCCGGCTCCGCGACGACATGATCGCCGAGGCGCTGCCGATGGCCGACCGGCTCGCCCGCCGGTACCGGGGCGGGTCGGAGCCGCTGGCCGACCTGGAGCAGGTGGCCCGCCTGGGACTGGTGAAGGTCGTCGACCGCTACGCCCCGGACCGCGGCTCCTTCACCGCGTACGCCGTCCACACCATCGTCGGGGAACTGAAACGGCACCTGCGAGACCGGAGCTGGGCCGTCCACGTGCCCCGCCCTCTGCAGGAGCTGACGATGGCGGTCACCCGGCACGAGGCGGATCTGACCCGGGAACTCGGCCGCCGGCCCACCGACGCCGAGACCGCGCAGCGCGCCGGCATCACCGGCCGCGAACTCGACACGGCACGGATGACCGCGGCCGGCTACCGCTCGATGTCGCTGGACATGCCCCTCGGCGACGGCGACGCGACGTACCTCGACCTGTTCGGCCAGACCGACGCGGCGCTGGAGAAGGTGCCCGACCACCTGACGGTCACCGAACTGATCGCGGCGCTGCCGGCGCGGGAACGGCACGTGGTGATCGCCAGCTACTACGGCGGCCGCACCCAGGCCGACATCGCGGCCCAGCTCGGCATCTCGCAGATGCAGGTCTCCCGCATCCTGTCGCGGGCGCTGATCTGGCTGCGCGAGGGCCTGCTGACCGACCGGGTGCCACGGTGGCCGGGCTCGCACAGCGCGGAGGAGGACGCCTTCGCCATCACGACCGGCAACGGGCCGGACGGGCATCTCGAGATCCGCATCCGCGGCGAGGTGGACCGGGACAACGCCGGCCGCCTGCGGACCGCCCTGCTCGACGTGGTCTGCCGGCAGAGCGCCGGCCGGCAGGTCACCCTGCACATGGCGGAGGTGCCGCTGCTGGACGCGACGGGCGTGCGGGTCCTCCTGGCGGTGTACGAGGCCGCACAGGCCCGCGGCGTCACCGTGACCGCCACCGGATTGACCCCCATGGTCCGCCGGATCGCCGCCACGTCCGGGCTGGCCCCGATGCTCGCCGCGCCGGAGCGGGGCTGACCGTCCGGCGGCCCGTCCTCAGCTCGCGGGGCCGGTCCGCCGGGGTCCCCGAGTCACGTACCCGGCGGCACCGGTGACCGCCAGGAGCGCGGCGGTGACGAGCGCCGTCCGGCTGTCCGGCGGCTGGCCCGCCCAGGTGAGCAGATACAGAGCGAACGGCTCCGGCACGGCGGGGACGCCGGCGGACACGCAGCCCGTCACGACCGGCAGGGTCCAGGCCAGTCGCCTGCCGAACAGCGTGGCGGCCAGGGCGGCGAGCCCGGTGAAGCCGGCCGCGTCCCGCGCGACGACGGCGACCGGAACCGTCGCCACCGCTGTCACCACGGCGACCGCGACCACGAAGATCGTGGCCAGGTGCAGCGCGCGGCGGGGCGCCCAGCGGATCGCCGCGGTCGCGTCCAGGACGCTGTCCGGCCCGCCCAGGCCGTGGCCGAGGACGGCGATGCCCAGCGCCAGCGCGAGGGCCGCGGCCGTGACGGCGTGCCGCGACCCGGCCGGGCCGGCGCCGAGCCAGGCGACGGCGGTCATGGCCGCTACCGCGCACAGGGCCCCGGCCGGCGCCTCACGGGAGCGCAGGAACAGCGCGACGGCGATCACCGGCCGGCTCCGACACCGAGGGCGGCGGCCTGGTCGCCGCAGGCCAGACCGGCCGCGCGGACCGCGGCGACACGGCGTTGCTGCTCGGCGGCGGGCAATGCGACGAGCTTCTTCCACATCGTGTCGCGGATTGCCTGCTCGGCCGGGCCGACGGTCTGACCGGGGACCGGGTGGCTGCCGTGGAGCCAGGCGGCCGTCACGGCCCGGGCCCGCAGCACCGCCAGATGGTCGCCGTCGCCACGGGCGCAGAGCGGTGTGCCGGCGCCGGCCAGGATCCGGGCGGTCAGTTCGGCCGGATCATCGGTCGCGCCGAGGTTGTCGCTGTCCAGCCAGGCTTCCGAGGCCGGCTGCGGACGGCCGGTGCCGGGCGGCGCCTCGTGGACCGAGGCCGGCGCGTTCGGCAGCTTGGCGAGCAGGCGCAACGCCTCCCGGGACGGTGCGACGAGGGCGGGCAACTGCCGCCGGTGGGCCGCGGTGACGCAGACCCGGGGGCCGGCGTCGGCGGTGCAGACCTCGGCGACCGCGGCCGGGTCGACCGGGAAGGCGGTGCCGCTCAGCAGCGGGGCGGCCAGCGCCAGCCCGAGCGCCGGCGGGACGACGGCCAGCGCCCGTGCGAGCCGGCCGGTCGCGAGGAACAGCACCAGTCCCCCGATCGCCAGGCCGCCGAACCACCAGGCCTGACCCGCGCTGACCGTACCGCTGACGGCCTGGAACTCGGAGATCGTGCTGGTGAAGTAAGGCAGCAGCAGAGCGAGCCCGGGTTTCGTGGCGTCGTCGAGTTTGGTCGCCTCGATCGCCGCGAGGAGCCCGGCGAGGCTGCCCACGCCGAGCACGGCGGGGGTGTACGCGTACGGCAGCAGCCGGCCCACACCGAGTCCCAGCATGCCCGCCGTGGCCAGGGCCAGAACGCCGACGGCGGTGACCGCCGGCCAGCCGCTGCCGGGATGGCCGGCGGCGGCCGCGACCCTCGGCGCCCCCGCGCCCAGGACGATCAGGTAGCCGGCGGCCAGGCTGAGGGCCGTGGCCAGGGCGGACGGCCGCAGCCGCCGCCAGCCGGGCGCCGGTGTGGTGCCGAGCAGTTCCGTCATCCGGCTGCGCCGGTCCCGGCCGGCCTGCCAGGCGCCGGCGGCCAGGGCCAGCGGCCAGAGGACGACCAGCATGATGCGCTGGAAGACGGCGAGCAGGTTCCATTGCTGGTCCCACAGGCCGGTCTGTCCGGTGAGCGCGAGCACGTAGAGTCCCGCCACCCCGATCGCCGCCGTCGCGGCCCCGATCGGCAGCGCGGCGGAACGGCGCAGTTCGATCCCGAGGATGCCGATCACCGCGCCACCGCCCGGTGCCGTTCGAGGAGAGCGGAGTAGCCACGTTCGATCGGGCTGTCCCCGGCGTCGGTGGAACCACCGGCGGCCGCGATGTCGTCCGGCGTGCCGTGGAACACGATCCGGCCGGCGTCGGCCAGCACGACACTCGTGCAGGCCGCGGCCACGTCTTCGACCAGGTGGGTGGAGACGATGACGCAGGAGCGTTCGCCGAGGTCGCGCAGCAGCGCCCGGAAGTCGAGCCGCTGCTGCGGGTCGAGGCCCACGGTCGGCTCGTCGAGCAGCAGCAGTCCCGGCTCGTTGACGATGGCCTGGGCGATGCCGGCCCGACGCAGCATGCCACCGGAGAGCGCCTTCATCCGCGATCCGGCCCGGTCGGCCAGGCCCACCCGGGCGAGCGCGTTCTGTACGGCACGGCGGCGCCCGGCGGCGGGCACCTCTTTGAGCCAGGCCATGTACTCGACGAACTCCGCCACGGTGAAACGCGGGTGATAGCCGAACTCCTGGGGCAGGTAGCCCAGGGCGCGCCGTACCGCGCGCAGGTCGGGCCGTGCGTCCATCGGCCGTCCGAGCAGGCGGAGCCGGCCGTCGTACGGGGGCAGCACGGTGGCCAGCGCCCGGATCAGGGTGGTCTTGCCGGCGCCGTTGGGGCCGAGCAGCCCGTGCACGCCGGCGCCCAGGCTCAGGTCGACGCCGTCGACGGCCACGTGCCGGCCCGTTCTCACTCGCAGGCCCTCGGCCTGCACTGTCGTCGCCACGATCTCTCTCCGCTCATCGTCCGGTGCGGTCTCGATCCTGCGGGGAAAGGGCGGGGGCGCGCCTCAGCCGGGTTACCGAGCGGCGCCGCGAGGGCTCGGCCGAAAGAACGAGGCCGCCCGGGTACGGGTGTCGTACCGTGGCCTTCTGTGTTGATCATCTTCCCGGGCCGTTCCGGACCGCAGCGGGTGATGGCGGTCCTGTTCGCCGTCGTGGTGGCCGGTCTCGTCGTCGTCGAGGGGCTGGACGGCCCCACGCTGCCCGCCACGATCGGCGTCGTCGCCAGCGGCCTGTTCGCGGTCGCCGTGGTGCTGCTCGCCGAAGCCCGCCCGTCCGCGGTCGCCGGGGCCGCGGCGACGTCCGTCACGGTCTCGGTGGCCTGCGCGCTGGTACCGGCGCTGCGGTTGGAGCACACGTTCGGCATCGTGGAGTTCGCCGCGCTGTCGGTGGCGGGGATCCGCCTGGTCATGCAGCATCCGGTCCGGCGGGCGGCCGGCCCGGCCGTCCTGACGCTCCTGGCGATCGGTGTGCTCCCGTTGCGGGTCTTCCTTCATCCCGTCAACGTGCGGACGTTGTCGCAGGACGGTGGCCTGGTCGCGGTCGTGCTGACCGCCTGGGTGCTGTTCGTCGCGCTGCTCGGGTCGTACCTGCGCCTGCTGGAGCGCCGCCGGGTCGACGCGGACCGGCTGGCCCGGCAGGTGGAACGCCTGGATCACGCCCGTGACCTGCACGACTACGTCGCCCATCACGTGACCGCGATCGTCGCCCAGACGCAGGCCATCAGGTTCGTCACGAGCTCGGGCGCCGCCCCCTCGCCCGGGGATCTGGACGACCTGCTGGCCGGCGTCGAACGGGCCGGCGGTCAGGCGCTCACCTCGATGCGTACGCTCGTCGGCATCCTGCGCGACGAGACGTCCGCGACCGCGCCCGCCCACGCCACCCTGGACGAGATGCTCACCGCTGTGACCGGCACCCTGCCACCCGGATATCCGGCACCGGCCGTCTCCGTCGACGCGTCGCTGTCGCACCGGCCGTTGCCCGCCGCGACCCTGGACGCGGCGCATCACACCGTTCTGGAGGCGCTGACCAACGTGTTGCGCCACACCACCGGGACCACCCGGATCGACATCCGGATCCGGGTCCGGGACGACCGGCCCGACGTCGCCGAACTGTCGGTCCGCAACGACGGGCGGGCCGCCGTGTCGCCCCTGCCGGCCGGCGGGTTCGGCCTGACCGGGCTCAGCGAGCGGGTCCGGTCCGCGGGCGGCGAGCTGACGGCCGGGCCGGTCGAATCAGGCTGGCAGGTCACCGCGACCCTGCCGATCACCGACGGGAACCTCCGATGACCATCCGGCTTCTGCTGGCCGACGACCAGGACATGATCCGTACGGCGTTCCGCATGATCCTCGGCACGCAGCCGGACATCGAGGTGGTGGCCGAGGCCGCGGACGGTGAGACCGCCGTGGAGCTGGCCCGCCGGCTGCGTCCCGACGTGTGCCTGCTGGACATCCGGATGCCGCGGCTCGACGGCCTGGAAGCGACCCGGCTGCTGGCCGGCCCGGCCGTCCGGGATCCGCTCAACGTTCTCATCGTCACCACGTTCGATCTGGACGAGTACGTGTACCGGGCGCTGCGCAACGGCGCCTGCGGTTTCCTGCTCAAGGACACGTCACCGAACCTGCTGGTGGAGGCGGTCCGGGCGGCCGCCGCCGGGACCACGCTGATCTCGCCGGCGGTGACCGTACGTCTGCTGGCGCACCTCGCTCCCCGCCGCGGCGCCGAACCCGAGGCGCCGGAGGCGCCGCCCACCGAGCCGCTCACCGACCGTGAGCTCGCCGTGGTCCGGCTGGTGGCGCACGGGCACACCAACGACGAGATCGCCGGGCGGCTCTACGTGACGCTGTCGACGGTCAAGACGCATCTGGCGAACGTGCAGCGCAAACTCGCCGCCCGCAACCGGGTGGAGATCGCCGCCTGGGCGTGGCGCAACGACGTCTGCTCCGCGAACTGACCGGGGACGGCGAACAGGCCGTGACCCGTTTCCACGGGTCACGGCCTGGATCTTCGAACGGTCAGATCATCGCGCCGTCGCGGCGCGGACGATCAGGTCCGCGACGGGACGCGGGTTCGACACACCGACCGCGTGCGACGCCTTGCGGATCTCGACCGTGGCCCGGGAGCCGGCCCGGTCGGCCATCCAGCGCTGCGCCGCGACCGGGATGTTGCGGTCGGCGCCGGCGAGCAGGAACCAGGAGGGAATCGTCTTCCACGCCGGTTCCCCGGAGCCCTCGCTGAGCGCCGCGTCCCGGATCGGCCGCTGCGTGACGGCCATCAGCGTGGCCTGCTGCCGGGACACGTCGGCGGCGAACTGCTGCCGGAACAGGTCCTGGCGGATGGCGAGGTCGGTGGTGCCGTCACCGAGCGGCACCGGGGCGAGAGTGTCGCCGAGAGTGCTGCCGGGGAACTTACCGGACAGCTCGAGGGCGCTCTCGCCCTTGTCCGGGGCGAACGCCGCGATGTAGACGAGCGCCTTGACGTCCGGGTCCCCGGCCGCGGCGTTGGTCATCACCGCGCCCCCGTACGAATGGCCGGCGAGCACGATCGGTCCCGGCACCGAGTCGATGACGGTGCGCACGTAGGCGGCGTCGGTGCTGAGCCCGCGCAGCGGGTTGGCGGCGGCGACGACCGGATAGCCGCGCTGCTGGAGCCGCTCGATGACCCCGGACCAGCTGGCGGAGTCGGCGAAGGCGCCGTGCACCAGCACGATGGTCGGCCGGGTGGTGACGTGCGTGCCGGCGACGGCGGCGGCGGCCCCGGAGACCGACGCGGTGCCGGTGAGGACGATGGCGGCGGCGAGAGCCACCACTCGGGAGATACGGACGCGCATGATGCTCTTTTCGATCAGTGGTGAGACAGGGGTTCGGTGCGGCGCCGCCCCCTCGCCGGCGCCGCACGGGGAGGTCAGGCGATCGCGGCGGCGGCCTGCAGGATGATCCCGGCGACCGCGGCGGGTTCGGAGGCGGGGATGGCGTGCGAGGCGCCGGGCAGTTCCACGCGCTCGCGGGCGCCGGCCCGCTCGGCCATGAAGCGGTGCGCTTCGAGCGGGATGTTGTAGTCGGCCTCGGGGTACACGAACCAGGACGGCACGGTCTTCCACGCCGGTTCGCCCGATCCCTCGTTGAGCGCCGTGGTGTTCAGCGGACGCTGGGCGACGGCGTCGAGGGCGGCCTGCGCGGCCGGGACGTCGGCGATGAACTGCTGGTGGTATTTGTCCTGCCGGATGTACAGGTCGACGGTGCCGTCCGGGAGCGGCACCTCCTTGAGGGTCTCGCCGAGCGTGCCGCCGGGGAACCGCCCGGACAGCTCGCCGATGCTCTCGCCGGCCTCGGGTGCGAAGGCGGCGACGAACACGAGGGCCTTGACGTGGTCGTGGCCGACCGCGGCGTTGGACATGACGGCCCCGCCGTAGGAGTGGCCGGCGAGCACGACCGGCCCGTCGACGGTGGCCAGGAGGCTGGAGACGACGGCGGCGTCACCGGACAGGCTGCGCAGCGGGTTGGGCGCGGCGATCACCGGGTAGCCCTCGGCGAGCAGCTGCCGGGTCACCTCGTTCCAGCTGGCGGACTCGGCGAACGCGCCGTGGACGAGGACGATGGTGGGTTTCATGGCAGGCCCCTTCAGTGGGTGGACAGGACGGTGGACAGGAAGTCGGCGGCCTGGCGGATCGCGCCTTCGGCCGCGTGGGTGTCGCGCAGCGCGTTGAGCATCACGAAGTCGTGGATGACGCCCTGGTAGCGCACGGCGGTGACGGGCACGCCGGCGCGGCGCAGCTTGTCGGCGTACGCCTCGCCCTCGTCGCGCAGGACGTCGGCTTCGGCGACGATGACCAGGGCCGGCGGCAGTCCGGTGAGCTGCTCGACGTCGGCGCGCAACGGCGAGGCGGTGATCTCGGCCCGCTGCGCGGGGTCGGTCGTGTACTGGTCCCAGAACCACTGCATGGCGTCGCGGCGCAGGAAGTAGCCCTCGGCGAACTGCCGGTACGAACCGGTGTCGAAGTTCGCGTCGGTGACCGGGTAGAACAGCACCTGGCCGGCGAGCGGCACGTCACCGTGCTGCTTGGCGGTCAGGGTGAGCGCGATGGCCATGTTGCCGCCGACCGAGTCCCCGGCGACGGCGATGCGGGCCGGGTCCAGCCCGTGGGTGGCGCCGTGCGCGACGACCCACTGGACGGCGGCGTAGTTCTCCTGGACGGCGATCGGGTACGCGGCCTCGGGCGAGAGGCTGTACTCGGGGAACACCACGGCCGCACCGACCCGGACGGCCAGTTCCCGGGCGAGCCGGTCGTGGGTGTGGTCGTTGCCGAACACCCAGCCCGCGCCGTGGATGTAGAACACCACCGGCAGCGGGCCGGTCACGCCGGTGGGCCGGAAGACGGTCACCGACACCGAGCCGGTGGGACCACCGGGAATGGTGAGCGTCTCCTTCTCGGTGCCCGGCACGTCGACCGTGGGGCTCTGCACGCCGTCGACGGCCTTGCGGCCCTCGGCGGGAGGGATCTGGAACAGGTACGGCGGGTCGGCGGTCGCTTCGACGAAGGCCTGCGCGGCCGGTTCCAGTACGGGTCTGCTCATCGTGTCTCTCCAGTTCGTTCGGTGCGGTCAGGACGCGATCTCGACCTGCAGTTCCACCTCGACCGGGCTGTCCAGCGGCAGCACCGCCAGGCCGACGGCGGAGCGGGCATGGATCCCGGCCGGGCCGAACACGTCGTGCAGGAAGGTGGAGGCGCCGTTGAGGACCTGGGCCTGACCGGTGAAGGACGGCAGCGAGGCGACGAAGCCGGTCACCTTGACGATGCGGACCACCGCGTCGATGCCGGCCACGGCGTCCACCGCGGCGAGGGCGTTCAAGGCGGCGGTGCGGGCCAGGTCGGCTGCCTGGGCGACGTCGACGCTGTCGCCGACCTTGCCGGTGACCGGCAGGGTCCCGCCGACGAAGGGCAGCTGGCCGGAGGTGTAGACGTACATGCCGGAACGGATCGCCGGCGTGTAGCCGCCGACCGGTGCGGCCACCCGCGGCAGCGTGATGCCCAGCTCGGTGAGCCGGTCGTTCCAGATCCCCATGGTGTGCGCCTCTCGTGATGGTGGGCGGGCCGCTGCGCGGCGCCCGAGTCGATCTCACCTGGCCGCGGCGCCGCGGAACATGCGGGACCGCATGCAGAAGCACTTCCGCATGTGCGGTCGCGCGGCGGCCGCTACGCCGGGACGGGCCCGGCGGGCGGCTCCTCCTCGCTGAGCCGTTCGCGGGCGAACAGGCGGATCAGGTTGTGGAAGCGGTATCGGCCGTCGACGTGGGCCTGCAGGAGGCTCAGCTCGACGAGTTCGTCGAGGGCGTCCTCGATGCCTTCCGGGTCCGCCGGGTCGAGGGCGCGCGCGAGCCGCGCGTCGAAGTCCGAACCGGGCGCCAGCGACAGGCGGCGGAACAACCGGCGCGCCTGCGGCGACAGCTGGGTGTACGACAGGCTGAAGGCGGCCGCGATCCGCAGGTCACCGGCGATGAGCTGGTCGAGGCGCCGGCGTTCGTCGGACAGCCGGTCGGCCAGGTGCCGCACCGTCCACTGCGGCCGGCTCACCAGCCGATTGCCGGCGATGCGCAGCGCCAGCGGCAGCCGGCCGCACAGCTCGGCCACCTCGGCGGCCGCGTCGGGCTCCCGGTCGCCGATGATGCTGCGCAGCAGTGCCGCCGCGTCCCCGGCCGGCAGCTGCGTGAGATTGAGCCGGCGGACGCCCTCCAGCCCGGCGAGCAGCCGGCGGCTGGTGATGATCGTCAGCGACGGTCCGGGGCCGGGCAGCAGGGGCCGGACCTGTGCCTCGTCCGCGACGTTGTCGAGCACCACGAGCACGCGCCGGTGCTGCAGCAGTTCCCGGTACATGCCGGCCCGGTCCGTCTCGTCGTCCGGGATGTCGTCGTCCCGGACGCCGAACGCGCCGAGCAGACGGGCGAGCGTCTCCGCGGCTCCCGCCGGGCGGGCGTCCATGCCCCGCAGGTCGACGAAGAGGACCCCGCCCGTGAACGTCGTGCCGAGCAGGTGGGCCGCCTGCACGGCGAGCGTCGTCTTACCGGCCCCGGCCGTTCCGGACACCGTCACCACCGGCGCGACCGCCGGCGCCGGCTGGGCCGAGGCCGCGACCCGGCTCAGCTGGGCCAGCTCCCGGTCACGGCCGGTGAAGTCGGGTACCGGGCGGGGCAGCGCACAGCAGCCGGCCGGCACGGTCGCCGTGGCCTTCGGGCGGCCGGCCCGGGCCGCGGCGAGAAAGGCCGGCTGCTCCGCCTCGGGCAGGGCCAGTGCCTCGGCGAGGGCCTGGACGGTACGCCGCTGCGGCGCGACACTGCGCTCGCGTTCCATGTCGCTGATCGCGCGGGCGCTGACCCCCGAACGCTCCGCCAGCTGCTCCATCGTCAGCCCGGCCGTGTGCCGGTGTTCGCGCAGCCGGCGGCCGAACGTGTCACTCATCGATCAGGCCGGCCGTTCGTCGCCGGTCGGGCTCACACACTTCGCATCCTCTCGTCCCCGTACCGCCGTACGCTGGCATGGGGTGCGCTCTCCTGCCAGGGACGGACGATCCCTGGCAGGCGCGCCGGCCGCGGCCGGGCCGGCTCTATTCCTTGACGCCGAGGTGTTCCAGCGGCGGCGTCCGCAGCAGATGGCCGATCGGCAGGATCGTCGTGGTCAGCGCCAGCAGCGCGGTACCGCCGACCACGGCGAGCAGACCCAGCGGCGGCACGTACGGGACGAGGCTGCCGGTCAGCGCGCGGACCACCGCGACGAGCGTGAGGGCGGCGACCGTCCCGCCGATCACCAGCGCCACGCCGAGCAGGCCGGCCTGTTCGGCGTGCACCATCCGGCGGGCCTGCCGGGGGGTCACCCCGACGATGCGCAGCAGCGCCAGTTCGCGGCGCCGGGCCAGCGCGGCCATCACCAGGGTGTCGGCCACCGCCAGGGCGGCGTAGCCGATCATCACGCCGACGAGCAGTCGGTTGAGCCAGGCGGACAGGGCGAGGTCGGCGGCGAGCCGCCCGGGGCGCAGGCCGGTGTCGTCCAGTGTGGCCGCCGGGGCGAGGCCGGCCAGGCGCGGATCCGGGACGGCGCCCGGGGCGAGCCGCACGAGCACCTCGTCGTCGGTGCCGCGGGCGGTGTGGCCGGCCACCTCGTCGCGGGGCAGCACGATGTCGCCGAACCCGAGTCCCCGCTCGTAGATCGCCGCCACCCGCAGGGTGACCGGGGTGCCGTCGCCCAGCCACAGCGGCACCTCCTCGCCGAGGTCCCAGCCCTGGCTCCCGGCACGGACGCCGGAGACGGCCATCGCCCGGCCGTGCAGGTCCGCCATGCTGCCCGCGGTGACGCCCAGGTCGAAGGCGGACACGTCGTCCACGGCCATCACCGGCACGGTCTCCACCTCCCCACCGAAGATCTTGACGACGACGGACGTACGCCGGACCGCGGTGGCCGATTCCACGCCGGGCACCGCGCGGACCGCCGTCGCCGTCGTGGGCGCGAGACCGGCCGGGGAGCTCAGCGACCAGGAGGCGACCAGGCCGTCCCGAGCCTGCGTGACAGCGCTGCGCTCGATGTTGTCCTGCAGGAACCAGACCGAGCCGCCGAACCCGACCGCCAGGACCAGGCCGGTGAGCACGGTGGCCGTTCCGCGGGCGTTGGCGCGCAGATTGGCGCCGGCCAGGTGTCCCCCCGCGCCCCAGATGCGCGACAGCAGCGGCTGGAGGACGCGGGCCGCCGCCCGGTTGATCCAGGGCGCCAGCAGCGCCACCGCCGTCACGTACAGATAGAGCATGCCGAGCGCTCCGGCGAGGGCGACCTGTCCCCCGGCGCCGATCGTGACGGTGCTGGAACCGGCTGCGCCGGCCAGGGCGATCAGGCCGCTGATCAGGCGTACCCGGCTGTTGCCGGCCGGTTCGACGGCGACCTCCCCGAGGGCCTCGACCGGGCGGATCCCGGTGACCCGGCGGGCCGCGAGCAGCGCCGCGAGCACGGCGACCAGGATCGTGGTCAGGGCGACTGCCGCCGCCGACAGGAGACCGGGCGACAGGGGGAAACCGTCCGGCAGGAAGCCGCGCGTGATCAGTTCGCCGCGCAGCAGGCGGCTGGCGAACAGGCCCGCGGGCACCCCGAGGGCGACACTCGCGGCGCCGATCAGCGCGGCCTCGGCCATCACCATCCGGCGCACCTGGGCCGGGGTGGCGGCGATGGCGCGCAGCAGGGCGAAGTCACGGCGGCGGTGCCGCACCGAGAGGCTCACCGTGCCGGCGACCACGAAGACGACCAGCAGCACGACGTAGCCACCGAACGAGGCGCCGATCTGCACCAGCAAACCGGCGGCTGCCGTGTCGCCGGTGCGTTCGAGCCGGCCGCGGGCGTCACCGGCGTACACCTCGGCGTCGGCCTCGGCGGCCAGCCGGTCCACCGCGGCACGGTCGGCCCCGGGCGCCAGCAGCAGGCCGATGGCGTCGACGCGGCCCGGGCGCGGGGCGAGCGCCGCGGCCCGGCCCTCGGTGAAGAACACGTGCGGCGCCGGGGCTTCCACGATGCCGCTGATCCGGAAACTCTCGGCGACACCGCCGACCACCAGATCGGCACGGGCGCCGGGTGGTGAGCCCGCCGCCGTGCCCGCGTCGAGCACGACCTCGTCGACGTGCCGCGGCGGCTGCCCGGCGACGAGACGGTACGGCGCCAGCGCGGCGCCGTCCCAGCCCTGCCCGACCGCCGGCCCGGCCGCGGTGAACACCGGGATCGTCCGGTCGGCGACGGCCGCCGACACGCCCGGCACCTGCCGCAGGCGCTGCGCCAGATCGGCCGGCAGCGTGCCGCCCTCGGGCGGATCCACCCGGCTGGTCAGCGTGGTCCCGTCGAAGTCCTTGCTGGTCACGGTGAGTTCGGCCGGGGCGACGACCAGGTCGGCGGCGGCGTAGCGACGCGGTTCCGGCCGGTGCAGCAGCCCGGATTCGACGAGGACGGCCATCGCGACGAGGATCGCCGCGCCGACGGTGAGGGCGAGGAAGGTGGCGAGTGCGGAACCCGGGCGATGCCGGAGCATGCGGACGGCCAGGCCGATCATCGGACGGCTCCGCGGCGGTCCAGGACGGCGAGCCGCTCGGCGATGCGGGCCGCTCCCGGCTGTGGCGTGTCGGACACGATCCGGCCGTCCGCGAGGACCATGACGCGATCGGCGTACGAGGCGGCGACCGGATCGTGGGTGACCATGACGACCGTCTGCCCGTGCTCGTCGACGACCGCCCGCAGCAGGGCGAGGACCTCCGCGGCGGTGTTGCTGTCGAGTGCCCCGGTCGGTTCGTCGCAGAAGATGACGTCGGGCCGGGTGGCGAGCGCCCGGGCGATCGCGACGCGCTGCTGCTGACCGCCGGACAGGTGCGCGGGCCGGTGCCGCAGCCGCTCGGTCAGCCCGATCCGCTCGACCACGTGGGCCAGCCAGGCCCGGTCGGGGACGGCGCCCGCGAGACGCAGCGGGAGCACGATGTTCTCCTCGACGGTGAGCGCGCCGATCAGGTTGAACGCCTGGAACACGAAGCCGATCCGGTCCCGGCGCAACGCGGTGCGCTCGGCCTCGGCCATCCGGGAGATCTCGGTGTCGCCGATCCAGACCCGGCCGTCGTCGGGCCGGTCGAGACCCGCGGCGCATTGCAGCAGCGTGCTCTTGCCGGACCCGGACGGACCCATCACCGCCGTGAACGTGCCGCTGCCGAACGTGGCGTCGACGCCGGACAGCGCGGTCACCGCGGCGGTTCCGCCGCGATACGTGCGGGTGAGTTTCTCGACCCGGACCGTCATGTTCTTTCCTCCGTGTGTCGTGGCTTCGATGCGCACGGAGAACGCTAAGGAGATCGGCGGCCGGCTCCCATCCCGCTGGCCGCCCGATCAGGAGTACAGCAGGCGCTACCGTCGCGCGGTCGTGTCGAGGTAGCGCAGCACCGCGGTGACCCGGCGGTCGGCCCGGTCGGTGGGGGCGAGGCCCAGCTTGGCGAAGATGGCGCGGATGTTCTTGTGCACCGCGCCGTCGGTCACGAACAGGCGCTCCGCGATGGCGGTGTTGCCGAGCCCTTCGGCCATGAGGGACAGCACCTCGCGTTCCCGCGGGGTGAGCCGGCCCAGCCCGGCGTCGGAACGACCGCGGGCCAGCAACTGTCCCACCACCTCCGGATCGATGGCGGTGCCGCCACCGGCCACCCGGTGCAACGCGGTGAGGAACTCCTCGACCCGGCCGACCCGTTCCTTGAGCAGATAGCCGAGCCGCTCGGCGCCGCCGGCCAGCAGTTCGGTGGCGAAGGTCTGCTCCACGTAGGCGGAGAGGACCAGCACCGCCAGCCCGGGACGGCGGCCGCGGGCCGCGCGGGCGGCCACGATGCCCTCGTCGGTGTGGGTGGGCGGCATCCGCACGTCGACGATCGCGACGTCCGGTTCGTGCGCGTCCACCGCGGCGAGGAACTCCGCGGGCGTTCCCGCGGTGGCCACCACGTCCAGGCCCTCGGCCCGCAACAGCAGGGCGAGGCCCTCCCGCAGCAGGGCGTCGTCCTCGGCGATCACGATCCGCATGGCAACTCCACGTCCATCGTCGTCGGCCCACCGGGTGGGCTGGTCAGGGTGAACCGCCCGTCGTGCGCCTCGACCCGGCGCCGGATCCCGGCCAGGCCGGACCCCGCGCTCTCGTCGGCCCCGCCCCGGCCGTCGTCGCCGACGCCGATCAGCAGCCGGTCGCCGTCGACACGCACCGAGACGGTCGCCGCCGTGGCTCCGCTGTGCCGGACCGCGTTGGTCAGCGCCTCGGCGACCACGAAGTAGGCGGTGGCCTCGACCGACACCGCACACCGGACCGGCAGCTCGACGGCGAGGTCACAGGGCAGCGCGCAGCCGGCCACCAGACCGTCGAGCGCGCCGGCCAGGCCCCGGTCGTCGAGCACCGGGGGAAGGATGCCGCGGACCACGGTACGGAGTTCGCCGAGCGCCTCCTCGGCGGCCTGCTGCGCCCGGTCCAGCAGTTCCGCGCCGGTCGCCGGATCCCGGGTGTACGCCCGGCGGGCCGCACCGAGCAGCACGGTGACCGCGACCAGCCGGTTCTGTGTGCCGTCGTGCAACGAGCGCTCGATGCGGCGCAGCTCGGCGGCGTGCGCGTCGAGCGCCGCGGCCCGGGTCGCGGTCAGCTCGGCGACGCGCAGGCTCAGGTCGGCGCCGGGTACCGGTCCCAGCAGACGGCGGCCCGGCCAGGCCTGCGACCGCGCCAGAGCGCCGCCGGCGAGCAGGAGCACGGCCAGCCACCCCAGCCCGGCCAGCGCCACACCGAACGCCTCGGCCAGGCTGTCGACGTTCCAGAACGGAATGCCGGGCGCGCCCTCGCCCGGGGGCGCCAGGTGGTACCAGAGCGGGTACGTCAGATCCTGGAGCGCGGAGAGCGGCAGCGACAGCCCGAAGATGCCCACCGCGAAGCCGAACGTGGCGTGCACCGGCACCCAGGCCAGTTCCCGGCGGACCGCCGGGTCACGCAGCGCGGCCGACGGCCGGTCCGGCACCGGAGGCGGGCCGACGATGGCGGGACCCCACCGGGAGAGGCGGCCCCGCTCCCGGTCGGCGATCGAGCGCACCGCTCGCAACGAGCCGCCGATGAGCGGCAGCCCCACCCCGACCAGGCTCGACACCACGACGGCGAGCAGCCAGAACAGTCCCGCCATTGCCAGGATCGAGGTGCCGAGGCCGCCGACGAGATGTTCCAGCGCGTCGACCGCGATACGCACCCGCCGCCGCATGTCACCTCCCGTGCAGAAGAGTAGGACGTTGCCGGTAGGGCAGTGCAGCAGGCTGTACCACGGATCGTCGCGGTGGCGGGATCGTGTCCGGGCGCCCGGCTACCTAGCGTGGAACCATGCCGAACCGCTACCGCATCACCGACACACCCGACACCTCGCCCGGCCCGATGCGTGCCGGGCGTCTACGCCCGGCACTGTGGCTCCTGCTGATCGTCGGTCTCACCGCCAACGCCGCCGCCTCGACGATCGGGGCGACGGCCGTCAGCGTCGTCTTCGGGCTGATCACGCTGGGCTGCGCCGCCGGATTGGTGGTCGACCACTACCGGCGCCGGGACCGATGACCCGTCACCGGCGGCCCGACCCGGCGCGTGCCCGGGCCCGCGCGGCGTCGGGTCGCTGCGGCATCTCGCCGAGCACACCGGTGAACAGCGCCTCGCGCAGCGCCACCTCGCGCGGGTCGTCCCACAGGTGGAAGCCGAGCCGGTTCATCGCGTACGCGAATCCGATCCCGGTGTCCGGGTCGGCGAACCCGAAGGAGCCACCCAGGCCCATCGTGCCGAACGCCGTGCCGGCGGCGGACCCGAAACGGAACGCCGGGAACGGTTTCATGTATCCCAGCGAGTACTGGGTGAGCAGCCGCAACACTTGATCGGCGGGGCCCCGGGACGGTGTCGCCGCCGGGCTCTTCAGCGCGTCGAGCGTCGACGCGGTGAGCCCGAGCCCGGTGCCACCGGCCGCGGCGTCGCCGTAGAGCCGCGCGATCGACCGTACGTCGCCGATGCCGTTGACCGCGGGGATCTCGGCGGCCTGCACGTCCGGCCGGTTGATGTTGTCGGGGACGCCGAGCACCCGCGGGTTCTGGAACGCCCGGGCGGTCAGGCTCCGCGGGTTCGCGAACGCCCACGCGAAGGCCGGCGGCATCGCGGTGATGTGCAGCATCATCTCCCAGGTGCGGAAGCCGTGGATCCGGGCGATGCGGCGGCGGTCGGCGTTCTCCGGCAGGCCGATGTGGAAGCCGAGGTCCAGTGGCGCGGCCACCTCCTCGGCGAAGAACCTGCCCAGGTGGCGGCCCTGCGGATCGACCCGGCTGACCAGCTCGCTCTCGTACCAGCCCAGCGTCTGGCCGTGATAGCCGTGCCGCTCCCCCGGCGTCCAGGCCGGCCGCTGCTCCGCCAGCGCCGCGGCCAGGGTCGCCGAGCCGGACAGGTCGGCCAGTTCGAGCGGGCGATCGATCACCGGCAGACCGGCCTGGTGCGAGAGCAGCTGACGAACCGTGACGTCGGCCTTGCCGGCGGCCGCGAACTCGGGCCAGTAGGCGGCCACCCGCTCGTCGTAGTCGAGCAGGCCCCGGGCGTGCAGGACCGCGACCGCCATCGACGACACACCCTTGCTCGTCGAGAAGACCGGCACCATCGTGTCGTGCTCCCACGGCTCGAAGGTCACGCCGTCGCGGTAGCCGCCCCACAGATCGACCACCTTCCGGCCGTCGCGATAGACCGCGCAGGCCGCGCCGATCTCTCGCCCCTGCTCGAAGTTGCGCCGGAACGCATCGGCGACCGGGCCGTAGCCCTCCTCCACATCACCGTGCACCATGGCGGACGGCACGTTCACTCTGAGCACCAACTCGACCTCTCCTCATTCGCGGGACACCGAACGGTGACATGGGCGCCAGGGCCCTACCAGGGACCGGCAGTCCCTGTCACGGCAGGCACAACAGGAGGTCAGCGGGCCACGTCGTAAGATCACGAGGTGAATCGCGAAGAGTTGGCAGACTTCCTGCGACAGCGGCGGGCGGCCCTCACCCCCGTTCACCGCACGGCCCGCCGGACCCGCGGTCTACGGCGTGAAGAGGTCGCCGAGCGCGCCTACATCTCGATCGACTACTACACGCGGCTCGAGCAACGGCGCGGCCCGCGGCCGTCACCCGAGGTGACGTCGGCGCTCTCCCGGGCGCTGGACCTGACCACCGACGAGCGGGACCACCTGTTCCACCTGATCGGCCACAACCCGCCGCAGCAGACCACCGACCTCGACCGGGTCGATCCGGGGCTGCGCCGGGTGCTGCACGCGCTCGACGGGAATCCCGCGATGATCATGTCGAACCTGGCGCACACCCTGCTGCAGAACCCCCTCGCCCTCGAACTGTTCGGCGACCAGACGCAGTACACGGGCCTGGCCCGCAGCGGCTACTTCCGGTGGTTCATGACCCCGGAGGAACGCGACATCTATCCCGCGGACATCTACGACGCCCAGAGCGCGACCTACGCCGCCGCCGTCCGGGCGGCGGCCGACCTGGAACCCGATCCCGCCGAAGCCGAGCAGATGATCGCGACGATGCTGGCCGGGAGCGCCGAGTTCCGCCGGCTGTGGGACGACCACCAGGTACGGCTCTGCCGCCAGGAGACCACCTCGCTGCTGCACCCGACAGCGGGCCGGGTCGACTTCGACTGCGAGGTCGTCTTCACCCACGACCGCCTGCAGCGGATGCTCGTCTTCACCGCCCGCGACGGCAAGGACCTGCGCGGCCTGGTCACCTCCGGCCGGTCGGGCAACCTGGTGGGATGACGCCCTCGGCCCGCAGCGCGGCCAGGATCGGCGGCAGACAGACGGCGGCCATCCGGGCGTACCCGTCGGGCGAGGGGTGAAAGCGGTCGGCGCCGAACATGCGAGCCGGATCGGCCTCGAAGAAGGGGTTGAGCAGGGCGGCCAGCGCGATCGGATGCCCACCGGCGGCCTCCACCTCCGCCGTCTGCGCGGCGGCCAGCCGGCGGCTGCGCACGGACGCCAGCCAGCGCAGCGGCGGCCGCAGCGGTGGCAGGACCCGCAGGTCCGGACAGGTGCCGACGACGACGTGGCAGCCGGCGGCCCGGAGTCGCCCGACCGCGTCACCGAGCTGCCGGGCCGCCGCCCGGAGCGGCGCGAACCGGGTGACGTCGTTGCCACCGACGAAGATGACCGCGAGATCCGGCTCATGGGCGAGCGCGGCGCGCACCTGGTGCGGCAGATCCGACGACATGGCGCCGACGAAGGCCGGCTGACGTAGCCGTACCGGCCGGCCGGTGCGACGGGCGACGGCGGTGCCCAACAGGACACCCGGCGTCTCCCGGCGGCGGCCGGCCCCGTACCCGGCGGCGAAGGAGTCCCCGAGGATCGTCATGGTCAGCGGCGGGCCCGGGAACCGCGCACCGATCAGGCCCTCCGCCCGGGGCGGCGGTCGCATCGCGACGGGAACGACACGTTGCACGCCGCGGGCCTGCCCGACGATGACGACGACCGTACCGGCCAGCACGGCCACCACCACACCGAACACCACACCGAGAAGTACGCTCACCGGCGCGAACCCGGATCGGCCACCGCGCCCGGGACCGCACGCCGGCCGCCGGGTCCCCCCTCACCGTGCCGTCGCATGCGTCTCTCCCGTCGACCTTCGCTGCGGGGCGGCTTCCGCCCGCGGAGGTCGAACGATCGCATGTGGAGCGCGGCCCTGCCAGGGACCGTCGATCCCTGGCAGGCGGGACGATGCGGCGACATCCTCGGCGGGCAGGAGGCAGACGAAGGGGCCGGAGGAGAACCGCCGCGGCGGTCAGGGCTGGTGAATGGCGGGGCGTGGGGGCGTTCGCATGTCGGCGCCGATGAAGAAGCCGGGGTGCGGTGGCTGGTTGTACGCGGTGTTCTGCCAGGCCAGCGCCAGCCGGTACCGGGCGTCCTGGAGCAGGGTGGTGATCCGCCGGTCGGTCGGTGGGGGCGTGGAGTAGATGCGCAGGGCCGTGTTGTCGGTGGTCGGCCAGACCTGGCCGGTACGCGCGTCGGCGAACCAGGACGACGGTTTGGCGGCGTCCTCGCTCACCTTGAAGACCTCCAGCCCGGGCGGGCCGGGTCGAGGTCCCCGACGTGTCCGGCATCGCCGTGTTGCCGTTGCCGGAACGCACACTGATGAGCCCTCGGTCGAGCCGTTCCATCTGCCGCCCGGCACCGCTCAGCGGCGAGGTGGACGGTTGCGGGCTCGACGGTGGAGCGGCGGGGGCGGTGAGGACAGCGGCGCTGGTCGCCGCGATGGACAGTGCTGTGCGGGGATGTGCCATGGCCGGGTGACCCTTCTGGCGCTCGGGGACGACGCGCCGGCGAGGTGGTCCGTGGGCTGAGGATGCCCCGCCTGCCCGGGCGGTGAGCCGAAGGCAGGCGGGGGCGCGCTCAGTAGCCGATGCGGAAGGTGGCGTCCTGCCGGTCCGCTGCGGCGGAGGTGCCGCTGAGGGGATCGATCCGCAGCACGTAGCCGGAATGGCGGATGTAGTGGGTCGGCAGGTTGTGCGACCGGAACGAGGTCCATCCGCTGTCGGCGAGGCCGGCGGTGCGGTGGAACGTCGCGTCGCCGGCGAAGGTGCTCGTGCCGTCGTTGGCTACGAGTACCAGGTGGTAGCCGGAGTGCCGCAGGTAGTGGTTGGCGACGTCGACCGGTTGGAAGGACACGCCGCTGGAGTCGGCCAGCCCAGGGACGAGCCGCCATTGAGAGTCGGCGTACGGGTCGAACGGGTACGCGTCGATGCGGGCGGCGTAGTTCGCGTGCCGGATCAGGTGGTCGGGGTAGTTGTAGGACGTGATCCGGTTCCAGGCGGGCGCTCCCCACCGGGACAGCAGGTTCGCGTGCTCGGTGGCGGTGATGGGGCAGATGGTCGGGTGTTTGGCGTTCAGCGGCTGGTGGTACTGCGCCTTGGTCAGCGGGCTCCAGCTGTTGGCACCGATGTCGCCGGACCGCCACACGTACAGTTCGCCGTTGTTCGGGGAGAACGAGTCGCCGTACAGATACCACTCGTTGCGGTCGTTGGCCTTGACGACGATCGGCGCCTCGATGCCGCCGTTCACCACACCACTGGTGTAGGTGCCCCGGTCGAAACCGCGAGGGTTCAGCGTGCTGGAGCGGGCGCCGTAGAGCCGGCCGTCGGCGAAGCTCTTGTAGTACAGATAGTTGACGCCGTCGTGGATGTGCATGGTGGCATCGAGGACGTCGAAGCCCGGGTCGAAGAACAACTGCGCCGAGCCGACCGTACGGAAGTCGCCGGTGTAGTTGACGTGGAAGGCGTCCCGGCCGCCGCTGTTGGCGGAGTAGATGATGCCGTACTGCCCGCGGGCGGCGTCCCAGAACGCCTCGGGCGCCCAGGTGTGCGTGTTCATGGTGTGCATGCGCAGCCGGCGGTAGCCGGTGAAGCTGCGCAGGTCGGCCGAGTCCCAGCAGTGGATGTACTGGTTCGGCTGGGTGAAGTCGGTGCCGGTGAGGTCGGTGGCCAGCACGACGAAGGCGCCGTCCTGCTTGCGCATGATGAACGGGTCGCGCAGGCCACGGGTGCCGGCGGTCGGGGTGACGACCGGGTTGTTCTGGTTGAGCGGCGTCCAGTCCAGGCCGTTGGAGCTGACGGCCAGGTGCAGGCCGTAGTCGTCGGCCAGCTTCGACGGCGACTCGGTGAAGTAGCCCATGACGTAGCCGCTGTAGGTGGCGGCGTGCGCCGGTCCGGCCGGGCCGAGCAGGGTCGCACCGGCCGCGGCGGCGCCGGAGGCGAGGAGGGTACGCCGAGAGAGGTTCACGGTTCCGCTCCTCATTCCCCGGCCGGCGCGGTGAGGGTGGCGCCGAGACGGACCGGGGTGCCGAAGTTCGGGGTGCCGTCGGCGTTCCAGGTGAACTTCTGGGCCCGGGTGGAGCGGTTCATGTCGCAGCCGCCGCCCGCGGAGTCGTTGGCGTGGTAGACGATCCAGTCCTCGGTGCCGTCCGGGCTCTTGAAGAAGCCGTTGTGGCCGGGCGCGAAGACCCCGTTGGCGTCGTTGCGCTGGAACACCGGCGTGGACTTCTTGGTCCAGTGGGCAGGGTTGAGCGGGTCGGTTCCGGTCAGCGTGAGCAGGCCCAGCTTGTAGTCCGGGCCCCAGCACGCGGACGCCGAGTAGACGACCATCACCTTGCCGTCGTGGTACAGCGGTTCGGGGCCCTCGTTGACCGCGCCGGTCTGCCGCTCCCAGGACAGCGTGGGCGAACTGAGCCGGGACCGGGAGCCGGACAGGGTCCACGGGTTGGACAGCCGCTGAATGAAGTTCGACTGTCCCGCGCCGTCACCGCCGTAGGTCGCCATCAGGTACAGGCTGCTGCCGACCTTGAGCACGCTGGCGTCGAGGGACCAGTCGCTGCCGAGGTCGGCCTTGAAGGTGTACGGGCCCATCGGGTCGGTGCCGGCCGATTCGAGGACGTGCAACCGCTGGGTGGGGTTGTAGTCGGACACGTTCTGCCCGGCGGTGTAGTAGAAGTACCAGCGCTTGCCGTTGGGGCCGTCGAGCAGGTGGAACTCCGGCGCCCACATGTTGCAGCAGCCGTTCGGCCGGCCCGCCAGGTTGAAGATCACCTGGTCGGCGGCGGTGGCCAGCCCCGCCAGCGTGGTGGCCCGGCGCATGGTGATGGTGGAGTTCCACGTCGTGGTGGCCAGGTGGTAGTAGCCGTTGTGGTGCTGCAGCCACGGATCCGGGCCGTTGCGTTTGATCGGGTTGGTGAACGTCCGCGCCGCACCGGTCAGCGCGACGAGCTGCCACTGCTGGTTGGCGCCGTCGAGGTCCTGGTACTGCGACACCCTGGCCCCGTCGGCGGTGGACCACTCCCAGACCTCGAGGGCCTTGCCACTGTTGCGGTTGATCAGCCGAACGTGGCCGCCGGCCGAATCGGCCAACCGGAACTGCTGCCGGGCATCGCCACGGTCGGTGTTCTGCACCAACTGAACACCGTCGGCCGTGGTGGGCAGGTCGAGCACCTTGCCGCTGTGCACCGACTGCACCCGGTACCAGCCGCCACCGGAGTCCAGGAACCTCCACTGCTGCCAGGCACCGTCGTTACGGGCGTACTGGTTGATCGGAGCACCGTCGCCGGTGGCCAGGTCGTAGACGTCGAGGGCCTTGCCGCTGTTGCGGTTGACCAGCACGTACGGGGTGCCGACCTGGACCGTGGCAGCCTCGGCGGAGGTCGTGACGGCAACCGTGCCGGTGACCGCGAGCACCATGGTGGCGGCCGCCGTCAGGAATCGCTTCTTCATCGCCAAGGCTCCTCTCAGTAGACGAACGGCCAGCCGGCGGCGTCGTACCCGAGGCGGTTGAGCCCGAGCCGCGAGGCGCCGTTGTCGGCGTAGTAGTGGTAGACCAGCACGTCGCCGTCGGTGTCCTGGAGGACGGCCTGGTGGCCGGGACCGTGGACGCTGCCGTGCCCGGCCAGCACCTGGGTGCCGCCGCCGGAGTTCATCGCGGTGCCGTTGCGGTCCACGAACGGCCCGTTCGGGCTCGCCGAACGGCCGACCATGATGCGGTACGTGCTCGCCGCGCCCTGGCAGCAGCGGTCGAACGACACCCACAGGTAGTAGAAGGAGCCGTGCTTGACCATGTGCGGCGCTTCGATCGCCCCGCCGTTACGGCCGGCGATCAGCCGGATCGACGAGTCGGCCCGCAGGCCCGTCGAGGGGTTCAGGGCGATCTGCTGCATGCCGGACCAGAACGAGCCGAAGTTCAGCCACCACCGGCCGGCGTCGTCCACGATCAGGTTCGGGTCGATCGCGTTGTAGTTGTTCGACGTGGTGGACTCGATGACCAGGCCCCGGTTCGTCCAGGTTCCGGAGGCGCCCGTCGGGCTGGTCGCCAGGAAGATCGCCGAGCGGTTGGAGCCGAAGGTCGAGGCGGAGTAGTACAGGTAGTACTGGCCGTTGCGGTACGAGATGTCCGGCGCCCACAGGTTACGGCTGCCACCGGTGTAGGTGGTGGTCCACGGCGCCCCGTTGGGGAACGCCGCTCCCGCCTCCCGGAACGTCGTGCGATCGGTGGACGTGGTCAGCCGAATGTCGTCGCCGGTCTGCGCGACGATGTACGAGCCCGCGGGCGTCCTGACGATCGTCGGGTCGTGCGTTCCCGTCGCACCCGAGACGGCGCCCGGCCCGGGGTACGACGACGGCGGCGTGGTCGGGGTGCCGGTGGGAGCGGGGTTTCCGGCGCCCAGCCGGGCCAGTTGCCACTGCTGGTTGGCGCCGTCGAGGTCCTGGTACTGCGACACCCTGGCCCCGTCGGCGGTGGACCACTCCCAGACCTCGAGGGCCTTGCCACTGTTGCGGTTGATCAGCCGAACGTGGCCGCCGGCCGAATCGGCCAACCGGAACTGCTGCCGGGCATCGCCACGGTCGGTGTTCTGCACCAACTGAACACCGTCGGCCGTGGTGGGCAGGTCGAGCACCTTGCCGCTGTGCACCGACTGCACCCGGTACCAGCCGCCACCGGAGTCCAGGAACCTCCACTGCTGCCAGGCACCGTCGTTACGGGCGTACTGGTTGATCGGAGCACCGTCGCCGGTGGCCAGGTCGTAGACGTCGAGGGCCTTGCCGCTGTTGCGGTTGACCAGCACATAGGAGGCGGCAGGGTCGACGACGGCCGCCGCGGCGGAACGGGTGGCCACCGCGACGCCGGCGGCGGCGAGACCGATGGTGAGCGCTGCCAGGGCGACGCGTCGCAGCGAGCGTGCTCGCTGCACGGGGGGAGCGGACGAAGACATGACGGTCCTTCGGTCGGGGGACCGTGACAGCTGGGGAATACCGCCACGGAACACCTGGTCGCGGACAGGAGACCACCGGGGCGATGAGGTGGGGAAGCACCGGGCGGTCATCCGTACGAAACAGGTGTGAATCAATGTTTGCGATAACAACACATCGCGTCAAGGCCGCCCGCGCACGTAAGTCTTTCCAGTTCTTTACATTCTTGCAGCGCTGCAATCCACGCAGTGGAGCCATCCAGTCGTTGTTAACGCAAACAGGAGCGCGGTCAGAAGCGGCCGTCCCCTCGGGCGGAGAGTCGAGGCCCGATAGGGACCGTCACTGACTGGCAGCCATCCCTCCTGCTGCAACCACTACCGGGTCTCGGTCCGGATCACTCTTTCGGGGTGTTGCGGATACCGGCATCGGCGGGCCGGGGCGGACGGCGGCGACCGGGCGTACGGTTGGGGCAGATCTGCCGTAGGTACGGATGGTGCCGTTTCGGTGGGACGCCGGCTCTCGTGATGCCGGGTCCGAATTCGCGGTCACCCCGGGGCGGAGTCGGAGGTTGCCGTCATGGTGGCCGAGCGGTGTGTGCGCAAGGGTGGGGCTGGCCGTGGTCCTGGTGGATAGCGATGGCCGGCGGCCTCGGGTGGCTCGGCTGGTGGCCGCGCACGGTCCGGATGTGGGCGAGTTGTGCCGGGCGTGCGTGACGCATTTCCCCGATGTGCGGGGTGTGGGTGTGGCGGTGATGACCGGCACGGCGCGGCAGGTGCGTTATGCCAGTGACGCCGTCAGCGAGCGGGTGGAGCGGTTGCAGGTGCTGCTGGGTGAGGGCCCGTGCCGGGATGCCTTCGGCATGGGTGGCCCGGTTCTGGCCGAGGATCTTGAGGCTGCGGTGTGGCGGGAGCGGTGGCCGGCGTTCGCCGGGGCGGCGCTGCAGGCGGGGGCGGCGGCGGTGTTCGCGCTGCCGTTGCGTGCCGGCACGCTGGGCGTCGGCGTCCTCGATCTGTATCGCGACAGCCCGGGCGCCCTGGCCGATCAGGATCTGGCGGACGCGCTGGACTTCGCCGACGCGGTCACCGACCTGCTGCTGGCCGAGGCTCTGCCCGGCGACAGCAGCGGTGACCTCGACACCAGGGCCGGAGGTCACCTGGCGCAGCGGGCGGTGGTGCACCAGGCCACCGGCATGGTCAGCGTGCAGCTCGAGGCGGGACCCGAGGAGGCGTTCGCTCGGCTGCGCGCCCACGCGTTCGCCGCGGAACGCGAGTTGGAGGCGGTGGCCGCCGACGTGGTCGCCCGGCGGCTGCGCTTCGACGAGCTTGACGACGATCCTGGCCGCGGTGCCCTGGACAGTGATGGAGCGAAATAACATGTCGCGGGCGGCAGCGGCACACCGATCGCCGTCCTCAACCTCTACGGCCGCGATACCGCTGCGATGGCCCCGCTGATCGCCGGCGTCCGCACCGTCTACACCACGCAGGCACCACCGGCCGGCACCCGGCCGGACATCGACGACGGCGCTCGGCAGCTTCTCACCGGGCTGGCACGAGCCCTGTCCGTGCGCGCCACCATCCAGCAAGCGGTCGGCGTCCTCATGGCCCGTAACGGCCGCGATGCCGCTGAAAGGTACCGGCGACTCCGCCTCCGCGCCGCCGAGACCGGCAGCTCGCTGACCGACACCCCGACCGCTCTGCTCGACGGCGCAGCCACGCCCCCGCCGGCCCCGCCGGGAACGGTCCGGTGCGAGCGCCGGCCGCAGTAGCGGCTCTTGGCGACGTAGGCGAGGGTGTTGGCCTTCGGCGCGCTGTCGCAGGCGACGCCGCCCTCGGCCTCCACGCCGCCCGCCGTCACCTTGCTGGTGGCGCTGAGGGAGCCCGCCATCCGCACCGCTCCCCCGCGACGCCGGCCCGAACCCGCCGGGCCGCCGAACGGCCGACCATGCCCCGGCCCGGCGGGCCGTGTCGCCCGCCGTGCGGGTGGCGGCCAGCTCGCGGCGGGCGGCGAGCTCGAACGACATCCCGGCGGTCAGGGCCAGCACGGCTGCCGTCGCCCCGATCAACGGCAGATTGAAAGTACGGCGGAAACGCCGGCTCAGGAACACCTGTGTGACGACCAGCAGCCCGAGCAGAACGACCACCGGCGGGATCCAGGTGGCCGCCCAGCCCGGTGCCGTCCGGCCGCCGGTGACCTGCTCCTCGAGGGCCCGCTGTTCGACGGTGAACAGGTCGTCGAGTCGGGTGAGGATGCCGCCGTCGGGCATGTGCAGCAGGCGCGAGGCGTACCACCGGTCGGCGGTGGCCGGCACCGATGCGGGATCCTTGCGGTACTGCGCGTCGGCCTGCTCGATCAGCGCGGAGTACGCGGCCAGCTGCCCCCGCACGAGCTGGATGCTCAGGGTGACGCCGTCACCCGCGATGCTGTCCACGGCGAGCGGGGTGAGGCTCTGGCCGGCGAGGGCGATCTGGTCCTGATAGCGCTCGCCGGGACCGGTCAGGCCGGCCGTCCCGCTCCGGAAGCTGCCGACGGCGGCCTCGTCGGCCGCCACGAGCGCGGCATGCGCGGCGAGGATGTGCTGAAGGGACGGCACCGAGTGGGCCGCGACCCGCTCGGCGGTGGCACGGGTGAGCCGCGTACCCCGTCGCCGGACGGCCTCGCGTTTGCCGTCCTTCTCCCTGATCCGCCATGATGCTCACTGTCGTACCGCGCCCGTGGTCGCGGACGGTGCCCGTTGGCCGGGTTGGTCCTGTCGTGTCGGGGTATGTGGGATCACCGTCACGGGGACACGGGGAAGTCGTCATGGTGAGCGAACTGAGCGCCGAGATCGAGCTGCCGGCCGGGAACGGCGCGGCCTCGGCGGCGCGCGGTGCCCTGCGCGCGGTGCTGCTCGGCTGGGGTCTCACCGACGAGGACTGGATGTACGACGCGACGCTCATCGCCAGCGAGCTGGTCACCAACGCCATCCGGCACGGCGGCGGCTGCCGGGCCCTGCGCGTGCACGCCGAGGACAGCACGGTCATGCTCTCCGTCGCCGACGGGTCGACGGCCGTCCCGCACCGCCGGCACAGCGACGAGCACACCGCCGGCGGGCGTGGCCTGACCTTCGTCGACGCGTTCGCCCAGATCTGGGGGGTGCGGGCGCACGAGGACGGTAAGCAGGTCTGGGTGCGTCTCGCGCCCTATCCCCACCGGCCACCCGAACGTGATGGATCATTGACGCGATGACTGATGACGACGTGCCGTTGCAGGTCCTGATCGTCGAGGACGACCTCGCCGACCTGGCGCTGATGGAGAACGCGTTCACCGAGCACATGGCGCCCACCGTGTTGCACCATGTCGCCGACGGCGCGGAGGCGATCCTGTTCCTGCGGCGGGCCGAGCCGTACGCCGGCGTGCCCCGGCCGGACCTGATCCTGCTGGATCTCAACATGCCGCGCGTCGACGGCCGTCAGGTCCTGTCCGCGATCAAGGCCGACCCGGGTCTCAAGGCGATCCCGGTGGTGGTCTTCACGACGTCGTCGACACCGGCGGACATCCTCTCCAGTTACCGGTCGCACGCCAACGCGTACGTCACCAAGCCTCTCGACCTCGACGACTTCGAGCGGGTCGTGGCGGAGATCCGCAACTTCTACGGCAGCACCGTCAGACTGCCGCGTCGCGCCGCGGACCATCCGCCGTCCGGGTGAGGCACAGCAGCGCGATGTCGTCACGGCGGGGGCGGGGCCCGACGTCGCCGGCCAGGATGTGATCGAGGATGGCCGCCGGGTCGCCGGCCGGTGCGGTGCGGACGGCGGCGGACAGCTCCGCCATACCGCGGTCGAGCGGGTGCGCGCGGTCCTCCACGAGCCCGTCGGTGTAGAGCACCATCGTCGCCGCGGGCCCGAGGACGAGACGGGTCTCGCGGTAGTCGACCCGGTCCGACACGCCCAGGGGGGCCTGCGTCGGCAGGGACAGCAGGCGCACGGTGCCCGCGTCGCGCAGGATCGGCGGCGGATGCCCGGCGAGCACCCCCGTCACGACGCCGCCGGCCACCTCCAGTTGCAGGTAGCAGCAGGTCGCCCAGGTGTCCAGGCGCAGAGCGCGGATCAGGTGGTTCGTGTTCCGCATGACCTCGGCGGGCCGGTGACCGGCGACGGCGTACGCGCGCAGGGCGTCGCGGATCTGTCCCATCGCCGCCGCGGCCGTCGTGTTGTGGCCGGCGACGTCACCGATCACGACGCCGACGACACCGTCCCGGATGGCGATGATGTCGTACCAGTCGCCGCCGACCTCGGCGCCGCGCGTCCACGGCAGGTACCGGGCGGCGTACCGGAGGCCGGCCGTCTGCGGCAGGGTCGCCGGCAGCAGGGCGTGCTGCAACTCGGAGGCGATCGACCGGCTGGTCTCGAACAGCATCGCCCGTTGCAGGGCCTGCGCCCCCAGCCCGGCCAGCGCGGCCAGCATCGATCGGGTGTCGTCGTCGAAGTCGCGGGGCTCCCGGTAGCCCACGACGAGCACACCCAGCACCTCCCCACCGGCGGTCAGGGGCAGGAAGGCCCAGGCCTGGCGTTGCCCGGGCGGGACGGCCGAGGGGTGGTCCGGCTGCGCCGCCCGGAACTGCGCCAGGGAGCTCAGGTACGCCGCGTGCCCGGTGCGGGCGGCGGCCACCGCCGGATAGGGGTGATCCATCGGCAGCTCGTGCAGCCACGCGACGACCTCCGGCTCGTATCCGGCATGATAGGCCAGGTGCAGCGACTGGTCCTGGCGCAGCAGCAGGGCCAGGCCCTGTCCGCCGGCCGACGGGCGTAGCACCGCTCCGAGGGCGGCGTACACCTGCGCGGTGGTGCTCGCCGCCACCAGCGCCGCGGTGACGCTCTCCAGGCTACGGGCGCGGGCGACGCTGCGGGCCAACTGCCGCTGCCGGTCGACCTGGTCGGTGATCTCGCGGAACGACACCGCCACATGACCGCCGGCGGTGCGCCCGACCTTGATCTCCCACACCTGCCCGATCTCGGGATGGGGCAGGTCCTGGCGCCACGGCCGTCCGGTGACGGCGACCGCCCGGTACCTGTCGAACAGGCCGTTCGCCCGGCTCTCGGGGGAGATCTCGCTGAGCGGGCGACCGATCACGTCCACCACGTCCCGGCCGGCCAGCTTGGCGCCGCGCCGGTTGACGTACTCGCAGACGAAGTCGGTGATCTCCCCGCCGGGATCGCGGACCGGCGCGAGCACGGTGAATCCGTCGAACGCGGTGTCGAGGATGTCGTACAGGCGCTCGCCACCGGCCGACTGCGGGGAGACGGTCACCCGGCGCAGATCGACGAACCGGACCATGATCCCGTCCCGGTACGGGCCCACCCGGAACTCGAAATGCCCGCAGACGCTCGGCTGCTCGTAGTACACCGTGCGCACGGCCGGGACGCCGGTCTCCACCACCGCGCGGTAGAACGGCAGTGTCCCGTCGTGCACCGTCTCCGGCCACAGCTCCCGGTACCGCCGGCCGAGCAGGTCGCCGCGCGTCCGGCCGACCAGCTCGCAACCGGCGTCGTTGAGGTAGAGCAGCTCGAAATCGGCGACCACGGCGCCGTCACGCACCGCCCGGGCCAGTGCCCAGCCCGTCGGCTCCGCGTCCAGCATGGCGAGCACCTGGGCATCGGGCAGCCAGTCGACCACCTCGCCACCTCCCGCCGCGCGCCGTACCGCACGGCCATCTTCGCCCGCCGCGGGGGCCATCACCTAATCGCTTCACGCGACAGCGGACGAAGACGCGACCGGCTCCGGTACGGGGAGGTCCCGCCGTACCGGAGCCGTCGCCGGGTGTCACACCCGGCACTGCCAGGAGCGCGCGTCGTGGAAGTCGGCGAACCGGTCGACGGTGGCGTAGCCGAACGTGGTCTCCCGGCAGGCCGCCAGGACGTCGATGTCCGACGGCCGGCCGCCGGTGACGCAGTGCCAGTCGTAGACGGTGCCGCCGGTGAGTGCCGCGCCGTCCGCGCCGGTGCTGCGGCAGTACCTGTCGAAGTCCGGCGCGACGATGTCCGAGCGCACCCGCCAGCAGCCGATGCTGTCCGGGCGATGGAAGTCGCCGATCCGGTCGACGGCCTGGTCGATGCCGTGGGTCCAGCGGCAGGCGGCGTCGAGAGCGATGCCGGTGTCGCGGCCGCCGGTGGTGCGGCAGTGCCACCCGTAGGCGGTGTCACCGGTCAGGGCGGCGCCGGCATGACCCTGCGACCGGCAGTATCCGCCCAGGTCGGGTGCGCCCAGGTCGCGCGGCGGCGGCGGGGACGCCGAGCCGGGCGCGGCGGTGAGGACGGCGCAGGCGCCGAAGAGCAGGGCGATCAGGAGGCGTACGGCGAGGCGCATGGTGATCTTCTCCCGGTGGCGTCAGGCGACGGCGTACGCGTAGTTGGCGCCGAAGTCGGAGTCGTAGGCGGTGCATCCGCTGCGCTGGCCGGTGACCCGGAACCACATCTCCACCCGTCCGCTGCCGGGCGTGACGTCGAGGGTCACCGGGACGGCCCGGCCGTCGCTGCCGGTCAGGGTGCGGGACTGGACCGGGCCGCCGTCGAGGCGGTGGAGGACGTCGATGTGCCAGGCCGGTGCGCCGTTGTAGGTCTCCCGGCACTGCGGGAGGCGGGCGGGGTCGTACGCGACGACCAGGCCGTGGCCGGCGCGGATCGGGCCGGTGACCGATTCGGACCAGTCGGCGCCGAACGTGGCGACCGCCGGCTGCTCGATCGTGTAGTGGTAGTTGGCGCCGGAACGGGAGTCGTACTCGCTGCAGCCGGTCCGGTCGCCGGCGTGGAACCACATCTCCAGGTCGCGCCCGCCGAGCGGCAGGTCGACGCGGACCGGCACCGCGACGTTGTGCCGCGTCTCGTCGAGCCGGGTGACCGGCTCGGTGCGGATCGGGCCGCCGTCGATGCGGTAGTAGACGCCGATGCTCCAGGCGTCGCCGCCGGCGTACTGGTTGCGGCACGCCGGGAGGCGCGCCGGGTCGTAGTGGACCAGGACGGACCGGTTGGCCTCCAGGATGCCGTCGAGCCGGTCGGTTCCGTCGGCGGCGAAGCGCAGCGTGGTCGTGGGCGTGGCGGCCGCGGCTGCGGTCGGCGCCGTGATGGTCGCGGCTTCGGCCGGCGCCGCCAGGGCGACCAGGGCGGCCGCGCTGACGGCCAGGATGCGGGCGATGCCGGCGATGGCGCGCCGCTTCGGGGTGATGCCAGTGTCGCGATGCATCGGTTGTCCTTCTCACAGATCGCGGGGAAGGCGCCGCCGGGACGGCGACGCCACAGCGAGACTGCAAGTTCTTGCATGATCAGGCAACCGCCATCATTACTATCAGTGTTCATAATTTGTCGCAAAGTCACGGGCGCAAGCGGTTCGACGGAGGTCAGCGCGGTTCGCAAACGACACAAAGGGCCGATGTGGGCACGGTCACGTCGCGCAAGAATTCGACATAGTTCGCAAGGAATTGCAGGTGTCTCACCGCGCCCGCTGCCCGTCTCGGAGCTCCCGGTCGGCGCCGGGCCGCCGGTGCTGCCGGCGGCGTTCCAGCGTGATCGAGTACATGGCCGCGTCGGCCTGTTCGACGGCGGCCGCGAAACCGTCGGCCATGGTGACGGCGGCCCAGCCGATCGCTCCCCTCATCCCGGCCGCCCGGAGTTCGGCGTCGATCCGCTCGATGACGGCCGGAGCGTCGTCCTCGGTGCAGTCGCGCAGCAGCAGGCCGAACTCGTCACCGCCGAGACGGGCCACGGTGTCGGTGTCGCGCAGGGCTCGCCGCAGAGCGGTGGCGGCGGCCGCGAGACGGGTGTCGCCTGCGACGGCGAGCGGATCGAGGTCGAGGTCGAGGTCGAGGTCGAGGATCGCGATCACGGTCGGGTCGGCGAGGCGTTCGTAGCGTTCCCGGGCCTGTTCGAGGATGTGCTGCCACGCCCGCCGGTTCGGCAGCCCGGTCAGCGTGTCGGTCTCCGCGCCGATCTGCGCGCGCAGGCGGGGGCCGATGAAACGGTCGTGGGCGCGTTCGGCGGCCAGCACGGTGGTGAGCAGCCGGCCGAGCCGAGCCAGCAGGGTCTCGGCGTCGGCCATCCGCGGGGCGCCGCTGTGGGTCTGCGGGTCGAGGCCGCAGATGGTGCCGAACAGGGAGCCGTCGGGTTCGGTGATGGCGGCTCCGGCGTAGGTGCCGATGTCGATGAGTTCGTTGACTCCGGCGTTCGCGTACGCCGGCACCGCCTGGGCGTCGCGGGCGACCGCCGGGGCCCGGCCCGCGGCCATGTGGACGCAGAAGCTGTCCTCCCAGGGATGGCTTCCGCCCTGTGACAGGCCGTACCCGTTGCCGGCGTCCAGATAGAGGTAGGTCTGCCGGCCGTTCTCGACCCGGGTGACGGCCCAGAACGTCAGCGGCATCCGTTCGTGCAGATAGTCGAGCACCAGGTGGGCCGCCTGCTCGAAGGCCGCCACCGGAGCCATGGCAGGCGGTTCGGCGGCCGCGGTGGTGTCCGCGGTCGTGTCCGCGGCGGGTACCGGCACGGCAGCCGGGGGCGGGTCGGCGGCCTCCACCGGTGCGAGCGTGGCGGCCGTGATCGCGTCGGCCGGCAGGGTGACGGTGATCCGGGTGCCCCGCCCGGCCGGGTTGGCCGACGCCCGGATCGACCCGCCGTGGCGTTCGACGATGCGTTTGCAGATGCCCAGGCCCAGTCCCGTGCCGGTGTAGCCGGTCCCCCGGTGGGCGCGGTGGAAGTCGTCGAAGATCGCCTCGTGCTGGCCCTCGGGGATGCCGATGCCGTTGTCGTCGATCGTCACCGTGGTCATCGCCCCGGACCGTTCGGTGCTGACGGCGATGTGCGGCACGACGCCCGGCCCGGTGTACTTGACGGCGTTGCCGATCAGGTTCTCGAACAGCTGACGCACCAGCACCGGGTCGGCATGAACCGGGTGCAGCTCACCGATGCCGAAGGTGGGGACCGGGGTGCCGTTGCTCTGCGCCTGGTCGATACGGGCGATCGCGATGTCGTTGACCAGGTCGCCGAGTGCGACGGGCGCCGGTGACATGGTGGCGTTGCGGGCGGTGGTGTACTCCAGCAGGTCGTTGATCATGTTGCGCATGCGAGCGGCGGCCCGGCTGATCCGCCGTACCGGGTCCGCCAGTTCCGCCGCGGCGGCCCGGTCGGCGGCCTCCTCGATCATCTCGGCGAGGGCCTCGGTCCAGCCTTCGACGGTGGCGAGCGGATTCTGCAGGTCGTGGGCGACGACACCGGCGAAGGAGGCCAGCTCGTTGCGGTGCCGGCGTTCGGCGGTGACGTCGTGGAACACCGTCACGGCGTAGCCGTCACCGTCACCGTCACCGTCGCCGGGCAGAGCCGTGGAGCTGACACTGAGCATGCGGCCCTCCGTCAGGCCGGGATTGCGGACGAGGATGTCCACGTCCCGGACGTCCGTGCCGGCCAGCGCCCGCCGGTAGGGCATCTCGTCCGGTGCCAGCGGACGGCCGTCGGGGTGGAACAGGCCGTACTGGTCCGGCCGGCCCATCCGGTCGGAGCCGCTGACCGTCCCGCCGACGAGCCGGCGCACCGCCGGGTTGCGCAGCAGGAACCGGCCCTCCGCGTCGACCACCATGAGCCCCTCGGCCATCGAGTCGACGATCGTGTTCAACATCCTCGCCTGCCGGGCCGCGGCGTGCTCGGCGCCGCGCAGCTGCCTGATCAGAGCGGCCCGTTCGTCCCGGCCCAGCGCCAGGGCCAGCCCGATCACGGTGATCATGCAGACGAACGCCTGAGCCACCAGCGCCCGTACCGGATCGGACCCGATCTGCGCGAACACCCCGCTGCCCCGCAACGTGAACAGGATCGTCACCGTTCCGAACACCAGAGTGTGCAGGCCCACGAAGGTGGTGTGCAGCCGGGAACCGGCCCAGACGGTCAGGGCGAGGACGGTGAAGGCCAGCGGCAGCCGCTGACCGAAGCCGAAGACCGCGGTGTAGGTGACAGCCGACAACACGGTCAGGACGAGGTAATCCAGCCGCCGGATCAGCGGAAGCCCGGCCCACCAGGCCCGCACACCGAGACGCGGCGCTCCCTGCCGGCGGGCGTGCGCCATCGCGCCGATCCGCAGACCCGCCGCGCCGATCAGCAGGATGCTCACCGTGTTGCGGGTCATCCACACCGCGGTCGCCGGCCACGAGTAGACCCCGTTGACGAACCACACCCCGGTGGGCCCGAGCACGGCCCCGCACCCGGTGCTGACGAGCGCGATGGCCGCCAGCCGCCACAGCTCCAGCACCCTGGCCAGGGCCTGTCCCCCGCCGCCGCCCCACAGATGGGGCAACCAGCGGGCGAACAGCCAGGCGAAGACCCACGCCTGCGCGATGTTGGCCGCGGCGAACCACAGCGTCAGCACCGCCGGGGCGCCGGTCGCCATGTTGACCACGAACGTCACCGCGCACAACGCGGCCGCGTCCAGAACCCGCCAGGGGGACCGGAACTGCGCCGCCGCCCACACCGCGGAGACGCCGGCGGCGGGCCAGACGAGGCTCAGATTCGTCTCGTCCATCACCGTGAGCCGCCCGGCGTAGGTCGCGCCCAGGTAGACGACGGCGAAGCCGAGCGTCCGCAGCAGGGACGCCCCGAAGCCCATCAGCTGTCCCCCGTGCCGTCGTCGCCATACCCCTGTTCGTCTGTTCGGCAGCAGGCGCCCGTTCGTGAGGGACTCACCGGCCGGATGGATGTCAACACCCGATCGGTTGACAGCGGACGACGAGCATGACGGCGACCATCCGGCTTTCTCCGTGTTCCCGTTCACAGATCAAAAGCACGTCCGCGTGACCGTACGAATACCGAGAGTGACGAAAAACTTCGCGGCGCCCTTCCCAACCGGACAATCCCCACCTGGCGCGATACGCAGCGTCATCACGGCGGCGGAGGCAGCGGGTCGAAAGCCGGGCTATCAAGGAGGGGCGGCGGGCACCTGCTCGCCGGTCGTGCCGTACGGATCACGCCGAGCCCTGCCCCGGTCCGGCGGCACGAGCCCGCATGACGAGTCATGAGGCAATCGGGGGCAGGGACGGGGAACCCACATATCGACCCTCGGCCGGCCCGCCCTTCACGGTGGCCGGACCGGAGAGTCTCGGGGTGAAGCCGCGACCAGCGGCCGGGCAATCCTTCGCGCCCGAACCCGACAGCTAACCCCGCAGGCGTGCCGGAGGGATTCCTTCACCGTGCGCACCAGCACCTCGAGCCGGCCCACCCGCACCCTGGGCGCCGGCACCATCGCCCTGTCCGTGAGTCTCGGTCTCCTGACCGGCGGGCTCGGTACACCACAGGCCGCCTCCGCCGCCCCGCAGACCGCCGGCGTCACCGTCGCCCGGGCAGTGCCGCAGGCCGGCACGACCGTCGCCGTCAAGGTCGCGACCGCCCGCGCCCAGGCGGCCGGTGTCCGGGTCGTCAACGAGGCGGCCCGGCACAAGGGCAAGAAGTACAAGTTCGGCGCGGTCGGGCCGAACCGCTTCGACTGCTCCGGGTTCACCCTGTACGTCTACAAGAAGACCACCGGGCGCAAACTGCCGCACAAGGCGAACCTGCAGCAGAAGTACGGCAAGCCGGTCGCCAAGGCCAACGCCCGCCCCGGTGACCTGATCATCATCCGCAAGGGCTCGTACGGCACGCACGCCGGCATCTACGCCGGTGGCGGCAAGATGTGGTCGGCGCCGCGCACCGGCAAGACGGTCAGCAAGCAGAAGATCTGGAGCAGCAACTACGTCGTACGCCGTCTGGCCTGACCCGGACGCCGTCTGCCCACCGGGACGCTCCCACCGGAGTGTCCCGGCGGGAGCCCGACGGGAGATCGACACACTGCCGCCCGAAGCGGACCGGGCCCGCGCCGACTCGCCGGCCCGGGAGATCTCCTCGGCGCACGCCGGCTGGGCGACCTCGGCGAGACCCGGGTCGGGGTGGGGGAGCTGACCGCCGGGACGGTCACCGACACCGAGGTCGACGAGATCTTCCTCGTGCTGTCCGGTGACGGCGCGGTCGCCTTCACCGACGGCTCGGAGATCGCGCTGGGCCCTGGCGTCGCCGTACGCCTGCACGCCGGCGACCGCACCGTCTGGACCGTCCGCCGGACCCGGCGCAAGCTCTACATCGCCTGGCCCCGAACGGTTCCGGGGGCAGCGGGTTTGAGCACCCGCTCGATCGTGGTACTGGACGGCCTCGACCGAACGAGGAGGCCGTGTGAACGCCCAGAACCGGATCAACGACTACTGGACCGGCCGCGCCTCCGGCTACGACGCCGAGCAGCAGCGTCCCGACCGGCTCGCCGACGACGACCGGGCGTGGTCCGCCATCTGGGCCGAGGCGCTGCCCGCCGGACCGCTCGACATCCTGGACGTGGGCACCGGATCCGGCCAGGCCGCGTTCACGCTCGCCGCCCTCGGGCACCGGGTCACCGGCATCGACCTGTCCGACGGCATGCTCGATCTGGCCCGCCGGCACGCCGCCGGCCTGGATGACGCCCCCGACTTCCGGCTCGGCGACGCGGTCGCCCCCGACTTCCCGGCCGCCAGTTTCGACGCGATCGTCGGCCGGTACGTGATGTGGACGCTGCGGGAGCCGGCCACCGCGGTCGCCAACTGGCGGAAGCTGCTGCGCCCCGGCGGCCTGGTCGCCATGGTCGACACCACCTGGTTCCCGAACGGCCTCGACGAGGGCCCGCGCCGGTTCGCCGAGTCCTACGACGACGACGTCCGGGCCGTGCTGCCGCTGGCCGCCGCCAAGTCCATCGACGAGACCGTCCTGGCGCTCGCCGACGCCGGCCTCGAGAACGTCACCAGCATCCCGCTGACCACGATCTACGAGCTGGACCAGCGGTACGGGGTGACGCCCGGCCACGACGTCCAGATGCACTTCCTGATCACCGCCCGGGTCTGATCAGGCCGATCTCCGGTACGCCCGGACAGGAACCTCCGGGCGCTCGTGCCCGCGGCTCGGGCGCTCCGGCGGTGGAACCCGGCGGACGCGGACGACGGAGATCGCCGTGGGGAATCCGCCGGCATAGCATCTGAGCGCGGTGAGTCGTTCGTAGACGGCAGGCGGCGAGACGCAGCCGCCGGGACAACGGGGATGTGGGATGACGCGGTACTTGATCTCGTTCGACGACGGCGCGATGGACCACATCCGGGACGAGGAGTTCCCCGAGGTGGGCGAAGCCGCGCACGCGGTGATGCAGGAGGCCGTGAACGCCGGCGTGTTCGTGTCCGGCGGCGGGATCGGCCGCCAGAGGGCGAGCATCGTGGCCCCGGACGGAACGGTCACCGATGGCCCGGACCCGGAGACCAAGGCCGTCATCGGCGGGTTCGTGGTGTTCGAGGTGGCCTCCCGCGAAGAGGCGCTGACATGGGCGGCCAAGATCGCTTCCGCTTGCC
Organism: Actinoplanes utahensis; assembly: GCF_016862455.1. GTDB lineage: Bacteria > Actinomycetota > Actinomycetes > Mycobacteriales > Micromonosporaceae > Actinoplanes > Actinoplanes utahensis. The sequence continues at coordinate 99,366 of NZ_BOMZ01000002.1, forward strand.
GCTGCGCCCAAGAGGTCCGCGAGATCATGCCCGATGCCGAGACGGACGCGATGCTCGCCGCTCAGTGAGATCTCCGCGGGATGTGGGCGGCGGGTTGCCGGGGACGGCCAGAATGGGCCGGTGATCAGGAACCGGGTCTCCCGCTGCTTCGTCGTGCCGGTGCTCGTGGCGTCGCTCGCCGGCTGTGCCCGGCCGGTGAGCCGGCCGGACTCGTCGGCGGGCCGCCCCTCGGGGCCGGCGATCACCCTGCCGGGGCAGGTGACGCCGTCGGCGACCGCCGTGACGTGCCCGCCGGAGGGTGTCCGGTTCGAGGTCGGCGAGGGGGACGCCGCGATGGGGCTGCGGGTGCTCGGCATCAAGTTGATCAACTGTGGGTCGGAGACCTACCGGCTGAACGGCTACCCGGCGGTGCGGCCGCTCGACGAGGACCTCACGAAGCTGAAGGTGCGGATCCTTCACGGCGTGACGGAGATCACCGGCACCATGCCGTGGGACGGGCCGCCGAAGCCGGTGACCCTCGAGCCGGGACAGCAGGCCGGCACGGCCGTGGCCTGGCGCAACACCTACGACGACGTACGGCAGCCCCCGGTGCGGGTGGAGTTCCTCGACATCGCCCCACTGGCCGGTCGCCCGTCCCGGATCGTCGACCCGCGCGGTGGTCTCGACCTCGGCAGCACCGGCCGGTTCGGGGTCAGCGCCTGGCGCCTGCTTCCGGACGACGAGACCACCCCGTCCCCCACCGACCCGGTCTCCCCCGGCGCCACCACCGCGGAACCGGTGGAGACCGTCGGCCCCCTGCCGTGACAGGGCGCGGGACTCACGTCCAGTAAAGGACGCGGCAGGTCGGCAGCCGGCGGGCGATCTCGTTCTCGAACCAGGTGCGCAGGTCGGCCATCAGCGAGGCCGGATAGACGTACTTGACCGCCCCGAACTTGCCGCGTTTGCGGGACCGGGCCTCCTCGTCCATCTCCAGCCGGGTACGCGGATACCAGCCGAGCAGCACCTCCTTGCTGCCCGGCGTGAACCGGTGGGTGATCAGTTCAGCGGTCAGGTCGAGATCGGGCACACCCTCGACGGCGGCCTCCACCGCAGCGATCAGTGCCCCGTACGCCGTACGCCAGTCGTCGACCGGCATGATCGGCGCGATCGTCAGACCGACCGGGTACCCGTCGAGCGCGAGCCGCCGCAACCCGGCCGGCCGGTCCCCAGCGGGCTCGTGCCGCCTTCGTACCGGGTCGTCACCGGCAGGCAGTCGACGCTGAACCGGACCCGGGTACGCCCGTGGTGCCCGAGCCCCACCAGCGACGCCACGTCGCCGAACTTGGTGGTCCACCGCAACTGCACCGGGGCGTCCCACGCGCCGAAGTGCTCGATCGCCCGCCGCCAGCTGCCGGTGAGGTGTTCCAGCGCGAGCGGATCGGTGTAGCAGGACGCCTCGAACGTCGTACCCTCGTCGCGTCTCGCCGCCCGGCGGCTGGTGATCGTGCCGCGTCCTTCGTACTCCGCGAGCCCGTCGAGGATCTCGTCCAGGTCGGCGTAGACCCGGGTGACCGGCGGCCCGGACAGCGAACCGGCGAGGTAGCAGTACTGGCAGTGCGCTGGGCAGCCCTCGGCGAGGTCGAAACGCCAGTCCGCGGAACCCACCGCCGCGCCGGCCGGGCCGGTGGCGCCACCCCACTGAGATCGAACGTGGCCACCCGCTCCCCGCCGGCGCTGTGCGGCGCGGGCGGCACATCCCGGGCGAGCGGCCGGTCGAGATCCGTCATGCCCGGGGATCACCCCTGGTGGAGCCGCTGTACCGCGGAGGGCGGCCGGGAATGTCGTACCCACCGGTTAGCTTTTCCGGCGTTCCCCCCTCTGCCGAAAGGTGGCCCGGATGCCGGCCGAAACGACGTACCTCGAGCTCTCCGAAGACGCCGGGAGTTCCCACAAGTTCTACGAGGTGACGGTCGACGGCACCGATCTGACCGTCCGCTATGGGCGGATCGGTGACCGGGGCCAGGTCAAACAGTCGTCGTTCACGACCGTGGACAAGGCGCGGGCCGAGGCCGCGAAGAAGATCGGGGAGAAGGTCCGCAAGGGGTACGCGCCGGCGGTCATCGGTCAGCGTCAGCCCCGTTCCGTCACCCGGCGGCAGATCGTCAGCACCCGCTCCACCGCCAAGAGCGCTCCCGTGCTGTGGCGTTACCGGTCCGGCAGCCCGGCGTTCGGGGTGTTCGTCGACGGCGACGTCTGCATGGTCGGCAACGAGGCCGGTCTGATCACCACGCTGAACCATCGGGCCGAGGTGCAGCAGCAGGTTCGGCTCCCGGACGGTGTCAAGTGCATCGTCGCCGACGACGGCTGGATCTACGCCGGCTGCGACGACGGCAACGTCTACGACCTCTCCGGCAAGGTGCCCCGCCTGGCGTACCGGATCGCGCCCGAGATCGACATCTACTGGCTGGACATCCACGACGGTGTCCTCGGGGTCTCCGACGCCAACGGCGGCATCTCCGCCATCGACCACGAGGACCAGTTCCTGTGGCAGCGGCCCGGCCGTGGCACGTCGGCGTGGATGGTCCGCTGCGACGACGACGCCGTCCATCACGGTCACAGCGCCGGTGTCACCAGTTACGACTGGCGGACCGGCCAGGAGCTGTGGCACACCGGCACGCGCGGGGCCGTCCTGTTCGGCTGGCAGGAGCGGGACACCGTCTACGCCGGCACCTCGGCCCGGCAGGTCGCCGAGCTGGGCAAGGACGGCACGCACCGCCAGACCTACCAGTGCGACGCGGCGGTGTTCTCGTGCGCCGCCGCCGCGGACGGGCGGTACATCTTCGCCGGTGACAGCGCCTCCTCGGTGTACTGCTTCGACGCCGCCGGCACCCGCCTGTGGAAACTCGCCACCGGCTGCGGCTCCGCCTATTCCATGCAGTACCACGACGAGCGGCTCTACATCGTCACCACCGACGGGTCGCTCGCCTGTATCGACGCCAGCGAGCAGGCCGTCCGGTCGGCTGTCGACGGCACCGTTCCCCAGGTCGTGGACGTCAAGGCGCCCCCGCGGATGGCCGAGGTGGCGCCGTCCACCACCGTCGAGATCGTCCAGGATCCGGCCGGCGGCATCGTCGTCGAGTGCGTCGAGGAGTCCGGGCGCCTGCGCATCCGCGTGGTCTCCAGCGGCTACCAGCGTGACTGGCAGGTCCAGTTCCCCAAGGGCATCCGGGAGAGCGGCGCCCGCTACGTGGTCACCGGGATCCGCGAGGCGTCCCGCGGCGGTTTCTACCGCGCCTACGGCGACATCCGCCGGCTCCGCTGACGACCCGGGGCGGGATGTCCCGCCCCCACAGCGCAGCGATACCCGCCTATCGTCGGCCGGTGGGAGAAGCCTTGCTGTTCGTTCCGTTCCTCGTCGTCACCGTGCTGCTGTTCGGGGCGGTCATCCGGCGGCTGCTCGGCGTCCGGGTCGGTCCCGGGCGGACCCTGTTCGCGGCCGTGCTCGCGGTCGTGGTGACGTCTCCGCTGCTGGCCGGGCTCGCCCCGCCGGATCCGGCGGCGGTGACACTCACCGAGGGCCTCCTGCTGATGCTGGCGTCGACCGGAGTGGCCACGCTGATCGCGATGGCCGCCCTGGTGATCCTGGAGGTGCTGCTGCCGACCGGGTCACTGCCGGGGCCGGTGGAGGTGTGGCGCGGCACCCGGCGTCGGATCGCACGGACCCGGCGGTACTCGCAGATCGTCCGGATCGCCCTGCGGCACGGGCTCGGCCGTTTCCTGCGCGGGCGGCCACCGGCCGGGCCGAGCTCCGCGGCCGCCCGGCGCCGGCTGGCGCGGTCGCTGTGCGCCGCGCTCGACGAGGGCGGTGTCACCTTCGTCAAGGTGGGCCAGCTGCTGTCGACCCGCCGCGACCTGCTGCCCGCCGAGTTCGTCGACGAGCTGACCGCATTGCAGGACCGGGCCACGCCGGTGCCGTGGGAGCAGATCGCCGCGGTCCTGGACAGCGAACTCGGTGATCGGGTCTTCGCCGGCATCGAGCGGGAGCCCCTCGCGGCCGCGTCGATCGCGCAGGTGCACGCCGCCCGGCTGCCGGACGGCACCCCGGTGGTGGTGAAGGTGCAGCGGCCGGGCATCGCCACCGTCGTCGAACGGGACCTGGACATCCTGTTGCGACTCGCCGGGACCCTGGAGGCGCGGACGTCGTGGGGCCGGTCGTTCGGCGTACGCAAACTGGCTCTCGGTTTCGCCGAGGCGCTGCGGGAGGAGCTCGACTTCACCGTGGAACGCGACAATCTGCAGACGATGGCGGCGGCGCTCGCCACGTCACCGCAGCGCGGGGTCCGGGTGCCGGCGGCGTACCCCGCCGTCAGCTCGGAGCGGGTCCTGGTGATGGGCCGGCTGCCGGGCGCTGCGCTGGGCACCGCCGAACCGCTCCTCGCCGAACTCGGTGACGACCGGCGGCACGCCCTCGCCGCCGGTCTGCTCGACAGCCTGCTCGACCAGGTGCTGGTGCACGGGATCTTCCACGCCGACCTGCATCCGGGCAACCTGCTGGTCGGCGCCGACGGCACGCTGGGCATGCTCGATCTCGGTTCGGTCGGCCGGCTGGACACGATGACCCGGAACGCGGTCGGCCGGCTGCTGAACGCCGTCGGCAGCGGTGACGCGGCCGGCGCCACCGACGCGCTGCTGGATCTGGCCGACCACAGCGGCGAGGTCGACGAGCGGGAGTTGCAGCGGGCGATCGGCATGCTGCTGGTGCGGTACGCGGCGGCCGGCAGCAGCGCCGGGGTCGCCGCGGTCACGGCGCTGCTGCGGACCTTCACCTCGTACGGGCTCGGTGTGCCCGCGCCGGTCGCCGCGGTGTTCCGGGCGTTCACCACCCTCGAGGGCACGCTGCGGGTGCTGCGGCCGGAGTTCGACCTGATCGGGCAGGCGCGAGCCGTCGCCGGGCGGCGGCTCGCCGAGATGCTCGACCCGCGGCAGGTGCACCGCGGTGTGCAGGAGGAGCTGATCGCGCTGCTGCCGATGCTGCGCGGGCTGCCCCGCCGGCTGGACCGGCTCGGTGACACGGTGGAGAGCGGCCGGCTGCGGTTCAACGTCCGGCTGTTCTCCGACGACCAGGATCGCCGCCTGGTCACCGGCCTGATCCAGCAGACCCTGCTCACCGTGATCGGCGCGGCCGCCGGCGTGATGGCGGCCATGCTCCTCGGCAGCGACGACGGACCCCGGGTGAGCGCGCACATCGGCCTGTTCCCGCTGCTCGGCTACTCCCTGCTGGTCGTCTCGGCGATCCTGGTCCTGCGGGTGCTGGTGGTCGCCCTCCGGCGCGACTGAAGACCCGAGGACCTGGGATCGGCGAGAGCTCAGGCGATGTCGGTGATGAACGGGTGCTGCACCGTCCGACCCCGGCCCGCGTCCATCAGTCACTGGGTGGTCGGCCGGCCGAGCACGGCGGTCCGGTCAGCCGCGAGTCATCGGCACGGTGCGCAGGTCGAGGTCGAACGGGTTCCGGAGCCGTTGCATCGCCTCGACACTGCGGTCGATCTCCGGCCGCGCCGACTCGTCCTGGTCAGGACGGTTGTCGCCACGAAACTCCACTGCACGCACGGACATGCGGGCTCCCCGTTCATCAGTTGCACCGTTACGCGGCAGTATTACCCGTACGCCCGCGTTTGGGAACCTGCTTCTCGCCGATGATCCCCGTGCCCGGCCGGATCGATAGGGTGATCCACTATGGAGCATCGTCGACTCGGGCGCAGCGGCCTCTACGTCAGCGAGATCACGTACGGCAACTGGCTGACGCACGGCGAACTCGTCGCCCGGGACACCGCGCTCGCCTGCGTCCGGGCCGCGCTGGACGCCGGGATCACCACCTTCGACACCGCCGACGTGTACGCCATGGGCGCGGCCGAGGAGGTGCTCGGCGAGGCCCTGCGAACGGTCCGCCGATCGTCGGTCGAGATCGCCACGAAGGTCTGCCTGCCCACCGGCGACGGACCCAACGATCGCGGCCTGTCCCGCAAGCATGTCATGGAGTCCTGCCACGCGTCGCTGCGGCGGCTCGGCACCGACTACGTCGACCTCTACCAGGCGCACCGCTTCGACGAGCGCACCCCGCTCGAGGAGACCCTGATCGCCTTCGACGATCTGGTACGCCAGGGCAAGGTCCTCTACCTCGGCGTCTCGGAATGGACCGCCCCGCAGATCGAGGCCGCCCTGACGGTCGCCACCGACCTCGGGCTGCGCAGCCGGATCGTCGCCAACCAGCCGCAGTACAACATGCTGTGGCGGGTCATCGAGCCTGAGGTCCTGCCGCTGTGCGAGCGCGAGGGCATCGGCCAGGTCGTCTTCCAGCCGCTGGCCCAGGGCGTGCTGACCGGCAAGTACCGGCCGGACGGGCCGCCGCCGGCGAACTCGCGGGCCACCAGCGGCGGACGGGCACCCCGGTTCATCGGCCGGGTGCTCGGCCCGGTGCTGCTCGATCGCGTCCGGCGACTGCGCCCGCTCGCCGACGAGGCCGGCTTGTCGATGGCCCAGCTCGCCATCGCCTGGACGCTGCGGTCGGCCGCCGTCAGCTCGGCGATCATCGGCGCGTCCCGGCCCGAGCAGGTCACCGAGAACGCGACCGCCTCCGGCGTGCCGCTGCCGGCCGCCCTGCTGGCGGAGATCGACGAGGTGCTGGGCGACCTGGTCGATCGCGACCCGGCCAAGACCGCCCGGATGATGTCGGTCAAACCCGAATGGAGCAGCCCGGCCTGACCGTACGCCCGGCGCTCCTCACCCGTTCCCGAGCGTGACCGCGTGCTGCTGGAGCCCACGGGTGATCTCGTCGGCCGGCATCGGCCGGGCCAGGTGGAAACCCTGCGCCAGGTCGCAGCCCATCTCGCGGAGGACGGCGAGGGTGGCGGCGTCCTCGATGCCCTCGGCGACGACGGTCAGGCCGAGGGTGTGGCCGAGTTCGGTGGTGGAGGCGACGAGCGCCCGGCTGCTGAGGTCGGTGCCCATGTCCTTGACGAACGACTGGTCGATCTTGAGTTCGTCCAGGGGCAGCAGCCGCAGGTAGGTCATCGAGGAGTAACCGGTGCCGTAGTCGTCGATGGACGTCTTCACGCCGAGGGCACGGATGTGCTTCAAGGTCTCGATGGCGGTGTTCGGGTCGCTCATGATGCTGTGCTCGGTGACCTCGATGCAGAGCTGGTCGCCGGGCACCCCGGTCTGGTGCAGCAGGGCGGCCAGCCGCTGTGGGAACGTCGTGTCCAGCAGCGACCGGGTGGAGAGGTTGACGGCGACCGGGATCCGGTGGCCGGCGTCGAGCCAGGCGCGGGCCTGGGTCAGCGCCTGCGTGAGCACCAGGTGGGTGAACCGGTGGATCAGGGTGGTGGCCTCCAGGACGGGGATGAACTGTCCCGGGGAGATCGGCCCCTTGGCGGGGTGCTGCCAGCGGGCGAGCGCCTCGACACCGGCCAGCGCACCGGTCCCGATGGCGAACTTCGGCTGGTAGTGCAGGGTGATCCCGGTGCCGCTGTCGAGGGCGCGGCGCAGGTCGCCGAGCAGGGTGAGGCGGGCGGTGCTGTCGTCGCCGGTGTCGCCGCCGGTGAAACGGCGGAAGCCGAGACGCTGCTGTTTGGCGTGGTTCATGGCGCTGTCGGCGTGCCGCAGCACGGCCGGCACATCCTCGCCGGGGCCGGCGGTGGCGGCGCCGATGCTGATCTCCAGGTCGACGGTGAGGTCGTCGATGACGAACGGCTCGTCGAAGGCGTCGGTCAGCCGGGTGGCGACGGCCTCGCCGATGTCCGGGTCGGCGTCGTGCAGCAGGACGGCGAACTCGTCGCCGCCGAGCCGGGCCACGAAGTCGTGCTCGCGCACCGAATCCCGCAGACGGCGGCCGACATGGGTGAGCAGCAGGTCGCCGATGCGGTGGCCGAGCTGGTCGTTGACGTCGCGGAAGCCGTCGAGGTTGACCACCAGCACGGTCACCCGGCCGCGGCGGCCGTGGTCCGGCCGGCGACGGTGGCTGGCCGCCGCGGTCAGCGCCTGCCGGGTCCGGGCGGTGAACCCGTTGCGGTTCGGCAGGCCGGTGAGCGGATCGGTGGCGGCGGTCGCCTCCACCTGACGCCGGTGCGCCCGCGCCGCCCACGCGAACAGCACGAGCACCACCAGGCTCAGCGCGAAGGCCAGCGCGTTGCGCCACAGCACCTGCCGCGACTCGTGCTGGCCGGCCGCCTGCTTGGCGGCGTGGTCGGCGAGGTGGTGTTCCCGCTCAGCCAGCACCAGCGTCATGATCGACGTGGTGGCGGGTTCGATGACGTCCTCGAGGGTCGCCTCCGCGGTCCCCAGGTCCCCCAGGTCGATCGAGCGCAGGTAGGCGACGATGTCCGGCCGCATGCTGCGGTGCGCCTGCACGAGGCCGGAAGCGAGCGTCCGATGCTCGCCGTCGACGGCCGCCATGTGCTCCATGGCGTGCTGGGTCCGCTCGTACACGGCGAAGAGCTGTGTCCGTTCCTCGCCGTCGGGTTCCCGCAGCGACGCCTGGATCAGCGCCATCTCCCAGTTGATCAGGGAGGCGGCCTCCTGGTAGGCGTCGGTGTCGGCGCTGTCGTCGGCCAGCTCGGCGACGATGTCCGCCTGCCGCCGGCTGCCGGACACCGCGTACCCGGACAGGCCGGCCAGCAGGACGGCGAGAAGCCCGGCCAGCCACCACGAAGCGACCCGTGCCGAACCCATCACCACCTCCGCCCAGCCCACCCTCCGATCCCATCGGCACCGACGGCCCGGAGATGACGACTCGCGGCGGTGCGATCAGCGGTTGACGTAGGCGGCCAGGCCGCCGAGCTCCTCGCTGGCGATGAAGACCGACCGCACGTTGAGGATCGCCTCCTCGACGTGGACGGGACAGCCCCACGCCGAATCCCCCCACGAGTCGGCGACCTTGAGCTCGGCCGCGGCGGTGCAGCCGGAGGCGCCGCCGAGCTGGCAGTGCTCCGGATGCGGGGCGGCGGCCTGTGCGGCCGCGGCGGCGCGCATCCGCTCGGTGAGCTCGGCCGCGGCGGCGGCCCGCTCCTCGGCGGCGGCCCGCAGCGCCTGCTCGGATCGGACCGTCCTGGCCAGCTCGTCGTGAGCGGCCTTGGCGCGGGCCTCGGCGGCCTGCTGGGCCTGCTCGATGTGGTGACGCTCGATGGCCAGGGCGGCGGTGCCGGCGAACAGGTGCGCGAGAGCGAGGTCGGTGTCGTGCGGGATCCGCGGGGTGCGGTGGTACATGGCGAAGGTCCCGAGCAGGGCGCCGTCGCGGGCCAGGATCGGGGTGGACCAGCAGGCGGCCAGACCGGCACGCCCGGCCAGGTCCCGGAAGTCGTCCCAGAACGGGTCGGTGGTGATGTCGGTGACGATGACCGGTTCCCGACGATGGGCGGCGGTGCCGCAGGAGCCGACGCCCTCGCCCGTGGCGATGCCGTCGATGGCCTCGTTGTAGAAGCCGGGCAGGCTGGGCGCGGCGCCGTGGCGCAGATGCCGGCCGTCGGGGTCGGCGAGCAGGACCGAGACGAGCACCTCGTCCGCGGACAGCTCCTCGATGCTGCGGGCCATCCCGTCCAGCACCTCGGCCAGTGGCGCCCGGCGGGCGATCTGCTCCAGCAGCGCCCGGTGCTCGGCCATCAGCCGCTGGGCGTGTTTGACCTGGGTGGTCTCCATGCCGATCACCCGGATCCCGGTGACCGTGCCGGCGGCGTCGCGGTGCGGCTCGTAGGTGAAGTCGAAGAACGCCTCCCGCGGGTGCGGGCCCTCGCCCAGCAGCACCCGGGCGTCCCGGCCGGTGTACGGCTCGCCGGTCCGGTAGACCCGGTCCAGCAGGTCCAGGAATCCCTGGCCGGCCAGCTCGGGCATCAGCTCGGCGAGCGGGATGCCGGTGCGGGCCCGGTCACTGCCGCCGATGGCGGCGAAGAACGCCGGGTTCGCCGTCACGACGATGTGCTCCGGCCCGGTGAGCTGGGCGAAGACGGCGATGGACTGGCCGAACAACGTCCGCACGTCGTCGGATGCCATCAGTCCGGCAGCCGCCGGGTCCGCTGCGTGCTGCCGGCCCGAAACCGCCGTCATGTCTGGCCTGCCCGTCGTTGTGGAGGGTGCGATAGTTGCCTACCGGCAAACGATGGGATCAGGATACGCGCGGACCGGCGAGACCGCCCGCTCAGAACGGGCGCCGAACGCCTCCTCAGGGATCAGGTCGACCGGAACCGAAAATGTCAGGGGGTGCTGCTAGCTTTCCGGCACCACTCACCCACGAAGGAGTCCCGGTGACGATCAACTTTTTCCTCGACACGTTCGCGGGGCTGCCCGTCGTGCAGTGGGACGAGGAGGTGGATCCCGCCGACCCCGCCGCGGTGGCCTGGCGCATCGACATGGAATACGACACGCCGCAGAGGAAATTGCTGGCCGCGTTCGAGCATGTGCTGAGGCGCTGTGGCGCGGCCGGGCCGACCGCGCTGATCTTCGGTTCGTGGGGGGAGCCGTTCGAGGATCCGTTCCCGTTCGACCTGCTGATCCGCAACACCGCGCGGCTCAGTGGCCTGCGGGCGCTGTTCGTCGGCGAGATGGGCTCCGAGCAGTGCGAGATCTCCTGGATCGTCCAGGACGACTACGCCCCGGTGCTGCAGGCGTTCCCGGCCCTGGAGCGCCTGTGGATCCGCGGTGCGCAGAAACTGGCGTTGACCCCGCTGCGGCACGAGAGCCTGCGGGAGCTGGTGATCCAGTCCGGTGGCCTGCCGACCTCGGTGATCCAGCAGATCCTCGCCTGCGACCTGCCTCAGCTGGAGCATCTGGAGCTGTGGCTGGGGGTCGACAACTACGGCGGCGACGCGACCGTGGAGGATCTCGCTCCGCTGCTGTCCGGCCGGCTGTTCCCCACGCTCACCCGTCTCGGCCTGTGCAACGCCGAGATCGTCGAGCAGCTCGCCACCGCGGTGGCCGCCGCCCCGATCGTCGCCCGGCTCAAGGCTCTCGACCTGTCCTATGGTGTGTTCGGCGACGCGGGCGCCGAGGCGCTGCTGGCCGGGCAGCCGCTCACCCACCTCGACGAGCTCCGGATCACCACCACTTCATGTCCGCCGAGATGGCGCACCGGCTGGTCGACGAGCTGCCGGGTGTCGCCGTCGACGTCTCCGACCGGCAGGACGAGTCGCGGTGGGGCCGGTACACCGTCGCGGCGGAATGATGCGGCTCGCCGTCGTCGGCAACCCGGAGAACCGCCGGGTCACCCTGTTCACCGCCGCGGTCCGGCGGTTCGGGCTGCCCGCGCCCGAGGTCTTCCCGTGGCTCGACGTGCTGACCGCGGGCCGGGTCCCCGGGCCGGGCACGGTGGTGCGCGTCGACTCGCCCGGCGAGAACGCTGAGGTCGACCGGCTGCTGCGCGGCGCCTCCGGCCCCGCCGAGCACGGCGAGATCGTCGGCGCCGCCGCCGCGTTCCGGGGCCTGGGTCGGGCCCTCGCCCGGATCCGGGATGGCGGCGGTCATCAACTGCAGGACACCGGCGACATCCTGCTGATGACCGACAAGCCGCGATGCCACGGCTTCCTGCGGGAGGCGGGGATCCCGGTGCCGGAGGCGCTCGGCCCGATCGGAGGTTATGAAGCGCTGCGCGCCTCCGGGTGGAAACGGGTCTTCGTCAAACCGGCCTACGGTTCGTCGGCCTCCGGCGTGATGGCCGTCGCCTTCGCGGGGCGGCGGGTCACCGCCGTCACGTCCGCCGAGCTCAGCGGCGGCAGGATCTACAACAACCTCCGGGTACGCCGTTATGACGACGAAACCTCGATCCGGGCCGTCGTCGACCGGCTGGCCGTGGACGGGCTGCACGTCGAGCGGTGGTACCCGAAGGCCTCCCTCGGCGACCGGGTGCTGGACCTGCGGGTGGTGGTGATCGCCGGGGAGCCGCGGCACGTCGTGGTGCGCACCAGCCGCACCCCGATGACGAACCTGCATCTCGGCAACGCCCGGGGTGACGTGGCCGCGGTCCGGGAGGCCGCCGGGGAGAAGACGTGGCGCGCCGCGATGGGGACCTGCGCGTCGGTCGCCGCCCTGTTCCCCCGCAGTCTGCACATCGGTGTCGACCTGATGTTCCGGGTCGGGTGGCGTGATCATGCGGTGGCCGAGGTCAACGCGTTCGGTGACCTGCTGCCCGGGGTCCTGGTCGACGGTCGGGACACCTACGGCGCGCAGGTCGGCGCGATCGTCGGGGGCCGGGCGGGTGTGCCGTGCGCGATCTGATCGGCAGCCACGATCTGCTGTTCGTCACCCTGGACACGCTGCGCTACGACGTGGCCGTGGACCTCCTGGCCCGCGGGCGCACCCCGAGCTTGGCGAAGGTGCTGCCCGGCGGTGTGTGGCAGCGGCGGCACACGCCGGCCAGTTTCACGTACGCGGCGCATCACGCCTTCTTCGCCGGGTTCCTGCCGACCCCGGTGACGCCGGGACCGCACGAGCGGATGTTCGCGGCCCGGTTCGGCGGCAGCGAGACCAGCGGCCCGGGGACGTTCGTGTTCGACGCCCCGGACCTGCCGACCGCGCTGACCGCGGCCGGCTATCACACGGTCTGCCTGGGCGGTGTCGGCTTCTTCAACCCGGCGTCCCCGCTCGGCCGGGTGCTGCCGGGCCGGTTCGCCGAGGCGCACTGGGAGCAGGCGTTCGGGGTGACCGCCCCGGACTGCCTCGGCGCCCAACTGGACCGCCTGGAGACGATCGTCGCCGGGCTTCCGCGGCGGCGGCCGCTGTTCACCTTCGTCAACGTGGCGGCCATGCACCAGCCCAACCGCCACTACCTGCCCGGCGCCACCGACGACGGCCCGGCGTCCCACGGCGCCGCCCTGGAATACGTCGACGGCCGGCTCGACCGCCTCTTCGCCCTGGTCACCGGCCGGGGACGGCCCTGCCAAGTGATCATCTGCTCGGACCACGGCACCCTCTACGGCGAGGACGGCCACACCGGCCACCGCGTCGCCCACGAGACCGTGTGGACCGTGCCGTACGCCGACTTCATCCTGGACCCCACATGAACCTGGACGACTCCCCCTATCAGGGTTACCTGTACGCGTACCCGCACAAGACCGCCTACCGGCGTCTCGATCCGCGCCCCGCGCTCACCGACGTGTGGGCCGCCGAACGGCAGGACTCCCTCTTCGGGTACGTGCATCTGCCGTTCTGCGAGATGCGCTGCGGCTTCTGCAACCTGTTCACCCGCGCCAACCCGCCGGCCGAGCAGGTCACCGCCTACCTGGCCCAACTGCGCCGCCAGGCCACCGCGGTCCGCGACAGCCTCTCCCCCGCCGCCCGGTTCTCCCGCCTGGCGATCGGCGGCGGCACCCCCACCTACCTGACCGCCCCCGAACTGGAGTCGCTGTTCACCGTCCTCGCCGACGCCTTCCCCACCGCCGCGCCCGCCGTGCCGCTGTCGGTGGAGACGTCCCCGGCGACGGCCACCCCGGACCGGCTGGCGGTGCTCGCCGCGCACGGCACCACCCGGATCAGCATGGGCGTGCAGAGTTTCCTCGACGCCGAGGCCCGCGCCGCCGGCCGGCCGCAGCGGCTCGCCGAGGTGCAGACCGCGCTGCAGGCGATCCGCGACGCCCGGATCCCGGTGCTCAACATCGACCTGATCTACGGCATCGACGGGCAGACCGCCCGGACCTGGCAGCACTCCCTCGACGAGGCTCTGCGCTGGTCCCCGGAGGAGCTGTACCTGTACCCGCTGTACGTGCGGCCGCTGACCGGGCTGGGCCGGCGCGCCCACGCCCGCGCCGACTGGGACCGGCAGCGCCAGGACCTGTACCGGCAGGCCGTCGGCGCGCTCACCGCGGCCGGTTACGTGCGGCATTCGATGCGGCAGTTCCGACGCGCCGACGCCCCGGACCCGGACGGCCCGGACTACTGCTGCCAGGACGACGGCATGGTCGGGCTGGGCTGCGGCGCCCGGTCGTACACGACGGATCTGCACTATTCGTTCGACTACGCGGTCGCCGTCTCGGAGGTCCGCGCGGTCATCGACGACTACCTGTCCCGGCCCGCCGGCGACTTCCGGTTCGCCGAGATCGGGTTCCGTCTCGACGAGATCGAACAGCGCCGCCGCTGGCTGCTCAAATCGCTGCTGCGCGCCGAGGGCGTCGACGCGGCCGGCTACCGCGACCGGTTCGGCACCGCCCACCACGAGGACTTCCCGCAGCTCACCGACCTGGTGGACCGGGGCTGGCTGGACGTCACCCGGACCGTGCTGACCTCCGACGGCCTGGCGCAGTCCGACGCCATCGGCCCGTGGCTGGTGTCCGGGCCGGTCCGTGAGGCGATGCGGACGTACCCGCTCCGATGACCTCCGCGCCTGTCCTGATCGGCATGCCCACCGCTCCGGGGCCCGCCGAGGATCTCTACGTGCTGTACCGCGGGCCCCTCGCGAGCTGCAACTACGACTGCCCCTACTGCCCGTTCGCCAAGCGGGTCGACCCACCGGACCTGCTGCGCGCCGACCGGGCCGATCTGGAGCGCTTCCTCGGCTGGGTGGAGGCCACCACCGACCGGCGGCTGTCGGTGCTGTTCACGCCATGGGGTGAGGGGCTGACCCGGTCCTGGTACCGGGACGCCGTCGTCCGGCTGTCCCACCTGCCGCACGTGGGCCGGGTCGCGATCCAGACCAACCTGGCCACCCGCACCGGCTGGCTGGCCGACGCGAAACCGCAGGTCGCAGCGTTGTGGGCGACGTACCATCCGGGTCAGGTGACCCGGGACCGGTTCGTGGGCCGCTGCCGGGAACTCGACGGTCTCGGGGTGCGCTACTCCGTCGGCGTGGTCGGCCTGCCCGAGCACCACGCCGAGGCGGTGGCGCTGCGCGCGGCCCTGCCCCCGCACGTCTACCTGTGGGTCAACGCGGCCGACGGGCACACCTACACCGCCGAGGAGGAGCGGCGCTGGACCGCCCTGGACCCACGGTTCGGTGACAGCGTGCGCCCGCACCCGTCGCTCGGACGGCCGTGCCACGCCGGTGAGACCGCCATCTCGGTCCTCGGCGACGGCACCGTCCGCCGCTGCCACTTCATCCCCGACCCGATCGGCAACCTCTACGACGGCAGCTGGCGCGCCGCCCTACGGCCACGCCCGTGCACCAACGACCGGTGCGACTGCCACATCGGCTACGTCCATCTGAAACCCCTTCGACTGCGCGAGGTGTACGCCGCCGGCCTGCTCGAACGCATCCCCGCCGCCTGGCCGTCCCCCTGATCCGCCCGGCACCTCTCCGCAACGCTTTTGGAGATCTTGCCCGGTTGACCGTCGCCGCTGTCTCAGCGCCGTTGAGACAGCGGTGACGACCAGCCGGGGTTTCCTGACTGGTCGTCACCGCTGTCTTACCGGCGCTGAGACAGCATTCAGAACCAGCCGGGAGGGACCGGGGTGGGCTCGACCGCCGGGTCGGCGGTGTTCGGCGGGGCGGCCGAGCGGCTTCTGCCGGATGCCAGCGGCTCGTATCGGCTCGGTCCTCGCACCGGTGTCCGCCGTACCGCGTGCCCACGGGCGCCTCCGCGGTCACTGCAAGGGGTGTGTGGATCCGGTGGCGAGGGCGTTGCGGACCTTGTCGATGCCGGAACGGAGCATCGCGCCGTAGTCGTCGTCGGGGAGCAGGTCCACGTCGGTGGTGGCGGCTGCCAGGTGGTGCCGGGCCGAGGCGGGGTCGCCGGTGCGGCGGTACGCGTCGGCCAGGTTCAGGTGCAGCGACGGCAGGAAGGCGCGGGCCTGGAGGGAGTCGTGGAAGCGCCGGGCGCGCTCGTCGTCCAGGCCGGTCACCGCGGCGAGGGCCCGCTGGTCCCACAGCAACTCGTCGGTGGTCTCGTCCTGCAGGTCGGCGAGGTAGTGGGCGATGCTGCACCGGTGCAGCGCGTCGCCGTGGCCGCCGGTGCGGTCCCACAACGCGGTGAGGGTTTCCCGGGCCGCGGCACGGTCGCCGGCCCGGCCCTGCTCGACGGCCGCGCCGATGGCGGCCATGACCTCGTCCGGTTCGGTCTTCGGCGGCTGCGTCATGGTGGTCCTTCCCGATGCGTTCCGGGCTCGGCGGCCGATCGGGCCGTCCGGGCGCCGGCGGGGTGATCCCCCGTACGGCAAGGGTGGTGTCTCGACCAGGTCGAGGGTCAAGACGCGGGTCACCGGCCGGGGCCGAGCCAGCCGCGCATGAGCTCCGCCGCCTGTTCCGGGGCGACCGGCGGGCTGATCGCGCGCTGCCGGGCCTGTGCGCCGGTGGCCGGTGCCGCGGCGATGGCGGCGACGGTGACCGGCAGGGGCCGCGCGTGCGCCTCGACCCGGAGCGGCGACCGTACCGGGTGGTCGCGGCGCCGGCGGCCGGCCAGGAACAGGCCCAGGATCAGCAGGGCCGCCAGCGGCACCGCGGCGGCGAGGAGCATCGGCCGGTGGTCGGTTCCGGCAGCGGCGACCGGGGGCGCGGTCGCCGGAGCGGCCCGCAACGGCATGGCCGCGACCGTCACCGTGTCACCCCGCTCACGGTCGGCGCCGGCGGCGACGGCCACCATCTCCCGTACCCGCGCCAGTTCGACACCGCGCGCCGCGGTCTCGTCCACCAGCACGGCGACGGTGAGCCGTTCGATGTCGCCGGGCGCCTCCCGGCAGATCTCGCGCACCGAGTCGAACGCGTTGGCCCGGGTCGCACTGCTGCTCTCGGATCGTGTGCCGCTGCCGTCGGCGTACGAACGCCTGCTGACCTGCTCCGACACGGCGCCGGCGGCCGGATCCCGGGTGTAGGTGGTGCGGGCGGTCTCGACCTGGTCGAGGTCGAGTTCCACGTTGGTGGTGACGACCGAACGGCCGGGTCCGACCATCGCGTCCAGCATGCGTTGCAGCGAACCGTCCAGACGTTCCTGGAAGGCCGCGGTCTCCCGGCCGGGTGTCACCTCGGCCGCCGCCGCGTACGCCGGGGAGAACGCGATGCCGGCGCACACGGCGAGTCCCGCCGTCAGGAGCCTCGCGCTCATGGGCGTACCTCCTCAGGGGTCTGGTCCGGCGGCCCGGCCGATCACCCGTCCTCCATCGTGCGGCAGCCCCGCCGGTTGATCGTTTCGGCGGTTGCAGCTCAGTTGCCGGCGTCGTGGGCCGGCGCTGACCGGCGCCGGCGCAAGCGGCCGCGGATCGCCCGGACGATCAGCGAGACGACGGTCAGCAGGACCAGGGTGGCCGCGGCGGTGAAAGCGGAGAGGTAGCCGATGAACCGGCCGAGACCGAAGCCGCAGTCCAGGCCGGCCTTGGCGCCGGTGCGGCATTCCCAGTGCTGCTTGCTGTCCTCGATGTCGCCGGCGATGACGCCTGCCACCACACACGCCACCGGCAGCAGAGCGCAGAGACCGAAGAAGACCCATCGCGGTACGCCGTGCCATCGGAGGGCGGCCCACCAGCCGGCGATCACGAGGAGCGGCGTGACGAGCGGCAGCAGGAGAACGTCCATCGTCACTGCGCCTCGGATTCGGTGGTCCAGCCGGTCAAGGCGAGGACCGCGGCCGCGATGTCGGCGACCGCGCGCCCGTCGGTCGGCACCCGGTGAACCCAGTCCGCGACGTTCCGGTCCAGGTCACGGGCCATCAGGTCGCTGCGTTCGACGTGCCGGTCCAGGGCCGTGCCGATCTCCCGCCGGGCCAGCCGCTGCCGTACGGTCGCGTCGTCCGCCGTCAGCAGCACCCCGCTGCGCGCCGTCATGGCGCGGGCGTTCCGGGCGAGGCCGGCGCGTGCCTGGCGACATGCACGGCGAAGGGGTCCAGGCCGACTCGGGCACGCCGGTCGTCCATCCGGTCCGGGTCCTCGCAGGGCCACGGGACCGGGGCGCCGTCGACGACACCGGCGATCTGGGTGCCGTAGATCTGCGGGCGGCCCTCGTTGACCAGGAGACGGTCGTGCAGCATGGCCAGCTGGGCGGCGTCGCCCCGGCCCGCCCGTACCGCCTCGGTCATCAGGGTCAGGGCCCGCCGTTGCAGGTGCAGCTGCCGGTCGGCGTGCTGCGCGACCAGCCATGCCCGGCGGGCCGCCTCCGGGCCGACGAGTTCCGCGGTGGGCCAGCCGTGCTCGTCGAGGATCTCAGCGAGCCGGTCCCCGTTACGGACGGTGACCCGGCGGTAGGCCAGTTGCGCGGCGAAGTCCGCACCGAACGCGCCGGGCTGCAGCCGCCGGTCCTCGTCGGTCATGTCGATCAGCTCGCGGGCGAGCACGTCGTTCACCATGTCCCGCACGCTAGCCGGGCCGGGATCCACGGCTGTCGGCCCGCGACGAGACATCGATACACCTCGATTATGGATACTGGTGGAGGCCTTCCTGACGATAGCCGCGGTCAGCCGGTCGCCAGGCGGAACAGCAGGATCCCCGGGCACCCCGGCCTCCCTCTACGAGGCCGGCGAGGACGCGGCCGCCGGCCGGATCCCCCGGCCGTCCTGACCCGCCGTCGACTCGCGGACGGTGAGCCGGGGGACGAAGACGATGTCCTGGCGGGCGCGGCCGGGGCCGGTCATCTCGTCCAGGATGATCCGGACCGCGGCGCGGCCGATCTCGGCGGCCGGCTGGTGCACGCTGGTCAGCTCCACCGCGCAGGCGGCGCTGGCGAGCTCGGTGTCGTCGAACCCGACGACCGCGACGTCACCCGGGATCCGCAGGCCGGCGCGGGTGATCCGCTGCACCAGCCCGGCGGCGATCAGATCGTTGGCGCAGAACACGGCGGTCGGCCGGGACTCCGGCGCCAGCGCGGTGAGAGCGGCGCCCGCGGTGAGGCCGCCGGTGATGCCGGCGTCGCCGGCGTCGATCCAGTCGAGGGCCGCGCCGGCGGCCGCCACGGTCCGGGCGGCGCCGTCGTAGCGTTCGTCGCGGCGCCAGCCGACGAACGCCAGGTGGCGGTGCCCGTGGTCGAGCAGGTGGCGGGCGGCGAGTTCGCCGCCGAGCCGGTCGTCGCTGCGGACGGCGCTGTGCCGGCGGCCGGGCACTTCCCGGGCGAGCACCACGACCGGGGTGCCGCGCTGTTCGATGGTGGCCAGCAGTGGATGGTCGACGGTGTTCGGGGTGATGATCAGCCCGTCCAGGCGGCGTTCGGCCAGGTGCCGCAGCAGCCGGTCCTCGCGGTCGTGGCGGCCGGTGCCGGTGCCGGACAGGGCCAGGTCGGCACCGGCGTCGGTGGCGGCCTGTTCGGCGCCGGTGGCGACGTCGGTGAAGAACGGGTTGCCGAAGTCGAGGACGACCAGGCCGATGGTGCGGGTGCGGCCGACCCGCAGGGCGCGGGCGGCGGCGTTCGGCACGTAGCCGGCGGTCGCCATGGCCTGCCGGACCCGGTCGCGGGTCTCCGGGTTGACCAGGTGCGGACGGTTGAGGGTGTTGCTGACGGTGCCGTCGGAGACTCCGGCGAGGCGGGCGACGTCCCGGATCGTTGCGCGCGCCACCGTCGTCCCCACTCGTCTGCCGTGCGGCTACCGCCGTAGGCGGCTCCCGGCCCTCAGCGTACGGGAGCCGCCTACGGCCTCAGAAATGCTCGCGGGGCGGGAGAGGAGCGATCGGGTCCTCCGCCGCGGGCGGGTGTTCGCAGGTGAAGGTGTGCCGGCCGGCGCTCACGGTGACCGGTTGCGCGCCGGGCAGGTCGACGACGGCGCCGGTGTTCGGCGGCACGGTGACGTCGACGTGCAGGGTGGCGCCGTCGCGTCGCCAGTGGACGGCGGCCACGCCGTACGGTGTCCGGTGCCGCGCCCCGGCCCGGGTGAGCCCGCCGCCGGGCCGGGGGCGTACGTGGATGCTGCGGTAGCCGGGCGCGGCCGGGGCGAGCCCGGCGACGGTGCGGTGCAGCCAGTCCGCGACCGCGCCGAGGGCGTAGTGGTTGAACGACGTCATGCCGCCGGGGTTGATCGACCCGTCCGGCAGCATGGAGTCCCAGCGTTCCCAGACGGTGGTGGCGCCCATGGTGACCGGGTAGAGCCAGGACGGGCATCGCCGGGACAGCAGCAGCCGGTACGCCTCCTCGAGATGCCCGGTGGCGGTGAGCGCGTCCAGGATCAGCGGGGTCCCGGCGAAACCGGTGCCGATCCGGAACTCGCCGTCGCGGACCAGCTCGGCGAGCCGGTTGCCGGCGTGGGCGCGCTGCGGAACGGGCAGCAGGTCGAAGCACAGGGCCAGGGCGTACGCGGTCTGGGTGTCCGAGACACATCGCCCGCTCGCGGAGACGAACTCCCGCCGGAACCCCGCCGTGACCCGGTCGGCGAGCTGCGCATAGGAGGACGAGTCCTCGCCGATCAGCCGCGCCTGCCGGGCCAGCAGCCGGGCCGAGTGGGCCAGATAGGCGGTGGCCACCAGGTAGGGGTCGGTCCGCGCCTGTTGCGGCCGGTCCGGCGGGGCGGCCGGGTCGAGCCAGTCACCGAGCTGGAGTCCCGCGGCGATGACGTCCCGGTCGTCGAGCAGGCGGGCGCAGCCGTCGACCCACGCCCGGGCGGTCCGGTAGCCGCGCCGCACCGGCCCGGGGTCACCGGCCCGGTCGTACAGGACCAGCGGGACCACCGTGGTCACGTCGCCCCAGACCGCGCAGTGGAACTGCGGGAAGCTGGTGGCGATGTGCGGCACGTACAGCGGGACGAGCCCGTCGTCGCCGGTCTCCAGGGTCACGTCGGTGAGCCAGTCGGCGATGCCGCCGGTCGCGTCGTACAGGAACGCGGCGGTCGGGGCGAACACCTGGAGGTCCCCGGTCCAGCCGAGGCGTTCGTCGCGTTGCGGGCAGTCGGTGGGCACGGACACGAAGTTGCCGCGCATACTCCATCGCACGTTCTCGTGGAGCCGCTCGATCAGCGGATCGGAGCAGGTGAACGTGCCGGTCTCGGTCATGTCGTCGTGGCAGACGACCGCGACCACGTCGTCCGGGCGCAGGTCGCCGGGCCAGCCGGTGATCTCGGCGTACCGGAAGCCGTGGTAGGTGAACCGCGGCTCCCACGTCTCGGTTCCGCTGCCGGCGAGGGTGTAGACGTCGTGGGCGGCCGCGGTGCGGATCGGCCGGGTGCACAGCCGGCCGTTCTCGAGGACCTCGGCGTGCCGGATGCCGATCTCGGTTCCGGCCGGTCCGGTGACGGTGATCCGCAGACGGCCGGCCAGGTTCTGCCCGAAGTCGATCAGATGCGTGCCGTCGTCGAGACGCGTGACGGCGGCCGGCGGCAGGGTCTGGATGCGGCGGACCGGCGGACCGGCGGGCGCGGTCAGCTCACCGGCCGTCCCGTTCTTGCGCTGTACGGGACGCCAGCCGCCCGCTTCGATCCGGGCGTCGTGGTGTTCCCCGTCGTAGATGCTCGAGCGCGTGATGGGCCCGTACGCCCACGTCCAGGTCCCGTCGGTGACGACGTGGTCGACCTGGCCGTCGCTGTAGTGCAGTTCCAGTTGGGCGAGCAGCCCGGTG
Source organism: Actinoplanes utahensis (assembly GCF_016862455.1). Taxonomy (GTDB): domain Bacteria; phylum Actinomycetota; class Actinomycetes; order Mycobacteriales; family Micromonosporaceae; genus Actinoplanes; species Actinoplanes utahensis. Next base: position 120,772 of record NZ_BOMZ01000002.1, read on the forward strand.
TCGGCGCCGTACCGTTCGCCGACCCGGTTCCACCCGTACTCGCCCCGCCACCAGCCGTCGGCCAGCCACCCGCCGAGCGTGTTGGCGCCGGTCGTCAGTAGTGCAGTGACGTCGTAGGTCTGGTAGAGCAGCCGGTGGTGGTAGCTGGTCCAGCCCGGCGCGAGCACCTCGTCACCGACCGGTGTGCCGTTGAGCTGCAACTCGTACAGGCCGCACGCGGTGGCGTACACCCGGGCTCTGGTCAGCCCTGGCCGTACCGTGAAAGCTCGCCGCAGCAGCACCGGCCGCCTGTCGCCGTCGCCGGTGTCGGCGGAGCCGACGAAGACCGCCCGCCAGTCGCCCGCCAGCAGCAGCCCCGCCTCCACCGTCGTGGTGTCGCTCCAGGCGGTCGGAGCCGGGTCGCCGTCGGCCCAGACCCGGACCCGGACGTCGGCCTGATCGCGGGAGGTCAGCGGCGCCGCGGGCCACGGCACGAGGACGCTGTCACCGCTGACGGTCCGCCCGTACCCCCGGCCGTTGATCTGGATCTCGTAAGCGCCCTGCCGCCAGCCGGGCCGCGCGGTCTCCACCTGCCAGGACAGGCGCGGAGTGGCTTCGCCGATGCCGAGCGGGTGGTCGTGATGTTCGATGCGCGGCGCGCTGACTCGTGTTGCGGACAAGGTTCAGCCCTTCACCGCGCCGGCTGCCAGGCCGCGCATGACTCGCTGGTTGAGGAAGACGTAGATGGCCAGGATCAGCAGCACGTTGATGCAGATCGCCGCGAAGGTGGGGCCGTACTCGACCACGCCGAACCGGCCGGTGAAGTTGAGCAGGCCGACCTGGACGGTGCGCTGGGCGTCGTCGGTGGTGAACGTCAGGGCGATCAGCAGGTCGTTCCAGAGGAAGAAGAACTGCACCAGCGCGATGGTGAGGATCGCGTTGCGCATCATCGGGAAGCCGATGGAGACGAACGAGCGGATGATGCTCGCGCCGTCCATGGTGGCGGCCTCGAAGACCTGTTTCGGGACCGCCCGGAAGTAGGTGGCCATCATGAACACCGTCAGCGGCAGGCCGGTGGCGGTGTACGTGATCACCAGCGGCCACAGGGTGCCGGTCAGGTGCAGCTCGAAGTAGACGGTGAACAGCGGCAGCAGGATCATCTGACCGGGGATCATGATGCCGGCCAGGAACAGCAGCAGCGTGGTCTGCCGCCCCTTCCACACCAGCACTTCGAGGGCGAACCCGGCCGCGGTGCCGAGCACGATGATCAGGGCCAGCGCCGGCACGACGGTCAGCAGGGAGTTCTGCAGGTAAGTCGCCACGGACGACCATGCCTGGGAGTAGTTGCCGAAGTTGGTGAAGCTGTCCGGCAGGGCCGTGGTCGAGCCGTTGAGGAACTCGTCCTGCGTCTTGAACGACCCGAGGAAGAGCCAGAGCAGGGGGTACGTGACGACCACGAGCAGGAGCGCGACGCACAGATATCCGGGCAGTCGCCGAAGGGTGCGGGCGTGGTTGCGCCGGGGCTTCGGTGCGGGTGCGGTGTGCCGGGAGGTGGCCGGCCGGTCGGTGAGGATTGCCATGGTCATCCCAGCCCTGTGTCGCGGCGGGTTCCGCGGAAGATGAAGACGGTGACGAGCAGGCACAGGACGGTCAGCGTGAGGGCGATCGTCGAGCCGTACCCGTAGTCGCCGTAGGCGAACGAGGTCTGGTACATGTACAGCGTCAGCGGCGTGGTGGCGCTGCCCGGCCCGCCGCCGGTGAGGGCGTAGATCGAGTCGAACGCCTTCAGGGTGCCGTTGATGCTGAACACCAGCGAGGACACCAGCACCGGCAGTGACAGCGGCACGACGATGCTGCGGATCAGGCGCCAGGTGCCGGCGCCGTCGATGGCGGCGGCCTCCATCATCTCGTCGGGGATGTCGAGCAGGCCCGCGTAGAGCAGGACCGCGTAGAAGCCCATCGACCGCCAGATGTCCATCAGCGCGACCACGAGGAACGCGTTGCCGGGGGTGGCGAACCAGTCGACGCCGCTGCCGCCGAACGCCTCGATCATCGCGTTGACCGGGCCGGTCTGCGGGGCGTACTCGAAGAACTTCTGGAACAGCAGCGCGACGGCCACGGTCGGCAGGATGACCGGGAAGAACACCAGGGTACGCACGATCGAGCCGGCCCGGCGCAGGAAGAAGACGTACAGCAGCGCCAGCAGGTAGCCGACGACCACCTGCCCGGCGGTGATGACCAGCGCGTACTCGACGGTGAACCAGAGCGCCTCGGGCAGCGCCGGGTCTTCCAGCAGTCTGCTGAAGTTGGCGCCGCCGGCCCAGGTGAAACCGGTGATGACGCTGCCGGTGAAGAACGTGTAGCCGAGCGACCACAGCATCGGCACCAGCATGACGAGGGAGTAGACCAGCAGGGCCGGCCCGAGAAGGATGGCGACCGACCGCCGGTCGCCGAGGACGCTGTGCATCGGCTCGCCTTTCGTGCCGCGGCGACCCCGACCGTGGCCGGGGCCGCCGCGAGAATGTGATCAGCTCAGGTTGGCGCTGACGGTCTGCATGAACTTCTCGCCGGTCAGCTGGCCGGCGGCGAGCAGGCCGCCGTTGCTCTGGCTGACGGTGGTGGCCTTGGCGGAGAAGTGGCCCTCGAACCAGAGCACGCTGGTCCGCACCTTGCTGATCTCGTCCTGGATCTGCTTGGTCAGCGGCGGCACCTGGACGCTGCCGTCGGTGGCGAAGCCGGTGATCTGGTTGGAGTCGCGCAGCGCGACCGTGCCGTAGTTCTCCACGATGCAATTGACCCAGGCCTGGGTGTTCTTGTCGCCCTCGTACGCCTTCTTGGACACCGCCACGGCGACGCCGACGTTGGCCGGCATCTGGTCGGCGGTGCCGGCGCCGCCGGCGACGGTCGGGAACTTGAGGAAGCCGATGTTGTCGGCGCCGATCTTGTTCTTGGTCTCGTCGTTGAAGTCCGACAGCGCCCACGAGCCCATGTAGATGAAGGCGGCCTTGCCCGACAGGAAGGTGCTCAGGGCGGTGGCGTAGTCGATCGAGGTGGGCGACTTGCCGAAGTAGCCGGCCTTGCCGAGGTTCGCGATCGCGTCGGCGGCGGCGACGTACTGCGGATCGGTCAGCTTGGCCTGGCCGTCGGCGACCTTCTTCAGCGCCTCCGGTCCCTGCTGGCGCAGGATGTAGTTGCCGACCCAGCGGGTGACGCCCCAGCCGTCGCCGCCCTTGCCGGCCTGCGAGATCGGCTGCACCCCGGCGGCCTGCAGCTTCGCGAACGCGGCGACCAGGTCGTCCCAGGTGGCCGGCGGGGTGGCGATGCCGTTGTCGGCGAGCAGCTTCTTGTTGTACCAGATGCCTTCGATGTTGAGCTCGGTCGGCAGGACCAGCTGCTGTCCGTCGTACAGCGACTTGATGCTCGACGACGCGGCCGCCAGCACGCCGGGCGCCGCCGTGGCGGTGTCGAGGACCGAGCCGTTGCCGGCGAGCTGCTTGGTCAGCGACGGCGCGTTCGCGGCGGTGAACGTCTGCGGCAGGGCGCCCTGACCGGCGAGCAGCTGCAGCTGCTGGTCCAGACCGGCCTGCGCCTGCTTCTTGATCTCCAGGGGCTGGGCGGTGTTCTGGGTGGCGCATTCCTTCTGGCTGAGCGTGGTCAGCGTGGTCGGCACGGTGGTGTTCTCGTTGATGGCGAGGAAGGTGAAGCTCTTCGCCGAGGTGCTGTCCTCTTCGCTGCCGCCGCAGGCCGATGTGGAGACGACGAGCGCGAGCGCGCTGAGCGCCGCCGCGACACGGGTTATGGATGCCACAGGTCCTCCTGAGAAGTCTTCCGCTTTGAAGCGTCTAAAGCTTCGGTTGACCGGGCAGGACCGTCAATAACGTCATCCTGATACCGGTCATTCACGGGGTGGATATCCGGCTGACATTGAAGCGTCTGATATACCTTCGGGCCATGGCGAGAATCGAGGACGTGGCGGCCCGCGCGGGCGTGTCGGTGGGCACGGTGAGCAACGTGCTGAACCGGCCGCAGGCGGTGGCCGTCAAGACCCGCGACCGGGTCCTCGCCGCGATCGCCGCCCTCGACTACCGGCCCAACGAGGCGGCCCGGTCGCTGGCCGCCGGGCGCAGCCGCACCGTCGGCCTGATCGTCCCGGACGTCACGAACCCGTTCTTCGCCGACGTCGCCCGCGGCGCCGAGCAGGTCGCCGACCGGCGTGACGTGGTGGTGATGCTGCACAACAGCGGCGAGTCGGCCGAGCGGGAGCAGCGCTACCTCGGCCGGGCCGAGACCCAGCGGGTCCAGGGCGTGCTGGTCAGCCCGGTCCATCGGGCCGGCACGGCGGTCGACGAGCTGGTGCGGCGCGGCACCCCGGTGGTCCTGCTGGACCGGGGCGCCGGACGGCACGGCCTGTGCTGCGTGTCCGTCGACGACCAGGCCGGTGGCCGGCTCGCGGCGCGGCACCTGGCCGAGCGGGGGCATCGGCGGTTGGCGTACGTGGGCGGCCCGCTGTCGGTGCCGCAGGCGGCGGCGCGGCTCGCCGGGGCACGGCAGTCCACCGGCGCGACGATCGAGGTCGTCGAGACCGCGGCGGTCAGCGTGACCGAGGGCCGTGCGGCGGGGACGGCGATCGCCGACCGCTCCCCCGCCGACCGGCCGGAGGCGGTGTTCTGCGCCAATGATCTGCTCGCCCTCGGGGTGCTGCAAGCGGTCACCCGGCGGGGTCTGCGGGTGCCCGCGGACCTGGCGATCGTCGGCTACGACGACATCGACTACGCGGCCGCGGCCGCCGTACCGCTGACATCGGTACGGCAGCCGCGTGCCGAGCTGGGCCGGATCGCCGCCGAGCTGCTGTTCGAGGAGATCGACTCCCCGCGGCTTCCCGGGGAGATCGACTCCCCGCGGCAGCACCGGCACCGGCAGGTGGTGTTCCAGCCCGATCTGGTGGTCCGGCAGTCCAGCGGCGGCGATCAGCGGGGGTAGGACGCCAGCCGGGCGGCGGCGGTGAAGCCGGGGACGACCTGGTTGGGCCGGGTCGCGTCGACGGCGGCGCCGGTGGTGTTGACGATGCCGCGGATGCCGCCGCCGAGCGCAATGACCGCGCTGGTCAGCGAGGTGAACCGGACGCCGGCCCGCTGCGGCGCCTCGACGGTCGTCCAGGCGTGCGCCGGCGCGCCGGCGAAGGTGGAGTCGGTGAACAGCGTGTAGATGGCCGTGCCGGTGGCCGCGTGGGTCGTCACGCCCGGGGCGACCCGGTAAGAGGCGTATCCCTCCTTGGTCCCGTCCCGCCAGGCGGCCTGGTTCGGCGGGTCGTACGGGAACTCGCTCTGATAGAAGATCGTCCGGCCGCGCTCGCCGTTCCACACGACCTGGTTCTTCTGGTGGTGTTCGACGAACAGGCCGAGGGCTGTCACGTCGGTGCCGTTGACCTCGAGGCCGGTGTCGCTGGTGTTGCTCGTCCAGCCCACCCCGGCGCCGTGGTCGGCGCGCCACAGCCAGTTGTCGTCGAGGACGACCCGGCTCTGGTTGACCTGCACCGAGATCCGCGCGGATCCGGCCTGGGCGCCACCGACGCGGACGAACAGGTCGCTGAGCGTGGTCGGGCTCGTCGCGTCACCGATGTTGACGTCGGCGCCGGTGCCGACCTTGACCAGCACGTCCGTCCCGGGGCTCGCGTCCACGAGCACACTGGCGACGACGACGTTCTTGACGTCGCCGATCTCGATCGCGGCCCGCCCGCCGGTGGGCGCCAGCGTCGCGTACCCCATGCCCATGACGACGGTGTCGGGCCGGGTCACCGTGATCGGGCCGTCGAGACGGTAGACGCCGGGCGTGAGCAGCAGGTGCTTGCCGGATGCGAGGGCCCGGTTGATCGTCGCGGCGGTGTCGGCGCCCGGCTTGGCGATGTGGAACCGGGCGATCGGGATGCCGGTGCCCGCGGTGGCGTCGGTCGCCCAGTTCACCCCGGAGGCGTTGGTGCGCGCCTTCGGCACGAAGACCGCGTACGTGTCCTCGTGCACGGTGAGGAACGGCGCGGGCCGGGACGTCGGCGTGGTGGCGAGGGTGGTGATGCCGCGGCCGGTGAGGTCGCTCGCCGGCGCGCCCTTGACGCCGGAGAACACCAGGTTGGCGGAGCCGCCGGTCCAGCCGCCGATCTGGCTGTCGCGCACGTGGTACTGGGCCTGGCCCGGTCCGGCGTTCCCGCCGCTGTCGACGGTGCCGCTGATCCGGCTGTCCGCCATGGTCGTGCCGAACAGCGTGGCGCCGTAAGCGCCGTTCAGGTCCAGGTCGCCCCGGATGTCCACGCGGCGCAGCGACGACGCCTGCGAGGTGGCCCAGCGCATGGTCCGAGGTGGGGCGACGCCCTCCGGCCTGGTCCGCTCCGCGTCCGCGCCCACCGGCCGCTGGATCGGATCGATCGAGAGGTTGGCCAGTGACCGGTAGAAGTTGGTGAGGCCGTCGGAGGACCCGTCGGCGTTCTGGCGCGGCTCCGAGTGCAGCGCCCCGGTGATCCGCACATCGGTCGGCGAGGCGCCCAGGCCGGCGATCGAGGTGTAATAGCCGACCTCGCTGTTGACGATGCCGGTGGCGCTGCCGTAGGCGCCGGGCTTGAAGTACACGGCGTGCCGGTCGGTGCTGAACTCCGGCTCGGCCGAGATGCCCCGCAGGTACGCGTTGATGTCGGCGACCGGCGTGCCGGGATCGAAGATCTTCACGTTCGGGCCGAAATCGGGGGCGGTCGCGGCCCGGGCCGGCAGGTTCGGGACGGCGACGCCGGCGGTGGCGAGAACAGCGAGGGGCACGACCCACGCCTTCCATCGGGATGCTCGCACGAAGGTCTCCTCGGATCGGGGGACGACTGGGTGCCGACACCCTCCCCGAGCAGCCGGGCACCCGAGAAGACGAGATTGTTTATGCGGTGTATCCGGCGTGTTGATAGGCCGTGGTCATGGCGTTCACTGCTGCACCTGGATGGCCGCGTCGGCGAAGCACTGGCGCAGCCATCGATGGGCCGGGTCGTTCTCGTGCCCCGGATGCCACCACATCGCCTCGACCACCGGTGCCGTCGGGAACGGGCACTCGACCAGGCGTACCCGCCCGGTCTCGGCCATCGCGGCGCCGAGCTGCCGCTGCACCAGCGCGACCCGCTCGGTGCCGGCGATCAGCGCGGGCAGCACCGTGTAGCTCTCGACGACCAGCCGCGCGTCCAGCTCGATGCCGTGCGTGCGCAGCTCCCGGGCGGCCGTGGTGATCGCCGTGCCGTCGTGATAGGTCAGCACCCAGGACCGGCGGGCCAGGTCCGCCACGGTCAGCTCGGCGCCCGCGGCGGCGTCGACCAGGCACGCCCACTCGTCCTGGTACAGGTTGCGGTGCGGCAGCCCGGTGACGATGCCGTGCGGCAGCACCAGCAGATCGACCTCCCGCAGTTCCTCGGCGGCCTGGTCGACGTTCTGCCGGGTGGTCGGCTGGACATGCAGGCGCACGTGTGGCGCCTGCCGGTCGATCAGCGCGGCCACGGCGGCGCCCAGGACGGTCAGCGCGTAATCGGACATGATCACCGTGAAGGTGCGCCGGGACCGCGCCGGATCGAAGTCGGGCTGGGCGCTGAGCACCTGATCGGCGGCGGCGACCACGTCGGCGGTCGCCGCCGCGAGCCGGGCCGCCAGAGGCGTCAGCTGATAGCTGTGCCCGGCCCGGGTGAGCAGGTCGTCCCCGAAGTGCCGCCGCAGCCGGGCCAGCGCCGAGCTCATCGCGGGCTGGCTGATCTGCAGCCGCTCGGCGGCCCGGGTGACGCTGCACTCGGTGAGCAGCGCGTCCAGCGCGGTCAACATGTTGAGATCGGCATGGCGGGCCATCGCCAGAAGACTCCGTTCCAGATTCGGGTCCGCGGTACTTCTCTTCAAACCTTTTCCGGTACGGGCCACGGACGGTCCCGTGGCCCCCGGTGGCTGCGGCAGGCGTTCCCGCACGACCGTCCCCGGCTGCCGCTCATGCATGCCCCTCACGGGCATCGATCACATGACGACCACCGAACGCAGCACCGGCTCGGCGCCCGGGCCGTGCATCTTCGCGAACGCCGTCTCCACGTCGCCGATGCCGATCTCCTCGGTGACGAAGGCGTCCAGGTCGAGGCGACCCTGCCGGTACAGGTCGACGAGCATCGGGAAGTCGCGGCTGGGCAGGCAGTCGCCGTACCAGCTGGACTTGAGCGCGCCGCCGCGGCCGAACACGTCGATCAGCGGCAGATCCGGCAGGGTCATCCCCGGCGTCGGCACGCCGACCAGGACCAGGACGCCGGCCAGGTCACGGGCGTAGAACGCCTGCTTCCACGTCTCGGGCCGGCCGACCGCCTCGATGACCACGTCAGCGCCGTCGGCTCCCTCGTACGTCTCGGCGGTGATTCTCTTGATCTCGGCGACCGGATCGGTCCGCGACGAGTCGATCAGGTGAGTCGCGCCCAGTTTGCGGGCCGCTTCGAGTTTCGCCGGATCGATGTCGACGGCCATGATCGTGCTCGCCCCGGCCAGCGCCGCGCCGGCGACCGCGGCCACGCCCACTCCCCCGCAGCCGATCACCGCGACCGACTTTCCGCGGGTCACCGCGCCGGTGTTGATCGCGGCGCCGATGCCGGCCATCACCCCGCAGCCGAGCAGACCGACCGCCGCCGGCCGGGCCGACGGGTCGACCTTGGTGCATTGACCGGCCGCGACCAGGGTCTTCTCGGCGAACGCGCCGATGCCCAGGGCCGGCGACAGCTCCGTACCGTCCTCGAGGGTCATCCTCTGTTTCGCGTTGTGGGTGTCGAAGCAGTAGTGCAGGTCACCGCGTCTGCAGGCCCGGCACTGGCCGCACACAGCCCGCCAGTTCAGCACCACGAAATCGCCGGGAGCCACGTCGGTGACGCCGTCGCCGACGGATTCCACGATGCCGGACGCCTCGTGGCCGAGCAGGAACGGGAACGCGTCGTTGATGCCACCCTCGCGGTAGTGCAGGTCGGTATGGCAGACCCCGCACGCCTGGATCTTGACGACAGCCTCGCCCGGGCCCGGGCCGGGCACGTTGATGGTGACGAGTTCGACCGGAGTGCCCTTGGCTCGGGCGATGACGGCCTTCACTTGCTGCATGGTTCTCACTTCCGGTGCAGGCGGACGGGGATGCTGTGCCAGGCGCGCAGCGTGTTGTTGTGGTGACGGGCCACCGGGCCGGCCGGTTCGATCCGGGACACCCGACGGGCCAGGGCGGTGAGCAGGGACTCGGCTTCCAGACGGGCGATGTGCTGGCCGACGCACTGGTGGATGCCCATGCCGAAACCGACGTGCCCGGACGGGTCGCGGGACAGGTCGAAGCGGTCCGGAGCGGTCCAGCGGCGCGGGTCCCGGTTGGCGGCGCCGAGGAACATCAGGATCTTCGCGCCGTCCGGGATCACCGTCCCGCCGACCCGCACGTCGGTGGTGGCGGTCCGGAAGAACGTCTGCACCGGCGACTCCCACCGCACCGCCTCGTCGAACGCGACCCGCGCCAGCGACGGCTGCTCGCGCAACCGCTCCCACTGGTCCGGGTGGGTGGCGAAGGCGTAGAGCACCGCCGACAGCCCGTGCACGGTCGTGTCGACGCCGGCGGACAGCAGGGACCGGACCACCAGCGGCGCCTGCTCGTGGGTCAGGTCGCCCCGGTCGGCGGCGGCCCAGACGGCGGCGCCGAACCCGTCCGGGGCGAGCCGGTCGCGGGCGCACTGCCCGTTCACCCAGGCCGACAGGCCGGCGATCCGGCCGGCACCCGCGGCGACCAGATCGTTGGGCGGGCCGAACGCGTTGAACAGGTGGTCGCCGTAGGGCAGTAGGTTCTCCCGGCCGTCCGCCGGGATCCCGACAGCGCCCGGGAAGACCCGCAGCGGGAACGCCTCGGCCAGCGCCGGCACCACGTCGACGACGTCGCCCGTACCGAGCACCCGGTCGACCAGGCCGGCGGCGTCGGCCGCCCACTTCGCCCGCAGCCGGTGCAGCGAGCGCGGGCCGACGATCGCCGACAGGACGCGGCGCGGGGCGTCGTGCCGGGGTGGGTCGGCTTCCAGCAGCAGGCTCGGCGGGCGCCACGGTTCCTCGTACCGGAAGTTGCTCAGACCGACACCGGCGGCGGACTGGAATCGCTGCCAGTCGGTGAGCGCCGCGTGCACCTGCTCGTACCTGGCCAGGGCATAGGTGTCGTAGCGGCTCAGGTGCACGACCGGGCCGGCCGCCCGCAAGCTCTCGTGGAGCGGGCCGGGGTCCTCCAGGTTGCCGTGATCGAACGGGTCGGCGAGCGAGGTCGGCGGTTGCACGGACCCCGCACCGGTGGTCAGCGGTTTCATAGCTCCATCCCCCGAGGTCGGCGGTTTCACAGGACGCGCGGCGGGGTTCGGCGGTTTCACCGGAGGACTACCCGCGGTCGGCGGTCTCACAGGTCGATCACCAGGCGGTCCGAGCGGGACCGGGAGACGCACGCGAACATGCAGGCGCCGGCGGCCCGTTCGGTGTCGTCGAGGACGCTGTCGCGGTGGTCCGGCTCGCCCGCCAGGACGATGATCTCGCAGGTGCCGCAGACACCCTGGCGGCAGGAGGACAGCACGTCGGCGCCAGCCGCGGTGATCACGTCGAGGACCGACGAGTCGGCGGGGACGGTCAGCACCGTCTTCGACCGGGCGAGCTCGATCTCGAACGGCATGCTGCGCACCGGGCCGGTCAGGGCCGCGGCGAACCGTTCGGTGCGCAGCGTGTGCGGTGGGAACCCGGTGCAGGCCCGCTCGACCGCGGCCAGCAACGGGGCCGGGCCGCACGCGTAGACGCGGGTGCCGGGCTGCCAGGCGGCGAGGAATCCGGGCAGGTCGAGCAGCCCGTACCGGTCCTCGGGCCGAAGGTGGACGCGGGCCCCGTACCCCGCGAGATCGTGCCCGAAGGCGAGGCTCGCCGTGCGCCTGCCGCCGTAGAGCAACCGCCAGTCCGCGCCGAGCAGATCCGCTTGCGCGATCATCGGCAGCAGCGGGGTGATGCCGATGCCGCCCGCGATGAACAGGTATCGCTCGGCCGGGACGAGCGGGAAGTTGTTGCGCGGCCCGCCGAGGCCCACGGCCTCCCCGAGATCAAGATCTTGATGGATGTACGCGGACCCGCCGCGCCCGTTCGTCTCCCGCAGCACCGCGATCGTGTACGTGTACGCATCCCACCGATCCCCGCACAGCGAGTATTGGCGTACCGATCCGTTCGGCAGGATCAGGTCGATGTGGGCGCCCGGCGTCCAGTCCGGCAGCCGGGCCCCACCCGGATCGGCAAGCGTCAGCGCGACGACACCATCGGCGACCGGCTCCTTGCCGGTGACGCGCAGGCTTCGTGTTTCCGCCACGTGAACCTCCTGTGACATGAGGCCGCCAGAATGCGACCCCGGTCACAGCGGAAACAGCCGCCTTCTCACTCAGCGAGAGACGAATCCCCGAGCTCCGCCTGGTGGTGGGTGCTGCCTCACGGGTCGTGAGACAGGCGGGCAAACGGCCGGGGCTGCGACGCAGATCGACACCGCGCCGCAGGTCCCTGCCGTGTCAGCCCGCGTTGATCTTCCCGGCGGCGAACTCCGCCGCCTCCCGCACACTGCCGTTACGGGGATACGCCAGGTGCGCCGCGAAGTTGCTCCCCCCACCGCACACCGGGTCCCCGGCGTTGCAGAACTCCTTCGCCTTCGGCCCGAACGCCGGACTGCTCTGCGCGATCGTGCGCCGCCGCAGGCCCAGCGGGTTCCCGAACACCACGACGGCAGCCACCCGACCATTCAGGTTCTGCGGGATCGCCTCCCCCGCCGTGCCCGCACCGCGGATACCGATCGCGATGTCGGTCACGCTGGCCCCCTGCGAGTACCCGCCGATCACGAACCGCGTCCGCGGACAGTCCGCGGCCACCGCGGCGATGTGCCGGCTCATGGCGGTGGCGCCCGGCCCGGCGCTCGCCTGGTTGGCGGCGGCCGCATAGACGACGGCGAACGAGCTCACACTCCGATCCGGCAGCGCGCTCGCGAGTTCCTGCGCCAGCGGCCGCCCCACGATGCCGAGCCCCTGTCGTTCACCGGTGCCCCGGGCGAAGACCAGCTGCACGTCACTGCAACCGCCGGCCCCCACGGCCGCACCGCCGTCACCCGCGGCATTCCCGCCGCCCGCGGCCGCACCGCCGTTACCCGCCGCGTTGCCGAAGCCGTTGCCGTTCCCGAGACCGTTGCCGTTACCGAGGCCGTTGCCGTTACCGAGGCCGTTGCCGTTGCGGTTTCCGAAGCCCAGGAATCCAGTCCGGGCGCCGTCGGCACGGCCGAATCCCGGCAGCGTGCCGGCGAACGCCTGCGGTGTCACGATCGCACCCGCCCCGACGACCGCCGCGCTGACCGCGAACAGAACGACGCGCCGGGTCTTCCGCGAACGCTTACGGTGAGTGAACATGTGCCTGCCCTTTCCGCCATGGTTTGCATGCCGGAGTACGGACGAAATCCGCCCACCGTTCTGCGACGGCCGTCTCACACCACGAACCGGCCCGCCCCGTCCGCAACGCCCCAGCCGTCCACACCGGACCGGCTACCGGCAGTACCGGCTGTTCGCGGTGCGCGGCGCTCACGGACACGCACGCCGTTGGAGATACCTACCGGCGCCGCCATCGGGGCCACAGCCACCGCGCCCAGCGGACCTCGCCGGAACGGATCTCCTGCTGGAGGGTCAGGGGCCGCGGTGCAGATCGAAGGTCCGCACGGTGCCCATGACGTCGAGCACGATCTGGCCGGCGACGACCCGGTAGGACCATGGCGGCTCGGCGAAGGTCGTCCAGAGTCTCGTGCCGTCGGTGCGCCAGGCGGCGATCCCGAGTTCCGCTGACATGATCACCACGTCGTCGTGCTGACGCCAGGACCAGAACCCGGCCTGCGCCTCGTCCTCCCAGCTTCGGCGCCATTGTCCGGACCGCGCCTGGTAGGCGATCAGACGGGTGCCCGCTCCGATGAAAAGTTGACGCTGCTCGGGAACGTACAGCACACCCGGCGGGAAACCGGCTCCGGAGGGCGCGTACCGCTGCGTGACCACCAGGCGGGGCCACTCGCCGCCGCCGTCGTCGACGGCCACGAACGCGTATCCGTCGTATCCGCTGTCACCGGTGACCGGGAAGTCCTCCGCGAGTTGGGCATGCCGCCGGTAGGCGCCGAGGGCGGCCGGCGGCGCCAGACCGATCAGAATCCGGATCCCCCCGACGGCGGCGGCCATCGGGCTGCTCCACTCATCACTCACCGTGTGATCATGCCGCAGACCGTCCTCGTCCACATCGGTCGGTGACGGCGACGTGCCGGCATCCGACGCTGCCTGCCGGGCTTGCCGCGTCCACGGACCTGCCTCGTCGTGATCGTCAGCCCGGGCGACGCCGGCCCGGGGCGGCGAGGTACGTCAGCACGGCGAGCACGCGCCGGTGCCCACCGTCGGCCGGGACCAGACCCAGCTTGCCGAAAATGGCGTTGATGTGCTTGTGCACGGCGTTCGCGGTGATGAACAGGCGGCCGGCGATCTCGGTGTTGTCGCGGCCCTCGGCCATCAGCGCCAGCACCTCACGCTCCCGCGGCGTCAGCGCGGAGACCGGGTCGTCGCTGGTCCGGGTCAGCAGCTGGGCGATGACCTCGGGGTCGAAGGCGGTGCCGCCGCCGGCTACCCGGCGTAACGCCTCGATGAACTCCTCGATGCGGCTCACCCGGTCCTTGAGCAGGTAGCCGATACCGCGCGGGGCGCCGGCGAGCAGCCGGGTGGCGTACTCCCGCTCGACGTACTGGGAGAACACCATCACCGGGAGGTCCGGGTGACGGCGCCGGGCCTCGATGGCGGCCCGGATGCCCTCGTCGCGGAATGTCGGTGGCAGCCGTACGTCCACGACCGTCACGTCGGGGCGGTGCTCGTCGACCGCGTCGAGGAACGAGTCGGCGTCGGCGACGGTCGCGACCACGGTGAAGCCGTTGACGCCGAGCATCAGCTCCAAGCCGCCGGACAGGAACTCGTTGTCCTCGGCGATCACCGTTCGGAGCACGGCACCTCCAGTGTGATCTCGGTCGGCCCGCCCTCGGGGCTGCGCACGGTGAGGGTGCCGTCGAGCGCGCCGGCCCGGCGGCGGATGCCGGCAAGGCCGGTCCCGTGTGTCTCGTCCGCCCCGCCGGCGCCGTCGTCGGTCACCGTCACGGTCAGCAGATCGCCCTGACGGGACACGCGGACGCCCGCCCGGGTCGCGCGGCTGTGCCGGGTGACGTTGCTCAGCGCCTCGGTGACCGCGAAGTATGCCACCGTCTCCACCGCCGCGGGCACCCGGCCGAGATCGCCGACGTCGACGGTGGCCGGGAGGCCGCTGCGGGCCGCCACAGCGACGAGCGCGCCGGTCAGGCCCCGGTCGGCCAGGATCGGCGGATAGATGGTGCGGATCACCGTGCGCAACTCGGCCATCGCCTCCTCGGTGCCCTGGTGCGCCTCGGCGACGAGCCGGTTCACCAGGTCGGGGTCGCCGGCCGCCTGCCGGGCCACCGCGAGACGCATCGCCACCGCGACGAGCCGGGCTTGCGCGCCGTCGTGCAGGTCCCGTTCGATGCGGCGCAACTCGGCGCCGTGCGCGTCGAGCACGTCGGCCCGGGTACGGGTGAGATCGGCGACCCGGCCGGCCAGCCGCTCCGCCTCCGAAGGCGTCAACGCCCAGCGGGTGACCCGGGCGTGCGCGGCGGCCAGTGCCGGAAACGCCCCATGGGTCACCGCCGCGAGCAGCGCGAACTGCACGGCGCCGAGCCCGATCGCGGTCGTCCACCCGGTGACCGGCACCTCGACGAACAACGTGACCGGCTCATCCGCCGGGAACGCCCACCAGAACGTCGCGGCGATCACGGCGGTGACGAGATTACCGGCGACCAGCAGCGCGAACAGTCCCAGAGGCAGCCCGGTGACAAGGTGGACGGTCAGCCACAGCAGGTGCCGCCGGAACCGCACCGGACGCCACCGCCGGTGGCCGGCCAGCCGCAGGTGCCATCGGGCCCACCGCTCACGCACGCCGGGGAGGCACAGCACCGGCAGGCCGGGCAGCGACACCAGCGCCGTACCGAGGATCGCCAGGAGGTAGGCCGTGGCCCGCCGACGCGTCATGACGACATCTGTACCGGAATCGATCATCGGCCGCACTACAGCCGGCGGTAGCGTTCGATGCGGTAGCCAGCGGTATGGGGCACGGCGCCGGGGACTCCTAGATTTTCAGGCATGAATCTCGTACGCCTCGCCATGACAGCGGTCGTGCTCGTCGCGGGAGTCGGCGTCACCGCTGACGCGCACGCCGGCACCGGACGGCTCACCGACCTCGACCGGCTCCGTCGTGACACCGCGGCCGTGCACGCCCTGGGCCTGCCGGGAGTGCAGGCGCGGCTGGTGACCCCGAACGGGCGCACGGTCGTCGCGACCGCCGGCGTCGCCGACCTGCGGACCGGTCACGCGGTGCCGCCTGACGGCCGTTTCCGCATCGCCAGCACCGGCAAGGCCCTCATCGCGACGGTGATGCTGCAGTTGGTGGCGGAAGGACGGATCGGACTCGACGACCCGGTGGAGAAGTGGCTGCCGGGCGTGATCCGCGGCAACGGCAACGACGGCCGCGCCATCACCGTCCGGCACCTGCTCCAGCACACCAGCGGCCTGCACGACGACCTGCCCGATTTCGCCACCGCCGCCGACTACCGCGAGCACCGATACGACGTGTACACGCCGGCGCGACTGCTCGCACGGACCCTCCGGCACACGCCCGACTTCACGCCGGGGACGGCCTGGCGGTACTCGAACGTCGGCTACATCGTGGCCGAGATGGTGATCGACGAGGTCACCGGCCGGCCGTGGCACGAGGAGGTGCGGCAGCGCGTCCTCGCCCCAGCCGGTATGCGTGACACGACGTGGCCCGGCAACCTGCCGACACTGCCCGGCCCGCATGCACGCGGCTACCACGAGTTCGGCGCCGGCGAGCTGACCGACGTCACCGAGCAGGTCATCGTCGACGGTGGAGCCGCATTCGTCTCGACCACCGCGGACGTCAACCGTTTCTTCCGGGCGCTGCTCGGTGGGCGGCTGCTGCCCCCGGCACAGCTCGCCGAGATGACCCGCACGATGCCCCTCGGGCCGGAGTTCGAGGAACTGCTGCCGGGCGCCCGATACGGGCTCGGCCTCTTCGAGCGGCCACTGCCGTGCGGCGGCACCTATTGGAGCCACCCGGGCGGCGGCAGCGGCTACACCAGCGACAACGGCGTCACCCACGACGGCCGTCGCAGCGTGTCGGTGTCGGTGTCGGGCACCCGGCCCGGCCTCGCCCTGCAACACCAGCGAGCCACCGACACGGTCGTCGAGAACGCACTGTGCGGCCCACGGGGACTATGAGTACCCGTGGGCACCGAAGCGCTGCGGGGCTTCGACGCTAGCCTTTCAATTCATGAGTACGGGGCGAACCTCGACCCAGCCGTCAGCGACCGGAATCATCCGGCCGATCCAGACAGCGTGGTCGAGGTCGGAAGCTCCCACGATGAAGTAGCCGGCAAGGGTATGTGCGCCGTCGGCGAGGGAGCCGCGGACCGGGGTGTTGTCCCGCACCGATATCGCTTGCGCCGCGGGTCGCAGGGCATTGCCGGTGATGATCCGGGCACCGGTCTCGGCGATCTGTGCCGGCAGCCGCATGTGGGCTTCGAGGACGGTGGGCAGGGCCGCCCGCATACTGTCCGGCACCTCGCGTTCATAGATGAGGATCATGAAGTGCGGGAGATCCGACTGCTTCTCCGGCGATGCCAAGGCTCAACTCCCACCAACGGGGTCAACGGACTCGGCCGACCATAGCAACCACGACTCCGCTCACGCCGTGGCCGCGCGTCGCCAGGCTAGGAGTCGTCGAGGTTCGCCGCCTTCAGGCGTGCGGTGAGCTGCTCCAGCGTGGACAGTTCGGCGCGGAGTGCGCGGCGGCCGTCACGGGTGAGTCCGACCCAGGTCCTGGGCCGGTTGCCTTCGTAACCCTTGTTCAGGGTGACGAGGCCGGCATCGACGAGGACCTGCACGTGGCGGTTGAGGTTGCCGTCAGTGAGGCGTAGCTCGGTTCGCAAGGTGGAGAAGGCGCACTCGGGTATCTCGGCCAGCATGATGTCAGTTGGCCGCCCAGTGCGGGTCCGGAACCGCCACCCAGTGCCCATGATTGCCAGCGGAGAAGCCCTCCGACGTAGCCGGTGGCACAGAATTGCCAGGCCGGGGCCGCCATCCAGGCGCCGGAGATCGTGATGCCGATGCTGCGTTCGATGACTCCGAGGACGATCGTCACGGCGGCGACGGTGAGTAACGGGGTGAGGAGGCCCTGCCACCAGGATGTCACCGAGCCGGCTGACCCGAGACCGTGCTGTCCGGCCGGGGCGGCGAACAGCGCCAGCAGGCAGAGCAGTCCGGCCGCTCCAGCAGCAACCGGAACTCGCCAGGGCACTCGGACGCCATGGTGCCGTTCACGGTGGCGGTACCTGGATCCGCCTCCTGCACCCGGGGCGTTGATGATCAGGCGATCGAGTCGATGTCGGTCGCCGATCCGACTCCTGCACTCCTCATCGCAGAAGCGCGCACCGATCCGTTGGCCGTCAACGGTCAGGGCCCTGCGGAGATGACTTGATGTCCAACCTCACCGGTGGGCCGCGGAAGGCCCTCGTGGTTGAGGTAGAGGACGATGCGCAGGCGCCGGCCATCGTCGTGCAACAGGAAGGAGGAGGCCAGCGCGACAGGCGCTCCGCCGAATGCCCGTGGGGCCTGCCAGTCGGTACGGACCAGGAGATAATGCTCGTCGAGTCGGCGCCACGTGCGTTCGACGAGTTCGGGGACGCCGATTCCGGCGTCGCCGAACGCGGTGGCCCGTTGGGGTAGGGCTGCCAGGAAGGCGTCTCGGGTTGTCGGCCGGGCGCCGCTGCTGTTCGCGGACAGGAACGAGTCGGCGAAGCAGTCGCCGAGCAGATCCGGGCGCGACGCCTCATTCGCCGAGGAGAACGTGGCGAGGAACCGATCAACGCGTGCTTCCATGCCGTCCATGGGGTGTCGTCCTTCGTGAGGGTTACACGGGCAGGACAACCTTAGGCACGGACGAATGCCATCATAACATTCAAGATCATTTCATTTCCAGTACCGTCCGGCCCGTTCTGGGTCGCCGAATGGTGGAATGCCGAGGACACGCGCACCTCGCCGCCGACACAGCCGTACGCAAAGCGCCCGGAGAAGGGCGCGGACCGGATGGTCGGCACGATGAGCTCGTCGGATACCGATCCGCCGCGGTCCGCTCGCCACCGCTACGTCGGTCGGACAGGTGGGATGTCGCTCACCGTTCAGCGGAACGGCACGTTCGGGCCGTGAACTCCCATGACCGGCCGGCGGGGAGTGCGGCATGGCCGTACTCTCGGGAGCCCGATCGCAGGAGGCATGGATGGGACTGTCGAGCCGAGAATGCCCGGACTGTGGTCGCAGTGTCCGTGAGCCGTTCGAGAAGACGATCACCGGGCGCGAGGTCTGCCCGGACTGCGCGCATGCCCTGTTCACGGGCTCGGCTGCGGGGACGGTCACTGGAGACGTCGGATCCGGCTACGGGGTCTGGGCGATGCTGATGCGCAAGGTTCGGCGCTCCGGCCGAGGAGGTTGAGCGGCGGGTTCAGCGGAGGCGGCGGGCGATGCCGCGGGCGGCGGCCTGCAACGCCGGGACCAGGGACACGGCGCGGCCGTCGTTGGGCACGATGGCTGACAGGCCGGCCACGACCGGGCGGCCCGGCTCGGCGCCGTCGCGGACCGGGACGGCGACACCGGTGGCGTCGGGGTGGATCTGGCCGTCCGAGACGACGTAGCCCTGGCGGCGGATGCCGTCGAGGACTCCACGCAGGCGGGCCGGTGCGGTGATCGTCGTCGGGGTGTACCCGGGCAGTGCGCCCGCGAGGACCTGTTCCTGCAGGTCACGTGGCGCCCACGCGAGCAGGACCAGGCCCGCTGAGGAGGCGTGCAGCGGCAGCCGGCCGGCGATGCGGGTCACGTTGATCACCGCGTCGCGGGCGGACAGGCGTTCGACGAACAGCACCTCGCCGCCGTCGAGCACACCGAGCTGCACGTGGTGGCCGATGACGGCGTGCAGGTCCTCCAGGAACGGCATCGCCGCCTCCCGCAGGCCCAGCGTCGGCGATGCGCGCTGCGCCAGCTCCCACAGCCGCACGCCGATGCTGACCCTGCCGTTCGTGGTTCGTGCGAGCAGGCCCTCCGCGGTGAGGGCGGCGATCAGCCGGGACGCGGTGGCGACGTGCAGCCGGGCGCGGCGGCCGATCTCGGACACCGACAGCTCCGGCTCGTCGGGGGTGAACGCCTGCAGGATCCGGGCGGCTCGGGCGAGCACGGGCTCACCGCGGGGCCGGTCGTCAGATCGCACAGCGTCATCGTGGCACCCCGGGCGGGCCGGGGTCAGCCGGGGAGGGCCGCCGCGGACGATCAGGCACGGCTGCCACCGCACATGGATCGGGGTGGTCCGGCCGGCGATCCGGTCGAGCACTGCCGCGACGACACAGCACGCCTCTCGCTGAGCGAGAGACGCATCGGCGGGCCGGCCCCGAGTCGTACGCTTCGCCGAAGGTCCGGCCGTCACATGCCGATTACCGGATACGTGAGTGGAGCAGCGCCTGCCGTGCCGGGCCTTCGTGGGTGGACCGAGATCGGCCGGGGTGCGCACAGCGTCGTCTACCGGGCGGTCCGTCCGGACGGCGCCGAGGTCGCGGTCAAGGTGCTGCCGGACGGCGCGGCGCGGACCCCGCTGTACCGGGAGGCGGCGTGGACGGCCATCTGCCGGCATCCGGGGCTGCCCGAGGTGTACGACGCCGGCGAGGTGGACGGCCGCCCCTACCTGGTGATGGAGCTGGTCACCGGCAACCGGCTCGGTGACCTGCTGCGTGCGGGCCGGCTCACCCCGGCCCGGGTGGCGCTGATCGGCGCCGACATCGCCGAGGCGCTGACCGCGGTGCACCGGGCCGGCCTGGTGCACCGTGACGTGAAACCGGACAACGTCATGGTCGGCGCGGACGGCCGGGCCCGGCTCGTCGATCTGGGGATGGCCGCCCGGTCCGGTGAGCTGTGCGGTGACGAGATCGCCGGCACCCTCACCTACACCGCGCCGGAGCAGAACGGCTCGCTGCGCCGCCCGGTCGACGCCCGCAGCGACCTGTACTCGCTGGGTGTGGTGCTCTACGAGTGCCTCGCCGGCCGGCCGCCGTTCCGGGCCGCCGACACCGGGGAGCTGATGCGCCTGCACGCGGTCGCGGCGCCGCCCGCCCTGCCGGCGCCGGAGGGAAACCGGGCGGAGGGTCCGCTGGCCGCCGTCGTGGCGCGGCTGCTCGCGAAGGACCCCGACGACCGGTACGCGGGCGCACCCGGCCTCGCCGCCGATCTGCGTTCCGTCGCCGCCGCCCCGGACGCCGCGCTCACCGTCGGGGCCGCCGACCGGCCGGTCACGCCGGCCGAGCCGCCGCTGGCCGGACGGGAGCGGGAGCTGGGCGAGCTGGCCGGCTGCTGGGCGCGGATCCGCGACGGCGCCCGGGTAGCGGTGATCCGTGGGGAGGCCGGGCTGGGCCGGAGCCGCCTGCTGCGCGAGTTCGCCGGCCGCCTGCACGGCGCGGGCGTGACCGTGCTGCGCGGGGCGGGCCGGCCCGGCGACCCGCCCCTGGCCGTGTTGTCGCAGATGGTGGACGCGCTGGCGGCCCGGGCGGAGCCGGATCTGCTGCGGGCGGCGGCCGGCGCTGCCGCGCCCTATCTGGGCCGTCTGTCACCCGTACTCCGAAAGGTGGTGAACGTCGCCCCGGTCCTCTCGGAGGACAGCGGCGCCTATCCGCGGGCGGTCGCGGCGTTCCTGGCCGGGCTGGCCCGGCAGTCCGGTGGCGCGGTGCTGGCGATCGACGACGCGCACTGGCTCGACGACACGACCGCGCAGGTGCTGCGGCAGGTGCTGACCCAGCACGCGACCGCACCGCTGCTGATCCTGGTGACGACCGACACCGGCGTGCCCGTCGTCTGGGGTGGCGAGGACGCCGCCGGGATCGTCCTGGAGCCGCTGGACGACACGGCGGCGCGACAACAGTTCGCGGCGATCTGTGGCGGTTATCCGGTGGCCGCAGGCCTGCCGGAACGGTTCGCGGCCCGGGCCGGTGGGCGGCCGCTCACCCTGTCGGTGTTGCTGCGCGGCGCGATCGACGCCGGTGTGCTGGTGCCGCGGGACGGCCGGCTGCACATCGACAGCGAACGCCTGCAGCACCTGCAGATCCCCGATGACCTGGAGGGGCTGCTGCTGTCCCGGATCGACGGGCTCGGCGCGGCCGGGCGGGAGATGCTGACCGCCGCCGCGATCGTCGGGCTGCGGTTCGACGCCGGGACCGCCGCGCTGGTGGCCGGCCGGGACGAGGCGGAGGCGCGGGACTGTTTCGGTACGGCCGCGGGCCGCGGGATCCTCGAGGACGGCGACGGCGGCTACTGGTTCGTGCACGAGCGGGTCCATCGGGCGCTGCTCGGCGCCTTGACTCCCGAGCGGCGCCGGGACCTGCACCAGCGGGCCGCGGAGGTCACCGCGGGCGAGGCCGCCGACGCGCGGGCCCGCTATGCGACGGCCCGGCACCGGCTCGCCGGCCACCCCGGCCGTGCTCCCCGCCGGACGGTGTCGGCCTGCCTGGCGGCGGCCCGCAGCGCGCTCGGTGAGCACGCCGCGCTCGACGCCATCGGCTTCCTGGAGGCGGCCCGGCCCTACGCCGACGGCGCCGACCCGGTGACCGCCGACGCGCTGACCGAGACGCTCGGCCGCGCGTACGCGCAGGCCGGCCGTCTCGTCGAGGCCGAGGAGCAGTTCCGGGCCGCGCTCGGCGCCACCGCCGACCCGATGCGCCGGGCCGGGCTGCACGAGCAGCTCGCCCAGCTGCACCTGGGCCGCTGGCAGATCGACCGCAGTCTGCGGGAGGTGGAGCTCGGTCTCGCCGCGCTCGGCGCCGATCCGGCGCGGGGGCCGGTGCGCCGCGTCGTGTCCGGGCTCGGGTACCTGCTCGGGGCGGTGCTGGTGGAACGTACCCGGATCGGGTTCGGCACCGCGGATCCGGACCGGCTCGCCCGGCGCCGGCAGCTGTTCGCGCTGTACGCGGCCGGCTCCTACGCCGCTCTGTTGTCCACCCGGCTGCCCCTGATGGCCGATCACGAGCTGCGGGCCCGGTACGCGGCCGCCCGGATCGGGCCGTCGGAGGAGTACATACGCCAGGTCGGCCACAACGCCGCCCTGCAGCAGAGTGTGACCCGGCGGCCGGCGAAGCGATCGTTCGCGCGGGCCGGCCGGGTCGCCGCTGAGCTCGGCAGCCCGGCCGGCGCCGCCTACGTCGAGTATCTGCGCCGGCTCACCGAGACCCAGACCGGCGACCCGGACCTGGACGAGTACCTGCACTGGCTGCGCCGGCACAGCGCGCTGCTGACACCGTCGGACAACCTCAATCTGGCGCTGGCCGTGTCGGCTCGGCACGACCTGCGGGGCCGCCGGGCGCGGACGCACGCTGCGGTCGAGCAGGCCTTCGGCTACCTGGGGGCGCCGGATCTCCAGCACGGGGCGGTCAGCCGGCTGTACGGCGCCGGCGGGACGGTCGACCTCGACGACGCGGCGGCGCTGCTGGACGAGCCGGACGCGGCGCTGGGCGGCGGAGCGGGCCGGCTGATGCCGCTGGTCACCATCATCACCGCCGCGTACCACCAGCACGAGTTCGGTGACGTCTTCGACCGGGCGACGACCGCGTTCCGGGCGCTGCGGATCCGCCCGTTGGCGCTGGCGGCGACGCTGCGGACGGTCTACGTCGCCATCGCGTACGGGCGCCTGGAGCAGCTGCGCGGGGCGGGTCCGGAGCAGCGGGCGGCGGCGACCGCCGAGGCCGGGCGCGCCGTCCGCGACCTGCGGGACGCCTCGATCGGTGGTCGCGGCGCCTGCCGGGAGCTCGCCGCCCATCATGCGCTGGTCACGGCCATGCTGGCCTGGGACACCGCCGGCAGTGAACGGGCCCGCCGCCGAGCCCGGGACCTGCTGGTCAAGGCGGAACGGCGGGCCGGTGACCACGACGTGCCCGCGGTGACGGCCGGGACGATGCTGATGCGGGCCCGGATCGCCGCGTACGCCGGCCGGGCCGAGGAGGCCGCCGCGCACGCCGGAGCGGCGGTGCGGCTGGCCGGCGATCTGGGGATGCTGGAGTTCGCGTACGTGGTGCGCCGCGAGTTCGGCGTGGGCGGCGACGTCGTCCGCCGGTCCGCGACCGAGGACGGTACGGCGGACCGGCGTCGCCTGGCCGCCCTGGAACGGCTCAGCCGCACCGTCTCCGGCATGATCGCCCTGGACGCGCTGAGCCGGGCCGTGCTCGACGAGACGGTGCTGATCCTGAACGCCGAACGCGCCTACCTGTTCCTGGCCGACGACGACGACCGGCTGCTGCCGTTCAGTGGCCGCGACGCGCACGGCGCCGACCTGGCGATCCTCACCGACTACGGGTCGACGATCGTGGAGCGGGTGTGGCGTACCGGGGAGCCGGTCGTGGTGACCGGCACCGACGAGGGCGCGGCCCTCGGCTCGGCCAGCGTCGTCCTGCACGGCCTGCGCAGCATCATGGCCGCGCCGCTGGTCCTGGACGGCCGGATGCTCGGGGTGGTGTACCTGGACAGCCGAGTCGCCAAGGGCATGTTCACCGGCGCCGACGTCGGCATTCTCAGCGCGATCACCCAGCACGTCGCGGCCGCCGTGGAGACGGCCCGGGCCGCGCAGCTCGCGGTGGCGGTCCGCGCCGCCGAGCAGCAGCGGGACATGGCCGACATGCTGCGCGAGTCGCTGATCAGGTTCAGCCGGTCCCTGGACCCGGCCGCGGTCCTCGCCGAGCTGCACGCCGCGCTGGCCCGGGTGCTGCCGGCCGACGGGTCGTGGCTGGTGCGGGCCTCGGAGGACGGCGACCTCGCCCTGATCGGCGCGGGCGGCGGGCCGCTGGAACGCTCGGCGACCCTGAACGCGCTGCTCGCGGCGCCCGGCCCGGTCGCGGTGACCGCGGATCTGGGTTTCTCGGCCGGGGCGCATCTGGCGGTGCCGTTGCACCGGCAGGGCACGCCGGTCGGCCTGGTGCTGCTGACCGGCGGATCCTACGGGCCGACCGAGATCACCTTGGCCGCCGCGCTCGCCGAGGAGGCGATGGTCGTCTACGACAACGCGGCGCTCTTCGCCCGGGTCGAGTATCTGGCCACCACCGACGCGCTGACCGGGGTCAGCAACCGGCGGCACTTCTTCACGCTGGCCGAGGCGATGGCCGTCGCGTCCGGCGGGTTCACCGCGGTGATGGCCGACATCGACCACTTCAAGAAGATCAATGACCGGTACGGGCATCAGGTCGGCGATCAGGTCATCACCGCCGTGGCGGCCCGGCTCCGGGACGCGTCGCCGCCCGGCGGGCAGGTCGGCCGGTACGGCGGTGAGGAGTTCGCCGCCGTGTGGCCCGGCCTCGACGATCCGGCCGGCCTGGCCGAGCGGCTGCGGCGGGCGGTGACGGACCGTCCCGTCGAGACCGACGCCGGGCCGCTGACGGTCACGGTCAGCGTCGGCGTCTGCCCGGCCACCACCGGCCTGGACGCCGCTCTGCGCGCGGCCGACGCCGCCCTGTACCGAGCCAAGCGGGACGGCCGTGACCGGGTGGCGTGCGCCCGCCCGGCCGAGGTCGCCTGTTCCCCCGTCTGACCTCTCGCACGCTTCTGACCTCTCGCACGCTGATGAAGAATGAGGATCGGTATTGTCCACGGCCCGCCGCGTCGTCGATTCCGCCGCAGTTCTGCGGGGAGCCGCCAAGCATTTCCTGAAACACTCCACCGTGGACATGGAATTGCTGGCCGCCGAATTGGCGATCAGCCGCGCCACGCTGTACCGGATGGTCGGCAGCCGGGACGCGCTGCTCGGTGAGGTGTTCTGGGCGATCGGCCGGATCCTCCTCGAGGAGGCCGGCGGGGAGGCGCTCGGCGCCGGCGCGGACCGGGTGATCGACCTGTCGCGCCGGTTCGCCGAGCTCATCGGGACGGCCCAGCAGCTCCAGCGGTTCGTGGCCGAGGAGCCGCAGACCGCCGCCCGGGTGCTGATCACCGCCGGCACCGCGGTGCACCACCGGGCCGTCGACGCCCAGATGGAGATCTTCCGGGTCAGTGGGGTGTCCGCCGGGGAGCAGGAGCTGCGCCGTCGCGCCTACCTGTACGTCAGGCTGATGGAGTCGGTCGTCTACAGCGACGTCCTGGACGCCGGCGAGATCGGTTTCGACCTCGCCGAGCCGGCGCTTCGTGCCCTGCTCCCCCCGCCGTCACCGGAGAGTGCCTAGATCGCGAAGCTGGAGCAGGTGTTGCGGTACTCCTGGACGGTCAGGCCGAGGCCCGGGCCGGGGCAGACGAACTGCTGGTAGCGGGTGTCGTTGTCGACGAACAGCTTGAGCCACGCGATGCTGTACTTCGCGATCGTGGTGTTCGAGCTGTTCGGCGAGAAGTGCGTGCCGTTGTTCAGCTCCAGGTACGCCTTGCCCGGGCTCGCCGGCAGGCTGGTGTAGAACGGTTCGGCGTGCGTCGTGACCGACGCCACGGTGTCCCCGTCCGCGCCGACGACCAGGGTCGGGACGGTGTTGGTGCGCCACGACTTGGTCAGGTTCCACGGCGTCAGCAGGATCGCCGCCTGCAGCGACGGGCGGCTGCGCGACGCCTCCAGGGTGCCACCGCCACCCATCGAGTGCCCGACCACCGCGACCCGGGTGGCGTCGACCCGGGTCCGCACGCTGCTCCTTCCGGTCAGGTAGTCGGCGGCGGCCAGCAGCTGGCGGCCCCGGCTGTCCGGCTGGTCCGAGGTGTTCAGCGTGTCGATGTTGAACACCACGAAGCCCTGGGAGGCGATCCGCGGCGCCAGCCAGGCCATGCTGGACTTGTAGGCGGTGAAGCCGGGCGCGATCACCACCGCGCCGTACGTGCCGGCGCTGGTGCTGGTCGGGTAGTAGATGTCACCGCCGCCGAACCCGCTGGCGGTCAGACGGGACACCGACGTCTGCGCGATCGCGAACGGTCCGCTGGTCGCCTCGATGCTGCTGTTGGTCGGGGCCGGGCCCTTGGGGTACGCGGTGGTCGCCGCGTCGGCCGACGGGACGAGCGTGATCCCGGCGACTCCCAGCCCGATCGCGGCGAGCGCGCTGACCACCACGGACGTACGGCGTGTCCGGTGCTTTCCGGCCAATGTCATCTCCTCAGTCAGGTCGGACGGAGCATCCGTCTGTGAGGGATCTTTGAGCTTCGTGCCGCGCCGAACAATGGGTCGGGAAAGACGTGAGATCGCCGTCCGGACATCGCCTCCCAAACGCACCTTCCGCCGATTCCGGCCTTCCAAGAATGGGAGCGATCCCATTTTCCGACGAGGGTGGCGCCGGATTCGCACCTCGCCACCGGGCAGGTGCAGACCGGCACCGCGGGGACGACGGCACCCGTCGATGCGTTGACAGTCGTGTTACCACGGTGTTTCAATCTGCCGACCAGAGTTTTGTGAGCGATAACACAATGGTGGGAGCCACCGCCGTCAGCGGCGGCGTGGTCTCCCCATCAGCCTCGGCAACATGTGGAACCCGTCTAGTTAGCGCAAACAACTGGCAGCCATCCCCCGCACCCGGCTGCCGCCCGTGTCCGTTCTCCGGAGGTCTGACACATGTCCCCGCTTCCCGTCTCCCGTCGCCGCGTCCTCGGCGCCGCCCTCGTCTCGGCCGCCGGACCGGCCCTGCTGCGTGCCACTCCCGCCGCCGCGGCCGTCGTCCCCCCGGTCCGTGCCGACCTCGGCGTCTCCGCGTACGCCTTCGACCCCGGCCAGGTCAGGCTGACCGCCGGCCGGTTCCTGGAGAACCAGGCCCGCACCCTCAACTATCTGCGGTTCGTCGACGTGGACCGGCTGCTGTACGTGTTCCGCGCCAACCACGGTCGGTCCACCGGCGGCGCGCCGGCCAACGGCGGCTGGGACGCGCCCACGTTCCCGTTCCGCTCCCACGTGCAGGGGCACTTCCTGACCGCGTGGGCGCAGGCGTGGGCGGTGCTCGGGGACACCGTGTGCCGGGACAAGGCCAACCAGATGGTCACGGAGCTGGCGAAATGCCAGGCCCCGAACGGGTACCTCTCCGGGTTCCCGGAGGCCGACATCACCGCGGTGCACAACCGGACCCTGACCAACGGCAACGTTCCGTACTACTGCATCCACAAGACGATGGCCGGGCTGCTGGACGTGTGGCGGCTCATCGGCAACACCCAGGCGCGGACCGTGCTGCTCAACCTGGCGGCGTGGGTCGACACCCGCACCGCCGCGCTGACCACCGCCCAGATGCAGGCCATGCTCGGCACCGAGTTCGGTGGCATGAACGCCGTGCTCACCGACCTGTACCAGCAGACCGGTGAGGCCCGGTGGCTGACCGCGGCGCAACGGTTCGATCACGCGGCCGTGTTCGACCCGCTCGCGTCCAACCAGGACCGGCTCAGCGGGCTGCACGCCAACACGCAGGTGCCGAAGTGGATCGGGGCGGCCCGCGAGTACAAGGCCACCGGCGTCACCCGGTACCGGGACATCGCGTCCAACGCCTGGAACATCACGGTCGGGGCGCACACGTACGCGATCGGCGGCAACAGTCAGGCCGAGCACTTCCGCCCGCCCGGCGCCATCGCGTCGTACCTGACCGACGACACGTGCGAGCACTGCAACACGGTCAACATGCTGCGGCTGACCCAGGAGCTGTGGCTGATCGACCCGAACCGGTCCGCGTACTTCGACTACTACGAACAGGCGCTGCTCAACCACGTGATCGGCGCCCAGAACCCGGCCGATCCGCACGGTCACGTCACCTACTTCACACCGCTGCGCGCCGGGGGCCGCCGCGGCGTCGGCCCCGCCTGGGGTGGCGGCACCTGGTCCACCGACTACGGCACGTTCTGGTGCTGTCAGGGCACCGGCGTCGAGGTCAACACCCGGCTGATGGAGGCGATCTACCACCACAGCGGTACGACCCTGACGGTGAACCTGTTCGCCGCGTCGACGCTGAACTGGTCGCAGCGGGGCATCACGGTCACCCAGACCACCGACTTCCCGTCGTCCGATGTGGTCACGCTGAGACTGGGCGGGACCATGAGCGGATCGTGGAGCATCCGGGTACGGATCCCGTCGTGGACGTCCGGGGCGTCGATCAGCGTGAACGGCGCCGTCGTCGCGAGCCCCGCCGCCGGCGGTTACGCCACCGTCACCCGGGTCTGGGCGAGTGGGGACACCATCACCGTGCGTCTGCCGATGCGGATCGTGCTGCGGCCCGCGCCGGACCGGCCGGACGTGCAGGCGATCACGTACGGGCCGATGGTGCTGGCCGGGAACTACGGCAACACCACGCTGTCGGCGCCGCCGGCACTGAACGTCGCCTCGATCACCCGCACCAGCGTCACCGCGAACGGGGCGACCGTCAACCTGATGCCGTTCCACGACGCGCACGGCGTCAACTACACGGTGTACTGGGCGACGGCGCAGACGTACAAGCTGGTCAACGCGGCGAGCGGGCTGGTCCTCGGCATCAGGGACATGTCGGTCGCCAACGGCGGAGCCGCGCTGATCTGGGGCGACACCGGCACCGCCGACCACCGCTGGGTCCGGATCCCGGACGGCGACGCCGTCCGCCTGCGCAACCTCAACAGCGGCAAGGTGCTCGGCGTCCAGAACATGTCCACCGCCGACAACGCCGTCGTCCTGCAGTGGGACGACAACGGAACCGCCGACCACCGTTGGCAGCTGCTCGACCAGGGCAACGGCACCTACAAGATCCGCAACGCCAACAGCGGCAAGCTCCTCGCCGTCCAGAACGGCTCCACCGCCCAGGGCGCCGCGGTGGTCCAGAGCCCGGACGACAACACCCCCGACAATCTCTGGCGCCTGACTCCGGCGTGACGGGCCGCCGGCGCCGGACCGCTGTCCGGTGATTCTCAGGTCGACCTGGTCTGCTGTGATCGTCACACGTGTACGGGCACAGCAGCACGAGGAGAGCCATGCGAAGCATCTGGGCCGCAACGGCCATGACTGTCCTTCTCGCGGCCGGGGCCGCCGCCTGCGACAGCAGCAGCGCCGGCCCGGCCCCGGCGGGCGGTCTCGCCGGCAGCACGGCGAGCAGCTCACCGTCGGCCACCCCGGACCTGGAGGCCGGCGAGGAGCTGGCGCGCGGTCTGGACGTGCCGTGGGGTCTGGCCTTCCTGCCCGGCGGTGACGCGCTGATCGCCGAGCGGGACTCCGGCAGGATCCTGCGCCTGCGCCCTGGCGGCGGCACACCCGAGCAGGTCCGCACCGTTCCCGGTGTCGCCGCCCGGGGCGAGGGCGGCCTGCTCGGCATCGCCGTCTCCCCCACGTTCAGCAGCGACAACCTCGTCTACGCCTACCTCACCGCCGACGCCGACAACCGCATCATCCGGTTCCGGCTCGACGGCGGCGACCCGGAGACCGTCTTCGACGGCATCGCCAGCGCCGGTTTCCACAACGGCGGCCGGATCGCGTTCGGCCCGGACGGCATGCTGTACGCCGGCACCGGCGACGCCGGCGAGACCTCCACCTCCCAGGACCCGGCCAGCCCCAACGGCAAGATCCTGCGGCTCACCCCGGAGGGGAAGCCGGCCCCCGGCAACCCCACCACCGGCTCCCCCGTCTACAGCCTGGGCCACCGCAACGTGCAGGGCCTCGCCTGGGACGCCGACGGCCGGCTGTTCGCCACCGAGTTCGGCCAGAACGAGCTCGACGAGGTCAACCTGATCCAGCCCGGCCGCAACTACGGCTGGCCCGAGGTCGAGGGCGACGGCGACACCGCCGGCGGCCGCTACACCGGCCCGCTGGTCACCTGGCCGGTCCGCGAGGCATCACCGTCCGGCCTCGCCATCTCCGGCGGTACCGCCTACATCGCCGCGCTGCGCGGCGAACGCCTCTGGACGCTGCCGCTGAACGGCGACACCGCCGGCGAGCCGGCGGCCCGGCTGCAGGACCGTTACGGCCGGTTGCGTACGGTCCAGGTCGCCCCCGACGGCGCCCTGTGGCTGACCACGTCGAACACCGACGGCCGTGGCGACATCCGCGAGGGCGACGACCGTATCCTGCGTTTCCCCGCCCGCTGACACTCGCCGGGGTCTATTCCTTCGACTCCAGGGTGAGCTGGTCGTTGGCGAGCGTGTCCCCGCAGGCCGTGCAGTGCACCCCGGCGACGAACTCGTGTCCGCAGGAGTGGTCGAAGCGCACCGGGTCGGCACCTCCGCGGACGTGCTCGTGCCCCCATCGTTTGAGGGTGAGCAGCACCGGTGACAGCGCCCGTCCCGCCGGGGTGAGCCGGTACTCGTACCGCGCGGGGCGCTCGCTGTACTGCTCGCGGGCGATCACCCCGTGCTCGACGAGTTTGCGCAGCCGGGTGGTGAGGATGTCGCGGGGCGCGCCGGTGTTGCGGGCGATCTCGGTGAACCGCCGCTGGGCGTAGAACAGCTCCCGCACCACCAGCAGGCTCCAGCGATCGCCGACGACGTCGAGGGCATCGGCGATCGTGCAGTCCCGGGGGTTCTTATCGGCGGGTGCTGTCGGCATCCTCGAATTCTCCGCCGAGTGGGTTGCGAAATCAAACCGACTTCTGCGAGCCTGCGGTCGGTTTGATTAACCAACTCACTACGGAGGGCTCATGTCCGCCCCTGCCACCGAGGTCACGCCGGCCGCCGCCACCAGGACCGTCGCCCTGCTGTGCACCGCCGCGTTCATGACCATGCTGGACCTGTTCATCGTCAACGTCGCCTTCGCATCGATCGGCGAGAGCTATCCGGGCGCGTCGCTGGCCGGGTTGAGCTGGGTCCTCAACGCCTACATCGTCGTGTACGCCGCCTGCCTCATCCCGGCCGGCAGCCTGTCCGACCGGTACGGCAGACGGCGCGGGTTCCTCGTCGGCCTCGGCCTGTTCACGATCGCCAGCGCCGGCTGCGCCCTGGCGCCCGGCCTGGGCTTCCTGATCGCCGCCCGGGCCGCCCAGGCGGTCGGCGCGGCGATCCTGACCCCGGCCGGTCTCGGCCTGATCCTCAGTGTCCTGCCCGAGGCACGCCGCGGCGGCGCGGTGCGGATCTGGGCGACCAGCTCCTCGTTCGCGGGCGCGCTCGGACCGGTCATCGGCGGCCTGCTGGCGCAGACCTCATGGCGCTGGGCGTTCCTGCTCAATCTTCCGGTCGGGGTGATCGCGTACGTGGCCGCCCGCCGCCTGCTCCCCCACAGCGCGCCCCCGTCCCGTACCCGCATCCCGGACCCGCTGGGCTCGATCGCCGTGGCCGTCGCGATCGGGGCGCTGTCGCTGGGCCTGGTCAGCGCCGGCGACTGGGGCTGGACCTCCCCGCGGATGCTGCTGACCGCCACGATCACCGTGGCCGCCACCGCTCTGCTGGTCCATCGGGTCCGGACTCACCCGGTGCCCGTCATGTCGCCGCGACTGTTCCGGGTGCCCAGCTTCACCGCCGCCAACGTCACGATCCTGCTCTTCACCAGCGCCTTCAGCGCCGTCTTCCTGAGCGTGGCGCTGTGGCTGGAGATCGCCGCCGGTTACGGTCCGCTGCGCGCCGGTCTGGCCCTGGTCCCCGGCCCACTGGCCGTGCCCCTGTTCGCGGCGCTCACCCACCGCTGGGCGGCGACAGTCCCGGCCAGGTTCGTGGTGTCCGCCGGGCTGGCGGTCTTCGGCGCGGGTTCGCTGCTGCTCGCGGCCCGGGACGGCACGCGCTACGCCACCGACGTCCTGCCCGCCTGGATCGTCATCGGCGCGGGGATCGGGATCGCCATGCCGACCCTGATCGGCGCCGCCACCGCCGGTCTCGCCCCGGCCGCCGCCGCGACGGGCAGCGCGGTCGTCAACACCGCCCGCCAGGCCGGGTACGCCCTGGGTGTCGCCGCGCTGGTGGCGATCCTGGGCAGTGCGGTCACCGTGCCCGCGCTCCAGCACGGCTGGCTGCTGGTCAGCGCGCTGGTTCTGGTCAGCGCGGCGACCGCGCTGGGCATCCGGGCAGGTGGGTCCCGATGACCTGGCGGCGGTTCGCGGTCTTCGGCGACAGCCTGTCCCTCGGCGTCGGCGATCCCACCCCGGGGTACGGGGACCTGGGCTGGCCGGCCCGGGTGGAGCACGCGCTGCGGGCGGCCCATCCCGGCCTCGCCTACCTCAACACGGCACGGGCCGGCGCGACCACCGCGCAGGCGCTGCGGGAGCAGGCGGACCGGATCACCGCGTTCGGCCCCGATCTCCTGCACCTCAACAGCGGCGCCAACGACATCATCCGCCGCACCCTCGACTGGCAGCGGATCGAGGACGACCTCCGCGCCATGTACGCATGGGCCGCCTCGACGGGCGCCCGGCTGAGCGTCTTCACCCTCGGCCGGGCCTTCGTGATCCCGGACTTCCCGGACTTCACCGACCGGGTCGCCCGCCTCAACGACATCACCCGGAAGCTGGCCGCCGAGTACCGGGCGGCCGTCGCCGACTGCTGGGACCACCCGCTCAACGACCGCCCCGACCTGCTGAGCGCGGACCGCATCCACTTCGCCACCGTGGGCCAGGCGATCATCGCGGACCTGCTGCTCGAGACCCTGGGTGGGCCGGACCGCTGACCCCCTGGATCGTCCGCCGGCCGCCGGTGCCGGTCAGCGGACCGAAAGCGGGTCCTTGCGGCCGGCGGCCCGTTCGCCCGCACGCAGGTAGAGGTAGCCGGCCAGGCCCACCGGCAGCATCGACCAGAACGACACCAGGCGATAGCCCAGCACGATGCCCACCGCGAGCGCCGCCGGAGCGCCCGCGGTGACCAGGCCGGCGAGCAGACTGGCCTCGATCACCCCGATGCCGCCCGGCGTCAGCGGGATCTGGCGGATCACCTGGACGCTCAGGTAGACGCCGGCCAGATGCTCCCAGCGCAGCTCCGCCCCGAACGCCGCCGCGATCAGCATGAGACAGGCCAGGTCGAACACCCATTTGCCGGCGGCGAAGGCGAAGACCGTGGCCCAGTCGCGCCCCGGCACGCCCCGGCCCATCGTCACCATCCGGGCCAGCGACGCGGCGAATCGGGCCACCCGCGGCCACCGGGCCAGGCGCCGCTTGATCCGGGCCCGGTCGAAGGAGAGCGCCGGCCGCGCCCGGGCCAGCGGCACCATCACCGCCAGCGCGGTCACCGGCACCCACAGCAGCGCCGGCGCGGCCGCCAGGAAGCCGCCCGCGGCCAGCGTCACCAGGGCCAGCGCCGACACGACACCGGACAGGACGGTCACCGCGGCGGCCGCTGCCGGGGTGGCGCCGCGCGCCACGTACTGGCGGAAGGTGTAGGCGGCGGACACCACGGCTCCCGCCGGGGCGACCGCGCTGACCGCGTTGCCGGCACTGGTCAGGGCCACGGTGTCGGCCCGACCGATCGGCACGCCGAACCCCCGCAGCAGGCCGTGCTGCTGCAACGCGAAACTGAGCTGCGAGATCAGACCGGCGAGGACCGCCAGCGACGCCCACCCCGGATCGACCGCACGCATCAGTCCGAGGACGGAGACCGGGTCGGGGAACTGCCGGCGGACGAGCACGGCCGCACCCACCAGCGAGGCCACCAGCACCACGCCCCGTAGCCACTTGCGCCGCTTCGCCCTCGCATCCATGGCGCCGATCATTCAGCAGCCGTGCAAACCTGCGGAAGGGTGAAGACGAAGGCGGCTCCCGCATCGTTATCCGTGTCGAGACGGATCGTGCCGCCGTGATGCTCGACGACCCGTTTGCAGATGGCCAGGCCGATGCCGGTGCCGGAGTACCGGTCGCGGGGATGCAGCCGCTGGAAGATCACGAAGACCTTCTCGGCGAACTCCGGTTCGATGCCGATGCCGTTGTCACGCACGGTGAAACGCCAGTCACCGCCGTCCGGCGCCGCGGTGATCGTCACGAGCGGCGCACGATCGGGATGGCGGAACTTCAGGGCGTTGCCGACCAGGTTCTGCCACAGCATCGTCAGCAGGGTGATGTCGCCGTGCACCGTCGGCAGCCGGTCCCGGTCGATCCGGGCGCCGGTCTCCTCGACGACCCCGGCCAGGGTCTGCTCGACCTGGTCGACGACCGCCTCGAGGTCGACCGGCCGGTTGCTGTCGTAGACCCGGCCGATCCGGGAGAACGTGAGCAGGTCGTTGATCAGCCGCTGCATACGGGTCGCGCCGTCGACGGCGAACCCGATGTACTGCTGGGCCCGGTCGTCCAGGGCGTCGGCGTACCGGCGCTGCAGCATCTGGCAGAACGAGGCCACCTTGCGCAACGGCTCCTGCAGGTCGTGCGAGGCGACGTAGGCGAACTGCTCCAGGTCGGCGTTGGAACGCGCCAGCGCGTCCCGGGTCTCCGCGGTCGCGACCAGCGCCGCCACCAGCCGGCCGCGCATGGCCTCCACGTCGTGGCCCAGAGCGGCGATGTCGGCGGGCCCGTGCGGCGAGAGCCGGTGGTCGAAGTCACCGGCGGCGACGATGCGGGCGGCGGCGCCGAGCCGGGCCAGCGGGCGCACCACGACCAGGCGCAGCAGTACGGCGACGGCCGCCACCGCGGCGAGCAGCAGAACCGCGAGGCCGAGGAACACCGCGTTCCGCACCCGCCGGGAGTCGTCGAGCGCCTCCCGGCCACGGGTACGCTCGCCGATCAGGGCCTCGTCGAGCCGGGTCAGCTCGGTGCGTACCGCCGCGAACGCGGTGTCCGGCCGCACGTCCGCCTGCCGGTCGGCCACCAGCGGTTCGGCGGTGTCGCGGCGCCACTGCGCGGTGCGTTCCCGCACGGCGTCCAGGTCGGCGAGCAACAGGGGTTCGGCGCCGAGAAGGGTACGCAGCCGGGCTTCGGCCGCCTGTTCGGCGGCGATCCCGTCACGGTACGGCGTGAGCAGCTCCGGAAGACCACTGAGCGTGTACGCCCGGATCCCGGCCGCCTGGTCGTCGAGCGCGGCGTCGAGTTCCACCACGGCGGTGCGTGCCGGCGAGATGGTGTCGCTGAGCCGGTTCGACACCGCCGTCGTGTCCGCCAGAACCTGGGTGCCCAGTCCGGCGCCCGCGACGATCAGCACCGCCATGACGGCCAGCACCCCCGCGAACCACGCCTGGCTCGTCCATCGTCGCGTCAAGTCACTCCGTGTCACAGCAGCACCGTACGCGACCCGCCACCAATCGACGCACCGCTCTCTCACCGCCGTTGCACCTGCTGTGTGCATCCGGATCTTTCGCACGCATCTGCGATCGACAGCCGCCATCAACGGTCGCGTCTGCGGACCGGTACAGTGCGCCCGTACAGGCGGCTCGCCACACAGGGGGAACCAGTTGAAGACTCTTCGCGCCGCGGCAGCCGGTCTGGCCGCTCTCCTCGCCCTCGGCAGCGCCGGATGCGGCGGCGACGGCCCCGGCGCGGGTACGGGCACCGGCGGCGGCCCGGTGACCGGCCCGATCACCGTCTTCGCCGCGGCGTCGCTGACCGAGTCGTTCACCGCGATCGGCGAGAAGTTCGAGGCCGCCCACCCGGGCGCCACCGTCACGTTCAACTTCGCCGGCAGTTCGGCGCTCGCCACCCAGATCAACGAGGGTGCCCCCGCCGACGTGTTCGCCGCCGCCTCGCCGCAGAACCTGAGAATCGTCACCGACGCCGGCAACGGCTCCGGCGAGCCCACCACGTTCGTCCGGAACCAACTGGTCATCGCGGTCGGCAAGGGCAACCCGAAGAAGATCACCGGCCTGGCCGGCCTCGCCGGGCCGGACCTGAAGGTGGCGTTGTGCGCCGACGCGGTCCCGTGCGGCGCCGCGGCCGAGACGGCGATCGCGGCCGCCGGCGTGACGATCACCCCGGTGACCCTGGAGCAGGACGTGAAGGCCGCCCTGTCCAAGGTGGAACTGGGTGAGGTGGACGCCGCCCTGGTCTACCGCACCGACGCCCGGGCCTCAGCCGGCGAGATCGACGCCGTCGAGTTCCCCGAGTCGGCGAAGGCGATCAACGACTACCCGATCGTCGCGCTGAAGGACGCCCGGAACACCGCCGGCGCGCGGGCCTTCATCGCCTACGTCCTCTCCCCCGACGGCACCAGGCTCCTCACCGACGCCGGTTTCCAGGTTCCCTGACGAGCTGTCACACACCGGCGTAGCGGGCGGTGCGGCCGAGTTCCTCCTCGATGCGGATCAACTGGTTGTACTTGGCGGTCCGGTCGCTGCGGGACAGCGAACCGGTCTTGATCTGGCCGCAGCCGGTGGCGACGGCCAGGTCGGCGATGGTGGTGTCCTCGGTCTCGCCGGAGCGGTGCGACATCACCACCCGGTAACCGGCCCGGTGCGCGGTGTCGACGGTGCGCAGCGTCTCGGTGAGGGTGCCGATCTGGTTGACCTTCACCAGGACGGCGTTGGCGTACCCGCCCTCGATCCCGCTGGTCAGCCGGTCGGCGTCGGTGCAGAACACGTCGTCGCCGACCAGCTGCAGCCGGTGGCCGGCCAGGGCGGTGAGCTTCTTCCAGCCGGTGAAGTCGTCCTCGGCCATCGGGTCCTCGATGGAGCTGATCGGATAGCGGCCGGCCAGGTCGAGCAGGTAGCCGATGTGCTCGTCCACGGTGCGGGTGAGCTTCTCGCCGGCGTAGACATAGGCGCCGTCGTGGAAGAACTCCGAGGCGGCCGGGTCGAGGCAGACGGCGATGTCCGTACCGGGCCGGTAGCCGGAGTCCTCGACGGCGCGCACCACGAACCGCAGCGCCTCGTCGGCGTCGGCGAAATCCGGTGCGAACCCGCCCTCGTCGCCGACGTTGGTGCTGTGCCCGGCCGCGGCCAGCTCGCGGCGCAGCGTGTGGAACACCTCCGCACCCATCCGTACGGCCTCGGCGAACGTCGGCGCGCCGATCGGGGCGATCATGAACTCCTGGAAGTCGAGCGGGTTGTCGGCGTGCGCGCCGCCGTTGACGATGTTCATCATCGGCACCGGTAGCAGGCGGGCCCCGACCCCGCCGACGTACCGGTACAGCGGCTGGCGGTGAGCGGCCGCCGCGGCCTTCACCACGGCGAGCGACACCCCGAGGATCGCGTTCGCACCCAGGCGTCCCTTGTCCTTCGTACCGTCCAGGTCGATCATCGTGGTGTCGATCAGCGCCTGCTCCTCGGCGTCCAGACCGGTCACCGCGCCGGCGATCTCGCCGTTGACCGCGGCGACCGCCCGGCTGACGCCCTTGCCGTGGAACCGGCCCGGATCGCCGTCGCGCAGTTCGATCGCCTCGTTCGCGCCCGTCGACGCCCCGGACGGCACGGCCGCCCGGCCGAACGAGCCGTCGGCGAGCACCACGTCCACCTCGACACTCGGATTCCCGCGGCTGTCGAGGATCTGCCGCCCGATCACCCGGCTGATGGCCGTCATCGCACACTCCCTGTTCGCGTGGTCGTTGCGGGGATCAGACTGCCGCCCGGCGACACCGCTGTCATCGCGAGGAGAATCGCGTTGACCTGTACCCCGGGGTACGGGTTTAGGGTCGGCGCATGCGCGTAGGGGAACTGGCTCGGCGGACCGGAACGACGATCCGGGCGCTGCGCTATTACGAGCAGACCGGGCTGGTCGTGCCGCGGCGGCTCGGCAACGGCTACCGCGATTACGAGCCGATCGCCGAACGTCAGGTCGCCCGGATCCGCGAACTGATGGCCCTGGGATTGACCGTCGAGGAGACCCGGCCGTTCGTGGAGTCGCTGGCCAACGACGACGACGTGTGCGCCGCGGCCGTGGCGACGTTCCGCAGCACCGTCACCCACCTCCAGGCCCGGATCGGTGAGCTGACCGCCCAGCGGGAGGCCCTGGACGCCCGGATCGACGTCGCCGCCCGCGGGATCGTCACCGGCCCGCCCTCCATCGGCAGCACCCCCGGCGGCGATCCCGCGGCCCGCACCGGCAAGCCGTTGCCGGCGCTGGAGTTCTACGGCACCGACGGGCGGCCGATCCGCCTGCACGACCTGGGACCGGGCCGCAGCATCATCTTCGTCTACCCCCTGACCGGCCGGCCCGGGGTCGACCTGCCACGCGGCCTGCTCGAGATCCACGGCGCCCGCAGCCAGGACAGTTGGCTACGCGATCACCATGCCGAACTGCTCGCCGCCGGCGCCGCCCGGGTCTACGGACTGTCCGCCCAGTCGACCGGCTACCAGCGCGAACTCGCCTACCGGCTGCGCCTGCCGTACCCCCTGATCCCGGACCCGAAGCTGACACTGGCCGCCGCCACCGGCCTGCCCACCCGCACCGCCGGCGACCTGACCGTCTACGAACGGCTCACCCTCGTCGTCACCGACGACCTGATCGAACACGTCTTCCACCCGATCCCCGACCCGGCCTCGCACGCCCTCGACCTGATGCGCTGGCTCACCCAGCGCCGCACCGCCGCCTGACCCACCGCTACCCGTTCACACACCGCCCGGCCGCAACGGATTCACCCCTTCCACCCCTCACGCACGAGATCTAGTGAGTTTCGGGCGAACCGATTCACCACGACCTCACAGGATCGACAACCGGCGGGCAAGCAATCGGCCGGCAGGAGTCAGCACTGAGCGCCAGCCGGAAGGACACACGACCGCATGCTCATCGCCGCGCGTCTGGCACGCCGGCGCCGCCCGGGCGTGCGGCGGTGGGACGCGACTCAGCTGGAACCGCGGACGGTCAGGGTGGTCGGCAGGCGGGGCGGGGCCGGCCGGGCCGGGTCCAGCAGACGGTGGACGGCGGACGCCGCCTCGTCCTCGGCAGGCACGTAGACCGACGACAGATCCGCTGCCTCGGCCAGGGCGCTGCCGTCGAACCCGACGACGGCGACGTCGGCGGCGACCCGGCGTCCCGCCTCGCGCAGCGCCTGCAGCACCCCCATCGCGGTGACGTCGCAGGCCGCGAACACGGCGTCGAGCCGCGGCTCCCGCGCCAGCAGTTCCCTGGTCGCCGCGTAGGCGCGAGCGTGGGTGAAATCGCCGTCCACCGCGGTCACGGATTGTGCCGCTCCGGCCATCCCGCGCAGGAATCCGGTTCGCCGCTCGCGGGCGCACGGCGTAGCCGGGCCGAAGACCGCCCCGACATGCCGGCGCCCGCTGGTCACCAGGTGGACACCGGCCTGAAAACCGCCACTGTCGTTGTCCGGGGCGACGAACGACACGCTCGGCGCGGACCGGCCCAGCGCGACCACCCGGCCCCGGCGCGCGTAGGCGGCACCGGCCGCCCCCGGCACGTTGATCAGCAGCCGTCCGAGCGGCGGGTCGGTGTCGTCCTGGAGCGCCTCGTCCCTCGGCGCTTCGGACACCCGGCGGACCTCCAGCGCGATGTCCAGGTCCCCCAGGGCACGCATGGCGCCGGTCAAGACCCGCCCGTAGAACGGTTTCGCACTCATCGCCGCCGGATCTGCATCGACGATCAGGATCTCGATCCGCTCCCGCCGGTCAGCGCCGCCGCGGCCGGTCGCCAGCGCACGAGCCACCGGGTTCGCCTCGTACCCGAGTTCCGCCGCCACCGTCCGCACCCGCCGCCGGACCGTTTCGGAGACGCCATAGGCACCGTTGATCGCCCGCGAGGCCGAGGCCCGCGACACTCCGGCGGTGCGAGCGACGACGGCGAGCGTGGGACGCTGGTCCTTCATGGATCAAGGGTATCGATGATCCGCCCGCGGCCGGGCCCGTTCCCTCCGGCCTCCCGGCCGCCGCTCACACGACATCCGGGCCACGCCCTACACGAAGGACGGCCGCTCACACCACGCCCGAGCCAGCGCCCTACACGAAGGGCCGCCGCTCACACGACGCCCGAGCCAGCGCCTTTCACGAGGGGTCTCCGCTTATAGAGCGTCCGGGCCCGCGCCATACGCGACGTTCAGGCCGCCGTCTATAAAGCGTCCGAGCCGGCGCCTACGCAGCGTCCGGGCTCGCGATGTCGAGCAGTCTGCCGGACCGCGGCACCGCGCGCTGCCGCAACTGCCGGCACACCTCCCGGAACAACTGAGGCCGATGGTGGAACTCCAGGCCCTGCTCCCACATCGCGGTGTTGACCCGCCCGCCGTCACGCAGCGCCAGAAACACGGTCTTCCCCGCCGGGATCCGCAGTGGCCCCGCCCGGTGAACCACCTCGTCGACGAACACACCGTCCACATCGGCCCACGGCACCGTCCGGGTCCGCAGGACGCCACGAACCCGGACGGCATGCTCGCTGAAGTAGACGCCCATCCGGGCGACCTGCCAGGAGCCCGCGGCCCAGACCAGCAGGAACAGGGCCGCCAGCAGCACCGCGGCGTCCGTGCCGAGGTCGAAGAGCCGTGCCGTCGTCCAGTGCAGGTAGGCCAGCCCGAAAGCCTCCCAGACGACGACAGCCCACCGGGCCCGTGCGGGCTGCCACGCCCGCACCCAATCCTCGACCATGATCCATCCGTTCGCCCGACGACAAGCCGTACCGGATCTGCACGCTAATCAACGTGCTGAGGGACGTCCGTAGTACTTTTCGGTCGAGTTGACAGAGGCCTGACCATTTTCACCCCGGCGGGGCCGATCGTCAGGTCTGGATCAATGGCTGGTACTCCTCGGCGGTCAGGCCGAACGTCCAGGCCACGCCCTCGCGCGCGGTCCGGGTCGACGGCGGGACGCGGAGCCAGTAGACACGGCTGGTGCCGTCCGGCTCCGGTGTCGCGTTGACGACCTCGACCATGACGAGGGGCTCGTCGCCGGGCAGGTCGAGCCACCACAGCGTGCCGGCCTCGTCGGTGCCCCGCTCACGGGCGCCGGCGTCACGCAGATAGCGGTCGTAACCGAAGTGCTCCAGCATCACCCGGCGGATCTCGGCGTTGTCCTCGCGGCGGATCCGGTCGACGGTCAGCGTCGGCAGCTCGGCGGCCAGACCGGCGGGGATCGGCATGCCGCGCCACGCCCACAGGCCGTAGCCGTCGGGGTATTCCAGGGCGGCGCCCTCCCCCCGGTGCAGGCGGCCGACGTTGTCGCGCTCCAGCAGGGCGGGGCGCTCGGTGAGAACGGCGACCCGCTCGTTGGCCCACCACCAGCCGCTGTGCCGGGCCACCTCGGCGAGGCCGGTCAGCCCGTCCATCAGCCCGGCCTCGGGAACCAGCCTGCCGGCGGCCTCGAACGTGCTGAGCCAGGTGCCGTCGTGCTGCCCGTAGATCGCGTCGAGCAACGGTCTCCGCACCGCCGGGCCCAGGTCGCCGGACAGGCCGGTGACCAGGTCCTCACCGAGCCGGGATCGCAGCCGGCCGGCGATCAGGTCCATCACCAGCGCCCAGGACCGGCGCCCGGCGGCGGCGCTGAGCTGTGCCCAGCCGTCCGCGCCGAGAGCCTCCACGGAGGCTTTGCGGGCGGCCGCCCACGGCTCGGTCCGCACCTGGCGGCGCACCGACCCGCCCGCCGTCGCCCCCGGTGCCCAGCCCTGCAGGCGCAGCTCCGCACGCACGTCGGCGACCCAGTCCGGAACCTCCGTGTCCGCGGAGACGCCGGAGGTGAGCAGCGCGACGGCGGCGGCGCCGGCGCGCGGTGAACCGAACCAGTAGACGTGCTCCGGTGGCTGGAGGCCGGCGAGACGGTACGACTCGCGTACCCCCGCCTCGGCGGCCGCACGCACGGCGGACCCGGTCTGGACCGCGGCGGCCAGCCACTGATCC
This sequence comes from Actinoplanes utahensis, assembly GCF_016862455.1. GTDB lineage: Bacteria > Actinomycetota > Actinomycetes > Mycobacteriales > Micromonosporaceae > Actinoplanes > Actinoplanes utahensis. The sequence goes on from NZ_BOMZ01000002.1 coordinate 162,500, forward strand.
TCGATGGCCGCGGCCATCGCCTCCTGGGCGTGGGTCAGCTTCATGGGCCGCTCCTCTCAGTCCGCGACCGGGCGGAACGCGCCCGGAATGTACTCCCGCTGGCGGACCACCCGGTAGTGGCCGGCGGGCAGCGGGATCGGCCCATGCTCCTCGTGGGAGACCCGGCCGTGCGCCAGCGCCTCGATGAACATCCGCTCCGGATCGTCGATGTCGGCGAGCAGCCGCAGCCCCGGCCCGGCGACCACGTGTGCGTGCCCGGTGGCCTCACCGCGGGCCAGCACCATCCGCCCGCGCCGGTCGCGGGGAACCGGCGCGCACACGGGCACCGACTCCTCCGGAACCGGGATGATCAACACATCGCCCTGACGGTACATCCGGCCTCCCCGAGCAACTCGTCTCTGTCGGAAGGGACGCTATCGCCGGGGTACGACATTTTCGGCTCTTGTGATTGATGTGTGGGTGGGTTCGGAGTTTCACGCTGGTAGTGATGGTCGGTGGCCGCCGAGGCTGAGCATGGCCAAGGCGATGATCGCTGTGGGTGTGCGGAAGCCGAATCCTCGGCGGATGATCAGTCGGATCTTGGTGTTGGTGGATTCGATCAAGGCGTTGGACAGCCGGTGGGTGATGGCGGCGATGATCGCGTCGCGGTCGCGGGTGATGCTGCGGGCGAGTTTGACGAACGGAGCCAGGCGGCAGCGGCGGGCCCAGCTGATCCACCGGTCCAGGGCCTCGATCGCTTCGGTGGGTGAGCGGTAAGCGATCGCGAACACGGTCCGCAGGCCTTCTTTCAGGGCCCAGCCTCGGTAGAGGGCCGGATGTGTCTTGGCGATCCAGGAGATCTGTTCGTGCCGGCGTTCGGTCAGGTCTTCGGGGTTCTTCCAGAGTGCCCAGCGGGCGTGTTCGAGGGCTTTGGTGTCGCCGGTCGGGCGGTGGTTGCGGTTGTTGGCGCGGCTGGTGCCGCGGGCCGCGCCGCGTGCGTGGTTCCAGGCGGCGCGGCGTAGTTCGTCGAGGGCGTCGGTGGCCCAGGCGACGACGTGGAACGCGTCGGCGCAGCGGATCGCTTGTGGGCAGTGCTGGGCGACGGCTTCGCGGATCCAGCCGGCGGCGTCGGAGCTGATGTGGGTGATGCGGACGCAGCGGTCGGGGCCGAGTCGGGTGAAGAACGCGGCGAGGGCGTTCTTGTCGGCGCCGGGTCCGGCCCAGACCAGGCGGCCGGTGTCGTGGTCGACGACGACGGTCAGATATTTGTGTCCTTTGCGGTAGGAGATTTCGTCGATGCCGATGCGGGTCAGGCCGTCGAGCAGGTCGACTTGGCGTTGGGTGTCGGCCCAGACCCGGCTGATCACGGCTCCGACGGTGCGCCAGGCGATCCGCATCAGCTGGGTGACGGCGGTTTTGGCGCAGGTGGTAGCGAGCCAGGCGACCTGTTGATCGAAGCCGAGGGTGTGGCCGGCGTGGTGTCGGGCCCACGGCACCGCGGCGACGACGATGCCGTGGTCGGGGCAGTTCACCCGGGGTGCGTCGGCTTCGACGTAGGCCATGAGCGTGCCGAGGTCCAGCGCTCGCCAGCGGCGTCGGCCTGCGCCTTGGTCATAGCCGGGGCAGCGGCAGCCGCAGATTCCGCAGCGGCGTCGGTAGCCGCGGGCCGGGCGGACCGAGGCGACGAGGGTGTCCTGGTCTTCGTGGAAGTCGACACGCTCGACGACGGCTTTCTGGAGTCCGAGCATCCGAGCCCATACCCTGGCATTACGCACGCCGTTGTACCGCTTTCTACCGTTCTGACCTTAGACAAGCCAGAACCTAAGCGGGACAACGGCGTGCACTGCTTGAACAGCCTGAAACCACCCACACAAGCGTCAGTAGAACCACATTTTCGCCGCCGGCCGGCGGTACGACGGGCCGCGACCGGTTCAGCGGACGTTGAGACGGGCGACGGAGACGACCTGACCGGCCCGGACGGTGACGAAGACGGGCTTCTGGGCGGCGTTGTCGGCGATCGTGGCGAACTCGCGGAAGCTCACCTCGCGGGTCGCCACGCGGGTACGCGGATCGGATCCGCGTCGTAGTCGAAGTACACCGGGCTCTTCTCGATCGGCAGGCTCACCTTGACGGCGCCGGCCAGCGCGACGACGGGGACGGCGCACCGGGGTGAGCCCGCCGGCAGCCGCAGCCGCCGGCAGTGGTCGTCACCGCTGAGGAACCGCGCCTCCGATATCGCCCGATGGTCCGAGGATCAGTGGGCCGCAGTGGATCCGCCACGACACGGAAACCACCCGGCCGGACCCGGTCATTTGCCCGGGCCTGCGCTCGGAATGATCTTGTCGTCCACGAAACCGGTGCTGAACGCGGTGATCATCGATGTGCTGTGCGGTCCTCCGGCGAACGGCGCCGCACCCGTCCGGGACAGCCGCCGCACGATCACACCGTCGTCGAACCCGTGCCCGGAGCAGCCGTCGTACCGCAGGAAGATCTCGCTGCCGCCGGTGCGCAGCACCATCGCCTCCTCGCCGTAGGCGACTTCCGGCAGACAGCTCCGCGGCCAGTCCGGTCCCCCGCCGGCGGGCGCCTGCACGATCTGCGCGAGGGCCTGCCCCGCCGCCGGTCCCTCCAGGCGCGACCCGGCGATCAGGAACGCGCCGGACGGGCCGAGTTCGTAGCGGCACAGCGACAGGGCGGTCACGTCCCGCAATGTGGCGACGTCGGTGGCCGGGAGCGGCCGCAGGTCCGGTTTCGCGCTGATCGGATGGGTGGCCGGGCATCCGTACGCGTCGGTCCGCACCCGGTGGACCGTCGCCGCGATCCGCCGGCGCAACTCCTTCTCCGCCTGAATCACCACTTCGACCCCGGCGATCCGGACGGTGGTCCGGTCCCCTCGATCCTCGACACCGTCCCGCTCCTCCGGCGGATCACCGAACGCGACGACGGTTCCGGTGTTCTCCAGCCGGTCCTCCCCGTCGCCGCAGGCGATCGCCGGTGTCACGGTGGGCCGCGCCACCACAGGCGGCTTGTCCGGCACGTCACTGCGCACGCACCACGCCTCGAGCCGGGTGCCGCGTCCCGCCCAGCCGAACTCGCCCGGCACCCCGACCTGCACCCCGCCGTACGACTCCCATCGCCAGCCGGACGGCAGCAGTTCCGACGACGACGAGGAGGGCGACGGGGCCTCCGGAGCGGCCGGCGCACCACATCCCGCAAGCATCAGCAGCACGAACACGGCGGCGATCGGTCGTACACCGTTCATGAGGAGTCCCCGTCCCATCGAAATGATCATTCCCCGATGAGACGCCGGATCCGCGGCGCACGGTTCCCGCTGGGAAGAATGAGGCGCATGAGAATCAGGACGGCACGGTGGGAGATCGGCGGGCGGCGGCTGACCGTGACCGCCGGCAGCGTGGTCGGCAACCGCTACCCGGACAACTTCGACGTGCTGCACCTCGACGAAGTCCGGCCGCTCGCGGTGGTCGCCGACGGGATGGGCGACGGCCCGGGCAGCACGGCCGCCGGGCGTACCACCGTGGCGGTCTTCATCCGGGAGGCCGCGACCGGACCGGCCGCCCTGCGTGCCGCGGTCGCCGCGGTCCAGGTCGCCGTGCGGGACGCGGGCCGGGCCCAGCCCGGTCTGACCGGTTGCACGCTCACCGCGTTCCTCGGCGGCGACGACGGCGACGCGTGGATCGTGCAGCTCGGTGACTCCCGCGCCTACCGGCTGCGCGACGGCTGCCTGGAACTGCTGACCAGCGATCACACCGCCGCCTGGCTGGGCATCCTCAACGGCTGGTACGCGGCGGACTCACGGGAGGCCTACTACGACAGGCACCGGTTGACCCGTTACGCCGGCCATCCCGGGATGCCCGAGCCGGATCTGCTCAACGTCGCCCTCCGGCCGGGCGATCGATTCCTGCTCTGCACGGACGGCGTCTCCGACCAGATCGACGACCGCGCACTGGCCCGGCTACTGGCCGACGGCACTCCGGTCGAGACCGTTCTTGATCAGACCCTCAGGACCGGCGGCGACGACAACGCCACCGCCGTCCTGATCCACGTCAGCTGACGCTCAGTCGCAGCGGGGGTAGGTCTCGCTCAGCGTGGCCTTGCAGTAGACGTTGCCACCGCCGGGAATCCGGATCCACTGCCCCTTCTTGATCTTGTTGTTGTTCCAGAAGAAGTCGTTGTAGTTGTACGTGAAGGCGTCCACGTCGACACTGTTGCCGCCCCGCAGCCCACCCGGTGCGAGGTCGTTCTGCGTGCACTTGTACGTCGTGGTGGTGGTTCCCCGCCACTGCGCGCACTTGTTCGGACCGGAGTTCCAGGTCTCGGTGGTCGTCATCTTGAACCGGGTGTTGTTGTTGACGCTCCCGCAGCCGACGTTGCCGGTACAACCCCCGGCCATGGCGCTCGACGGCGCAACGAACATCGACCCGGTGACCATCGTGACCGCTGCGGCCGCAAGGCCCGCGGCACGCCGGACGCTCATACGAGGCATCCGCCACTTCCCTTCCATGGTGCTTTCCGTTCCGGCCCACGACGTGGACCGAAAAGGATCATGGCAGGGCCTGTCAACTGCGCCGAGAGATCAAGGGCGGGGTGACGTACGGGTCCAGGAGCGCTCGCCGCGTCTGGAGGTGGCGGCGACACAGCGGGGACAGATGTAGCCGATCCGGTCCTCGGCGGTGATCACGTCGGTGGCCTTGAAGTCGAAGGGGACGTGCGGGAACCGGCGCAGCCGGGTGCGGCTGAGCGCCAGCCCGCAGAGTGTCTGATTCATGCCGGGTGTCCAGGCGTGCACCTCTCCCCCGGGCCGGCGGATGCCGTCGTCGCCGGTGTATTCACTCGACGCCGCCACCGATGCTGCTCTCGCTCGTGCCATGTCCGCCGGATTCCCGCCGCGGCGCCGCCTACACCTCGGCGTTTCGTCGATGCATCGCCGGGTAGGCGGGGTGCCGTGACCTCAACAGAAACCCGGACCACCACGCTCACCCTGCCGGGAATCGTGCTCGGCGTCGGCCTGGGCGGCTTCCTCGACGGCATCCTGCTGCACCAGGTCCTGCAGTGGCATCACCTGCTGACCAGCGAATACCCGGTCGACACGGTCGACGGGCTGAAGATGAACACGCTCGGCGACGGACTGTTCCACACCGTCACCTGGCTGGCGGTGCTCGCCGGGATCGGCCTGCTGTACTCGCGGGTGACCTCCGACCGCGGCCGGGTGTGGCGCTCCCGGGAGCTGTGGGGCTGGATGCTCGCCGGCTGGGGCCTGTTCAACCTGGTCGAAGGGCTGATCGACCACCACCTGCTCGGCATCCACCACGTGCACGGCGGCCCGCGTCAGCTGCTGTGGGATCTCGGGTTCCTGGCGCTGGGGGCGGTGCTGGTCGTGGTCGGCTGGCTGGTGCAGCGGCGGTGACGCACACGCACCATCCGGACGGCGGGCTCCTGCTGCTCGCCGTCTTCGCCGCGGCCGTCGGCTACGAGGTGCTGGCCACGGTCTGTCCCGGCTGGTCGCGGTGGCGGACCATCTCGTTCCTGACCGGGCTCGCGTTGCTGGCCGCCGGGCTGACCATGCCCGGCGGCGACTTCCGCGCGCACATGCTGCAACATCTGCTGATCGGGATGCTGGCGCCGCTGGCGCTGGTGCTGGGCGCCCCGGTGACGCTGTTGCTGCGGACGATCCCGCGCCCCGCCGGGCGGGCCGTCGGGCGGGTGCTGCGCAGCCGGTTCGTGCACGTGCTCGCGCATCCGGCGGTCGCGCTGACGCTGAACCTGGGCGGGATCGCCCTGCTCTACCTCACCCCGCTGTACACGGCGACGACCCGCGACCCGGGCCTGCACCTGCTGGTCCACGTGCACTTCCTGCTGTCCGGCTACCTGTTCGCGTGGGTGGTGGCCGGCCCGGATCCGGCGCCGCGTCGTCCACCCGTACCGCGAAGGCTGTTGATCCTCGGGGTGGCCGTCGCCTTTCACGCCGTGTTCTCGCAGCTCATGTACGCCGGAATCGGCGTGGACCTGCCGGTTCCGGCAGAGCAGCGGCGGGGCGGCGCCGAGCTGATGTACTACGGCGGTGACATCGCCGAACTACTGCTCGCCGCCGCCCTCGTCGCGGGCTGGCGCCCGTCGCGTCAGGGGACGAAGAGGGCACGGACGCAGCCGTCCTCCTTCTCCTTGAACATCTTGTAGCCCTTCGGGGCGTCGTCGAGCGGCATCACGTGCGTGGCCAGGTGCTCGGTGACCAGCTCACCCTTGGCCATCCGCTCCAGCAGCATCGGGATGTAACGCTGACCGTGCATCTGCGCGCCCCGTACCGTCAGGCCCTTGTTCATCAGCGCACCCAGCGGGAACTTGTCGACGAACCCGGCGTAGACGCCCAGCACGAACACCGAACCACCCTTGCGCGCCGCGTGGATCGCGTCACGGACCGCGACCGGCCGGTCGGTCTGCAGCCGCAGCTGCTGCTTGAGCTGGTCGTAACCGAACTGCACGCCCGGCGAGTGCGCCTCCATGCCGACCGCCTCGATGCACACGTCCGGCCCCCGGCCGCCGCTACGTTCGCGCAGCTCACCGGCGATGTCGTCGCTCTCGTAGTTCAACGTCTCGGCGCCGGTGTGCTGCCGCACCTGGGCGAGGCGGTTCTCCAAGCGGTCGATGACGATCACCCGGTCGGCGCCGAGCAGTTCCGCGGCGCGGGCGGCCATCTGACCGACCGCGCCGGCGCCCCACACCGCGACCACGTCGCCGGGCTGCACCCCACCGAGATCGGCGCCCATCCAGCCGGTCGAGGCGGAGTCGGAAGCGAAGATGGCGCGCTCGTCGCTGACCCCGTCGGGCACGGTGAACGCGCCCACGTCGGCGAACGGCACCCGGATGTACTCGGCGTGACTGCCGGCGTTGCCGCCCATCGCGTGCGAATACCCGAAGCAGCCGCTCGGCGCCTGCCCCCAGAGGGTCTCGGTGATCGCGGGGTTGGTGTTGCCGTTGTCGCAGAGGGAGAACAGGCGCTGGTCGCAGTACCAGCAGTTACCGCACGAGATGAACGACGACACCACCACCCGGTCACCGACCCGGTGCCGGCGCACGTCCGGGCCCACCTCGACGACCTCGCCGAGGAACTCGTGGCCCAGCACGTCACCCTTCTCCATGAACGGGATGTAACCCCCGATCAGGTGCAGGTCGGACCCGCAGGTGACGGTCTTCGTGACCTTCACGATGATGTCGCCCGGGTTGCGCAACTCCGGATCCGGGACGGTGCCGACGGCGAGTTTGTTCACACCCTGCCACTGGAGCGCCTTCACAGCAGACCCCCCTCACGGCCGTGCTGGGTCACCGTCTGCAACGGACGGTTGAGCAGCGTCGGTGTGGTCGCCGGCGGGCCGGACGGCAGCAGCACGTCACCGGCCTCCAGCAGCGAACGGGTCTCCCGCAGCGCGCGCCGAACCTCACCGTCGGTGACCTCGGAGCCGTCGGGGATCCGGACGGCGATCTCGGTCCCGCGGCCGCCGGGCGCCGCCGCCAGCCGGATCTCCACCCGGTCGGCGATCTCCTTCAGCGAGCCCGGGAGCTGCGTGACCTCCAGTTCGGACAGCGGCCGATACACCGTGATCACATGTCGCTGGCGTGTCGTCGGGCGGCCGCTGCGCTTCGCGGCCACCGCGGCAGCGGCGCCGGCGGCGAGCGGCCCGACGATCAAAAGCATTTTTCCGGTACGTCCCATGGCTGCCAGATACCACGACCGACCGCCGCTAAACGGTTATCGTCATGATCGATGAACGCCGAGAACACAGTGCCGGTGATCGCCGGCTTCTTCCCCGACCCGTCCATCTGCCGGTCCGGCGACGACTACTACGTGGTCTGCTCCAGCTTCGAGTACGCGCCAGGCGTGCCGATCTTCCACAGCCGTGACCTGTACCGGTGGGAACAGATCGGCAACGTGCTCGCCGGCCCGGTCGCGCCCCGGCCGTCCCAGGGCGTCTACGCGCCGACGATCCGGTACCACGACGGCCGGTTCTGGATGATCACCACCGATGTCGGCCTGCTGCGCGACGGTCACCTGATCACCCACGCCGAACGGCCGGAAGGCCCGTGGAGCGAGCCGGTGCACGTGGCCGGCACCCTCGGCATCGACCCGGACCTGGCCTGGGACGACGACGGCAACTGCTATCTGACGTACGCGTCGTTCCAGGAGGGCGGCGGCATCGTGCAGCTCCGGGTCGACCCGGAGACCGGCACGGCGCTGAGCGACACCTACCTGGTGTGGCGGGGCACCGACATGCAGAACACCGAGGCGCCGCACCTCTACCAGGTCGACGGATACTGGTACCTGCTGGTCGCGGAGGGCGGCACCGAACGCGGGCACGCCGTCACGATCGCCCGCGGTCCCGCACCGCAGGGGCCGTTCGAGGGCTGCCCGGCGAACCCGATCCTGTCGCATCGCAGCACCGGTCACCCGGTGCAGAACACCGGGCACGCCGATCTGGTGCGATCCGCCGACGGGTCCTGGTTCGCGGTCCTCCTGGGGGTACGGCCGCGCGGCTTCACACCGGGATACCACGTCAACGGGCGGGAGACGTTCCTGGCCCGGGTCGAATGGCGGGACGGCTGGCCGGTGTTCCTCGACCCGGAACCGGCGGTGACGCCTGCCGACCACTCGTTCACCGACGACTTCACCGGGCCGGCGCTTCACCCACGGTGGGTGTCCCCCGGCGACGGCCTTCTGTGTGTACGGGCACGCGACGCGTACTGGACCGCCGAGGCGACGGTCGACCGCACCGCCTTGCCGTCGCGTCTGGTGCTGCGCCTCGACGACCGCCACTGGTACGGCCTGACCCTCGACACGACCCCTGCCGACGTCGGCACGTCCCGGCCCGCCGCCTCCGACATCGCCGCCGGTGAGATCGCTGCGGCCGACATCAACGCGGGCAGGACCGCTGCTCCTGGCGTCGCCACCCCGAAGGCCGCGGCGGCCGACATCGCCGCCGGGGAGGTCGCTGCTCGCGGCGCCGATGCCGGCCATGTCGCCGCCGGGCGCGTCGATGCCGTGGCCCGGATCGGTGACCTGGAACAGGTCACCGGCTCCGTGCGGGTCACCGGCGACACCGTCACGCTGCGGATATCGGCGGTAGAGCACGCGAACGCGAGCGAGCCGAACGTGTCCGCCGGCCCCGACCAGATCGTGTTGTCCGCCGACGGCATCGAACTGGCCCGGCTCGACGGCCGTTACCTGTCGACCGAAGTGGCGGGCGGATTCACCGGCCGAGTCATCGGAGTGGCCGGGGCACGACGTTTCTCGTACACCACGGAAGGCCCACAGTGACCGAATTCAGTCAGGTTCTCCGCGGTCGGCGGATGGTCCGCAACTACGCCGACACGCCGGTGCCCCGCGAGGTGCTGGAACGGATCGTCAAGGTGGTGCACCGGGCGCCCAGCGCCGGCTTCAGCCAGGGTCACCGCATCGTCGTCGTCACCGATCCGGTCAAACGCGCCGAACTGGCCGCCGTCGCCGAACCCTGGTACCTGGAACGCGGCTTCCACCCCTGGATCTCGCAGGCCCCGGTGCAACTGGTGATCGGGATCCGGGAGGCGTCCTACCACGAGCGCTACACCGAGGCCGACAAGGTCGAAGGCGGCGAGGAGATCCCGTGGCCGGTGCCGTTCTGGTGGTTCGACTCCGGCGCCCTGTTTGCTCTGCTTCAGCTCGCCGTCGCCAACGAGGGCCTGGCCAGCGGTTTCTACAGCCCCGCGATCCCGGAGGAGCTGACCACCCTGTCCACGATCGCCGGTCTGCCCGACGACGTGGCCCTAGCCGGCGTGCTGACCGTCGGCTATCCCGCTGACGACCCGGCCGTCCCGACCGCCAAGCTCGCCGCCCGCCGCAAACCCATCGACGAACTGGTCAGCTGGCTCTGACACGCATGGACCGGGCTCGTTACCGTGACAGCCATGCCGGGGGATGCCTTCGAGATCGCACTGCGCGGTTACGACAGGTTTCAGGTGGACCGTGTTCTCGCCCGGGCCGACGCGGCGCTCGCCTCCTCCGACGAGGAGCTCCGGTCCGCCACGCGCGAGCTGCTGAAGGAGGACTTCACGATCGTCCTGCGCGGCTATGATCGCGCCTCTGTCCATGCCGCCGTCCAGCAACGTCTGACCGCGCTGGGACCGGATCCCGCCGAGCGGCCGCACAACCCCGGTCCGGCACCGTTCCGCGTGGTGGGGCGCGGTTACGACCGGGCCCGGGTGGACGCCGCGCTCGCACGGGCCGAAGCGGCGACCCACTCCGACGACGCGGCCACTCGTTACACGGCCCGCAAAGCGCTGCGCGCCGCCGACTTCCCGATCCGCCTCCGCGGCTACGACCGCGCTGAGGTCGATCGTGCCGTGGCGGAAGCCGTGCATCGACTCTCCTGAGCCTCCGAGTCCTTTGGTCATCCCCCTCGCGATGCACGCCTCATCGGTGTTCCAGCGCGAGCCGGGGCAGCCGGCGGGCCAGGGCTGGCGGAAGCCACCAGGCGCGGGCGCCGAAGAGGTGCATGACGGCCGGAAGTAGCAGGCATCGGATGATCACGGCGTCGATCAGGACCGCGACGGCCAGGCCGAGGCCGAACTGCTGGAGCATCCGGTCCGGGAAGAGCAGGAACGAGCCGAAGACCACGATCATGATGGCGGCGGCGGCCGTGACGACGCGGCCGGTGGTGGCCAGGCCCTCGCGGACGGCGTGAGCGGCGTCGCGGGTGCGTTCCCACTCCTCGTGCATGCGGGCGAGCAGGAAGACCTCGTAGTCCATCGACAGACCGAAGACGATCGCGAAGATCATCACGGGGACGAAGGCCTCGATCGGGCCGGCCGCCACGCCGAACGCGCCGTTCTGGAACACCAGGATCATCACGCCCAGGGCCGCCCCGACGCTGAGCAGGTTGAGCAGAGCGGCCTTCACCGGGATCACGATCGACCGGAACAGGACGAGCAACAGCAGCGCGGACAGACCGACAACGACGGCGACGAACAACGGCAGCCGACTGGCGAATGCCTCGGACACGTCGACGACGGCCGCGGTCGGGCCGCCGACCAGCACGGTGACACCGTTGTCACGGGCGACCGGCACCAGCACATCGTTCCGGAGGGTCGCGACGAGCTCGCTGGTCGCCTCGTCCTGCGGCGCCGACGCCGGAAAGGCGATGACCGTCGCGACATCGCCGCCGGGGGCTGGAATCGGTGGCGTGGCAGAGGCGATTCCGGGGGTGCTGAGCAGCACCTGCCGGACTGCTCCGGCCGCCGCCTCAGCCGAACCGCCTCCCGGTGTAGCCAGGCCACCGGTCGAAGCCGGGCCGCCGGTAGGCGAAGCTCCGCCGCCAGACGAAGCCGGACCGCCAGGCGAAACCCCGCCAGGCGAAACCCCGCCAGGCGAAGTCCCGCCAGGCGTAGGCCCGCTGGATGTAGCCCCGCCCGGCGTAGCTGGCGTGCCGCTGGCGTCGACGACGATCACTAGGGGGCCGTTCACGCCGGGGCCGAACCCGGTGGCGAGTAGGTCGTACGCGCGGGTGCTCGTCTTCGTCTCCGCATCGGTGCCCGCGTCGGCGAAGCCGAGCCGCATGTCGAGGACCGGCGCACAGAGCGCTCCCAAGAAGATCAGCGGCAGCAGTGCCGCCGGCCAGGGACGACGCGCGACCGCATCACTCCACCGGCGCCACCAACTGCCTTCTCCGCCCCGCGTCGACTCGGGGGCACTGCGGGAGGCACGGTCGCGGCGGCGGGTCATGGTGCGTTCCAGGCGCGGGCCGACGAGGCTGAGCAGGGCTGGGAGCAGCACCAGGGCGGCGAGCATGGTCACGAGAACGGTGACGGCCAGGGCCACGGCGACACCCTGGAGAGCACCGAGACCGATAAGGATCAGACCGAGCAAGGCGATGATGACGGTCGTCCCGGCGAAGAAGACAGTACGGCCGGCGGTGTCCAGGGCGGTTCGGATCGCCGACTCCCGGTCGGCTCCGGCGGCGAGCTCGCCACGGAAGCGGGACAGGACCAGCAGCGCGTAGTCGATGCCCACACCGAGGCCGACCAGCACCACCAGCGGGGTGGTGAAGTCGGCGACCGTCGCCACATGCGAGGCGAGCGCGACCAGCCCGATCGCGGTGCCCACCGCGAACACCGCGATCACGATCGGCAGGCTCGCCGCCAGCAAGGACCCGAAGAGCAGGACCAGCACGATCAGCGCGGCAAGCAGCCCGGCGCCTTCGGCGGGCCCACCCCCGCTCTCCTCCGCGGTCCGCACCGCGTCGCCGCCGACCTCGACGGTGAGACCGCCGCCGACGGCTTTGTCGCCCGGCGCACCGCTGCCGGTCTGGCCGGTGGAACCGCCTGGGCCGACCGAACCGGTAGGGCTGGCCGCGCCGGCCGAAGTGGCGGAGTGGCCGGTCCCGGCAGAGCCGGTGGAAAGGGCGGCCGAGCGTGCCGTTTCGATGATCGTGCGGATGTCGGGGGACGGGATCTGCTCGCCGGTGGCGTCCAGGGCCACCGAGGCATATCCGATGGTGCCGTCGGCGGAGATCGCCGTCGGTGGCGCGCCACCCGATGGGTAGGGGCTGACCACCTCGACCACATGTGGCAGGCCGCGGACCTCGGCAAGCATCGCCTCGACCGTCGCGCGGGTGGCCGGCTGAGCGAGGCCGCCGGGATCGCGGACCACGATCTGCAGGGTCTCCCCCGCCCGGGTCGGCGCCCGCTCGCTGAGCAGGTCCTGCGCCGCCTGGGACTCCGCGCCGGGCAGGGTGAAGTCGTTGCGGAAGTCGGTGCCGGCCAGGCCCGAACCGGTGGTGGCGGCGGCCAGCACGACCACCCAGAGGAGCAACGCGGTCCAGCGGTGCCGCCCGGACCAGCCGGCCAACCGCTCGAACACACTGCCCCGCGTCTTTCCGGTCAGGGATTCAGCCGTTCTGGTCATCGGATTCCTTCCGTGGTGACCTCCCGGCCCGGTCGCGGGGAGGAACGGAACTCCTCACCGTTTCAGCCGATCCCGCCGAAGCGGACCGGCGTCACATGAGCGCCGGAGGAGTACGGAAAGCGACGCTATGGAGGGCGGGCGCCCCGCCGAAACCTCCCAGGGTGGGCTCCGCACGTACCCCCACAGGGGGATATCGGATGCTCCCGCTGAGGGATCCGCCGGACCGTCCCGCGCCCGTACGCTGGCTCCCGTGGCAGCGAAGATGAGTGCACGGGGACAGGCCGTGGTCGATGTCGCGGTCGCGCTGGCCGCGATGATCTTCACGATCGCGATGCTGGATGAGGGCGGTCTCGGCTCCTCCGAGCCGGGTTTCCACACCCTCGACGAGGCGGGGCTGGCGCTGGCGATCCTGTCGACGGCGCCGCTGGTGGCCGTGCGCCGGTTTCCGGGGCTGGTCTGGGGTGTCACCGCGACGGCATCGCTGGCGCTGGTCGCCGGGGGTTACGGTCTGGACGTCCCACCCGGCCCACTAATCGCCACCTACACCCTCGCCGAGGCGGTCGGTGGTGGGGCGACACCGCGGCGGCAGCTGGTGGCCGGGTTGAGCGTGGTGGCATACGTTCCGGTGTCGATGGTCATCATGGCCGGCGACGGGAAATCGCTGACCGGGATGTCGTCCGGGCTGTTCGCCTGGGTGGCGATGTTCTCGTTGGTCTGGCTCGCCGGGGACCGCAGCCGGCTGCGGCGGGAGCGGATCGCCGAGTTGGAGGTGACCGCGCGACTACGGGAGACCGACGTGGCCCGGCAGCGCCGGCTCGCCGCCGCCGAGGAGCGCACCCGGATCGCCCGTGAGCTGCACGACTCGGCAGGCCACGCGATCAACGTGATCCTGGTGCAGGCAGGCGCGGCACGGTTGCTGCACGAGCGGGACCCCGAGCAGTCACGGCGGGCGATCGCGACGATCGAGGATGTCGCGCACGCCACGATCGAGGACATCGACCGCCTGGTCAAGGCGCTGCGGAACGGATCCGAGGCGGATCAGCCGGCGCCTGCCGGGACGGACGCGCTGGAGGAGCTGGTGGATCGGCACCGGTTGAGCGGCCTGGCGGTGTCGGCGACGTTCGACGGCGCGCCACGCGGGCTGCCCAGCGGGGTCGCCTGGGCGGCGTATCGGATTCTGCAGGAGGCGCTGACCAACGCGGCCCGGCACGGTTCAGGGTCCGCGGAGGTGCGGATGGCGTATGGTTCCGCCGCCGTCGACATCGAGGTGAGCAATCCGGTCGGCGACGGTGGCCGGCCAGGGAGCGGTCTGGGGATCGTCGGCATGCGGGAGCGGGCGGCGTTGCTGGACGGCCGTCTCGACGCCGACACCGACGCTGAGGATGGGGTGTTCCGGCTGCGGGCCCGCCTGCCGTATGCCGCGGCGGGAGCCCTGGCATGACCGGGCAGCCGCTGCGCGTGCTGATCGTCGACGACGACGATCTGATGCGGGCCGGGCTGCGGGCGGTGCTCTCCAGCGACGACACCATCATCGTGATCGGGGAGGCTGCTGACGGGCGGGAGGCGGTGGAGCTGGCCCGGCGTGTGGCGCCGGACGTGGTGCTGATGGACGTGCGGATGCCGCAACTGGACGGCGTCACCGCGACCCGGCAACTGGCCGCCGCCGCGCCGGACGTGCGGGTGCTTATCCTGACGACGTTCGAGGACGACGACTACATCTTCGGGGCGCTGACCGCGGGCGCGTCCGGGTTCCTGCTCAAGCGGACCCGGCCGGAGCAGTTGATCGAGGCGATTCACACGGTTGCGGCGGGTGACTCGCTGTTGTCACCGTCGGTGACCCGTACCGTGATCGATCGGATGGCCTCCGCCGCCCCGCCCGACCCGACGGCCGCCGAGCAGCGTCTCCGCGAGCTGACCGCCCGCGAACGCGACGTGCTGCGGCTGGTGGCGCGCGGCCGGTCGAACCTGGAGATCGCCGGGGACCTCTTCGTCGAGGAGTCGACCGTCAAGACCCACATGAAGCGGATCCTGGGCAAACTCAAGCTTCGCGACCGGGCCCAGGCGGTGATCGTGGCCTACGAGACCGGCCTGGTCCGCCCGGGCACCGCGAGTTGACGCTCGATCGGCCGGCTCGGGCACCGCGCGCAGGCTCCACTCGGCCCGCCTGGGCACCGCGCGCTGCCGCTCAGTCGGCCGGCTCGGGAACCGCGCCGTCGTCGGTCTTGACGTCGTCGGGCCGATCACGGTCGGTCGTCGTCTTGTTCTCGTCGTCCTCACGGTGGGGCACGTCCTGGAGATCGATCGGCCGCCCGAATTCGGGTTGTCCGGCCGATTCGACTGGGCTGTTCGTCATACCTCTCGGGTACCCGTCCTAGCTCGGAGCATGCGGTTTGGCGACCGTCAGGAGCACGACGCTGTCCTCGATCGCTTCGAGGGCGTGCCGGGCGTCCGGGATCACCAGCAGGTCATCGGTGGTCCCGTCGACGATCTCCGAACCGGTGATCAACCGGACGTGACCTTGCAGAACGTGCAGGGTGGCCTCGCCGGGACTCTCATGCTCGTCCAGTCCGTGACCGCCGGCCAGGGCGATCAGCGTCTGGCGCAGGACGGCATCGTGCCCACCGTGCACCGTGTGCGCGCTGCGTCCCGAGCCTGCCTGCCGGGCGATGTCGAGCTGCTGCCCGGCGAGGACAGCGAGTGAGTTCGTCTGCATGGCGATCCCTTCCTACGGCGGTCCGAGGCCCGGTCGGCCCGGTGCGGGCAGGCCGGCCGGGTGCGAGCCGGTCGGCCGGGTGCGAGCCGGTCGGCCGGGTGCTAGCCAGTCAGCCTGATGCGAGCCGGTCGGACTGGTGCAAGTCAGTCAGGCCGACGCAAGCCGTTCAGGCCGGTCAGTCCGGCAACCCATTCAGTCCAATTCAGCTGGTCATTCCGCTCAGGCCGCTGCAAGCCGGTCGGCCCGCTGCAAGCCGGTCGGCCCGCTGCAAGCCGGTCGGCCCGCTGCAAGCCGGTCGGCCCGCTGCAAGCCGG
>NZ_BOMZ01000003.1 GCF_016862455.1 Actinoplanes utahensis
CCGGTCGGCCCGCTGCAAGCCGGTCGGCCCGCTGCAAGCCGGTCGGCCCGCTGCAAGCCGGTCGGCCCGCTGCAAGCCGGTCGGCCGGAACCCACATCGGCAAGCCTGCCCGTCCGGCGGTGGGCCCGCCGCTGCCATAGGTCATGCAGCGGCGGGCCATAGGACCCGCCAGGAGGCCTTCCGCACTCCCGGCAACTCGCCACGCAACGCCAGCTCGGGGAACCGGACCCGGGGCAGACCGAAACGGGTCAGTACGCCGCGCGGGCGGCCGTGGTTTCCGGACCCGGCGGCCGTTTCATCCGCAGCGTCTGCACGAGGATCTGGAGGAGCTGACCGAGGATGCGCTGCGCGGACGCGGGCAGCTGTGGATCACCAGCCAGCCGGACGAGGCGGTCGCGTTCGAGTTCGCCGGTGGCGGGGTGCGCCTCGGGCGCTGGCTGGCGGCGCTGCCGGCGGAGCGCTGGACCGAGACGAGTGACCAGCGGCGGCTCGCGGCCGACCTGGACCGGGATCCGTATCACGGGGACCGGCAGACCGTCCTGCTACTGATCGGCCTGCACCTGGATCACACGTCGACTCTCGTTGCTGCGGTCCCGCCTGCTGACCGACGCCGAGCTCGCCGACGGTTTCGCGTCGTGGGCGAGCCTGCCCGCTCCGTTCGCCGGTTGCTTCCGCTGAGCGACGCCATCATCGAACATTGACATCCATGTTTCCCTGAGATGAACATGGGAGCGCTCCCAACATTTCGGAGGCTTTCGTGCCCATCTCATCCCCATGGCGCACGGCCGCGAGCATCGTCCTGCTCGCGGCCGTCGTCACCGCCCCCACCGGCGCCCGCGCCGGCGCCGCGGAGAAAGACACCCGCGTCGACATCGACATCCGGGCCGGCCTGGCCGCCGTCGGTGACGTCGCCATCGGCGTCAACCACGCCATCTGGGACTCCCAGCTCGGCACCCCCGCGGTGTCCGGCCTGCTCAAGGACGCCGGCGTGACGATGGTCCGCTACCCCGGCGGCTCGTACGCCGACATCTACCACTGGCGCGACCACACCGCCCCCGGCGGTTACGTCGCCCCGAACACCGACTTCGACACGTTCATGGCCGGCGCGCGGGCCACCGGCGCCGAGCCGATGATCATCGCGAACTACGGCACCGGCACCGCGCAGGAGGCCGCCGACTGGGTGCGTTACGCCAACATCACCAAGGGGTACGACGCGACGTACTGGACGATCGGCAACGAGAACTACGGCAACGGCCACTACGGCTCGAACTGGGAGGCCGACGAGCACGCCGACAAGAGCCCGAAGGAGTACGCGGCCCACGTCGTCGCCTACTCCCAGGCGATGAAGGCCGTCGACCCGAGCATCAAGGTCGGCGCCGTGCTCACCATGCCCGGCAACTGGCCGGACGCCATCGTCGGCCCCGGCGACCAGGGCTCCTGGAACCAGGAGGTGCTCAGCCGCGCGGGCTCGGCCATCGACTTCGTCGACGTCCACTGGTACCCCGGCGGCGCCACGCCCGCCGAGGCCCTGACCAAACCCGCCCAGATCACCGACGCCGTCCACCTGCTGCGCCGGCAGATCGACCGGTACGCGGGCGCGAACGCCGCCCGGATCGGCATCAGCATGACCGAGACGAACGTCGACGTCGGCCGCAACACCCAGCCGGGCGCGCTGTATCTGGCCGACGTCTACAGCGGACTGCTCGCCCAGGGCGTCTTCACGGTGCACTGGTGGAACGTCCACAACGGCCTCGGCACCGTCTCCACCATCGCCGGGCAGACCGACTACGGCGACTACGGCCTGCTCTCCAGCGGCAACTGCAACGCCGACAACAGTGTGTGCCAGCCGCCGCTGAACACGCCGTTCGCCCCGTACCATGCCCTGTCTCTGATCGGCTCCTTCGCCCAGCCGGGGGACCGTTTCGTCGCCGCGGGGACGGACGATCCGCTGGTCAGCGCGCATGCGGTGCGCAAGGCCGACGGTGACGTCGCGGTTCTGCTGATCAACAAGGACCCTGATGCGGCCCACACGGTCTCCCTGGCCCATCACGGCTACACCCCTTCCGCGGGTACGCCCACGGTCGCGACCTTCACCAACGGCGCCGACGCGGTGACGACCGCCCGGACCGGCAGCGGCACCGAGCAGACCCTCGCCCCGTACTCGATCACCCTCGTCACCCTCGACACCGCCGCCACCGCCGCAGCCCCGCCGGCCCCGGCCCAGCCGTCCGCGACCGTGACCGACCGCACCGCGACGATCTCCTGGCCGTCCGCCGGCGCGAACCTGAAATACGAGGTCTACCGCCAGAACGGGGGCGCCGCCGAACTCCTCGGCGAGACCACCGGCACGTCCCTGACCGCCCGCAACCTGGACCCCGGCCGCCGCTACACGATCAACGTGGTGGCCCGGGACGGCGCCGGCCGGATCTCCCCGCCGTCCCCGCCGCTGACCTTCACCACCGCCACCCCCGGCGGTTCGTCCTGCACGGTCGAGTTCCGCAACACCAACGACTGGGGCAACGGCTACGTCGGCCAGATCGACATCACCAACAACGGCCCCGCCGTCAGCGGCTGGACGCTGGCCTTCACCTGGCCCACCGGCTGGCAGAGCCTGAACAGCGGCTGGAACGCCACCTGGACCGAGTCCGCCCGCACCGTCCGCGTGACGAGCGACACCGCTCTGGCTTCCGGCGCCACCACCGGCGCCGGTTTCGTCGGCTCCTACAGCGGCCCCAACGTCCCGCCGTCCGTCTTCACCCTCAACGGCACCGTCTGCACGAGCGTCTGACCGGTTTTCCGGTGGGTGGATCGCCCCGATCCACCCACCGGTGCACCAGGCCCACGAGCGGTCGATCATGGAGGGTAGGTTCGGATCCGGAACCGGCTCGAGGCCGTCCACGATGCGACAGGGGGCATGCCGGTGGTGGCGTCGATCGACGAGGGCCGGGCCTGATGGCCGGGTCACTGGCCGGCCTGTCCTGGGCCGGCGAAGCGGTGACCCCGGGCGGGGTACGCCTGCTCAGCGCCGACGTGCCCCCGGACCGGGCGGACGAGATCTGGCGCGAGCTGCTCGAACAGCACCCGGCAACCGGCCTGTACCCGGTCCTCGGGCCGGACGCCGCCTACGCCGCCGAACTGGCCGGCCGCTATCCCACTGACGTGCAGGGCCCGGCCGCGCTGGCCGAGGCCCTGACCGTCGACCCGGCTGCCCGGTTCGAGCAGCTGCGCCGGGCCGCGATCGCCGAAGGTGCGTCCGACGGCTATGAGGGCGCCGCCGCCTGCTGGGAGGCCACGTACGACCCGGCCCGCCTCGCGGCCAGGCTCGACGGCCTCACCGGTCCCGGCCCCGGCGTCTATCGGATCAGCCGGAACTATCCGCCCACGTCGGTCCTGCTGGTGCCGGCCACCGCCGGGTACGAGGTGCCGGTCCTGGTGCCCGCCCTGATCCGCGCGAACAACACCGACCTGCGCCCGGTGGACCACCTGGCGGTGCTGCGGCACTGGCATCAGCGGTACGGCGCGGAGCTGTACCACCCGGCCGGCTCCACTCTGGAACTCGACGTCGCCCGGCCGCCGGTCACCACCGAGGACGTGGCCCGCTGCGCTGTCGAACAGGCGGTCTACTGCTTCGACCTGATCCTCCAGATCCTCGGCGAGCCGGAGGACATCGCCCGCAAGCAGGCGCGCGGCACCCACTGGTCGTTCTGGTGGGACTGACGGAGCCGCTCCTCCCGCGTACACCCTCCGCCCCCGCCCAGGGTCTACCGTACGGCGGAAGTCTCTGTTTCTCTTTTCTCTGCCATGTGGCACGAATAGGGGAGAAAGGATTCGACGCTTCACATCCAGCGTCGACGAAATGAAATTTTTGTTTCCGGCTCGGCATCGACAGGCATGACAGCCAGCGGATTCATCGGAGCGCTCGACGAAATATCGATGGCCACCACTTTCGGCTTCACAGGAATCTCACCTCCTTTCCGTAGGGTCCCCGGACGGGCCGGCAACCTACAGAGAAAGGCGGAACGTGACTCAATACCGAAAATGGGGCTGGGGCCTCGGCGTCGCGACGATTTCAGCGGTGACAGCCTTCGGGGTCGCCTCGTGGCAGGCGCACGCCGCACCGTCCACACCGACCCCGACGGTCACCGCGGAACAGGCGCGGGTGACCGATCCCAAACCGGTTCCCGAGGCCGCCGCCGGCAGCGGGAACGACGCGCTGACCAGCGGTGAGGTGCAGAAGGCCCGGACCATCGCGCTGACCCCGCAGCTCGCCGCGAATGCCGAGGACGTGACCGGCAAGGCGGGTCCGGAGTACCTGTCGGCCGAGATCGACGCGGAGGCGGGCGGTCGGCAGGCCGAGCTGTACTACTACGACTACAAGTCGGAGAAGCTGGTCAAGCAGGTCGTCGACCTGGGCGCCGGCAAGCTGGTCGGCTCCTTCTCCGCGGCGGGAATGCAGCCGCCGGCGTCCGAGCAGGAGGCCCGTACCGCTCTCGATCTCCTGCTCGCCGACCCGGCCGGAAACGGGCTCAAGGAGGCTTATCGCGCCGCCACCGGCAAACAGCTGAACGGCGCCGAAGGACTGGTTCCCACCGCCCACATCTACACGGCCAAACCGGCCGACAAGGGCGCCGGCCAGTGCGGAAAGAACCGTTGCGTGCAGCTCATCGTGGCGACCGACGACGGGCAGTTCCTCAGCGTCAGCGAGTTCATCATCGACCTCTCCGGGCGCACGGTCGCCCGCCTCAAGTGAGCGAGGATTCCGGCAGCATGACGAACCGAAAGATCGCCGGCACCCTCGCGCTGCTGACGGCGGCGGCGCTGGGCGCCTCCGTTCCGTCGGCGGCCCGGGCGGCCGCACCGGCCCCGTGCAGCGGCTCGTCGACGGTGAAGGAGACGCTGCCGAACGGGACGACGTGGCAGCTCTGCTGGCGCATCCACGACAAGGCCGGGCTGGTGCTCACCCAGGTCTACGTCTCGACCAAGCGCAACCCGCAGCCGGTGCAGGTGCTGGACTCGATCCGCCTCGCCCAGCTGCACGTGCCGTACGACACCGGTGACATGGAGTTCGACGACCTCACCGACATCGGCATGGGCGGTTACGCCCTGGAGACGCTGGACGGCGACGACTGCAAGGGCGGCTCGGCACGTCTCGGCTCCGACGGTTCCGCGGAGCCGGCCCAGCGCAAGGTGCTCTGCGTCAGCGCCGAGCCGGCCGGTCTGGCCTACCGGGCCCGCGAGGAGAGCTGGGGCGAGAACGGGCCGGAGGCCGGCACGCTGTACTCCCGGCAGGGTCACGACCTGGTGCTGCGGACGATCAGCAAGCTGTCCTGGTACGAGTACGTCACCGAGTTCCGGCTGCGTGACGACGGCCAGATCTCGGCCCGTCTCGGCGCGACCGGCGACCTGGCTCCCGGCAGCGAGGCGGACGCCGCCCGGGGCTGGCCGATCGGCAAGGGTGACGCGTTCAAGGCGACGATGCACTACCACAACGCGTTCTGGCGGGTGGACTTCAACATCGCCGGGAAGGGCGGCGAGAAGGTCCAGCAGTACGACACCGCCCTCGACGGCCGTGGCGAAATGGCCGCCAAGCTGAAGACCACCAGAACCGACATCGCCACCGAGGGCACCTTCACCAAGGTGGATCAGCGCTGGTGGCGGCTGGCGAGCCAGGCGAGCAAGAACACCGACGGCCACCAGCGGTCGTACGAACTGGTCACCGGCGGCAACGACCGTTATCAGGGGCACCCGGAGACCAAGCCGGACGTCACGTTCACCGAGAAGAACGCCTGCGAGAAGTACGCCAGCGGCAACGCCTCCGACCCGGAGTGCCCGCCGAACAGCCGTACCGTTCTCGACTTCGTCAAGGACAAGCAGAAACTCACCGACCCGGTGATGTGGGTACGGGTGGGTTTCCACCACGTGCCGCGCGACGAGGACCAGAGCCCGATGCCGATGCACTGGCAGGGCTTCGACCTGGTGCCCCGTGACTTCACCGCGATGAACCCGCTGACGCCGGACGGCCGTATCGGGCAGAACGGCAACCCCGAGCCCGCGCCGGAGCCGGAGCCGTCAGGGGTCCAGCCGTCCAACCCGCAGCCTTCGCAGGGCTGAGTGATCGCCGGCACGGTCCTCCCCGGAGGGCCGTGCCGGCCCCTGCCTCCGGAGGGAGTCCCCTGATGATCCGCCGATTCGCCGCCCTGCTCAGCGTGGCGCTCGCCGGCATGGCGGTGTTCCTGCTGCGTGACACCGGCGGACCCGCGCGGCTGCCCGCAGCCTCCGCCGCCCCCGTCGCCGCGCCCGCCGGGACGCCGAGCGGCGCGGACGAGCACTACGCGCGGATGATGGTGACGCACCACGAGCAGGCGGTCCGGATGAGCCGAACCCTGCTGGCGAAGGGCGACGTGCCGGAACGGATCCGCCTGATCGCCGAGTTCATCGAGCACGACCAGCAGCGCGAGATCGACCAGACCGACGCCTGGCTGGCCGCCTGGGACCGGCCGCCGGCCGGCTCGGCGGCGCCCACCACCGGGCCGGACGCGGCCGCCCACGGCATGCTCACCGCCGCTCAGCTGGCGGAACTGGACCGTGCGGACCCGGCGGCGGCGCCCACGATCTTCCTGCGGCTGATGATCGAGCACCATCGCGGGGCCATCACCATGTCCCGGGCGGTCCTCGACCTGCCGGACGGCAACGCCTACATCCGTGGCATGGCCCGACACGTCATCAACGAGCAGACCGCCGAGAACGACGCCATGACCGCCATGCTCGGGACCGTACCGGCGACGTGACGTTGCCCGGCGGCCCGTTTCCCCGCCGTGGCGACTGGGCATCGCCAGGCCGTGCTGAATCGCGGAGACCTGCTCGACGGACGCTTCCACCTGCGGGAACGCCTGGGCGCCGGCGGCATGTCGGTGGTGTGGCGGGCACGTGACGAGGTGCTCGGCCGCGACGTCGCCGTCAAGGTCATGTCGGCCGGGCACGACACGGCGCTGATGGCACGGATCCGCGACGAGGCCCGGGCGATCGCCCGGCTGCGGCATCCCGGCATCGTGGAGGTGTACGACTACGGCGAGGCGCCGGGCCCGCTGCCCTACGTGGTGATGGAGGTCGTCGAAGGACGGACGCTCGAGGACCTGCTCGCCGGCGGGGCGCTGCCGTGGCGCCTGGCCGTGCTGATCGGCGCGCAGGTGGCGGCGGCGCTGGCGGCCGCCCATGACCGGGGCGTGGTGCACCGGGACGTGAAGCCGGCCAACGTGGTCGTCGCCGGCGACAGGGTGAAACTGGTCGACTTCGGCATCGCAGCCGTCTCGGGTGACGATGACCGCCCCGCCGGCCTGCTGCTCGGGACTCCGGCCTACCTGGCGCCGGAACGCTGGAAGGGCGGGGTGGTACGCCCGGCGGCCGACGTGTACGCGTGGGGACTGCTGCTGTATCGAGCCCTGGCCGGGCGGCTTCCCTGGGAGGCGCCGGCCACCACGCGAATGCTGAACGCACACCGCTATCAGGAGCCGTCTCCGCTGCCACCGATCGCCGGGCTGCCCGCGGAGGTGGCGGATCTGTGCCGGCGATGCCTGGCCGAGAGTCCCGCCGAACGACCGACCGCCGCGGAGGCGGCATCGGTGCTGGCCGGGGTGGCGGCGCCGTCCGGTGGAACCGACGCCGGGGTCGCGCGGCGGGTGACCGGTCCGGTCCGGCGCCGGATCACGCCGACCCGGGTGATCATCGAGGGGGCCGTCGTCGCCGGGCGGCTCCGGTCACCGCGGCCACGGCGGCGCGACCGGGCCGGGACGGGTGCCGCCGGGATACTGGTGGCCGGGGCCTTCCTGGCGGCGATGGGTCCCGGGGCGCTCGGCGGCCTGCGGGCACAGGCCGGGCCACCCGTCACCCCGTCGGCGCCGCCGGTCGTGACGGCACCGACCGGCCCAGGGTGCACGGTGGGATACGTCGTCCGGGCCGGGGCCGGACACTTCACCACCGAGGTCGGCGTCACCAACACCGGGACCGCTCCGGTCACGGACGTGCCGTTCACCTTCGTCCTGCCGGGCGAGGCTTCAACTTCAGGTTCCCTGAGCGATTCTTCGCTGGGCGAGGCTTCGCTGGGCGAGGGAGCGCCGGGAACGTGGCGGCAGGACGGCCGGACGGTCACCACACGGGTGACGGTCGCGCCGGGCGGCCGGCACACCGCGACGATCAGCGGCACCTACCAGGGCGGCAACGCCACGCCGAGAGACTTCCGCCTGAACGGAACGACATGCCGGGTGACCCTGTCCGTCGCGGCAGCCACACCCCCGCGGACATCCTCCGCCCCACGCTGACACGGCCATCGTCCCCGGCTCGCGCTCTCCACGGACGCCTTCAGCGCCGCCCGGTCAGCCGGCGCAGGAAGCTGAGCTCGTACGTCAGGGTGGTCCGCACCGCCGAAAGGCACATCCCGTTCCGCTCGAACGGCATGTCGCCGAAGAAAGTCGGAAACCGGGCGCCGGATCGTGTCGAGAAGCCGGGTGGGGCTCCGACCCAGGGATGCACACGGCGAGAATGGCCGTACCGCATCGAGGGAGAACGACGATGGCCAAGTACCTGATGCTGAAGCACTACCGGGGCGCTCCGGCGGCCGTGAACGACGTGCCGATGGAGAAGTGGACGCCCGAGGAGATCGACGCGCACATCCAGTACATGCGGGACTTCGCGGACCGTCTGGTGAAGACCGGGGAGTTCGTCGGGGAGACCGCTCTCGCGCCGGAGGGGACCTGGGTGCGATACGACGGGGACGGCCGTCCGCCGGTGACCGACGGGCCGTTCGCGGAGACGAAGGACCTGATCGCCGGGTTCATGGTGATCGACGTCGACTCGCACGAGCGGGCTCTCGAACTGGCCGCCGAACTCTCCGCCGCTCCGGGTGCGGGTGGCCGGCCGATCCACGAATGGCTCGAACTGCGCCCGGTGTTCGGGACACCGCTGACGGTCACGGAATAGCACGTGGACGAGGTTCTCCTGCGGACCCTCACGCCCAGGGTGATCGGCATCCTCGTCCGTCGCGGAGCAGGCTTCGCGGCGGCCGAGGACGCCGTACAGGACGCCCTGGTCGAGGCGGTCCGGGTGTGGCCGCGGGATCCGCCGCGGGATCCGTCGGGCTGGCTGGTCGCGGTGGCGTGGCGCCGGTTCCTCGACGCGGTACGGGCCGACACGTCACGGCGGCGGCGCGAGGACCTGGTGGACGCCGAACCGGAGCCGGGCCCGGCCGCGTCCACCGACGACACGCTGCGGCTCTACTTCCTGTGCGCGCATCCGTCGCTCGCTCCGGCGTCGGCGGTCGCGCTCACGCTGCGGGCCGTCGGTGGGCTGACCACCAGGCAGATCGCGCAGGCCTACCTGGTGCCGGAGGCGACGATGGCGCAGCGGATCAGCCGGGCCAAGCGGACCGTCGCCGACGTGCGGTTCGACCAGCCCGGCGACGTGGCGACCGTGCTGCGCGTGCTCTACCTGGTGTTCAACGAGGGCTACTCCGGCGACGTCGATCTCGCGGCCGAGGCCATCCGGCTCACCCGGCAACTGGCCGCCGCGTTCCGGCACGAGGAGGTGGACGGCCTGCTCGCGCTGATGCTGCTGCACCACGCCCGCCGTCCGGCGCGCATCCGCCCGGACGGCAGCCTGGTCCCGCTCGCCGAGCAGGACCGCGGCCGCTGGGACACCCGGATGATCGCCGAGGGGGTCGGCGTCCTGCAGGCCGCGCTCGCCCGGGACCGGCTGGGCGAGTTCCAGGCGCAGGCGGCGATCGCCGCCCTGCACGCCGACGCGCGAACCGCCGGCGAGACCGACTGGGTCCAGATCGTCGAGTGGTACGACGAGCTGATCCGTCTCACCGGCAGCCCGGTCGCCCGCTTGAACCGTGCCGTCGCGGTCGGCGAGGCGGACGGCCCGCGCGCCGGCCTGGCCGCCCTGGAGGCCCTCGACCCGACACTCCCCCGCTACTCGGCGGTCGCCGCCTACCTGCACGAACGCGAGGGCGACACGGCCACCGCCGCCCGCCTCTACGCCGACGCCGCCCGCTGCGCCACCAGCCTGCCGGAACGCGACCACCTGACCCGCCAGGCCGCCCGCCTCAACAACCCACCCTCCTGACCACGAATCAGAAGGTCAGGGTTCGAATCTCTCGGAGCGCGCTTCCGCCGCACCGGGAGCCCCATACCTGGGCGGAACGCGATAGGGCTCCAGGGCGGGGGGCGACCCAGTCGACCAGTTGAAGCCTTGGTAGGGAACGGCCGAGTTCTCGTCGGTGGGTAGCGATCAGAGAATGCGCCACCTGGTCACTTCATCCCGTCCCTGGCGCGGGCCTGCAATGCGATGGTGGACCTCGGCCGGCTTGCTCTGGCGAGCCGAAGACCCCGCCGGTTGGACGGAATGAGGGGCCCCGCCCGTTCGTCATAGGAGCTCAGCCGTACGGCCGACGGGCAGGGACTGGTCGGACTCGCCGTACCCACTTTCGGGAGTCGGTGGTGGCCGCTCCTATCGGTGACGATTTCGGCCGTGCTGCCGTATCATCCGCCCGTGCTGGTTCGCGTAACGCCTCTCCTCGCTGTGCTTCTCTTCCTATCCGCTTGCGTGCGCGATACGGATGAGGCGAGGAACCCCGCTACCGTCGCGGAGCAAACTGCTGCCGGTCCGACCCGGCCTCCTCTCGCCATGACGCCGGGGAACGTGAAGACCGTGGGCGAGTCGACGTTCTGGCCGGCTGTCGAGGCTGCACGGGCACGCGCCGGAGGTGACCCGGATGCGATGGCGGAAGTTCTGGAAGCTGAATTCGCCGAAGCTGACGACGAGACGCTACGTGCCTTTCAGCGCGAGCTCGTCGACGCCAGCCGTCGGCTGTACACCTGGCGGCACTGGACTGCCGCTGAAATGATGTGCGGGTACGTTTCCGACGATGTGTTCACGGACTGGCGGTCCTGGGTCATCACGCTGGGCCGGGAGACGTTCACCCGTGTGGCCGAAGACCCCGACGACCTTGCCGATGTCGCGGATCTGTCGGCGGGTTGTGAGGGGGGAGCCGAAATCTTCGGCGCCACCGTCAGCGGAATCTTCTTCGAGCGTCACGGCTACGCGGACGAGACCTTCCCCATCCTTGAGCCGATCGAGTCGCCCACGGGAGAGCGGGTGACCGACCGCCGAGCCATCCGCCGGAGCATGCCGGATCTTACTGAGCGCCTCCGCGGATAAGGGCTCGGACGTCCTCCGCGCACATCCTTTCGATTGCCATCCCTTGGACTCGGAATCGATCGATCATCCATTGTGCATATGACCTCGACGGCCGTGGTTCACTCGTCGCCCGCACGATTCGCGAACCAGTCGAATCGATGGCGTAGGTGCCGTTCTGACCGGGTGTGGATTCGTATGAAGGAATCTGCTCGAGCCTCAGTCGCCGGGCTCGATCTCCGGGGCGCCCTCTGATGCGAACGCATCGGATTCTTGCAGGGTGATGGTGACCGGCACCCACGGTCCACCCGCGGCTGTGTTCAGTGCACTTCGAGATCCCCTTGCCCGAGCGGCCGGCGCCGCGCGAGACCGAGCGGCATTCCGCACCGCCGCCGCCACCCGGGGAAAGCCGCGACATGGCACGTGCAGCGCTGTCAGGGGGCGGTGCGTGAGTCGGGCTGGTTCCCGGCGAGGCCGTGGTCGATGAAGTCGAGCATCCAGGTGAAGCTGTCGTCGATGTCGGTGGCGATCCGGAAGCTGCCGGCCGCCTCCAGGGTCGCGAATCCGTGCAGCATGCTGCGCAGCATCCGCAGGGCATGGATGTCCTGACCCCGGTCCAGGCGGTACCCGTGGAGCATGGCCGTCCAGGAGGCGAGTACCCGCTGGACGGCCGGGAGCAGCGGGTCGTCGGGCCCGGTCACGACGGCGGCGTTGCCTGCCGCGTACCGGCCGGGGTGTGCCAGCACCCACCGGCGCATCGCGTGGGCGCCGGAGACGAGGGCCTCCCTGCCGGCGCGCCCCTGGATGGCGTCGCGGATGGCGTCCGCGAACTCGTTCAGGGCGAGGACGGCGATCCGGTGGGCGAGGTCGGCCTGACTGGTGACGTGCTTGTAGAGCGAGGGCGTGCGGACACCGAGCCGTTCGGCGAGCAGACCCATGCTGAGCGCGCCGAAGCCGACCTCGTCGGCCAGGGCGGCGCCGGCGGCGGTGACCGTGGCCTGGTCGAGTCCGGCCCTAGGCACGGGTCAGAGTCCTGGCGAGGAAGGGCAGCGACAGGGCGACGACCTGGTCCGGGGTCTGGGCGTGCGGGTAGTGGCCGGCGCCGTCGATCATCGCCAGCTGCCCGAGCCCGGCGGGCAGGTCGGCGATGATCTTCTCGCCTTCGGCGCGGGGGTCGGCCCAGTCGGGGTCGAGGCTGCCTTGAATGATCAGGACCGGGCACGTGACGTTGGGTAGTTGCGCTCCGGCGTCGGCCGGGTTGGTCCTGCACATGGCCTGAAGAGCCTTCATGCGACCGGGCTCGCTCATGGTGGTCTCGATCCGCGCGAGTTCGCCGGCCCAGTCGGCGGGCTTGGTCGGGTAGGCCAGGTCGAGGTACTTCTTCCAGCTCGACAGGCTGCCCAGGGCCATCGTCATGCCGAGTCGGGTGAATCCCGCACGGTAGCGTTTCGCGCGGATCAGCTCGCCCAGCGAGATGGCCTGTCCACGGGTGAACGGCGCCAGCTCGATGACCCCACTGATCAGCTCCGGCGCCGTGGCGGCGGCGATCGTCGCGGCGCCGCCACTGATCGACTGCCCCATGAGGACGGCCGGGCCGCCCAGGTGACGGACGAGCGCGATCAGGTCACCGGCGATGTCGGTACGGCTGTAGCCGTCCCATCCGGGGCTGGAGTCCCCGCAGCCCCGGATGTCCATGGCGGCGACCCGGTAGCCGGCGGCGATCAGGGCCGGGGCGACGAAGCGGTAGGAGTGGCGGCTGTCGCCCATGCCGTGCGCGAGCACCACCAGCGGCCCTTCGCCGGTCACGTCGTAGGCGATCTCGTTGCCGGCGATGCTCAGGTACTCGGCCATGGGGCCCTCCAGGGATTGGCTAACTGCGTTGCCCAAAAAGCTAATCTCATTAGCCAGCGGTGTCAAGTCCTTCCCCCTCGGACCGCCACTCAGCGTCTCGTTCCGGGACTCTTTCGAGGGCGGCGTTGCGGTGCGCGGGATAGCGGTGGACGCTGAGACCGAACGGAAGTGGGAAGCCGATCGCCGATTCGCCGATGGGTGTGATGGCTGTGGACCGCCACGTCGAGGTGATGACCGGCTGTGAACTGATGTGGTCGGCTGACGAGATCGCTCTGTCCGGTGAGATCGATGCGAGTAACGCGGCGCTGATCGGAGCGCGGATCCACGCTCTGCTGGGCGCGCCGGTCGTGACGGTGAACTGCGCCGCCGTCACCTTCCTGGACGTCGCCGGGCTGCGGATGCTCGTGCGGACGGGTGTGGCGGCGGCCGCGGCCGACACGATCGTGCGACTGCGATGCTCCCCCGCGGTACTGCTGACGTTTCAGTTGTGCGAATCGAGGAATCCTCTGGGCATGGTGCTGCAGGGCGACGACCCGGTAGTGGACGGTCACGACGGCGACGGGCCGGAGACCCCGGAGTGACCGGGGCGGTCAATCATCGCGACCGGGGCCGGTTCCGGCACGGGGTGCTCCTCGTGGACGACGACGACACGATCGAGCGGCGGCTCGTGCCCGCGCTGCGCCGCGACATCACCGCCGGGCAAGCGGTGCTGATGGTGGTCGGCGCCGCGACCGCGGAAATCGTTCGCGACCGGCTGGGCCCGGACGCCGACGCCCTGCAATGGGCGCCGGCTGACGGCTTCTACCAGCGACTCGGATTCACCTACCGCACCTTCGACCACTACCTGCGCCGGCAGCACGCCCGGCGACAGCCGATCCATGTCGTCGCCGAACCCGACCTCATCAGCGACGCACGGGCGCCGGTGGACCGTACCGCCGCGTATCTGAACTACGAGGCGATGACCAACCACCGGTACGCCGGCTACGGCAGCCCGATCACCTGCATCTGGCATCGCCGGCACCATCGCGCATCCATCATCGACGACGTCCGCAGCGTCCACAGCCACGAACTGACCGCCGGCGGCGGATACGACAACCCCGGGTACGTCACGCCCGGCGCCTACCTGACCGCGCACGCGCAGACCCGCCTGTCCCCGGCCCCACCGATCACCGACCTCAGCCTCACCCTCGCCGATCTCGCCGAACTGGCCGGCTGCCGCGCCGTCGTCGCCGACTGGGCCGCACGGCACCACTTCGTTCCCGCCGCCGTCCGGCAGGTCGTCCTGGCGACCAGCGAAGTCGTCACCAACGGCCTGCACCACGGCCACCCACCGGTACGGGTGAACGGCTGGCACCAGGACGACACCCTGATCGTGCACATCGAGGACCACGGCGGGCGGCCCATCGCCGCCGACGCCGGCTACCGGCCCCCGGCCGCCCCCACCGGGCCCGCGGGCCTCTGGACCGCCCGGCAACTCGCCGACGTCCTGCTCACCCACACCCACGGCGGCCGGACCACCGTGCGGATGTACTTCCCACACGCGGTGACCCACCACACCCTCGACATTCCCCCATGAGCACCGCGGCACCCCGATCACCCCGGCATGACGGGCCGCGTCCGGACCCGTCGAGCATTCGCACCGGACCGTCCGGCCGGGACGCGGAGCGTGCCGCCGCCACTCAGTCGCCGGCTTCGCCGACCGCCCTGGCCGGGGGTCGAACCGGGGATCAGGATCAGCGTGGCCGGGCCGCGGTCGTACGACCGGTAGACGGGTGGCCGAAAGGCGGATGAGGGCGAGCGGAACTCGTGGGCATCGATGAGAATGACGCGATGATCGATTTCTCGCTCCAGGTGCAGCCGCTCGACGCCGCGGAATGGGTCGACACTGCACGCCGAGCCGAGGCCACGTCGCCAGGCTTTGGAGTCACCGGGCCCCCTGCTCCCTCGGCGGACCCAGCTCCGACCATCCGGGTTGCCGCCTGCCCCGTGCACCGCATCGCTCGGAAGAACCCCGTTTCCACAGGTGACACTCGTGGTGAGGAGAAGTCTTGACGGCACAGAACGAAACCGGGCCCGTCTACTCGTTCGTCCCTCGCTTCCACGAGATCGATGGCCAAGGCGTCATGTTCAACATGTGGTACCTCAGCCATGTCGACGAGGCTGTCGACGTGTTCTTCATGGACCGGGGGCTCCCGTACGCGCAATGGCACGATCGGGGATTCGACGTGCATGTCGTGCACATCGACCTGGACTTCGCCGCAGGCGTCAGGCGCCACGAGCGAATCGAGGTCCTGGTCAGCACGTCCCGGATCGGTGGAAAGAGCTTCACGCTGGACTTCGCCTTCCGCCGGGACGGCGAGACCGTCTGCACCGGCGGCGTCGTCTACGCCACGGTCTCCACCCTCGGACACGGCACCATCGCGCTGCCCGCCCCGCTGGTGAAGGCGCTCGGTGCGGAGCACTCACTCCGAGACGGGCATCAGCGCGCCTGAATTCCAGCGGTACGAGAGCCTCCGGAACACCTCAAGCCGGCGACCCATCGATCACTCAGCCGACTGACAGCATCGGCACCAGGTAGCGGCGGGCGACGGCGCGCAGCGCCTCCGGGTCGTCGAGGTCGACGACCCGGCTGGGGATGGCCAGGAACGACGCGGAGAGCCGCACCCACAGCTCGGCCACCAGGTCCACGTCGACGTGCTCGGAGATGTGGCCGGAGCGCTGCTCGGCGCGCAACTGCCCGGCGACGAACCGCTGCACGGTGGACAGTGTCCGCCCGCCGTCGGTGATCATCGAGGGGACCAGCAGGTCGGGCTCGGCGGTCATCAGACCGCCGATCAGTTCGTTGTCGCGGAACGCCTGCATCGAGGCGGCGAAGCCGAGCACCACCCGGTCCGCGGCGGTGCGGGCCTGCCTGATCTCGACGCTGAACCGCTCGAAATAGCGCCGGAACTCGCGCCGGA
Organism: Actinoplanes utahensis; assembly: GCF_016862455.1. Taxonomy (GTDB): domain Bacteria; phylum Actinomycetota; class Actinomycetes; order Mycobacteriales; family Micromonosporaceae; genus Actinoplanes; species Actinoplanes utahensis. The sequence continues at coordinate 16,002 of NZ_BOMZ01000003.1, forward strand.
CCACGTGCTCGACCAGCACGTCCTTGGTGGCGAACCGGCGGTACGCGGTGATCCGGGAGACGCCGGCGCGGCGGGCCACGTCCTCCATGGTGGAACGGCGGATGCCCAGCCGGCAGAACTGGTCGTGGGCGGCGTCGAGGAGCCGGACGGCGACCTCGTCCTCGACCGGCGCCGGCGTGAGCGCTTCCGCGAGGGCCCTCTGCAGCATCGACTCCATGAGCACCCTCCCGCGACCACACTCATCAGCGATTCTCGATTTCCGGCTTGTGAATTCCGGTTAACTTGTGCTGTCCTTGCTGATACATCGAAGCACTTCGTGTTTCACCGTACCAGGCACGGGGACCAATCCCGAGGCGTGTGGACTTCGGACGGCACACGCACCCGAAGTCGACACGCTCATCACGGGCCTTCACGGCACAGGAGGCGAAGCGTGGAACCACTGAGCAGGCGGAACATCTTGAAAGCCGGCACCATCGGCGCTCTCGGCGCGGCGGTTCCGGCACGAACGTGGACCTGGTCGCCCCAGGGGTCGGTGGCGGGGCAGGGCGTGGGCGCGGATCCCCGGTGGGTGTGGGATCCGGAGGCCGACGCGCTGGTCGCCGACCTCATCGAGCGCGGCGACGTCCCGCAGGTCAACGCGTTGCTGCGGACCTGGAAGAAGAACGGGCAGGCGCTGCCCGACGGCCTGCCGGCCGACCTGCGCGACTTCATGGAGTACGCCCGGCGTCTCCCGTCCTGGGCCGACCAGGAGCAACTCGCCACCGCGGTGCGGTTCAACGAGAAGCGCGGGCTCTACCTCGGCGTCCTCTACGGGCTCGCCAGCGGCATGATGAGCACCGTCATCCCGAAGGAGGCGCTCGCCGTCTACTACTCCCAGGGTGGTGCGGACATGAAGGACCGCATCTCCAAGACCGCCAAGCTGGGGTACGACATCGGCAGCGTCAACGCCTACCAGCCGGACGGCGAGATGATCGTGACGGCGGTGAAGACCCGTCTCGTCCACGCGGCGGTGCGGCATCTGCTGCCCCAGTCGCCGCACTGGACGCCGGTCGCCGAGGAGGACATCCCGATCAGCCAGGCCGACATCATGGTCACCTGGCACAGTCTGCCGACCACCGTCATGCGCAAGCTCACCGACTGGAAGGTGCCGATCCCGGCGGACGAGTCGCAGGCGTTCCTGCACTCGTGGCAGGTCGGCGCGCACCTGCTCGGCGTGAAGGACGAGTACATCCCGAACTCGTGGGCGCAGGCGAACTCCCAGGCCGAGCAGGTCCTCGACCCGGTCCTGCGGGCCACTCCGGAGGGCGTCAAGCTGGCCGACATCCTGCTGCACCTGGGTGCGGCGATCGACGCGGGGATCCTCACCAAGCCGATTCTCGGGGCGTTCACCCGGTTCATGCTCGGGGACGAGATCGCCGGCTGGCTGCGGATCCCGCGCGAGCCGGTGTGGGACCCGCTGCTGCGGACGGCGTGGGGACCCTTCGTGGCCGTACGCGAAGGATTGTTGCCCTTCCCGCTGGCGCCGAAGGCGTATTGGCTGTTCGACGAGTTCCTGCGCAAGTTCGCGCTGCTGTACCTCTCGCAGGCCCGGCCGATCAGTATCGAGATCCCGGTCACGAACCGCCCGGAGACCAGTCATGGCTGAGCTGAGCAGGCGCAAGATGCTGATGACCGGCGGGGCCGCCCTCGGGACGCTCGGCGCGCTGGGGATCAGCGCCCCGGCGCAGGCCCGGGCGGCGCAGCCGTGGAGCACCCAGTGGGACGACGAGGCCGACCCGGTGTCGGCGGAACTGCTGGACACCGGGGCGGTGCCGGCGGTCAACAAGCTGCTGTGGAACTGGACCCGCAACGACCAGCCGCTGCCCGCCGGGCTGCCCGGCTACCTGCACGACTTCATCGAGAAGGCCCGGCGGCTGCCGTCCTGGGCGGACACCGCCAAGCTGGAACGGGCCGCGCAGTTCAACAAGTCCCGCGGGCTGTACCTGAACCTGCTCAACGGGGTCGGCGGCGGCATGTTGAGCACCGCGATCCCGAAGGAGGCGTGGTCGGTCTACTACTCCAAGGGCGGCGCCGACATGGAGGACCGGGTCGCCAAGACCAGCCTCCTCGGGTTCTCGGTGGGGTCGCTGAACGCGTACCGGCCGGACGGCGACTGTGTCGTGCAGGCGGTGAAGACCCGCCTCGTGCACGCCGCGGTGCGGCACCTGCTGAAGCAGTCGCCGCACTGGCGGTGGGGTGTGCCGATCAGCCAGGAGGACATCCTGGTCACCTGGCACACGCTGCCCACGTACGCGATGCGCAAGCTCCGCGAGTGGAACGTGCCGATCACCGCCGCCGACTCGCAGGCCTACCTGCACGTGTGGCAGGTGACCGCGCACCTGCTCGGGGTTCGCGACGAGTACATCCCGGCGACCTGGGCGGCCGCGAACACCCAGTCCGATCAGGTGCTGCCGCCGAACATGGGGCCGACCCGGGAGGGTGTCGAGCTCACCGACATCCTGCTGAGCCAGCTCGCCGAGCAGACCAGCCCGCTCAGCGTCAGCCGGCCGCTGTGCAACGCCCTGGCCCGCTACCTGGTCGGTGACCAGGTCGCCGACTGGGACGGCATCAGACGGGAGCCGATCTGGGAGCCGCTGGTCGCGGTGGCGTGGCCGGCCCTGGTGAGGTTCCGGGAGAAGCTGATCCCGCTGCCGCTGGTGCCGGAGACCGCGTGGCTGCTGGACGAGGCCGTCCGGCAGTACATCCTCCTGTTCCTGACGAAGGCCCGGGAGACGAAGATCGAGATCCCGACGACGAACCGGCCGGAGTGATGGCGACATCCCGGCGGGCGTTCCTGGGTTACGTGCTGGCGGCCCCCGTCCTGGTGGCCGCCGCCACCCCCACCGGCGCGGAGGCCGCCGCCGACCTGCTCGACCTCAACGACATCATGACGGCGGCGGCCCTGCCCACATCCGGGTTGATCTCGGTCGAGATCAACCCGGACGGTACGGTGTCGTTCGCGCTGCCCCGGGCCGAGGTCGGGCAGGGCATCACCACCTCGTCGGCCATGCTGATCGCCGAGGAACTGTCGGTGCCGGTGGACCGGGTGCGGGTGACCCTCGCCGACGCCCGCCCGGAGCTGCTGTTCAACCAGCTGACCGGCGCCTCGAACACCACCATCGCCACGTTCACCCCGATCCGGGTCGCCGCCGCCGTGGCCCGGATCCGGCTGCTGGCCGCCGCCGCGGAGAAGCTCGGCACCACCGACCTGCGGCTGCGCGACGGCATGGTCCTCGACCGGGACGGCGGCCGCCGGATCGGCATCGGTGAGCTGGCCACGGCAGCGGCCAGCCCGAGGACCCTGGCGGTGGGTGTGGAGCTCGCCCCGCGGGAGAGTTTCACCGTCATCGGCAGGCCGCACAACCGGATCGACGGGCCGGCCGCGGTCACCGGGCGCAAGAAGTTCGCGATGGACCTGGACGTACCCGGCGCCAAGCCGACGATGGTGTGCCGGGCGCCGACCATCAACGGCAGACCCGGCCCGGTGGGGAACCTCGCCGAGGTCCTCGCCATGCCCGGCGTCACCGACGTGGTGCCGATCTCCACCGGGGTGGCGGTCCGGGCGGACACCTTCGGGCAGTGCATCGACGCGGTACGGGCGCTGAAGGTCACCTGGCGGCCCGGCCCGGTCGACGGCAAGAGCGACGAGACGGTGCTCAAGGAGCTGGCCGCCGCCGAACTGCCGCTCGGGCCGCGGCCGCTCACGCCCGTGGTGGAAGGCAGGTTCACCTTCCACTTCCGCAGCAACAGCGCCCTGGAGACCAACTGCGCGATCGCGGACGTACAGCCCGGCAGCGCCGAGATCTGGTCGGCGCTGAAGTCGCCGATCGTGGCCAAGCAGACCATCGCCGCCCGCCTCGGGCTGCCGTCGTCGAAGGTGACCGTGCACGTCACCGAGGGCGGCGGGTCGTTCGGCCGGAAACTGTTCTTCGACGCCGCTCTGGAGGCCGCCGAGGTGTCCCAGCGGATCGGCAAGCCGGTCAAGCTGATGTGGCACCGGGCCGACGACTCCCGGCAGGGGCGCACCCATCCGATGGCCACGTCCCGGGTGCGGATCGCCTACGCCGGGAACACGGTGCTCGGTTTCGAGCAGCGGCACACCAGCGTCACCACCGATCTCGGGCACGGGCTGGGTGAGCTGCTCACCGCGATGGCCGCGAAACTGCCCATCGGGGACGCCGCGTTCGCGCAGACGTTCTTCCAGTTCAGCCACACGTCGCCGTACCGGTTCGGGGTGCACAGCCGGCTGCTGAGCGAGACCGGGAAAGGGTTCAACACCGGCAGCATGCGCAACGTCTACTCCCCCGACACCACGTGCGCGCGGGAGCTGATGATCGACCAGCTGGCGGCGCGGATGGGGAGGGAGCCGTACCGGTTCCGGCGCGAGTTCCTGCGTGACGAGCGCTCGAGGGCCGTACTGGAGAAGGTCGCCGGGGAGGGCGGATGGGGACGCGCGATGCCCGCCGGAACCGCGCAGGGCATCGCGTTCCACTCCGAGTACAAGGCGGTCAGCGCCTGCCTCGTCGAGATCGACTGCCGGCCGGAGACCGTCGGCCGGCCGATCCGGGACGGGGTCGGCGGGCCGCGCGTCACCAAGGTGGTCTTCGTCGTGGACGTCGGGCTCGCCGTCAACCCGCGCGGCCTGGAGGCGCAGATGATGGGCTGCGTCATGGACGGCATCGCTCTGGCCCTGACCTCCAGCCTGCACCTGCGCGACGGGCATTTCCTGGAGGCGAGCTGGGACGACTACTTCTACACCCGGCAGTGGAACACCCCGCCGGACCTGCGGATCATCGTGATGCCCGGCGACTCCGACCAGCCCGGCGGCGCCGGGGAGCTCGGAGTGTCGGCGGCGATGGCTGCGGTGGCCTGCGCCTACGCCCGGGCGACCGGCACGATGCCGACGGTCTTCCCGATCAACCACGGCACTCTGTCGTTCACCCCGAAACCGACGATCCCCCCGATTCCCGCCTCCCCGACCGACGGAGCCGACCGTGCCTGAGCACACCTTCCGGGTCAACGGTGAACAGGTCACCGTCACCATCGCCGCCGAGGTGCGGCTGCTGTGGGTGCTGCGCGACATCCTCGGCATCACCGGGCCGAAGTACGGCTGCGGCATCAGCGTCTGCAAAGCCTGCACCAGCCACCTCAACGGGCGGGCCGTCACCCCGTGCACCGTTCCGGTCGGGGATCTGCAGCCGTCCGACGAGGTCGTCACCATCGAGGGTCTGCCCGCGACGGTCGGCCGCGACCTGCATCCGATGCAGCAGGCGTGGCTCGATCATGACGTGGCACAGTGCGGGTACTGCCAGCCGGGGCAGATCATGGCCGCGGTGGCGCTGGTCCGCGAGGCCGCCGCCGAGGGCCGGGAGATCACCGACGCCGACCTGGACGGGCTGCGCAACATCTGCCGGTGCGGCACGTACTCACGGATCCGCGAGGCGATCCGGGCGGCCGCCGACCGGATGTGAGGGGTCTCAGGCCGGGCCGAGGTTGAAGTCCTCGAGGAGGCCGGTGATGGTCAGGACCTGGTGGACGATCAGGTGTGCCCGCCCGATCTCCAGGTCACCGCCCTGTCGCCGGGCCTCCTCTTGGGAGATGACCAGCGCCCGGACGCCACCCGAGTCGATGAACCGCACCTCGCCCATGTCCAGACTGACGCGGCGCGGGCCGTGGCAGCGCAGAACCTCGTCGACCACCCGGACCACCTCAACGCAGTTGGTCCTGTCGATCTCGCCGGCGAACGTGACGACGGCGGTGGAATCCGTGGGAAGCGTGATGTCGACGGAGAGCCCGGCGGAGCCGGTCGACAGTTCGGAGGGCATGGTCTCATCCCTGGACAGCGTGGGAGTCGTGCGGAGATCCTGCTGAGCGCCCGCGCCAGCGGACGATGCCGAGATGGAGACCCTGTGACGCGGAGACCGGCAACCCGACGTGGCGCCTGTCCCTGTGACGCTACCGCCGTTTCGCGGCCCGGGTGGCTTTCACGTGCCATCGAAAGTGTGAAACCGCGGTGGAACCGCGGTGATCCGGGGCGGCGGCACCCTTCGGCGCATGACGAACGATTCCAGCGTGCCGGCCATCGAGGTCACGGGTCTGCGCAGGTCCTACGGCGGTCAGGTGGTGCTCGACGGCATCGGCCTGCGAGTGCCGGAGGGCACCGTGTTCTCGCTGCTCGGCCCGAACGGCGCCGGCAAGACGACGATGGTGCAGATCCTGTCCACCCTGATCCGGGCCGACGGCGGTGTCGCCCGGATCTGCGGTCACGACGTGCGCCGCGAACCGGACCGGGTACGTGCGGCGATCGGGGTGACCGGGCAGTTCTCGGCCGTCGACAGCTATCTCACCGGCGAGGAGAACCTGCTGCTCATGGGCCGCCTCCACCATCTCGGACGGGCTGCGGCGCGGCGCCGGGCCGCCGACCTGCTGAAGCGGTTCGATCTCGTCGAGGCGGCCGGCAAGGGCGCCGCGGCGTACTCCGGGGGCATGCGGCGGCGGCTCGACCTGGCCATGGGGCTGATGGGCGATCCGCGGGTGGTGTTCCTCGACGAGCCGACCACCGGGCTCGACCCGCGCAGCCGCCGCGACATGTGGGACATCGTCCGGGGCCTGGTCGGCCGCGGGGTGACCATCTTCCTGACCACCCAGTATCTGGAGGAGGCCGACCAGCTCGCCGACCGGGTCGCGCTGCTGCACCACGGCCGGATCGTCGCCGAGGGCACCCCGGCCGAACTCAAACAGCGGGTGCCGGGCGGAACCCTCGACGACGTGTTCCTCGCGCTGACCGAGGTGGAGGCGTGATGACCCTCGTGGTGCGGGACTCCGTCACCATGCTCGGCCGGCAGCTGCGGCACATGCGCCGTGACCTGTCCACGTCGCTGATCCTGCTGGCGGTGCCGATCATCTTCCTGCTGCTCTTCGTCTACGTGCTCGGCGGCACCCTCGGTGACGGTCTCGACGACGGTGACGGGGGCCGGGCCGCCTACGTCGACTACGTGGTTCCCGGCATTCTGCTGATCACCGTCGCGAGCGCGGTGCAGGGCACCGCGATCGGGGTGGCGATGGACATGACCGAAGGCATCGTCGCCCGGTTCCGGACCATGGCGATCGCCCGGTCGTCCGTACTCACCGGGCACGTGCTCGGCAGCCTGCTGATGATCCTCTTCCAGCTGACCGTGGTGCTCGCGGTGGCGCTCCTGATCGGGTTCCGACCGAACGCCACCGCGATCGAATGGCTCGCCGCCGGCGGGCTGCTCACGGCGACCGCGTTCGCGCTGATCTGGCTGGCCGTCGGGATGGGCCTGGCGGCGAAGACGGTGGCCGGGGCGAGCAACATGCCGATGCCGCTGACCCTGCTGCCGCTGTTCGGCAGCGGATTCGTGCCGACCGAGTCGATGCCCACCGCGTTGCGGCTGTTCGCCGAGCACCAGCCGTTCACACCGATCATGGAGACGCTGCGCGGCCTCTTGATGGGGACGGGGGTCGGGGTCAGCGGCTGGGTCGCGGGCGGTTGGTGCACGGCGATAACCCTTGCGGGGTACGCCTGGGCGAAGCGCAACTACGACCGCGACCGTACGCGCTGACCGTCCCTGCACCACTCAGGGCACGCGCCGGCCCGCCCGGCGGCGCGCGCTGATCAGTCCAGGAGTGCCAGCGCCGCCGCGCGGAGCCCGCCGGCGTCCAGGGTGGCGTAGGAGGAGACGGCTTCCTCGTACGCCGCCCGGTCCGCACGCTCGGCATCCGCTCGCGCCGCCGCTGCCGACATCGTCGGCTGGAAGTTCCGGAGGAACCGGAACCGCTCCGCCAGCGCGATCATCCGCACCCCGGCGCGGGGTGCGGCACCGCCGTCGTTCGCACCCGAAGTGGTGAGTCGCGTGGCGCCGACGGCCAGCAGGAGGGTTCCGCAGAGGGCCTGCTCGACCAGGTAGGGCGGCGGGTCGACGAGCGGGTGGGTGAGCAGCCGGGTGAGGCGGGCGGGCAGTGCGGCAGCGAGATCGGCGACCCGGTCGAGGCGGCCGTGGCGGGCGTGCGCGACCACCGTGACCGCCCGCGCCTCGATCACCCACGGGTCCAGGATGTCGTCGCGGACCCGGTCGGCGACGCGGCGCCACAGCCGCAGACCGGCCTCGACCTCACCACGGGCCAGGTGCAGCTCGGCCCGGATCCCCAGCTCATAGCCGACCGACCAGGCGTCCGGCTCCTCGTCGAAGGTGATCCGCGCGAGAGCGTCGAGCCACCGTTCGGCCTCGACCGTGTCGCCGGTCTGCAGGTTGGCCAGGATCAGCCAGGCCCGGATGCCGGCCGCGGTCTTGCGGGCCCCGAGCCGGTCGGTGATCGGTATCGCCGCGAGCAGATGCGCCCGAGCCTCCGCGCCCTGCTCCCGCTGCAGACACAACTCGGCGATGCGGCAGTGCCCGACCGCCAGCAGCCAGGGCACCTTCAGGCCGGTGAAACGGCCGAGCGCGCGCCGGGCCGCCGTCAGCGCCGCGTCGAGGTCCCCGGCGCCCTCCCAGTGGTAGGCCGCGAGAATGCCGGCGGCACCGGCCGGCAGCGGGTCCGGGCCGGCGCACAGCCGCTCCAGCTCGACCGGATCCCCCAGCGCGCCCATCACCCGGCCGACCACCCCGACCACCGAATCCACCGGCGCCGGGCCGAGCCTGCGCAGCGCGACGACTGCCCGGACCGGCCGCGGCCCGTCCGAACCGAACGCCGACGCCAGCGACACGACCAGCGCGCCCCGGGTGATCTCGGCGAAGCCCGGTTCCGGCCGGAAGTGCGACAACGGCCAGGACACCTGTCGTACCAGGCCCGCGAGCCGCGCGTAGTCCGAGTCGATCAGCCAGAGCCCGCCGAGCACCGCGGTCACCGCCGCGATCGTCGCCCGGTCGTCCCGCCCGACGGCCAGCCGCAGCGCGTGCAGCAGGTTCTCCTGCTCCGCCTGGACCGCGGCCGCCGCCTGGTACGGCTCCGGGCCGAACATCGTCGCGTGGTGCTCCAGCCCGAACGCCCGCACCCAGACGAGGAACGCGGCCGTCGCCTCCTCGGTCTGCCCCGACTCCGCCAGCCGCGCCGCGCTGAACTCCCGAACCGTCTCCAGCATCCGCAACCGGCTCCCGGACGGCGTGTCGAAGACCTTCAGCAGCGAGTGGTCCACCAGCCGTTCCAGCACCAGCAGCGGCTCCACCCGGTCCGCCCATCCGGCAGCGGAACCGTCCAGGGCCGGCGGGCCCGTGCCGAGGATCCAGCCGGCGGCGGCCACGGTGAACCCGTCCGGGAACACCGACAGGGCGCGCATCGCCGCCTGCCCCGCCGGGTCCAGGAGATTCCAGCTCCAGTCGACGACCGCGTGCAGCGTGTGGTGGCGGGCGGGCGCGTCCCGGGCGCCGCCGCGCAACAGCCCGAACCGGTCGTTCAGCCGCCGGGCCAGCTCGGGCACCGACATGATCCGCACCCGGGCGGCGGCCAGCTCGATCGCGAGTGGTAGCCCGTCCAGGTGGCGGCACAGCTCAGCGACGGCCGCCGGGGGCAGGTCGGCGCCGGGGCGGGCGGCCCGGGCCCGCTGGGCGAACAGCTCGGCGCTGGTCGCCGGGCTCAGCTCCGGCAGGTGGTGCACCACCTCCGACGACAACCCCAGCGGGGTCCGGCTGGTGATCAGGATCCGCGGCTCACCCGTCATCGCGACCAGATTCGCGACGAGTTCGGCGACGGCCTCGACGACATGCTCGCAGTTGTCCAGGACGAGGAGATGCGGCCCCTTCGCCAGGACCGCCGCGGCGCCAGCGAGCGGGGTGAGGTGCCCGCGCGGCGAGTCGCCGGCGCCGAGGGCGGCGGCGACCTCCGCGCTCACCTCGGCGGCGGCGCTGATGCCGGCGAGGGCGACGAACGTGACGGCGGGTGTCTCGGCGCGGCGGGCGACGGTGTGGGCGAGACGGGTCTTGCCGAGGCCGCCGGGGCCGACGACGGAGACGACGCGGGAGGTGCGCAGCAGGGACTCGACGGTGGCGAGGTCGGCGTCCCGGCCGAGCAGCGGGTTGGGTTCGTGCACGACGCCGTGGCGGATGGTGGGGACGGCGCCCTGGAGCAGGCGGCGGTGTTCCTCCTGCAGAGCGGGGCCGGGGTCGGCGCCGAGGTCGTCGCGCAGCGCCCGGCGATGGGCGTCGTAGCGGGCGAGCGCCGCGGCGGGCCCGGCGGTGGCCGCCTCGCAGCGGAGCAGTTCGAGCAGCAGTTCCTCGTCGCGGGGCAGGCCGTCGGCCAGGGCGGTGAGCGGTTCCACGGCCTCGGCGGCCCGGCCGAGGCGGGCCAGGGCGAGTGCGCGTAGCCGTACCAGATCACGGTGGGTGGCCTGGCGCTCGGCCCGCAGCACGGCGAGCGGATCACCGGAACCGTCGCCGGCCCGGGGTTTCTGATCCGGCCAGAAGGCCAGGCCGGCGTCGGCGTGCGCCAGCGCGGCGGCGTGATCCCCGGCGCGGGCGCACCGGGCCGCGGCCGCCGCCCGGACCAGGACGGCCGCGCTGTCCACCCGGTCCTCGGTGAGGGTCAGCCGATAGCCCGTGGGGGTACGCACGATGACGTCCGCGCCGAACTGTGACCGGGCCCGGGAGACGAGGATCTGCAACGCTTTCGCCGGATGCTCGGGCTGGTCGCCGGGCCACAGCGCCTCGATCAGTCGCCTGGTGCCGCAGCCGGTCCGCAGATCGCCGGCGAGCAGGGCGATCAGGCCGCGGAGCCGGGCACCGGAGATCTCCCGATCCCGGAAACAGACGCGCGACAACAGGACCAGATCGACGGTCACCCGCCCAGCGTATCGACGTCCGTCACCGGCCGGCCTCCGCCGCCCCGGAATACGGCCGCACACCCCGGCCGGCCGTCGGCGCCGTCTCGGCGGCGGTGAGACGGCACCGACGACCAGCCGAGTGTTCCGAGACGGATCATCCGGAGCGGAACTACTCTTGGCCGCATGACCGCGATGGCGCCCACCCGTACCGAGACCGACCTGTCGTTCCTGCTCGACCGGACCAGCCATGTGCTGCGTACCCGGATGGCGGCGGCACTCAGCGAGATCGGGCTCACCGCGCGCATGCATTGTGTCCTGGTGCACGCGTGCGAGCAGGAGCGGACGCAGATCCAGCTGGCCGAGCTCGGCGACATGGACAAGACAACGATGGTGGTCACGGTCGATGCCCTGGAGAAGGCGGGGTACGCGGTACGCCGCCCGAGCAGGACCGACCGCCGTGCCCGGATCATCGCGGTGACCGAGGCCGGCGCGGAGATCGCCCGGCGTAGTCAGGCGATCGTCGACGGCGTGCACCGTGATGCTCTGCGGTCGATTCCGGACGACGAGCGCGAAATCCTGGTCCGCGCCTTGAACCGGCTGGTCACCGACCATCTCGCCGACCCCGTGGAGAACCCGCAGCCGGCGCGCCGCGCCCGGGAGCGCAGCAAATAGATCCGACAAGGATCGTCTATAACAAAACTATCTGGTACGTTCCTACCTGTCGCGCTCGATGGGGAGGAACACCATGCCGTACCCGAAACGCTGGACCGCTCTCGCCGTGCTCTCGGCCGCCGGGCTGATGACGATCCTGGACGGCAGCATCGTCACCGTCGCCATGCCCGCGATCCAGCAGGACGTCGGGTTCTCCCCGGCGGGGCTGAGCTGGATGGTCAACGCCTACCTGATCCCGTTCGGCGGTCTGCTGCTGCTCGCCGGGCGCCTCGGCGACCTGATCGGCCGCCGCGCCGTGTTCCTCGCCGGCACCGTCGTCTTCACCGCCGCGTCGCTGCTCGCCGGCCTCGCCGCGGACCCCGCGACCCTGATCGCCGCCCGGTTCCTCCAGGGCGTCGGCAGCGCGATGGCCGCGGCCGTGGTCCTCGGCATCCTCGTCACGCTCTTCACCGACCCGGCCGAGCGCACGAGGGCGATCGCGATCTTCAGCTTCACCGGGGCGGCCGGCGCGTCCATCGGGCAGGTGCTCGGCGGCGTCCTCACCGACGCCCTCGACTGGCCGTGGATCTTCTTCATCAACGTGCCGATCGGCATCGCGACGGTGGCGCTCGCCCTCACCGCGCTCCCCCGCGACCGGGGCGCCGGGCTCTCCGCGGGCGCCGACGTGATCGGCGCCGTGCTGGTCACCGCCGGTCTGATGCTCGGCATCTCCACGATCGTCACCGAGGCGCACACCCTCGTCCTCGGCACCGTCGCGGTGCTGCTGCTGGTGCTGTTCTTCGTGCGCCAGGCCACCGCGGCGAACCCGCTGATGCCGCTGCGCATCCTGCGGTCACGCGCCGTGTCCGGAGCCAACGTGGCGCAGATGCTGACCGTCGCCGGGATGTTCGCCTTCCAGGTGCTGGTGGCGCTCTACATGCAGAACGTGCTCGGCTACGGCGCCCTGGCGACCGGCCTGGCCATGCTGCCCGCGGCGGTCGGCATCGGCGCGGTCTCGCTGTTCGTGTCCGCGCCGCTCAGCAACCGGTTCGGGAGCCGGGCGGTGCTGCTCGCCGGGCTGGTTCTGCTGGTCGCGGCGATGGCGTGGCTCAGCCGGATCCCGGTGCGGGCCGACTACGTCACCGACCTCCTGCCGGTGATGCTGCTGATCTCCGGTGGCGGGCTGGTGCTGCCGGCGCTGGCCGCGCTCGGCATGTCCGGGGCCCGGGAGAGCGACGCCGGGCTGGCTTCCGGGCTGTTCAACACCACCCAGCAGGCCGGCATGGCGATCGGGGTGGCGGTGCTGTCCACGCTCGCCGCCTCCCGTACGTCGGAGCTGGTGGCGGCGGGGTGGTCCGAGGCGGCGGCGCTGACCGGCGGGTACCGGCTCGCCTTCACCGTCTCGGCCGGGCTGCTGCTCGCCGCCTTCCTGGTCGGCGTCGCCGTCCTCCGCCGGCCGGCCGGATCCACCGGCGCCGGGCCCACCCCTTCCCCGGGATCCGCCCTTTCCGCGGCGGCGGCGGAGAGACCGGAGTCGCCGAGCCCCGCAGCGACTGCCTGAACCGCCGAAGCCCTCCGGAAGCTCACTTCCGGAGGGCTTCGCGGCGTTCAGAACGTCATGGGGCCGGGAACTCCTGGATCTCCTTGCCGTCCATGTAGTCGGCGAGGGTCTCGTACACCGCGGGGTTGACGATGCCGTGCGACATCCGGTCCCGGTGCCCCGCCCAGTCCGGGTTCGCCAGGTAACCGGCGACGACCAGCGACCGCGTCCCGGCCACCAGGGCCGCGGTCTTGTCGTTGTCGGTGGTGCCGGTCTTGCCGAAGACCGGGTGGCCGACGACGTCGCGGACCTGCGGCGCGGTCGAGCCCGCGCAGTCGCCGAGCTGGGCGCGGTCACCGACCGGGCAGCGGGCCGCGTCGAGGGCCTTGCGCGCCGCGTCCTTGGTGGTGGCGCGGGTGCACTCCGGCTTCCCGGCGTCGATCCTCTTGCCGTCGGCGGTGGTGATCTGCTGGATCGGGGTAGCCTTGCAGTACATGCCGTCGGCGGCCAGGGTGGCGTACGCGTTCGCGATGTCCAGCGGCGTCGACGCCGACACCCCGAGGGTGAACGCGCCCCACTCGTGCGCGTAGTCCTTGTTGTTCGCCAGGCGCGCGTCCTCCGACGACCGGAACTGGATGCCGAACCGTTTCGCCACGTCGACCACCTTCTCCGCGCCGACCTGCTCCTGCAACGGCACGAAGTACGTGTTCACCGACTTGCCGAACGCCGTCCACATGTTGAAGTTCCCGGCCTCGCCGGCCGACGCGTTGCTCGGGCAGTAGTAGCCGCCGCACGACTCCGGTCCCGAGTCCAGGTAGCCGGATCGGTACTTCGCCGGCGAGTCGATCGTGGTGTCCAGGCCCATCCCGGCCTCCAGCGCCGCGACCATGGTGAACATCTTGAACACCGAGCCGGCCTGGTAGCCGGGGACACCCGAGCTGCCGGTGATGATCGGGTTCGTGGTGTTCGGGAAGGTGCCGCGGATGCCCTTCTCGGCCAGATCCGGGTTGGACGACAGCCTGTTCTGCGGGTGCGCCTCGGCGTCGATCTTGAACTTGCGGTTCGTCGCGAGCGCCCGCACCGCGCCGGTGCCCGGCTGGACCGCGGCCAGCATCAGCGCGTTCGGGTCGTCGTCGTCCTGACGGTCGCTGATCTCCGCCCGGGCCGACGCCTGCGCCTGCAGGTCCAGGGTGGTGACGATCCGGTAGCCGCCCTCCTTGAGCACGCGCTCCCGGTCGTACGTCGTCGCGCCGAAGGCGTCCTGGCTCAGCCACCAGCGGTAGAAGTAGTCGCAGAAGAAGCCCCAGTGGTTCTTCGCCACCGAGACGCAGCCGCTGCTCGGCCGCTTCGTCTTCTTCGGCAGCGCCGCCTTCTTCGCCGTGGCCGCCTCGGCCTCGGTGATCAGCTTCATGTCGAGCATGTTGGCGACGATGTAGTCGCGGCGGGCCAGCGCCTGCGGGTAACCCGTCGTGGTCGTCGGGTCGAACGCGGTCGGCGCCTTCACCATGCCGGCCAGCAGCGCCGACTCGGCGACGGTCAGGTCGGCCGCCTTCTTCCCGAAGTAGACCTGGCTGGCCGCGTTGATGCCGTACGCCCCGTTGCCGAACGGGGCCATGTTCAGATAGCGCTCCAGGATCTGCTGCTTGGTGAGATCCTTCTCGACCTGGATCGCGTACTTCATCTCGGTGACCTTGCGCTCGACCGTGTCCTTGGTCGCGTCCACCACCGCCTGCGGGTCGGTGGCCGAATAGGCGAGGGCCATCCGCACGTACTGCATGGTCAGCGTCGAGGCGCCCTGCTTGCTGCCGCCCTGCTTGTTGCTGACGAACGCGCGGGCCACACCTTTCAGGTCGACGCCGTTGTGGTCGTAGAACTTGTGGTCCTCGGCCGCCACGATCGCGTCCTGCATGTTCTGCGAGATCCTGGCGAGCGGCACGTCGCTGCGGAACTCGTCGTACATGATCGCGATCTGCGTCCTGCCGTCCGAGGCGTAGATCCGCGACACCTGCGGCGACGACTGCTGGATCAGCTCGGACGGCATCTCCCCCAGCTCCTCGGCGCCGGCCTTCGCGGCCAGACCGGCTATCGCCACCGCCGGGAACGACGCGGCCGCGACCGCCAGAGCAGCGAAGACGCCGCATATCAGCAGGATCGCGGCGCTGCGGAAGGAACGGGTCCGGGGCTCGGGAGAGGTGTTGCCGACAGTCACCCGCACCAAGCTACCCAGCTGGATCCGCGCCATGCAGGGTAAGCGAAATCCGTCACACGCGGTCACCGAAGTCGAGTTTCCGGTCCCGGCCCGCCGACCTGCCCGGTTGGCCGACAATGACGGAATAGACACGGGGAGGTGTCCGATGGCGGTCATTTCACAGGCGTACCCGCTGTGGTGTGCGGCCCGCGACGGCCGGGACGTACGCGTCGGCCGGGTGTTCGGCTGGATGTCGGACCGGCCACTGCCCGAGGCCGCCGCCGCCGAGAAGGTCGCCGACGCGACCGCCGCCACCGGTGCCGACGCCCGCTTCTCCCCGCTGGTCACCTGGGACCCGCCGCGCGGCGGCGCCGCGCCGGGCGGCCTGGTCCGCTGCGGCCGCGACGAGGAGGGCCGTTTCCTCCCCGTGCACTTCGGCGCCACCCGCGACGAGGCCCTCGCCGGCGCCGTCACCTCCGCCCCGGCACCCCCGGCCGGATCCTGAGGCGCCGGGGGTGACGGGCCGGGGTCAGCCGAAGATCGACGCGGCGTACTCCGGGTGGTCGATGAACGGGTTCCGGTTGCGCTGGTAGCTGCTGTAGATGACCTGGTTGCGGTTCTTCTCGAAGGAGTCCGGCGGGTCCTGGGTGTGCCAGGCCAGCAGGGTGGAGAGCTTGCCGACGTACGGGCGGGCGCCGTTGCCCGTCGTGTTGTTGGCCTCCAGGTCGGGGAAGCTGTCGTCGCCCTCGTACCGGACGGCCATGTAGAGGATCATCCGGGCGACGTCGCCCTTGACCGCGTTGCGGGGCTCCCACGAGTCGGCGTCGGCGTAGTTGCCGGAGACGCCGGAGACCGCGCTGCCGCCGGCGTCGAAGTCGAGGTTGCCGCGGCGCGCATTGACCGTGACGTCCTCGGGGCGCAGGTGGTGCAGGTCGGTGCCGGGACCGGTGGCGGTGCCGAAGTCGCCGTGCGACTGCGGCCAGACGTGCTCGCGGTTCCAGTCGCCGGTGGCGCCGCCGTTGAGCGTCTTGGCCCGGCTGACCCCGGAGTAGAGCAGGATGACGTTCGACGCGTTCGCCGGATCCTGGTCGGTCACCTTGAGGGCGTTCCAGACCGCGTCGTACGAGATCGCGGTGTCCCCGGTCGTGATGATGGTGTGCAGCGCCGCCTTGAGGCTCGCCCCGGACTTCCCGGCCGCCGCCGCGTAGTAGGCGCCGGCGCCGCTGGACGCGGTGGGCGAGACCGTGGCGGTCGGCGAGCCGGTGGCGGACGTCCCGAGGGTCATCGCGGTCGGTGACTTGAGGCCCGGGTGCGTGAAGTACGCCGTGAGCGTCCCGGTCACGGTCACCGGCCGGCCGAGCAGGGACGGGTTGGCGAGCAGCCCGAACGACGACCGGTACGCGCTGGTGACCTGCACGTACAGCATCCGGCTCGTGGTCGTCTCGGTCCTGCTGTCGGCGAGGGCGATCGCGGTGTCGCCGGTGAACGCGCTGAACCGGACGGTGTTCGTGGCGGTGGGCTCGCCGACGACGTAGCCGGTGACGGTGCCGGTGCCGCTCTGGCCGCTGATCGCCTGCGCGACCGTGAGGGCTGCGGCGGCCGTGGCCGGTGGCGCGGTGAGCACGGCGATGAATCCGGCCAGCAGGCCGGCGAGCGCGGGGAGGGTCAGCGCCAGGAGGCGCCGTCGTCGTGCCGGAACGGACATGGGGGCTCCATTCGCAGAGCGGCTGTATAGACAAGTGTCAGCAGAAAACTAGTGGCGCGGACCATCTCAAGAGGGTCATACGCGTTAACTTCTGGCACACGCCGTGCATGCTCCGCGCGCGGTCCGGCTCTAGTCGCGCAGGTGGCGGTAGGCCAGCAGCGCGACCACGGCAACGCCCACCACGTCGGCGAGGATCAGGGCGGCGGTCGGGCCCAGGAACGTCGCCACGAACGGCAGCGCCAGGAAACCGGCCAGGCACAGGAACGGGATCAGCGGGATGGGGCGGTCGCCCTGCATACGGCGTACGAAATCGGGATCTTCGGCGGCCAGCCGCTGCTCGATGTCCGCGAGCGCCCGGCGGTCCCTCTCCTCGAGCATGGGTCACCTCCCGGCCGGCGCCGGCAAAGAGAAATGTGGCTGATGCGCTGATCTGGCACTGATTACTGCGGTAGAAGCCTATAACGGAGTGTGAGCAGGAGTTCTCCATATGTGAAGCTGAGGTGCTTGAGCGCATGACCACCGTCGCCCCCAGGCCGACCCCGGTCCGGCCACATCCGGTCCGCCGGCAGGTGAAAGGTTCGGCACTGGCCCGGATCCTGCGTACCACCGACGCGAAGCAGATCGGGATCATGTACATGATCACGTCGATCGTGTTCTACATGGTCGGCGGTGTCATGGCCCTGCTCATGCGGGCGGAGCTGGCCCGTCCCGGGATGCAGATGCTGTCGCCGGAGCAGTTCAACCAGCTGTTCACCATGCACGGCACGGCGATGCTGCTGTTCTTCGCCACCCCGATCGTGTTCGCGTTCGCCAACTACGTGGTGCCGATCCAGATCGGCGCCCCGGACGTGGCGTTCCCGCGGCTCAACGCGTTCGCGTACTGGCTGTACCTGTTCGGCACGATCACCGCGATGAGCGGCTTCATCACGCCCGGCGGCGCGGCCGACTTCGGCTGGTTCGCCTACACCCCGCTGAGCAACAGCCTGCACTCCCCCGGCGTCGGCGGCAACGCCTGGGTCGTCGGCCTGGCGATCGGTGGTCTCGGCTCGATCCTCGGCGCGGTCAACCTGATCACCACGATCCTGACCCTGCGCGCCCCCGGCATGACCATGTTCCGGATGCCGATCCTCACCTGGAACATGCTGGTCACCAGCCTCCTGGTGATCCTGATCTTCCCGTTCCTGGCGGCCGCGCTGTTCGCGCTGGCCGCCGACCGGGTGCTCGGCGCGCACGTCTTCGACGTGGACACCGGCGGGCCGATGCTGTGGCAGCATCTGTTCTGGTTCTTCGGGCACCCCGAGGTGTACGTCATCGCGCTCCCGTTCTTCGGCATCATCACCGAGGTCGTCCCGGTGTTCAGCCGCAAGCCGGTCTTCGGCTACAAGGGCCTGGTCGCCGCGACCCTGCTGATCGGCGCGCTGTCGATGAGCGTGTGGGCGCACCACATGTTCGCCACCGGCCAGGTGCTGCTGCCGTTCTTCAGCCTCCTGAGCTTCCTGATCGCGGTCCCGACCGGCATGAAGTTCTTCGTCTGGATCGGCACCATGTGGCGCGGCCAGATCAGCTTCGAGTCGCCGATGCTGTGGGCGGTCGGCTTCATGGTCACGTTCCTGTTCGGCGGCCTGTCCGGTGTGCTGCTCGCCGCCCCGCCGATCGACTTCCACGTCTCCGACTCGTACTTCGTGATCGCCCACTTCCACTACGTGCTCTTCGGCACGATCGTGTTCGCGGTGTTCGCCGGCATCTACTACTGGTTCCCGAAGATGTACGGCCGGATGCTCGACGAACGCCTCGCCAAGATTCACTTCTGGCTCACGATGATCGGCTTCCACGGCACCTTCCTGGTGCAGCACTGGCTGGGCACCAAGGGCATGCCGCGGCGGTACGCCGACTACCTGCCCGCCGACGAGTTCACCTTCCTGAACACGTTCTCCACGATCGGCTCGTTCATCCTCGGGATCGCGACCCTGCCGTTCGTCTACAACGTGTGGAAGTCGTACAAGGTCGGCAAGCTGGTCACCGTGAACGACCCGTGGGGCCACGGCAACTCCCTGGAATGGGCGACCAGCAGCCCGCCCCCGCTGCGCAACTTCGACCGGATGCCGCGGATCCGTTCCGAGCGGCCCGCCTTCGACGAGAAGTTCCCGCACCTGGCAGCCGGCGAGCAGTCCCTGGCCGGGCCGCCGGAGGGTGGCGCCCGCCCGCTCCGCAAGGAGTCCGACGGCGGCGCCACCTACCCCGAGGACATCGCCTCCGACCGCGATCGCTGACAGCTTCTACAGACGGGGCCGCCCTCCGGGGCGGCCCACCGTCTTTCCGGCCGCCTCCACCGCCCGGTGGGCCGCCTCCTCCGGCGTCGCCCCGTCCAGCAGGGCGACGGTCAGGGCGGCGGTGAACGCGTCACCCGCCCCGGTCGTGTCGACCACCCGGCCCTCCGGATGCGGGATCACCAGGTCACCGCCCTCCCAGACGAACCGGTCGCCGTCCGGGACACCGAACGCCACCAGCCGCGGCCCCGCCGACAGCAGCTCCCGGGCGTCGCCGATCTGTTCCGCCTCGTTCTCGTCGGCGCGGACCACGTCGGCCAGCGCGATGATCTCCCGGTCGGCGACACCGTCCAGCACGACCAGGGCGTCCGCGGCACGGGCGAGACGAGCGGCGGCCAGCGCGGCCGCCGGCGGCTGCTGCAGTTGCACGAGTACGGCGTCGGCCGCGCCCAGCACCCCGGCCGCCGCCTCCACGTCGGCCACGCTCAGCAGCACCTCCTCCGGCAGATGCTGCAGGTAGCGCCACTGCCCGCCGGACTCCAGAACCTCCACGATCAGGCCGGTCAGCGTGCCGGCCCGGCGCACCACGGGGGTGACGTCGATGCCGTCGGCAGCCGCCTGCGCGAGCAGCTGATCGCCGATCACGTCGTCACCGGCCACCGCCACCAGGCTCACCGGCAGGCCCAGCTGAGCCACCGCCACCGCCTGATTGGCGCCCTTGCCGCCCAGGGTCTCGCGTCGCTGCGACACGTCGCCCGAGGTCCCCGCCTCCGGCAGCTCGTCGATACCGAGCACCACATCCCGGGCCAGCTGCCCGACCACCACTACTCGTCGTCCCGTCACGGATGGTGCGTACCCCCGCAAGGCGCTCCTCCAACCGCCACGGCGGCTCGCCCGCCGGTTTGCGCACCCGGCCGGTAGAGGTCCGCGGGGCGCCGTCACGGCGTGGCCCCGGGATGGGGCGGATCCGGACAGGGTGGGACGGCTCGTGCCCCGGGGTCCGCCGGCAGGGCCGCCAGCCGTTCGCGGACCGCCGCCGCCTCGGACAGCCCACGCGACTCGAAGAAGGCGAGCCCCCGCTGCCAGGCGTCGCGGGCCGCGCCGGTGTCCCCCATCGCGAGGTGGGTGGCGCCGAGCCGGACCGCGATCTCCGCCTCGCTGTGCCGGTCGCCGAGCTCGACGTGCAGGTCGATGCTCTCCCGGAAGTGTTCCACCGCCAGGTCGTGGCGGCCCAGGCTGTGGAAGGCGACGCCGAGCGTGTCGAGGGTGGCCGACAGGCCGATCCGGTGGCCGATCTCGCGTTGCAGGCGCACCGCCTCCCGGCACCGTTCCACGGCCTGCTCGTGCTCGCCGAGCCCGGTCAGCAGATAGCCCGCCATGTTCAGCGAGAAGCCCAGCACCACCGGATCACCGGCCCGCCTGGCCAGGTCGATCGCCCGGTCGCTGTGGGCGAGCGCCTCCGGTCGGCGGTCCTGCAACCCGCACGCCCAGGCCAGCAGGTACAGGCAGTTGGCGGCCCGGGACAGGTCGCCCAGCTCGTGATAGAGGTCGTGGGCCCGTTCCAGACGGCGGAACGCGTCGGCCGCCCGCCCCTGCTGCAGGCACCCGTTCGCGACGACCCGGTGCGAGAAAGCCTGCGCGGCCCGGTCACCGATCCGCTCCGCCGCCGCCAGCGCGGTCTCCTGCACCGACACACACTCCCGCCGGTCGCCGTCCCGGTCCAGGAACTCCCCCATCCCCCAGGCCAACTGCCAGACCGCACGATCCGCACCGGTACGGGCGGCGAGCTCGAAGACGGCGAGCAGGCAGTGCCGTTCGGCGGCGAACCAGGCCAGGGCGCCCGCTTCGCCGTCGGGGCGCCCGGCCGTCGCGGGACGGTCACCGGCCGGCAGCTCCATCGGCGCCCGGAACGGGTTCAGGGTGGTGGCCGCCGTGTGCGTCTCGTGGACGAAATGGGCGATCAGCCGTTCCCGTGCCGCCTCCTGCTCCCCCGGGCCGCGCGCCTCCTCCGCCAGCTCGGTGGCGTAGGCCCGCACCAGGTCGTGCAGCACGTACCGGCCGGGACGCTTCTCGATCAGCAGTTGCGCGCCGGTGAGCACGGCGAGCTCCCGCTGGGCGGCGGCCGGCGTCGTGCCGGCGAGCGCGGCGGCGGCGCGCACCGTGACGTCCGGACCGGGATGCGGCCCCAGCAGCCGGAACAAGTGCTGAGCCGGCTCGGCGAGCGCACGATAGGACCAGGAGAAGGCGGCCCGGACGTCGGTGCCGGTGTCGCCGGTGCGCAACATGTCCAGGCCGCCGGGCGTCCGGCCGAGGTCGGCGGCGATGTCGGCCAGGGCGAAATCCGGATGGACGGCGCTGCGGGCGGCGACCACGGCCAGGGCCAGCGGCAGCCCGCCGCAGGCGGCGATGATGCGGCCCGCCGCCGTGCTCTCCCCGGCGATCCGGTCCGCGCCGAGCCGGCCGGCGAGCAGGTCGCGGGCGTCGCCGTCGCCGAGCGGGCGCAGCGTCAGCAGGTCCGCGCTGTCCGCCACGACCAGGCCGGTCAGCTGCCGCCGGCTGGTCACCACACCCAGGCAGCCGTCCGGCGGCAGCAACGGCCGGACCTGTTCGGCGTCGGCGGCGTTGTCCAGCACGACCAGCACGCGCCTGCCGTGCAACGTGGTGCGGTAGAGCCGTTCGGCGGCCTCGGGCTCGGCCGGGATGTGCTCGCCCGGCACCCCCAGCGAGCCGAGCAGCTGCCGCAACGCCTCGCCGGGCGACATGATCCGCCCCGGGTGGAACCCACGCAGGTTCAGGTACAGCTGGCCGTCCGGGAACCGGTCGCTCACCCGGTGCGCCCAGTGCAGGGCCAGGCTCGTCTTGCCGACACCGGCCATGCCGCTGATGACGATGGGGCAGCCGCCGGCCAGCAGAGCGTCCAGCCGGGAGACCTCCGCCGCCCGGGCCACGAAAGCCGGCTGCCGGGACGGCAGTTCCCGGGGGACACTCCCGGCCTCGCTCTCGCCGGCCGGGCGTGTCCCCCGGCGTTCCTGCTCCGCCCGGTCCCGCCGGCGTTCCTGCTCCGCCCGGTCCCGCCGGCGCTCCTCCTCCAACCGGTCCCGCCGGCGCTCCTCCTCCAACCGGTCCCGCCGGCGCTCCTCCTCCAACCGGTCCCGGATGGTGGCGAGGGCGCCCTGCTCGGCCGGGGTGGCGCCGAGAATCATGACCAGGGTGTCGAAGCGGTCCGTCGGCGGCAGCACCCGCCCGGCGAAATACTCCCCTACGACACCGTGCGACCAGCCGGCCCGGTCGGCGATCTCGCGATAGGTCAGCTGTTTGCCACCGTCGCGCCGCGCTTGGCGCCGCCGCAGCCGGCGCAGCACCTGACCGAGATCGGCGAGAGTGTTCACTTCCGTGGTCAAGCTCCGGCCCCTACCGTCCCCCGCGTCGCTGGAGCGAAGCTTACTTGCGTCTGTCCAATGTGGTCCAGCGCCGTCCTGGTACGGATGAGCGCCCCGCCCGGCCCGCCCTCATCGACTCCTCCGCGCTCCGGGACCCCTCGCCCGCCAGGGGGCGCCGGACAGCGTCGGACTGGTCCGTGGCGAAGTCTTCTCCCAGATTGAAACGTTAGCGGCTTCCCCTTATAGCGGAATAAAACGGGTTTAATCGGTTTAACACCCAGGGCGAATCCACCATGAGAGCGACCAGTACGCCTACTACGAGGCGGTTCGATCCGACCGCCCGGGGGTGAACAGCAATGCTCATCGGGACGACCTTCAGTCAAGCCGAGATCTCACACTGGCAGAACAGGTTGACGAAGAACGATATCTTCCGCATCTTTCCCAACTCCGACGGACTGCCGCCCGCCTGGACCGACAAGCGTTACCAGTACTGCCGGGCGGTCGGCGCCATCCCGTTCATCTCCACCAAGATCGACGGCGACCCGGAGCGGTTGCGGCAGCTGCGGACCCTGCTGCTCACCATGGAGCCGTGGGTGCGGCAGCTCTATCTGACCGATCGCCACGAGCCGGAGGACGACACCCTGCCGAACGGCGACACGCTCACCGCGGCCCGGTACAAGGAGAACTTCAACGCCCTCCTGGCCATGGTGAACAAGCTGCCGCCGCCGATCCGCTCGCGGATCCGCTGCGGACCGGTGATGACCAAACAGTGGACCGAGAACAAGGCCGGCCGCGGCTACCACCAGTGGGATCCGGGAACGGGCGACTTCTACGGCGTGGACGCATACGTCAACTCGTGGGCGCCCGGCAACGCCGGCACCGTCTTCACCGAGTTCCCGCACGCCGCCACCTGGCTGGGGAAGATCAAGGCGTACCGGTTCGGCCCCTCCGACACCCGGCCCCGGATCCTCGCCGAACTCGGCGCGATCCAGCCGGCATGGGACCGCGACGGCAGCGCACGGGCCGCCTTCCTGCGCGACGTGCACGACGAGGTGTCCGGCTGGAACCCGGGCACCACCGGCTGGTCCTTCCTGGGCTGGATCTGGTGGAACACCGAAGGCACCAGCGGCGCCCCGGTCACCGGCATCGGCAGGCGGCGCTGGTTCCAGCTGGACCGGCGGCACAACGCGAAGCCGCTGACACGGGACGGGCGGACCATCGACCCGATGGGCGGTTACGACGAGGTGCCCACCAACCAGGCCCTCACGACGTACAACACCCTCGCCCGGCAGCCCGGACGGCACCGCGCCGCCGACTCCGGGAACCCTCCCGGCACCGATCCCGGCACGGCGATGATCGGGGTGGCCGCCATGCCGGGCACGGCCGACGTCGCCGTCTCCCCGGCGTAGAGCCTCCACCGGATCGGCCCGGCTCGGGACACCGAAGCCGGAACTCGTCACATGACTCCCTGGAGGGCTCATGCAAACGCCAACCTGTTCGATCAAGATGCTGCCGGCAGAGGAATGGGTGGCAGCCGCCGAGCAAGCGTCGGAGATCAATCCGGCGAACGCGCCGTCGCTCGACATGCTGCGCCAGGCCGCCCCCGATACGGTGATCGACCCGCAGGACCTCGCTATCCTGACCGCCAGTTACTGGGGGCCGCGTGGCGCCCACCTCACCGTCGGGTTCCTGGACAACCCCGAACCGGAACTCCGCAGGCGCATCCTGTCCCACATGAACGCCTGGGGCCGGTGGGCCGACATCAGCTTCGTCGAGAGCGCGACCGATCCGCAGGTGCGGATCGCCAGGATGACCGGCCCGAAACACGGCGGCTTCTGGTCATATCTCGGCACCGACATCCTCAGCATCGCCCCCGGCCAGCCCACGATGAACTTCGAAGGCTTCACCATCAAGACCCCCGAGCCGCTGTTCGTACGCGTGGTACGCCACGAGACCGGCCACACCCTCGGTTTCCCGCACGAGCATCTGCGCAAGGAGATCATCGACCGCATCGACCGGGACATGGCCATCGCCTGGTTCGGGGAGAAAATGAGATGGAGCCCGGAACGGGTGATCCACAACGTTCTGACACCGCTGCGACGGTCGAATCTGATGGCCACCGCCGAGCCGGATCCACATTCGATCATGTGCTACTGGCTGCCCGGCAACATCATGAAAGACGGCCTGGATGTCCAAGGCGGTTCGGACGTCAGCCCCCAGGACGCGCGCTTCGTCGCCCGGCTGTACCCGAAATAGCTCCTCTCCGCCCCCGGCCCGAGCCTGGCGGCCGCCGTCTCACGGCGGCGGCGGTCAGCGGTCAGCGGTCCGGACCTCAGCCGAGAAGCAGACGGGCGCCGGCGAGCGTCGTGAACCACTCGGAATCGGTGAAGCCGGGCCCCGTCTCCGGCCCGATGTAGGCGTCGATGTGCCGGGCGCCGCCGAGCCCCGGAGTGAACTCGTCGCTGATCCGCCAGGCCGCCGCCCGCAATCGGGCGCAGACCGCCGGCGTCACGTCCTCCGGCCGGCCGCAGTCCGCGATCGTGAACGCGGTCCCGGCCGGCAGGACATCCGTGTCGGCGGCCGCCGACACGAACGGTACGAGCACCCCGCCGTCACTGGCCCGCGGCGCCGAGTCCAGCCAGAAGCCGACATCGTACGACCAGTTCAGGTAGCGGCCGGACACGGTCAGCCCGGTGCCTTCCTCGCGTACCGCGTTGACGAAGTCCGCCGGGAACTCGCCCAGATCCCGGCCGCCCGACGTACAGACCAGGCTCGGGCAGCCGGTCACCGGAACCGGTTCGCCGTCGTGGAACCGCTCGACCGCCGTGTAGTAGACGGTGATCTCCCACCCGTCGCTGAACCGCACGGCCGGGCTCGGTACGGTCCGCGCGGTCACCGGCGTGGTCATGACCGGAACCGCCGAGGACGCCATCGCGGCCGGTCGCGGCGACGGGGAGGCGGCCGGTGGCGGCGACGCGGACGGCGGCGTCTCGGGGGCCGTGCCGCAGCCGCTCGCCACGACGGCGATCACGGCGCTGGCGATGACGCGGCGAACACACACCCGTCGAGCATGCGACGAGACGGCGGCTTCGCGGGCCGGGTTCGCGGAGCAGCCGGGCGGTCGCCCGTCCGGCTGGTATGGCCCCGGTCGCCACCATGAGCCTACCGGCCCTCGGGAACCTGGTCCTTGACGTCGTCGTAGCCCGCCGGAACCGGCGCCTCACCCGGCGCGTAGATCACCCGGATCACCCCGCTCGGGAACGCCTCGGTCGCCGTCACCTTCAGGTGGTACGGCGCGTCACCCTCGTCGAACAACTTCCGGCCCTTGCGTGCCGCCACCGGGTGCACGAGCAGCCGCAGCTCGTCGACCAGACCGGCCGCCAGCAGCTGCTGCACCACCGAGATCGATCCGGGGATCAGGATGCCCTTGACACCCGGATCCGCCTTGAGCGTGGTCACCGCGCCGACCAGGTCGCCCTGGATCAACTCCGAGCTGCGCCAGGTGAAGGTGAGGTCCTGCCGCGAGGCGACGACCTTGCGGACGTCCCCGAGCTGCTTGGCGAACGGCGCGTCCTCTCCACCGGCCGCCTCCCGCTCCGGCCACGCCCCCGCGAAGCTGTCGTACGTCTCCCGGCCCAGCAGCAGCACGTCAGCGGTCTCGTAGTCTTCGGCGACGGCCCGCCCCATGTTCTCGTCGAAGTACGGGAAGTGCCAGTCCGGGTCGATCTCGGCGACCCCGTCAGCCGAGATGAACAGTGTGGAGACGACCTTCGCCATGATGACGTTCCCTTCGTGTCAGGTGCTTACGACAGGTAGACCGGCCCCGTCCCGGAAACTCATCGGACCGTCACGAACTTTCTCTCCCACGGCCTCACCGCACGCCGTCCTCCAGCGCGGCGGTCAGGTCGATCTCGACGAGTTGCCCCTCGTAACCGAGCGACGCCACACCGAGGAGCGTGCTCGCCGAGGTGAACGCCGGCCCCAACGGCGACGCCTCCAGCCGGCGCCACACCGTGGCCAGGACCTGACTGTCCGGGCTCACCACGTAGACGATCGACCGGACCACGTCGGCGGGAGTCGCGCCGGCGGCCTCCAGGACCGTCAGACAGTTCGCGATCACCTGGTCGGTCTGGGCGGCGAAGTCCCCGGGCTCGCCGACGACCGTACCGGACCGGTCGAGCGGGCACTGACCGGCCAGATGGGCGAGACGCCCGGCCGACGAGATGGTCACATGACTGTATCCGGCCGGCTCGTGCACGGCCGGCGGATTGAAACGCTCGATCACCTCGGCATTCTCCCAGCAACCGCCACCGCATTTCCGGCCCGACTGTGTGGCCGTACCGAGCCGCCCTCGTCATCACCGACGACAGGACGCAGTACCGGTATGAGTTGTCGACTCAACGGCCGCCGCTCGCCGAAGGCCCGATGCCGGCCCTGTCCCCGGACAGGCACCTGCAGAGGGCGGCGCGCTACCGCCGCGTCCGGCGCCACGGGACTGTCTGTTCACGGGCGGGCAAGCCCGGCGCCGGTCACTTCCGGCTGGTCCTCACTGCTGTCTCGGGGCGGGCGAGACAGCAGTGGCGAGCAGCCGGACAAGATCCGCTGCTGCGCGGACACTCCCGTGCCACGCCACCGACGACGGCCGTCCAGCCCTCATGGTGGCGTCGCTCGCACCCCGTACCCGGAAAGGGTCTCGAAGATGAAAGCGGTGAGCAGGCCGGCAAGCCTGCTCACCGCTTCCGGTGGTTATCGGGTGAAGGCTTGGAACTCCGCGATGCGGACGTTCAACGCCTGCGGGCTGGCCGTGGCGCAATCCGTGTTGGCGCGCGGGTCCAGGTCCTGCTCACCGGCGTAGTCAGGCGCGCCGGTGCACTGGTTGGTGACCGCTTCGATCCGCAGGTGCGTGGCCGTGACGTCCGGGATGTCGAAGGACTTCACGAGCAACTGCGGGGCACGGGGCCGCGGGGCCACTGCCGGGAACGCGTCCGGCCGGCTGGTGTACACCGTCTTGAAGTCGGCCGGAGCCGAGCACGTGATGGTGGCCGTGGCCGAGCAGGCGGTGACCCGGAACTGGCGCAGGGCCGTGTACCGGTTCTGCCCGCCGGCGTCGATGTCACCGGTGATGGCCGGGCGCAGCATGGCGCTGACCTGGACCCGGCGCACCCGCTGGGCCTCGCCGGACAGGTCGACGGTGACACCCTTGCCGGCGACGGCGCTGCCGAGCGACGCCCAGTTGGTCGCCTCGTCGTCGTCGATCAGCTTGGTCAGGTTGACACCGTCACCGCTGACGGCGGCGCCGCTGGTCGCCGAGGCGATGTTGCGGGGCAGCCGGACGGTGAGCCGGTCCTTGCCACCGGACCGGAACGACTGCGGCGACACACGGGCGTGGCCGTAGCCGGGGGCCTGCGCGACGAACGCGTACGAACCCGGCACCAGACTGACCGTGTCCGGCAGGGCGGTGGCCGGGTCGGTGTCGGCGACCGCGACGGCCCGCGCCTGGTAGTCACCCACGAACAGCTTCGCTCCGGCGACGGGCTTGCCCTTCTCGTCGAGGGGGCGGAAGGCGACCGTGGCCTCCTTGGCGTACGGCGAGCTGAAGCTCGGCGTCGGGTCGGCGTCGGCGGCTCCGGCGCTCGCCGCACCCTGGCCCAGGCCGCGCTTGGCGAACGAGTTCCACAGGATGTCCTGGTTGGCGCCGCCGAACCGGACCAGGTCCGCGCCGATCAGCGCGTCCCGGGCGTCGACCTGGCTGTTGGCGCTGTTGGCCATCAGCAGGAACGAGTCGAGGACCAGCTGGATCCACCGCCGGTTGCCGGGACACGCGGTGGCCGGCTTCTTCCCCTCGGCGCAGGCCTTCTGCAGGGCGTCGGAGCCGTAGCCGTAGCGCTTGATGAACGCCGCGCGGATGTCGTAGTTGGTGGCGCTCCACACCTCACCGGAGGCGTGGACCTGCAGCCCGACGAAGTCGTAGTCGACGGAGCTGTAGTTGAGCCGGTTGTTGCTCATGTTGTAGTTGCGGATACCGGCGACCGGGTCACTGGTGACGTACTCCCCGACGGTGAAGCCACGGGCGCCCTTGGGGGCGTAGCCGTGCTCGGCGAGGTACTCCACGGCGAGCAGGTCGGACCAGCTCTCGCTCATGCCCTGCGGCGAGCTGAGGCCGGCGTCCGGCCCGGCGATCATGCGGTTGGTGATGGCGTGGGTGTACTCGTGCCCGATCACCGACATGTCGTAGTCGCCGTCGACGCACGGGGCGTAGAAGGCGCCGGCGATGGGCTGCCACAGGTACATGTTGGTGATCGGCGCCTGGCCGTCCGGCGGGGTGATCTGGTTGGCGTTGTTGCGGGCCAGGAAGTCCGGCGGACCACCGCTGACACCGCCGGCCTGCGCGTTGCCCTGCTCGGGGTCGCCGCCGTCGCCTTCCATGTTCCAGGTGGCCTCGGTGAAGCCGAGCAGGTACGACCAGTCGTGCATCCGGTTGTGCTGGACGAACAGGTTGGCCCGGGCCGCGTCGATGTCGTTACGGGCGGGCGAGTCGAAGGTCGTCGGGGCGCACTTCTCCCTGTGCCACTGGTTCGTCCACGGGTACGTGTACTCCCGGGTGGGGCTGGGCGTGGCCAGCTCGGTGCCGACCGTGTAGGGGTCGTTCGAGTACCAGTTGTGCACCGCGAACGCGTTGTTGCCCTTGGTGGTGAACGACGGCGTACCGGTGGCCGGGTCGATGTCCCAGGCCTGCGGCGACGCCGGGCCGGCGACGGTCTCGTCGCAGCCCCGCGCCCGCTGCCAGCACCAGCGCTCGCGTGTGTCCCTGGTGGAGTAGTCGGTGCGCGGCGAGTTCGGGAAGACGTCCCACTCGGGGTTGTCGGAGTCGTGGTCGACGATGCTGTCGCGGACCAGGACGGCGCCGTCACGGGCGTCGACCCAGGTGGTGTAGGCGAGGGGGTCGGCGCTGTTGAGGGCGGTGCCGAAGGCGACCTGGTACGCCGCGCGCGCACCCCGGTCGGGCGTCGGGACGGCGACCAGTTTCGTCCCGAGCACGGTGGGGCTGGCGATGCCCGCGTCGGCGGCGGCGATGCGCTCGGCGTCGGCGGCGGTCAGGGTGGCGGGCTGCGGGGTGGCGGCGTCGCGGGCGAGCGACGAGCTCACGTACCACGCCTTGCCGCCGCGGAGGCCGACCGAGAGCAGGCCGTCCCGCCCGGCCTCGAGCTCGCCGAACTTCTGCCGCAGCAGCACGATGGCGCCCTCGCCGACCTTCTGCGTGGTGAGGACCTCGAGGGACTCGGCCGCGGCGGCGGTGATGCCGAGGACGTCCCGGTGGCCGGCGACATACGCTCGGGCCGCGGCCACGGGGTCGGCCGGCAGGCCGGTGGCGAGCGGCTCGGCCACGCTGGTCGCGGTGAGGCTGGCCGGAGTGCCGAAGATGTTCCACCGGGCGGAGGCGCTGGCCTCCGCGGCGAGGGTGCGCTGCGCCGAGGTCGGCGCTACCTTACCCTTGCGGTTGTCTACGGTCTCGGCATGGTCGTGGTCACCCTGCACCTCTGCTGGTCCGGCCTGGGCCGGGGTGCCTGGTGCCGCGATGCCGCCGGATCCTGGGGCGAGCACGAGCACGGCTGCTACCAATGCTGTGGTGGTGCCCGCCAACGCACGGGATGGTGTGCGCACGGTACCTCCTTAATGGACGGTCGTTACCGGTCTCTTCGCATCCGACAACATCGATGCGGCCCGGCGGCATGGGCCAAACGGTCACAAAATCGAATCTTGCCGATTGACGCGTCATTCGATGCGGTAACCGACGCTCGGCATCGTCGTGATGACCGGTGGCTCGCCGAGTTTCCGGCGCAACCGGCCGACCGTCACGGTGACGGTGTTGGTGAACCGGTCGGCGTTCTCATCCCACACGTTGTCGAGCAGCGTCTCGGCGCTGAGGAATCCGGGGCTGGCCCGCAGCAGGGCCTCCAGCACGGCGAACTCCTTCACCGAGACGGGAACCGGCCGGCCGTCCCGCACGACCGTCCGGCGCAGCGGATCCAGCTCGATCCCGGCGACACGCAACGTGCGCGGCCGGACGTCCGGTTTCCGCCGGGCCAGGGCACGGATCCGCAGGATCAGCTCAGGGAAGTGGAACGGCTTGGCCAGATAGTCGTCGGCACCCAGGGTCAGCCCGCTGACCCGATCGCCGGGCTCACCCGCGGCCGTGAGCATCAGGACCATCGGTCGCTCCTCCCGCTCGGTGATCATCTGGCAGAGCGTGTCACCGTGCAGACGGGGCAGATCCCGATCGAGCACCACCACGTCGTAGGCGGCCAGGTCGATTTTCTCCACCGCCACCAGCCCGTCATGGGCGGCGTCGACGGCCATCCCGGCGTCGGTCAGCCCCTCCACGACCACCTCGGCGAGAGCACGGTCGTCCTCCACGACCAGGATCCTCATGTCCGCCGGCCCTCCTCTCCATTCGCGCTCGTCGCCGTGCCCGCCGAAGCAGCCGCAGCCGCAGCCGCCTCGGCCGTCCTCCCTGCGGCTTCGACGGGGTCCGCCGGAAGACTGACCATCACCGTCAAGCCGCCGGCCGGCCGAGCGGTGAACCTCAGGCGGCCCTGATGGGCGGCCACCACAGCGGACACGATGGACAGACCCAGACCGGACGAGCCGATCCGATCGCCACCGAGCCGTTCGAAAGGCCGGCCCAGCCGGGCGACCTCGGCCTGGTCGAAGATCCGGCCATCGGTCTCGACGGTCAGCTCGGTGAACCGGCCGGCGGACCGGACGGTGATGCCGATCCGGCCGTCCGGCTCGTTGTGGGTGACCGCGTTGTCGACGAGGTTGTCCACCAGCCGGGCGAGCAGGGCGGGACTGCCCCACGCCACGACACCGCCGGGCACGTGGGGCGTCACCGTCAACCGCCCGGACCCGATGTCGGCGGCCCTCTCCCGCAGCGCGGTGGCGACCAGCTCCGACAGGTCCACCGCGGAGCCGCCGGCCGGTCTGCCGTGCTGCGCCCGGGCGAGCACGAGCAGCCCGTCGATCAGGTGGTCGACCCGGTCCAGCTGCGCGCGCAGGCGGGTGGCCAGCGCCAGTGTCGACGCGGCGGGGTCGGGCTTGGCGCTCGCCACGTCCAGTGCGGCGCGCATCGTGGCGAGCGGGGTGCGCAACTCGTGCGAGGCGTTGGCCACGAAACGACGCTGCGCGATGAACGACGCCTCCAGCCGCGCCAGCAGTCCGTCGATGGTGTCGGCCAGATCCTTGACCTCGTCGTGTGGCGCCTCGACTCCGAGGCGCCGGTCGAGGTTGTCGGCGGAGATCCGCCGGGTCACCTCGGTGATCCGGCGCAGCGGCGCCAGGGCGTGCCCGGCCATGAGCCGGCCGAGGACCATGGAGAACAGGGCCATCACGACCAGCGCGGCCGCGAACACATACGCCGTGCGGTTGGACTGTTCCTCCTGCACCCTGGTGATCTGCTCCTGGAGCACGGCGAGGCGCTCCTGGGCGTCTGCGATCGTCGGTGGCGCATCGGCCGGGGACGACACGCTCTGACCGAAGCGGGACAGGGCGAAGGTGATGACCAGCAGCACGGCACCGGAGGCGAGGAACACGCCGGCATAGAGGAGCGTGATCCGCGTGCCCACGGTGCGAGGACCCGACCGAAACATCGCCCCAGCATGCCCGGCCCGACCTAACACCGGAATGACAGCGCCGGTTCGGCCGGTGTTAGGGGCCGGTCCGTAGAACTTCGGCCATGTTCGATACGGATTTCCTCCGGCCGGGCCGGATCCTCGCTCTCGTCACGGCCGCTCTGTCCGTCGTCGCGGCCGGCGTCCTGACCGCTCTGGGCACGCACGCCGAGTGTCCCGGCGCCTGTCCCACCACGCCGGTGGCAGCCGACGGCGGCACCGTCGGCGACCGTTTCTGGTTCCTGCACCGCGATCTCGGGCCGCAAGGCAGCATCACGGTCCGGATGACTTCGATGACCGGGACCATCACCTATCCCCCGCCCGGTCACGACGAGATCGTCCCGGGTCTGGTCCCGTGGGCCAAGTCCGGCATCATCGTCAAGGACGGCCTGCGCCAGGGCTCCCGCTACGCCGCGATGATGATGACCGGCAGCCACGGCGTCCGGTTCCAGCACGACTATCGCCATGACGTCGCGGGCCGGGAGGGTGGCGTCTCCGCGGAGTCCCCACGCTGGCTGCGGCTGACCCGGTCCGGTGACACCGTCACCGGCGCCGAGTCGGCCGACGGCGCCCGGTGGCACACGGTCGGCACGGCGCGCCTGGACGGCTTGCCCGATACCGTTCAGGTCGGCCTCTTCGCCGCGTCCCCCGGCGATCTGACGCTCCGCCGGGTGGCCCTCGGCGGGGTGATCCCGCAGGCCCGCTTCACCCAGGCGGTCGGCGTCTTCGACAACGTCACCGTCGTGGGCGGCGCGACCGGCGGAAACGGCGCGAGCGGCGAGGGCGGCTGGGCCAGCGACTCCGTCGGCGAGATGAACCACACCGACTGGGAGAGGTTCCACCACCGGTCCGGCGCCGTGCAGAGTGACGGCGTCATCCGGGTCAGCGGGACCGGTGACATCGGCCCGGCCGACGACGACGCGCCCCGGCGAGCCGACCAGTTGCTGCTCGGGCTCGTGGTCGCGTTGATCGTCGTGCTGGTGGTCGCAGCCCGCTACGGCACGGGTGGGTGGAGTCCACGCCGGGCGATCGCTGTCGGGGCCGCCACCCTCGTCACCGGACTGATCGCCGTCGGGACCGTCCTGCCGCTCAGCTCGGCGATCGCCAGGAGCAGGCACCTTCCACTGGAGACACTCCCGCTGGTCACCGGCATCCGGATGACGGTCGGCATCGCGGTGGTGCTGGCTCTCTGCGCGGTCCTGGCCTACCTGCTCGGGACACGCATGCGCCGGGCGTGGGCGGCGGCAGGTGTCGCGGTGTCGCTGATCGCGGTGCCCTATGTGGTCACGGCGTTGCCACTGCTACCGGATCCGGTGGCCCAGTGGCTGCTGCGGGTCACTCCGGCAGCGGCGTTCGCCGTCGAGCAGGTGGCTGTCGAATATCCGCAGGTGACCGCGCACTATGCGCCCTCGGCCGGCTATTTCCCCCTCCCGTGGTGGGCCGGACTGCTCGTGCTCGGCGCCTATGTCGCCGTCTTCGTCCGTCTCGTCACCGCCCGGCCCCGCCGAGCCGGGATTCCGAGTTCACGGAGCGGCGGTCCGGGCGGAGAACGGAACCACAGCGCAGCAGAAACCCCGAAAAGTCAGCGCACGACGGATTCGTAGGCGAGGACACGATGCCGGATGAGCTTGTCCGGGTCGTCCGTCGCCGGACGGGTGGGCGCGGTCTGCAGCCGGGCGTACATCGTCGGTCACCTCCGAGAAGTCGGTATGACGATGCTCGGCCCGGCCGGCGTTCCGCACATCAGTGGTGGCACGCAGATCCGGTACTCATCCCGCGACGGTCCGGGCGCTGCATGCCGCCGGCGCCTCATCGCCCTGGTCAGCACGCACGGCCGGGTGGTCGCCGGCACCACCGCTTCGGTCAGCACGCACGGCCCGGTGGTCTCCGGCACCACCGCCCCGCACCCGGTCGGGTCGCTGAGCCGGGACGCTGGGATCCGCGCGGCCCTGCGGGAACAGGCGACGTGCACCCTGCCCGGTGGGGTCGACCCGGCGCCATGCGGATCACCTCCTCCCACAGTCCGCGTCTCGAGCTGATAAAACATGACATAGTTTGCAATATGCGTTTCCTCGCCGCGCCACTCGCGGTGTGGCTGGTTCTGACCTGTGGCGGCGCGACGGTCCTGATGGGCGTCGAGCGGGCCACCCGTGACGCCGTCATCCAGCGGTACCACCTACGGGTCGGTCTGGCCGCCGACTTCGTCACCGCCATCGTCGGCGACCTGATCAGCCGACAGCGCACCCAGGCTTCGGCCTTTCTCACCGACCAGACGGTGGCCGAGCGCGACTTCACCCGCTCGGTCGGCGGCTTCGGCTACCCGGCGGCGGTCCTGCTCGACTCCGAGGGCCGGCTGCTGCAGGTCCTTCCGGCGAACCCGGCGCTGCGAGGCCAGAAGATCAGCGCCCGGTATCCACATCTGCACACCGCCGTCACCGAGGGCCGGCCCGCTGTCTCGCCGGTGGTGCCGTCGGTGGCGCGGGGCATGCCGGTGGTCGCGTTCGCGGTGCCGTTCGACACCCCGTACGGCCTTCGGGTCTTCTCCGGCGCCGTGGGCGTGCGCGACAGCCCGCTCTCCTCCTACCTGGCCACCGCCATCCCGCTGTCCGGGGTGAAGGTGCACCTGGTCGACACCGACGACTCGATCGTGGCCGCCAACCACACCCATCCACAGGGCGTCAGTCAACTCGGCAACGAGGAGACCGCATTGTCGGCCGCACTGTCCCGCGCCGAGCAGGGCCGCTACAACGAGGACGGCGCGTGGTGGCGGTACACGTCCCGGTCCATCCCGGGCACGCCGTGGCGGCTGTCCGCGGCGGTCACCGAGGACGTGCTGTTCGCCTCCACCTCCGGCAGCCGCGCCGCCGGCCGGGCCGCTCTGCTCACCGCGTCGCTGGTCGGCCTGCTGGTGGTCGCCGCCACCGGCCGGGCCCGCCGCAACCGGCGCGAGCTTCGCTCCAGCGAGCTGCGGCTGCGCAAGGTGTTCGACAACTCCCGGATCGGCATGTCCCTGGCCGACCTGGAGGGTCGCCTGGTCCGAGTCAATCCGACCCTCTGTCACATGCTGGGCCGCACCGAGCACGACCTGATCGGCCGCAACGTCGCCGACCTCACCCATCCCGACGACGTCGAGCAGTCGCTGCGCATCATCCAGGACTGCCGCAACGGCCGGATCGGCGGTTTCGACGTCGACAAACGCTACGTGCACGCCGACGGCCGCACGGTCGACGCCGCGGTGACCGCGAGCCTGCTGCGCGACGAGGCGGACCGCCCGCAGTACATCGCCACCCAGATCATCGACATGACCGAGCGCCACGCCCTGGAGAGCGAGCGCCGCCACGCCGCCGCCGAACTGGCCCGGCACGCGGAACGCCTGGAACACGCCAACGAGCAGATGGCCGACTTCATGGCGATGCTGAGCCACGACGTCCGCCAGCCGCTCACCACCATCGTCTCCGCCGGTGAGCTGCTGCTCGACGACTGGTCCGGTATGTCCGACGACGACCGGCAGCACTACGTGTCCCGGATGACCAGCGCAGGGCATCGCGCGGACCAGTTGGTCTCAGAGATCCTCACCCTGGCGCAACTGGACGCCGGGGCGCTGACCGCGCGCCCGGCCCGCCTGGACGTCACCCACGCCGTCCGCGAGGTCGTCACCGCCCAGGGCGCCGATCCGCAGACGATCACGGTGACCGCTCCTGATCATGCGGTCGCCTTCGCCGACCCGGTCCATCTGCATCTACTGCTGGGCAATCTGCTGACCAACGCCCTGAAATACGGCGCACCGCCGGTCCGGGTCACCGTCACCCCCGACCGCGACCGTCTCCTGATCCGGGTCAGCGACCAGGGCGAGGGTGTGCCGGCGGCTTTCATACCGCACCTGTTCGAGCGTTTCACCCGCGCCGAGACCGGCGTCGCCACCACCAAACCCGGCACCGGACTGGGCCTCTACCTGGTCGCCCGTCTCGCTCAGGCCTCCGGCGCCACCATCGCCTACCAGCCCACCGACCCACACGGCACGACCTTCGTACTGTCCCTGCCGTGCACGCCGGGCCCGTCCCTGGTCACCGCCGCCGCACTTCCGGTTCCGGCCCGCTGAAAGCCCTCCGGTGGTACGGGCCACCGAGGGGGCGCCCGGGGCAGTCCTCGCGACGTCGATGGCACACACGGCCGCAGCACCGCCGCCGGGCTGACGTTGCCGCCGCGTTCGCCGGACACGGTGCGGGGCGCCGGGCGCGGGGTTGAGGGTTCGGGGTTGACGGTTCGGGACGCTGGATGCGGGACGCCGAGTGCCGGGTGCGGGGGTGTGGGGCGCGGGGCGGCAGGTGCCGGTCAGGGTGCGACGAGAGCGTCCGTGAGCGCTTGTGCCAACCACTGCTCGTACTCCTCGGGCGACCAGCCTCGTTCGGTCACGAAGAGTTCGTAGACCTCCGGCGATATGAGCGTCCACACCGTGTCGCACGCCCGGTCCGGATCGACGTCGGCGCGCAGGCCACCGGTCGCGGCGAGGTGGCGCACGATGCCGCCGGCCCCGATCATCCGCTCCTGATCGATGGTCTCGCGGAACCGGAGGAGGGCCGGGTCGCCACCGCGGGCGGCGGCGAGGAGTCTGGCGAGCAGCGGCCCCACCCGTTCACCGATCCGGCGGGCGGCGAACGCGTATCGGGCGACCTTGTCTCGAGGGTCGGACGCGGCGAACACCGCCTGGATCTCCGGGCGGTCGATCATCGGGATGGGCTCGTCGTCGCCGGCGAGGGTGACGTCATAGACGTCCTTGATCAGCGCCGCCTTGGTGCGGAACGCCTTGTAGACGGTCTCGACCGAGACTCCGGCACGCGCGGCCACATCGCGCATGGTGACCGAGGTGGGGCCGTGTTCGACCAGCAGGTCGCGGGCGGCGGCGAGGATGTCACGGCGGGTGAGTCGCGCCTGCTCGGCACGGCGGCTGTTGTCATACACACGACGAGTCATGGAGAACCGTCCGGCAGCATTCGATACTGCTGGAGTGTCTCCGAATCTCCAGGGAGGCGTCATGCCCACCACCGACACCGACATCTGCGTCAACTCCATGACGATCATGGCTTCCGGCGATCTCGCCGAGTTGACCGGAGTCGTTCATCCACAGGCGGTCAACCGTGAGGCCAAGGACGAGCCGCCGACCTGTCGGGGACAGGGACCGGCCGCGTTCGCGGCCACTGCCCACTGGCTCCGGGCCGCCTTCGCCGATCTGAAGTTCACCGTTCACGACGCGGTCGCCGACGGTGATCTCATCGCCGTGCACTGCACGATGTCCGGGCGTCAGGTCGGCCCGTTCGTGGCGTACGACGAGCACGGTGAGGTGGCTCAGGCGTTCCCAGCAACCGGCCGCGCTTTTGCGGTCACGCACAGCCACTGGTTCCGCATGAAGGACAGCCAGGTCATCGAGCACTGGGCCAACCGGGACGATCAAGGCATGGCCGCGCAGCTCGGCTGGATCCCGCCCACCCCGGTGTTCCTGTGGCGGATGGCCCGGGCCAAGCGGCACGCCCGCCGGAATCCGGCCTCGTGACCGGCGTTCCGGGCGTCCGTCGCGCCGACCGGGCCGCTGCGGGCATCCCCCCGCCTTCACCGCCCGAAGGGCGGGAGGCGGCGCTATCCGGTTCGACCCCGGACACTTGGCGCCAGGACGTCATCGTGGGAGATGAGGCGCTCCTGGACCGCTGCACCGACGCGTCCCTCGCCGGTCGACGGTGATCCGGCCGGCTCACCGCCGCGTCGACCAGCTCGGGCCGCCGCCTCACCCCCACGCTGACCAACCCCGACACGACCAAGGCCCTGCTATTGCCGTACGGCGGAAATTCGCTGTCGCGGCAGCGGCCGGAAGGCCGTAAGAAATCCGCAAGGCCCTGCGGGAACGACCGGGGAGCCGGTGCTGGGTAGCGTGGCCGGGATGGGACATCGGGTGCTGGTGGTGGACGACGACGCTACGGTCAGTGACGTCGTGCGGCGTTATCTGGAGCAGGCCGGATGTACGGTGCGGCTGGCCGCCGACGGCGCCGACGGGCTCGCGGCGATCGCGGCCCAGCTCCCCGACCTGGTCGTCCTCGATCTGATGATGCCCGGCATCGACGGTCTGGAGGTGTGCCGGCGGATCCGCCGGCAGCTGCCGGGCCTGCCGGTGATCATGCTGACCGCGCTCGGTGAGGAGGCCGACCGCGTTCTCGGGCTGGAGGTCGGCGCCGACGACTACGTGACGAAACCGTTCTCTCCTCGTGAGCTGGTTCTGCGGATCCAGTCGGTGTTGCGCCGCACCGGTGTGCGGACGCCGGATCCGGGTTCCTCCTCGACGCTGCGCGAGGCGGATCTGACCGTCGACACCGCACGCCGTGTCGCCGAACGCAACGGCGTCCCGCTGTCCTTGACCGTCCGGGAGTTCGACCTGCTGGTCTTCCTCATGCGTCATCCCGGCCGGGCCTGGTCCCGCTCCGACCTGCTGGACAAGGTGTGGGGATGGCAGTTCGGCGACCAGTCGACGGTCACCGTCCACGTTCGCCGGCTCCGCGAGAAGATCGAGGACGATCCGGCCGCGCCGGCCCGGATCCGCACGGTGTGGGGTGTCGGGTACAGCTACGAGCCGCTCGGCGGGGGACACGACCGGTGAACGACATGTTGCTCATCGGGTTGTACGCCCTGGCCGCCGGAGGCGTCGTCGCGCTGGCGGGTGCGGGTGCGCTGCGTCTGCTGCGCGGCCGTTCCATCCTCGTCCACGTCCTGGTCCTCCTGGCCGTGACGGTGCTCGCCGTGGTGGCCGGTGTCACCACGGTCGCCCAGGCCATGTTCCTGTCCGCGCACGACCTCTGGGTCGTCCTCGTCACCGTGACCGCCTCCGCGGTGATCAGCCTGGCGGTCGGCGCGGTCTTCGGCAGCCGGCTGGCCGCCACCGCGGTCTGGGCGCAGGCGGCGCGGGACCGCGAACGGCATCTGGAGGCCGGGCGCCGGGAACTCGTCGCCTGGGTGTCGCACGACCTGCGCACCCCACTGGCGGGGCTCCGGGCGATGGCCGAAGCCCTCGAGGATCGCATCATCGAGGACCAGGACACCGTCGACGAGTACCACCGGCGGATCCGGGTGGAGACCGACCGGATGACCCAGCTGGTCGACGATCTGTTCGAATTGTCCCGCATCAACGCCGGCGCGCTGCATCTGGTGCCGACCACGGTGCCGCTGAGCGAGATCGTGTCGGACGCCATCGCCGGTGTCGCCCCGCTCGCCGCGAGCCGGCGCATCCGGCTGATCCCCGCGGACACCACCTGGCCGCTGGTGCGAGCCGGTGAACGCGAGCTCGCCCGCATCGTCAGCAACCTGTTGATCAACTCCGTCCGGTACACGCCGGCGGACGGAACCGTGCACATCGCCGCCGGCCACGAACACGACAGCGTGTGGCTGGCCGTCTCGGACACCTGCGGCGGCATCCCCGACAGTGACTTGGGCCGGGTCTTCGACGTCGCGTTCCGCGGCGAACGCGCCCGGACGCCGGGTACGGACGGCTCCGGCGGCGGCGGGCTCGGCCTGGCGATCGTGCGCGGCCTCGTGGAGGCTCACGGCGGCCGGGTCGGCGTACGCAACACCGGCCACGGTTGCCGGTTCGAGGTCCACCTCCCCGCGGCCTGACGCCGGCGATCCTCTCGTGGCGGGCGGTGCCATCAGTTCCGCAGGCAGGTGAACGGGCCACGGACGCCGGCGCTGAACCGTTCGGCCGCGCCGAGTGCGAGCCTGATCCGGGCCCGGGGCCGCATCCCGCGCCCGGATGTGGCGTACAGGGCGCCGAGCGCGACCTGGTCCCCGCAGCCGATCGCGGAGTAGCCGTCGGCGGCCTTCGCCACCTGGTAGTCGTCGTGGACGGTGAACAACCGGCCGCGTACCCCGACCAGGAAGGTTCCGCCGAGCTCCTGCTCCTCGTCCTTG
Organism: Actinoplanes utahensis; assembly: GCF_016862455.1. Classification (GTDB taxonomy): domain Bacteria; phylum Actinomycetota; class Actinomycetes; order Mycobacteriales; family Micromonosporaceae; genus Actinoplanes; species Actinoplanes utahensis. The sequence continues at coordinate 56,158 of NZ_BOMZ01000003.1, forward strand.
CGGGCCCAGCCGCCAGTCTTGAGGCAGTCCCGGAGTGTGTCCACGAACGTGGTGACCATGAACCGGTCCAGGTCGTCGCCGGGATCCGGCAGGCTCAGCGAGTAGCGGATCAGCTGTCCCATCCGGAACGAGCTGGTGAACCCGAACAGGTATCCGCCGTTGCGGAACACCTTCGTGTCGGCGCGCACCGCCAGGCTCAGCCCGGACAGCCCGGCGCTGTCCCCGCCGATGAAGACGGAACCACCCCGTGTCAGCCCCACAATCGCAGTCATACCGTTCACAGGACAGCCGCCGGCGCACCGCCGTCAACCGGAACCTGTCACGCCGGCGGCTCCTGCCAGCCCGGCTCGTGGTCGCGCCGCCGGCGCCGGCCAGCGCCCGCAAACGGCGGGAACGGGCCCGCGCCCGCCTCCGCGAGATCATGGCAGCGGGCGGGACACCACTTTCCGGGCATCCCCGTCGACCAGGCCGAACATACGCAGCAGGCTGAAGGCGAGGTGGTCGGCGGCCTCGTCGATCTCGTGCGGGTCGTCGAGTCGCAGGCCGCGGTGCAGGACGGCGAGCAGCGCGCCACCGATGCACGCGTGTGCCACCTCGGCGTCGTCGAAGCAGAGCCGGCCGACGGCGTGCGCGTGCCGCAGGTCGTCGATCGGGTAGGCGCCGGGGTAGCGCACGCCGACCCGGTCGATGATCCGCGCCAGGCCCGGGTCGGTGCGGGGCAGCCGGGCGGTGAGCCGCACCGCCACGGCCAGCACCTCGGCGGGGTCGGTGAGCTCGGCCGTGACCTGCCGCACGGTCTCCCGGTGCTCCTCGGCGGCGGACGCCACCGCCAGGTCGAACAGCTCCTGTTTCGACGGGAAGTGGTTGTAGAAGCTGCCGAACCCGACGTCGGCCGCGTCGGTGATCTCCTGGATGCTGACGCCGGCCGGGTCCCGGCTGGTCAGCAGGGTCCGGGCGGCGTCGAGGAGCGCGGCGCGGGTCTGCGCCTTGCGCCGATCGAGTCGTCCGACGGTCATGGCGGCCAGTTTAGGCGACCCCTGAAACTGATGATGCCATCAGTTATGATGCCGCCCATGAGAATCGTGAAAGCCGTGGCACAGGCACTTCTCGGCGGTACCCTCGCGTTCGCCGGGATCACCCACCTGACCGTGGCGCGCCAGGAGTTCCTGGCCCAGGTGCCGGACTGGTTCCCGATCGACCACGACTTCGTCGTGCTGGCCTCCGGCGTGGTGGAGATCGGCCTGGGCGCGGCCCTGCTGACGATGTGGAGACAGCCGGCCCGCGGCTTGGTGGGGGCGGCCGCGGCGACGTTCTTCGTGGTGGTCTTCCCGGGGAACATCGCACAGTGGCTGGAGCACAAGGACGGCTTCGGCCTGGACACCGACACGAAACGGTTCGCCCGGCTGTTCTTCCAGCCGCTGCTGGTGCTGTGGGCGCTCGGCGCGACCGGCGCGGTCGGCACCGTCCGCGGCCTGCTCCGGCGGCGGCGCGAGCGGGTCAGCGGCTGAGATCGTGCCTGCGGTGGACGACCTTCTCGACGACACCGCCGGGCAGCAGCCGGCGCAGCGCGAAGACGAACGGCGCGTTGCTGCCCACCGCGTACCGCGCCTTCGGCCGTTTCGCCTCGATCGCCGTCACGATCGTCGCCGCCACCCGCTCGGCGGTGATCCCGGCCCGCTCGTTGCGGTCCAGCGCGGCCAGCATCGTGCCGAAATCGGCGGCGTACGGCGACTCGCCGCCGATGTACTTCGTCCGCCGCTCGCTGATCCCGGTCGCGATCGACCCCGGCTCGACGGTGGTCAGCCACACCCCGAACGGGCTCAGCTCGTGCCGCGCCCCGGTGCTGAACCCCTTGACCGCCGCCTTCGACGCCACATAGGACGAGCGGTAGGCGAGCGGGAACGACGCCAGCATCGACCCGACCATCACGACCCTGCCGTACCGCCGCTCCCGCATGCCCGGCAGCGCCAGCTGCGTGAGCCGTACCGGCCCGAGCACGTTCACCTGGAAGATCCGCCGCAGCGCCTCGCCCGGCAGCTCCTCCAGCGGCCCGGACTGGCTCTCCCCCGCGTTGTTGACCAGCACGTCCACCCCGGCGAGCAGCGGCGCGAGCCGTTCGATGGAGGCTTCGTCGCCGAGGTCGAGCGCCACGTACTCGACACCGGGGGCGCGCTGGTCGCCGGTCAGCGCCTCCGGGTTCCGGCTGGTCCCGAGCACACGGTGCCCACGCCCGGCGAGCGCCGCCGCCGTCGCTTTCCCGATCCCCGACGAGGCCCCGGTCACCAGCACGGTCCGTTCCACGGCAAGACCCTAATTCTTTCGGGGTACGGGTGACACACCCACCCCGCTCCGCAGCTCCGGACGAACGCCCCACCCCGGCCGTAACCGCATGCCCGTATCTGCCCTGAACTGGGAAGATGCCGCGCACATCACGGTTGGCAGCCGATGAGGGATCGCCGTCCGGCCGGTACCGTCGAAGCCGTTGCCGCGGTCCTTCGCCCACCCTCCCGGGGTGGCCCGCCAGGCTGCATCCCGTCCCGCCCACCCGCAAGCCACGGCCCGTCCCCTGCCGCACGCCACGGCCCGCCCTCTGCCGCACGCCACGGCCCGTCCCCTGCCGCACACCACGGCCCGCCCTCTGCCGCACACCACGGCCCGTCCCCTGCCGCACACCACGGCCCGCACCGGAAACACCCGAGGCCGAGCGAGTGAGGTTCCCATCAGCGTGAGTGCCCCGCCCCGAAGCCCCGCCCCCACACCGTCGCCCTCCCGGACCCAACGGCACGACGTCCTGGCAGTGCTGTTGCGCACGTCCGTTCTCCGTCTGGTGACGGCCCGCCGTACCGCGCGGTGGCTGTGGACGGCGCTGCTGGCGCGGGGGCTGTGGACGGCGCTGCTGGCGCGGGGGCTGTGGACGGCACTGCCGCGGATTCCCGCGGTGCGCCGCCGCCGGGAGCAACGCGCCCAGCGCCTGGCCGCGGCCGCCGACACGCAGCGTTACGCCGACGAACTGCGGGTGGCCACCGTGCGGGCGGCCGGAGCAGCGGACCGCTGGCAGGAGTCGTGCCGGCAGGCCGAGGAGCACACCGACGACGCCTGGCAGGCGTGGCGGGACGCCGAGGAGCGCTTGGACCGTACCCGGGCCGCTGCCGCGTTCCGCCCACCCCGCAGTCGCCGTACCGTCGCCGAACTCGCCGCCCGCGAACGTTTCCTGCACCGCGCGGTGGCCGCCGCCGTCGAACGCGGCGACCTGCCCACCACGGTGCTCACCGACCTGGCGTCCGGCGACGGCGGCTGGAATCCCCGCCTGCACCCGGTGGATCAGGAACTCGTCCTGCACCGGGCGATCGCCGCGGTCCGCCACCACCTCTACCGGCAGGCCGCCGCCGCGGAACAGACCGTCCGCCACGACGCTCGGCGCGCCGTCGCCGCCCGCGACAGCCTCCACCACGAACTGGCCACGGCGCTGGATCACGCCGCCGCCGCGCGCGAACGACACCGCCGTACGGCGGGCCGCAGGCGGTGCCGGGCCCGGCCGGGCAGGCGAAACCCCGGCGACCATCGCGGCGCGGGCGTCCGGCGGATCTTCCGGTGTCGCTGCCGGGGCCGGGACCGGGGCGGGCCTAGGGTGGGGGTGCTATGACTGCGCAGGATTCCGAAACCGAGACCCGTCCCTGCGCCCACTGCGGGCGCCCCGTGCCGCAGCGCGCGTCCGCCGGGCGGCCGTTCCGCTACTGCCGGGACAACGACGGCGAGTGCCAGCGTGCCTCCCGCAACGTGCGGATGCGGCACCGTTCGTCGCCGGGGCTGGCCGGGCAGGTGGCGCGGACCTGGGAGGTCGTCGACCGGCTCGATCAGCTGGTGGGCTCGCTCAGTGAGGCCCTGCACTCGGAGATGAGCCCGGCCGGGGTGGAACGCCAGGTCGCCGAGGTGCGGGCGGAGACGTCCGGGCAGGTCGCGGCCGCCCATGCGGAACGCGACGACGCCCGCCGGGACGCCGAGCAGGCGGCGACCGCGGCGGTGGCGGCCCAGCAGATCGCGGCGGCGGCGACGGCCGAACGCGACGAGGCCCGCCGGCAGGCCCAGGACGCGCAGCGCAACGCCGAGGAGGCCGGGAAACGGGCGCAGGAGGCGGCGGCCGCCCGGGACGAGGCGGTCCGTACGGCCACGGCGGCGGCGGCCCTGCGGGAACGCGCCGAGACCGAACGCGACGCGGCGGCCGCGGACCTGGCGACGGCACGGCGGGAACTGCAGGAGGTCCGCGGCCACCGCGACACCGCCGAACGCGATCTGAAGACGGCACTGGCGGACTTCACCGACTTCCGGGGTACGGCGGAGCAGGCGCTCAGTCGTGCGCGGGAGGAACTGACGGCCGCGCGGGAGCAGAGCGAACGTCTCGCCACCGAGGCCGCCCGGGACCGGCAGCGGGCCGAGGCCGCCGAACGGGACCGTGACGAGGCCGCCGAGCAGGCACGTCAGGCGCTCGCCGAGGTGCGGTCCGCGAAGGAGGCCCTGGTGGCGGCGGTGGCCGAACGGGACGGCCTGCGGCGTACCACCGAGGATCTGGAGAGGTCGGCGGAGCGCGCCGCGCGGGAGCAAGCGGATCTGGAACGCCGCCTCGCGTCCGCCCGCGCCGACGCCGACGCCGCGCACCACCGCGCCGCCCAGCTGACGTCCCAGGTCAGTGACCTGGCGGCGGCCCTGGCCTCGCTCGGCGCGGCCCGCCCGGCCGCCCCGGCCCCGGCCCCGGCCCCGGCCCAGCCCACCGCCTCCGGCAACAGCTGACCCGCCCGGCGTCACCGCCAGGCGTCGATGGGCACGCCGGTGCCGGCGCAGCCGTCGGCCATGTAGACCCAGCTCAGGGTGCCGTCGATGGTGCGCAACTGACGGCTGTAGAGGCCCGTCGCGGCTCCCTCCACCTGGTCCAGGACGGCCAGGGTCGCACCGATCGTCTCGGGGCGCAGCATGCAGAGGACGCCGGGGGCCTTGCGGTCGGCGGCGGCGTTCAGCGCCGGATGGCCGAAGCCGGTGTCACGCAGGTCGCCGTAGGCCGTGGCCGCCCACGGCTCGGCGGCGAGGCGCGGGGCGAGCAGGTGGGCGCGGCTGCGGCCCGGCATCAGGGTGCCGTAGGCGAACACGGCGGGGGTGCACTCGCCGGGATGCGGGTACGTGCCGTCGGGCACCTCGTCGCCGATCGGCTCGGGCGCCCCGGCCGTGAACAGGGTGCGCAGCGGGGCGACGGCGGCGTAGTCGACGCTGGTCAGCGGGACGGGACGGCCGTGCAGCAGGGCGGGCCGGCGTTCCGGGCGGCCACCGATGTAGGCGGCGGGGCGCAGCACGCGGGCGCCGTTCTCCAGGGTCACCCGGCCGGTGTGCAGCAGCTGCAGGGTGTACCAGCCGGTGGAACGGCCCTCGATCATGTCGAGGCGGTCCAGTTCCCCCGGATCGGCCAGGGTGAGCACGGCGGTCTCGACGTGGCCGGGCACCGCCGCCAGGGTGGCGGGGAGACGGCCCGCCCGGGTGGTGCCGGTGCACCACACCGAGGCCAGATCCGCGATCTCGCAGGCCAGGTTGACGGCCGGCAGCGACGTGCCGTTCCTCAAGATCTTGCCGGGGCAGGCGTTGGAACCGTAGCTGAGCAGCGGAACCCGCTCGGCGATCCGGGTCGCCCCCTGCCCGGCGAGCCAGTCGTCGAGACACATCCGCTCGATCGCCGACAGCACGACGGCCCAGCCGCTGGGACGGCCCTCGTCCGGCCGTACCGGCCAGCACCGTTCATGCCGGTCCACCACCCAGGACCCGGCCGGGCGTCGGCCCGGGTACGGATCGACGGCGAAATCGGCGGCCGGCTGCCCGGGCCGTACCTCATCGGTCATGTCGTCCCGTGCTCCGTCCCACCACACCTGAGCCTGGTGTTCTACCCGACCGGGGCCCGGAGGTCCAACCGTGGCCCGCTCTGCTGCTCCGGTGGGCCGGGGACGATGGGGGGCGCTCCAGGGACGATCGGGTGTACCCGGTGGGGTCCGGGGTACTGAACCGGGGCGGCGTGAACCTTCTCACCTTCGGCGGATGTCCCGGCGGAGTTGCGGAATGCTTCAGTGGCGCCCGGGATAGCCGATCACTACGGTGTGCGCACCGGCGGGTGACCGACGGTTCCGTGAATTGCGGGTGAATCTGAGCGAGTGACCGACATCGCACCGCCCGTACAAGCGTCAAAGAACCATAAAGTGGACCAAGGTCCACTCGGACGCCGGTTCGGTTTGCGAGCTGGGGTGAGTGGCCGGTTACGCTCATAGCGTTAACACCGCCGATACCGGCGGTGCGAACAGACTTGGTGGCGCCGGGGGCCCGGCGGAGGAATCCGGCGGCCGTCCCTTTCGTTACACCAACGAGAGCAGCACCACGAGCGAGGGGAAAGCCGATCATGGGCGAACGCATGCTGCGCGGCAGCCGTCTTGGCGCAGTCAGCTACGAGTCCGACCGTAACACCGAGCTTGCGCCCCGGCAGACCCGTGAGTACTTGTGCGTCAAGGGTCACCAGTTCGAGGTGCCGTTCGCCGTCGACGCCGAGGTGCCCACCACCTGGGAGTGCAAGTTCGACGGCAGCGTCGCCCGGCTGATCGACGGCAGCGAGCCGGAGCAGAAGAAGGCGAAGCCGCCGCGCACCCACTGGGACATGCTCCTGGAGCGGCGTTCGATCGCCGAGCTCGAGGACATCCTCAACGAGCGGCTGCAGGAGGTCCGCACCCGCCGCGGCCGCTAGCCACGCACGCGATTCACGACGAGAAGGCCGTCCCGTCCCGGGGCGGCCTTCTCCGCATGCCCGAACACTCGCCCCGCCTGCGGACCGGGGTGACGCGGCTCAGGCGCCGGGTGCGCGGGAGGCGATGATGACGCGGTTGCCGTCGGGGTCGGTGACGGTGGCCATCCGCTCGCCCCACGGCTGGTCGGCCGGCTCCTCGAGCACCGGGGTGCCGCCGTCGCGCAGGCGTTGCACGGCGGCATCGCAGTCGCCGGTGTAGAACCACAGGGTGACCCGGTCGTTGACCAGTGTGCCGGGCTGATCCTGCTGGCCGATGCCCAACCGGGTGCTGCCGATCCGCACGCTGACGTAGGCGGGCTCGCCCTCGGGCGGGAACCGGTAGAAGACCTCACCGCCGGCCAGGTCCCGGTAGAACCCCAGCGAGCGGGCCAGGTCCGGCGTGCTCAGGATCGGGAACATCTCGTCGAAAACAGGCCGCTCCACCCTGCCGAGCCTAGAGAACACCGCCGTCCGCCGCCACCGTTCCCGGCGCGGGTCCCCGGTCACGGCCCCGTCGAGCCGACGTCCCGAGCTGCCGCGAGGTCGTGCAGGCGGTTGCCGGAGAAGACGAGGGGCGTGCACGTACAGGAGGGTGAGCACGTGGTCTCCGGCCGCCGTCTCGGTCTCGACACCGACCCGGAGGGTGGCCGTGGCGCGGTCTAGGAGGACGGCTCCGTCACTGCACCGCGGGCGCCGGGTAGGCGGCCGGCGCGATCCTTTCCCTCAGGGGAAGGGCGTGGAGACGTAAGCGGGAGCACGGAGGCGAGCGGGCACCGGCCGCGCAGGGACAAACAGCGCAACCGGATGCATCTGCTGCAGGTCGCCGAGCAGCACTGAAGACCGCCGCGGCGACTCTGATCGACCGGCTCGGCTACGACACCGTCGACGCCGGCACACTCGCCGAGAGCTGGCGCATCGACCCGGAGACCACGGCGTACACCCGCCTCTACCTCGCCGACCCCGCCACCCCCCGGCGACCGGATGATGCAGGCCCCCGCCGCCCCGTGCCCGCCCGCCGAGCTGCGCCGTGCCCTCGAAGCCGCCGCACGTGTCCACGTGGCCGGCGGGGCGTTCTGAGCCGGGCGGACACGTCCGCGCCGGCAGAGGACGGCCGTCATCCCGACGGCGCTTTGCGGGCGTGGATCCTCTGCACGACGCCGGCTTTCAGCCGTTCCTGCTCGATGATGTCGAAGCCGGTCGCGCGGACCAGGGGAAGGGTGCGCTGGGTGAAGCGTTCGCCCTGCAGCGGCAGGGTGACGCGCTCGACGAGCCATTGCAGCAGGTGAAGAGCACGACTGGTGCTGGCGACGTGATCGAGCAGCAGAAGCCGGCCGCCGGGCCGCAGCACGCGGCGCATCTCGGTGAGCGCGGTGGCGCTGTCGGCGATGGCGCACAGCGAGAGGACGCAGGTGACGGTGTCGAACGACTCGTCGGGGAAGGAGAGGGCGTGCGCGTCGCCTTCGCGCAGGTCGGCGGGGCGCCCGAGGGCGGTGGCGCGGCGACGGGCGATGTCGAGCATGGCCGGGGCGAGCTCGATGCCGGTCAGCTGGATGTCCGCCGGGTAGTGGCGCAGGGTGAGGCCGGTGCCGACGGCGACTTCGAGGACTCGGCCGGTGGCGCGGGAGGCGACCCATTCGCGGCCGCCGGCGAGGAGCCGGGCTTCGACGTAGCGCATGCCCCGGTCGTAGCGGGCGGCCTGCCTGTCCCAGACCCTGCGTGATTTGGCGATCGTCGTGGGCGGTGGCATCCTGCCCCCTTCGTCGGGGTCGATGTCGTCACGGTAGCGGCGCCCGTCCACTCGCCGGACCCCTCAGCATCCCGCGGTGCCGTGAATCGCCGCCGTCCCTGACGAGGCACGGTGGGTGCGTGGGCAGGTGCGCCGGGAAGCCTGGTCGGCGATGTGATCGCCGTGCCCGTTTCCGGAAGGGCCTCGCGGCCCCCACACCGCCTCACCAGCACCGTCACCTGTTCGGCCGGGCCAACCGACGGGAGGCCGGCCGCACCGGCGACATCCTGCGCTGCACGCTGCCTGCCTGCCTCACCAGACGGTACGGTCGTCTGACCGCCCTCGGCACCCTGAACCTGGACGTCGTCCCGGATGAGGTGTTCGTGTTCCCCGACCCCAACGGCGCCGGCGCTACCGATCGCGGTGGCCGGCGGCGCTGTGCGCGGTACGGGCGTCGAAGCGCCTGCGGTACTCCGACGGCGAGGTGTCGAAGGCCGCGGCGAAGCTCTGCCGCAGGGTGACGGTGCTGCCGAAGCCGCTGGCGGCGGCGACCTGGTCGACCGGCAGGTCGGTCGACTCCAGCAGCCGGCGGGCTTCGTCGAGGCGCTGGCGCTTGACCCACACCGCGGGGGTGACCCCGGTGGAGGCTTGGAACGCCCGGATGAAGGTCCGCCGGCTCAGGTGCGCGACGTCGGCCAGCCGTTCCACCGGCAGCGGCTCGGCCAGGTGCCGCAACGCCCACTCGAGCACGACGGCGATCGGATCGTTCACCGACTGCACGGGCAGCGGCCGTTCGATGTACTGCGCCTGCCCGCCCTCGCGGTGCGGGGCCACCACGAGGCTGCGGGCGACCCGGTTGGCCGCCGCGGCGCCGAGCCGGCTGCGGACCAGATGCAGGCAGGCGTCGAGGGCCGAGGCGGTGCCGGCGGAGGTCAGCACGTCGCCGTGGTCGATGTACAGCACGGAGGAGTCCACGCTGATGTCGCGGTGCCGGGCGGTGAGCATGTCGACTCCCTGCCAGTGCGTCACCGCGGTCCGCCCGGACAGCAGTCCGGCGTCGGCCACGGCGACGGCGCCGAGGCACAGTCCGGCGATCACGGCGCCGCGGTCGTGGGCTGCTTGGAGGGTGCGCCGCAGCACAGGGCTCGCGGCGCGGCCGTCCTCGAACCAGGACGGGACGACCACGACATCGGCCTGCTCGGCCGCGGCGGGACCTCGGACGTCCCCGATGCGGTAGCCCTCGGCGGTGCGGACCGACCCGGCACGGTCGGCGAAGAGCACCGTCGTCCAGTCACCCAGTCCCTGCCGCCGGACCTCGTCGAAGACGAGCTGCGGCACGGCGAGATGGAACATCGTGACGCCGTCGAAGGCGTGGACGGCGACGCGGAGAACACCCTCAGCGGTTGGCACGAATCCATCGTAACGACGCACCTGTGCCAATGGTCCGCCCCGTCCCACGCCCGCACACTGGACAGGTCGCCACCGATGCGGCGGCACCGACATCAAGGAGCTCACCGACCATGACCACCCCACGCCGCGCCCTCATCGTCATCGACGTGCAGCAGGAGTACTTCAGCGGCCCGCTGGAGATCCGGTATCCGCCGCACGCCGACTCGCTGCCCCGGATCGCGCAAGCGATCGACGCGGCCACCGCCGCGGGCATTCCCGTCGTCGCGGTGCAGCACACGGCGGGTGAGGGCGCACCCGTGTTCGATCCCACCGGGCCCGGCTTCGAGCTGCACCCGGAGGTCGCGAGCCGCCGCACGGACGAGTGGAAGTCGGTCGTCAAGCGGTACGGCACCGTGTTCGCCGGCACCGACCTGCTGCCCTGGCTGCGGGAACGCGGCATCGACACGATCACCCTCGTCGGTTACATGACCAACAACTGCGTGCTGGCGTCCGCCGCCGAGGCCGAAACCCACGGGCTGGCCGCCGAGGTGCTCGCCGATGCCACCGGCGCCATCCACATCGCCAACGAGGCCGGCTTCGCCGACGCAAAGACGATCCACACCACGCTGATGGCCCTGCTCGACTCGAACCTCGCCGCCGTCGCCGACACCGCGACCTGGTCCGGCGCCGTCACGACGGGCCGGTCGCTGCCCAAGCCCGACCTGGGCGCCTCGGCGGTCACCGGCGCGCAGCGCGCCGGACAGGCCTGATCCTCGCCCACCCACCCGCCCGGGCACGTGCCGTCGGCAGTGGGCGGGTGCCGTCGGCAGCGGGCGGGCGCCGTCGGCAGCGGTCGGGCGCCGTCGGCAGCGGTCGGCGGCACGACCACGACACCGGCGGCCGGCCCGCTGCGGCATGTTGAAAGGCCCGAGTCCGCGCCGGCTCGGTGGCCCCGGACGCCGCGCGCATCGGCCCCGGACGCCGCGCGCATCGGCGGCGGGTGCGCGCCCCGACGGCTGACGGGGCGCCGGGGGTCAGCGGATGATCTCGCCCTCGATGGCGGCGGCCGGAGGGCGGGGCTGCTGCTCGTCGACGACCACGACGGTGACCGGGGCGTCCTGGTGGACGCGGACGCGGCGGGGGCCGAACAGGTCGCCGGTGGCGGCGCCGCCGAGGCTGCGCTCGGCGAGGCGCTCGACGCCACGGCGGGCCAGCACCCGGCCGGGCGGCAGGAGCAGCAGCAGGCCGGCGACGCCGGTGACGAAGCCGGGCAGGGCCAGCAGCAGGGCGCCGCCGAGGCCGATCAGTGAGTTGCTGACCTCGGCGCCGGGTGGCCGGCCGGCACGCGCCGCCTCCTGGAAGGCGTGCCAGCCGCGGATGCCCTCACGGCGCAGCAGGGCGATGCCGGCGATGCTGCAGAGGGCCAGCGCCAGCAGCGCGAAGCCGAAGCCGATGGCGTGCGCCACCGACACGAAGACCGCGAACTCCGCCAGGGCCAGCAGCGGGAACGCGATCGGGAGATAGGCCAGCCTGCTACGGCGCATCGCAAGATCCTCCGGGGGTGTCGCGAGCCCGTCTCACGACGGGCTCCTCCCAGCATGACACCTCACGGCCAGGAGTTGCCCTGCCGAGGTTTGCGGTTGAGCAGGCCGAGCAGGCTCTCCTTGCGGGCCTGTGCGCCCCACAGGGTGACCCTGAGCAGTTGTTCCTTGAAGATGTTGCCGCTCATCTTGCTCACGCCGATTTCGCGTTCGGTGAACGTGATCGGCACCTCGATCATCCGGAAGCCCTGTTTGTAGGACCGCCAGGTCATCTCGACCTGGAAGGAGTAGCCGGTGGAGGCGATCGTCGAGACGTCGATCTTGTCGAGGAGGGCGATGCGGTAGGCCCGGTAGCCGGCGGTCGCGTCCTTGAACGGCATGCCCAGCGCCATCCGGATGTACAGGTTGCCGCCCCGCGACAGCAGCAGCCGCCGCAGCGGCCAGTTGTGCACGCTGCCACCGGCGATGTAGCGGGTGCCGATGACCGCGTCGTGGTCGGCGAGGGCGTCGAGCAGCCGGTGCAGTTCCTCGGGGGCGTGCGAGCCGTCCGCGTCCATCTCGACGACCGCGTCGTAGCCCTTGTCCTTGGCCCACTGGAAGCCGGCCTTGTAGGCCTCGCCGAGGCCTTCCTTGCCGGCCCGGTGCATGACGAAGATCTGATCGTCGGCCTCGGCGAGCTCGTCGGCGATCGCGCCGGTGCCGTCGGGCGAGTTGTCGTCGGCGATCAGGATGTCCACGGACGGAACCGCGGTGCGGGTCCGTTCGGTGATCAGCCGGACGTTGTCCGCCTCGTTGTAGGTGGGGATGATCACGAGGACCCGTCCCACTCCCGGGTAGCCTTCCGCCTCGCTCACCGTTCCTCCGAACCCTTCACAACATCCCTGTCATTGGCCGTCCACCGGCGGCGCAGGGGCAGCACACCGATGAGGGCGACGACCGTAACAGAGACGATCACCGCCTCGGGCCCGATGCCCGAACGAGTCGCCAGCGTACGCGGTCCGCTCAGGTTCATGTCGCGCACCACCACCGCAGCCGTGTTGAACCCGGTCGAACCGTACACAGCGCCTTCGCTGTCCACGAATCCGGACACGCCCACGGTGGAGACCATGAGCGCCTCCTTGCCGTGCTCGACGGCCCGCAGCCGCACCATGGCCAGCTGCTGGCGGGCCTCGGCCTCGTCGAAGGTGGCGTTGTTGGTCTGGACGGTGAGGATCTGGGCGCCGCCGTCGACGACGTCACGGACCAGGCCGTCGTAGGCCACCTCGAAGCAGATCACGTCGCCGACGGTGACGGCGCCGGTGTCGATCACGCCGGGGGTGTTGCCGGCGAGCATGTTGGCGACCAGGTCGACCTTGTCGCTGACGTGCCGGGCGATCGAGCGCAACGGCATGTACTCGGCGAACGGCACCGGGTGGCGTTTGGCGTACTGCTGGGCCCGGTCGGGGCCGGTGCCGGGGTTCCACAGCAGGCCGACGTTGTAGTTGTTGCGCGGCACGTCGGTGCGCTGCAGGGTGCCGACCAGGATCGGCGCCTTGATCGTGTCGGCGGCCTTCTGGATCAGGTCGGCGGCGTCGTCGTTGCGCAGCGGGTCGATGTCGCTGGAGTTCTCCGGCCAGACCACCAGGGCGGGCTGCTTCTGCTTGCCGGCGGCGACGTCGGCGGCCAGTTGCAGGGTGGCGCCGACGTGGTTGTCGAGCACGGCCCGGCGCTGGGCGTTGAAGTCCAGGCCCAGGCGGGGCACGTTGCCCTGCACGATGGCGACGGTGGCGGTGGGGCCGCTCGCGGCCGTCAGCGGCAGCAGGAGCGGCCCGAACAGGATCAGCATCCCGGCGCCCGAGAGGACGGCGGACCGCCACGACGTGTCGCGGCGCCAGAGCAGGACGGCCCAGACACCACCGGCCACGGCGACGGCGAACGTGACGAGCGGGGCCCCGCCGTAGGCGGCGAGCCGCAGGGTGGGCGCGTCGCCCTGGCTGAACGCGATCCGCCCCCACGGGAACCCGCCGAACGGGGTGCGGTCGCGCAGGAACTCGCTCGTGGTCCAGATCAGGCCGGTGAGCAGCGGCCACAGCGCCGGCCAGCGGTCGGCCAGCGGGGACAGCCACGCGCCGGCCAGCCCGGCCAGACCGATGTACAGCGACTGCAGCAGCGACAGCATCACCCAGGGCAGCCAGTCGCCGGCGATGGTGGTCCAGTGCAGCAGCGGGAAGAAGTACACCACCCCGGCGAGGACACCGAGCCCGAAACCGGCGCGCAGCCGGCGCCGGCGCACCGCGACGGCCAGCAGGGCGATCCCGATCGGTGACAGCACCCACAGGTCGTACGGCGGCTGGGCCAGCAGCAGCGCCAGGCCGGCGGCGACGGCGAACGCCACGGCGAGCGGCAGCCGCAGCGGGCGGTCCGCCGAGGCGGGGCCGGCGGCTGGTTCGGCCAGCTCCGGCGGGGGCAGTGTCATTTCCACGCGTGGCAGGCTACCCCCCTGCGAGCTGCGACGACGGAGGGGCGCGGTCACGGTTCGACCACGCCCCTCCGGGTGCTCCTGCCGGTTCCGCAGCCGGTGAGATCCGGTGACCTGGCTGTGACCTTCGGACCGACCCGCCGCGCGCCGGATGCCCGCGCCGTGCCGTTGTCTACTGGCCAAAGCCCCGATCCCCGGAGGGGACACCTGAACGCGGCCCGGTCCGCACCGCCCCGCGCGCCCTCACCCCCTGGACCTGGCTGCACGCGCGACCCCCGCGAGGGCTGCGGCCAGTGGGTGAGAGAGCGAAGCGGATCATGACCGCTCGCCGTGGAACTGGACCTAAGGACGGTACGTCCCGCCCCCGCGGTCCTGTCAACCGTCTCCCCCGCGTTCCGGCGTGTCGTATCCATGGGCGTGTCATCTCCTGTACCGGATCGAGTTACCCAGAAGACGCCCGGCGACACCGGGGTGATCGGCGGCGAGGAGACCGACGGCCGCCAATACATAGTGCTCGTCCACCACGGCACGGGCGTTCTCCGGCGGCGCCCAACCGCCCCCGACGTCGGTCAGGACGGCATCGAGGACCGGCTTTGCGCCGCCGTGCCGCAGCACCCCACCGGAACCGACGACGAGGCGTGCGTCACGCAGCCCCGGCCGGCCCCGCGCATGCCGCCGCAGAGCCACCACGGCGGCCGCCGCGGCCAGTTCCCGGTCCCCGGCCGGGGTGGGCAGCCGCTCGGCCGCCGCGGCGGCTCTGGTGCCGTCGGCACCGACGGCGACCCCGAGATCGCCTTCGACGGTACGGGCCCGCCACAGGGTGCCCGCCACGTCGCGGCGCGGCCCGGTCTCGGCCTCGGCGTCCGGGACGAGCGCCGAGTACACGTCGGTGGTGGCGCCGCCCACATCGACGACGAGGATGCCGAAACCGGTCAGATCGGCCAGCAGTTCCACCCCGGCGAGCACCGCGTCGGGGGTGGCGGCGCGCACCAGCGAGGCGAACCGGCGACCCCGGGAGAGACGTTTGCCACCGATCACGTGCCGCAGGAACACCTCCCGGATGGCGGCGCGGGCCGGGAGCGGGTCGAGGACGCCGATCTTCGGCAGCACGTTGGCGCACGCGGTCACCGGGACACCGCGGCCGGTCAGGATCGCGAGCGCGTCCGCCCGTACCTCCGCGTTGCCGGCCAGGACCACCGGCAACCGGATGCGGGCCGCGGCGAGTCGCCGCGCGTTGTGCAGCAGGATCTCGCCGTCGCCGCCGTCGGTGCCGCCGACCAGCAGCAGCACGTCCGGGCGGGCGGCCCGCAGCCGGGTGAGATCGGGACCGGTCATCGGGCCGGCGGTGACGTGCACCACCTGCGCGCCCGCGGACAGGCCGACCCGGTGCCCGGCCTCGGCGGTGACGAGCGTCTCGTACCCGATGACGGCCAGCCGCAGCCCGCCGCCCGCCGACGAGCAGACGTAGAGCTCGTCACCGCCGCCCACGGCGGCCACCGCCGCGTCCAGACCCGCCAGGACATCGGAGGACGAGGTGGTCGGCACCTCCGCTCGGCCGACCGGTTCCGCGCCGTCCAGATCGATCTTGATGCTTTTGGTGTACGTGGACCCGACGTCCACACACACGACGGCCGTCATGGCTTCGCGGGCACGACGACCGTCCCGACGGCGGTGGTGGCCACGATCGGCTCCGGCAGCACCTCGGCGGCCGAGCCGCCCGTCCCGCGGCAGACCACCCGTACCTCGAAGGCGATCTTCCGCGACCGGGTGCCCGTCTTCGTCACCGTCCCGGAGATCTCCAGGACGTCCCCGGCCCGCACCGGCGCCTTGAACTGCACGTCGTCGTAGGACGCGAACAGCCCCTCGTCGCCGTCGAGCCGAATGCAGATCTCGGTGGCCACGTCGCCGAACAGACCCAGCGAGTAGGCCCCGTCGACCAGGTTGCCGGCGTAGTGGGCGTGCGCGTACGGCACATACCGGCGATGCGTCACAGTGATCATTTCGAGCCTCCGACGAGAGCGTGCACGAGATAGGAGGCGACCTCCCGGGGAGTGGTGCCACGGCTGAAGATCCGGTCGACGCCCAGGTCGGCGGCCATCAGCTCGTCGAAGCGGGGCCCGCCGACGATCAGCAGCGGCCGTTTCCCGGCCGGCAGCGCCTCCCGGAACGCCGCCGACATGGCCCGCGTGTTGTGCAGGTGCGCGTCGCGCTGGGTGACCACCTGGGAGACCAGCACCGCGTCGGCCTTGCGTTCCCGGGCGGTCTCCACCAGGTCCGGCACCGACACCTGGGCGCCCATGTTGGTGACCGCCAGCTCCGGGTAGGACTCCAGGCCCTTCTCCCCCGCGATGCCCTTGAGGTTGAGGATGGCGTCGATGCCGACGGTGTGCGCGTCGGTGCCGATGCACGCGCCGACGACGCTGAGCCGCCGCCGCAGCCCCCGTTTCACCGCCGCGTTCACCTCCTTCGCGCTCAGCAGCGGGAAGTCGCGTTCGACGACCTGCACCTGGTCGGTGTCGACGAGGTGGGTGACCTTGCCGTAGACGACGAAGAAGGTGTAGCCGTCGCCCATCTGCTTGGCGTGCACCAGCATCGCCGGGTCCATGCCCATCCGGTTCGCCAGTTGCAGGGCGGCGCCCTCGGCGCGTTTGTCGTGCGGGATCGGCAGGGTGAAGGAGAGCTGCACCATCCCGTCGCCGGTGGTGTCGCCGTACGGGCGGATGATCACAGCTCCTCCGATACCGGGTTGTAGTAGTCCGCGCCGGTCGCGACGACCCCGTCGAGCCCCTTGCCCCGGTCGGCGGGCCGTTTCATGATCCCGAAGGTGCCGTCCGCGATGGCGTTCAGCAGGCCGTCGTCGACGATGCGTTCCAGCAGGCCGATGGCCTCGGACAGGACCTGGTCGGCCCGGCCCCGGATGAACGGGCCGGGGGTGAAGTCCTCGTGCAGGTTCCCGGCGCCGTTGAGGACGTAGCGGACGTTCTGCAGAGCGATGTCCCGGTCGGACAGCCACGGGGTCACCACCGCCTCGGTCATCATGCCGACGAGCAGGATGCCCTGACCGGTCAGCGCCCCGGCCAGGTTGAAGAACCCGTCGAGCAGGTTGCCGCGGAACACGTCACCGGTCATGTGCTTGGTCGGCGGCATCCACTTCAGCGGCGCCTCCGGGAACAGCTCCCGCGCCAGCAGCGCGTGCGCCAACTCGAGACGGAACGAGTCCGGCAGATCCGGGTTGATCTCGAAGGCGTGGCCGAGGCCGAGCTGCCAGTCCGCCAGGCCCGCCTCGTGCGCGAAGAACTCGTTGAGCAACTGCGACACCGTCACCGTGTGCGCGGCGTCGACAGCGTCGGCGGTGGTCAGGTAGTTGTCCTCGCCGGTGTTGATGACGATCCCGGCGCGGGCGTGGATCTGCCGGGAGAACCGCTGGTCGACGAAGGTGCGGATCGGGTTGATGTCCCGGAACAGGATCCCGTACATCGAGTCGTTGAGCATCATGTCGAGGCGTTCCAGCCCGGCCAGGGTGGCGATCTCCGGCATGCACAGCCCGGACGCGTAGTTGGTGAGCCGCACGTACCGCCCCACCTCCTTGGACGTCTCGTCCAGGGCGGCCCGCATCAGCCGGAAGTTCTCCTGCGTGGCGTAGGTGCCGGCGAAACCCTCCCGGGTCGCGCCCTCCGGCACGTAGTCCAGCAGCGACTGCCCGGTGGACCGGATCACCGCGATCACGTCCGCCCCGGCCCGGGCGGCGGCCTGCGCCTGTGGGATGTCCTCGTGGATGTCGCCGGTCGCGACGATCAGGTAGATCCACGGGCGCTGCCGCGGATCCCCGTACCGCTTGATCATCCGATCTCGTTCGGCCCGCCGCCGGTCCACCGTCCTCAGCCCGGCGGCGGTGGCACGCTTGGCGAGCCGCCGCGCCGTCGTCGCGGCCTTCCCCGACGGCAGGGAGAACCGCACCGACCCGGCCGCCGCCTTCTGCGCCAGCACCGTCACGTCCTCGACACCGGATCCGGCGAGCGCGTGGAACACCGGCACCGCCACCCCGTGCTCGAGACCGACGTCGGCACGGACCGCGTCGACGAGGCGGTTCACCCACGGGATGCCGTCCGGGTCGGCGCCGCGCACTCCCGCCAGCCGCAGCACGGCCCGCTCCACGCTGACCGTGGTGTGCGACCGCGCCAGGTCGACGACCGGCTGCCCGGCCCGCGCGGCCAACTCCCGTGCCCGCGCGACCACGGCCGCGTCCAGATCCAGCTTCCCCGCCACGTCGATGCTCTCCTCTATTCCTCGAAAATCGTCTCGCCGTGCAGCACCGTGCGCCGGCACACCGGCCGCGCCGGAACAGCGCCGTCCACGTCCGGCAGCAGCGCCGGCAGCCCCTCGGCCAGGCCGCCCGGGGTCTCCCAGACGGCGAACGTCGCCGACGCGCCCGGCTTGAGCACGCCCGCCCCGCCGACCCCGGCCGCGCGCCAGCCGCCGCGGCTGCTCGCCGCGAACGCCGACCGCACCGTCATCCGGAACCGCGGGTTGCGCGGGGCCGCCGCCGCCACCACGACCGCCCACGGGTCCAGCGCCGTCACCGGCGAATCCGACCCGAACGCCAGCGCCACCCCGGTCGCGTGCATCGCCCCGATCGGGTTGCTGGCCAGCGCCCGGTCCACGCCGAGACGCTGCGCGTACATCCGGTCGGCGCCGCCCCACAGCGCGTCGAACACCGGCTGCACCGAGGCGATCACCCCGAACTCCACCATCCGGGCGATCATCGCCTTGTCGATCAGCTCGACGTGCTCGATGCGGTGGTTGCCGGACCGCAGCCGGTCCACGCCGACACTCCTCGCGGCGATCGCGAAACCCTCGAGGACGGTCTCGATGGCCGCGTCGCCGATCGCGTGGAAGCCGCCCTGGAACCCGACCCGGACGCAGTCGAGCAGGTGTTCGGCGGCCTGGTCGGCGGTCAGGAACGCCTCACCGCAGCCGTGGTCGCCGTCGAGGTACGCCTGCCGCACCGATGCCGTCCGCGACCCGAGCGCGCCGTCGGCGTACAGGTCACCGGCCGCCCCGTGCGCGCCCAGCTCCCGGGCCCGCTCCGCGCCGCCCAGCTCACCCCAGTACCCGAACACCTGCGGCAGGCCCTGACCGGACAGCGCCAGCACCGACTGGAAATCGGCCTCGCTGGACGTGCCCGGCCCGCCGCACTCGTGCACCGCGGCGATGCCCATCGACGCGGCCCGCGCCAGGGCGGTCCGCTGCGCCGCGGTCCGCTGCGCGGGCGTCAGCGCGCCGAGCGCGATCGCCCGGACCGCGTGGTGGGCCTCCTCGCGCACCCAGCCGGACGCGTCGTACCCGGCCACCCCCGCCGCGGCCGGCAGCAGCGACGACGACGCCAGCGCCGAGTGCACCGAGGCCTGCGACAGGTACACCCGGCGGCCGCCGCCGGCACGTTCCAGCTCGGCCGCGGTCGGCGGCGTCTGGTCCGCCCACGTCGACTCGTCCCAGCCGTGCCCGTGCACCACCCCGTCGGCCGGCCGGGTCGCCGCGAACGCCGCCACCCTCTCCAGGAGCTCGCCCGGGGACCGCACCGCCGACAGGTCCAGCCCGTCGAACGCCAGGCCGGTGTCGGTGGCGTGCACGTGCGCGTCCACGAACGCGGGCGTGACCAGCGCGCCGTCCAGGTCGACGGTGACGTCGGCGAACGGCGCGTCGGCGGAGTCGCCCAGCCAGGCGATCGTGTCGCCGCTGGTGACCATGGCGGTGGCGCGCGGTTCCGCGGCCGAGTAGAAGCGGCCGTTCACGTAACGGACGGAGGGAGTGTTCGTCATGCGGCTCAGTCTGCCGCCAGCCGCGCCTCGAACAACGCCCGCACCGCGGGAACCCGCCGCAGCAGGTCCACCGCGAAATCGGCGTGCCCGGGCACGAAACCGTTGCCGACCAGCATCGTCACGTCCGCCGCGAGTCCCTCGGCGCCGAGCGCGGCGGCGGAGAAGCTGGTCGCCATCGAGAAGAAGATCACGGTGCCGCCCTCGGCCGTGGCCAGGATCGCCCCATGCTCGCAGCCCGGCACGTCCACGCAGACGACCGTGACGTCCGCGGGCTCGCCGACGGCCTCGCTGACGGCGACCGGGTCCCGTGCGTCGGCGATCGCGATGCGGTCGGCGAGACCGGTCCCCCGCAGCGCGTCGCGCTCGGCCTCGTCGAGGACCACCGCGGTGGTACGGGCGCCGGCGCGCTTGGCCGCCGCCAGGGTGAGCGACCCGCTCTTGCCCGCCCCGCCGAGCACCGCCACGCTGACCGCCCGCCCGGGCTCCTCGCCCTCGACGCCGGCCTGCCCCCGCCACCGGTCGTGCCCGCGGATCACCCGGTCGGTCAGCGCCGGCGCCCCGCACACGTCGTAGACGGCCAGGGCCAGCTCCGGCGGCAGATCGTCGGGCAGCACCCCGGCCACCGACCGGCCGAACAGGATCGCCGTCCCCGCGGCCGGCACCTGCTCGCTCAGCCCGTCCCAGCCTTCGAGGCCGTCGGTGATCCGCAACGGTGTCAGCGTCAGCGACACCAGCGTGGCCACCCGGTCCCCCGGCTTGAGCGGCAGCGGCGACTCCGGCCCGACCTCGTCGACCACCCCGATCAGCATCCCGCCCGACCCGGTGACCGGATTGTGCATCTTCCCGCGCGTCGCGACGATGTCGAGGACCTCGGCCCGGATCGCCGCGCCGTCACCGCCGTGCTTCTCCGACAGCTGCCGGTAACTGGCCGCGTCGAGGTTGAGCCGCCGCACCCGGATCCGCACCTCGTCCGGCCCGATCTCCGGGGAGGCGTCGAGCCGCCACGCGGCCTGCGGCAGCACCCCGGCCGGCTCGAGCACCCGCCGTAAACCCGTCGACCCCGACATCCCCGACCTCCACCCCATAAAACAATCGTGAACAAGCGCCGTCTCACCGTAAATCCTCCGGCTTCACGCTTTCTAGACCGGAGAATATCCAGTACGTTGATCGGCAGTCCAGAGTCAGGAGGATCCGGTGGCAGAGACGGCAGCGGGACAGCCCTACGAATACCGGCGGCGTGAGCTGGTCGAGCCGGACTGGACCCGATTCCCCGGCTGGCGCGACGTCACCGCCGCCCAGTGGCAGTCCGCCCAGTGGCAGCGGGTCAACTGCGTCAAGAACGTCAAGCAGCTCCGCGCCGTCCTCGGTGACCTGGTCGACGACACCTTCTACGCCGACCTGGAGGCCGACCAGCAGCGCCTGGCAACCATGTCGATGCTGATCCCGCCGCAGATGCTCAACACCATGGTCCCGGACGCCGCGCCCGACACCGCGTCGTTCACCGCCGACCCGATCCGCAACTACATGCTGCCGATCGCCTCCGACCGGCGCCGGGACTGGCCGTCGCACCCGCACTCGGCGCGCGACTCACTGCACGAGCACGACATGTGGGTCGCCGAGGGACTCACCCACCGCTACCCCACCAAGGTGCTCGCCGAGCTGCTGTCCACCTGCCCGCAGTACTGCGGCCACTGCACCCGGATGGACCTGGTCGGCAACAGCACCCCGGCGGTCGCCAAGCTCAAACTCGTGCAGAAACCCGCCGACCGGTACGAGGCCCACCTCACCTACCTCAAGGCCCACCCGGGGGTCCGGGACGTGGTCGTCTCCGGCGGCGACGTGGCGAACGTGCCGTGGAGACAGCTCGAGGCGTACCTGATGGGCCTGCTGTCGGTGCCGACCGTGCGCGACATCCGGCTCGCCACCAAGGCGCTGATGGGCCTGCCGCAGCACTGGCTGCAGGACGACGTGGTCGAAGGCATGCACCGGGTCGCCGTCACCGCCGAACGGCGCGGCGTCAACCTGGCCGTGCACACCCACGTCAACCACGTGAACTCGCTGACGCCGATGGTCGCGCGCGCGGTGCGCACCCTCCTGGAGGTGGGTGTCCGGGACGTCCGCAACCAGGGCGTGCTGATGCGCGGGGTCAACGCCACCGCCGACGACCTGCTCGATCTCTGCTTCGCGCTGCAGGGCGAGGCGGGCATCCTGCCCTACTACTTCTACATGTGCGACATGATCCCGAACGCGGAGCACTGGCGCGTCCCGGTCTGGCACGCCCAGCAGCTGCAGCACGACCTGATGGGCTACCTGCCGGGGTACGCGACCCCGCGCATCGTCTGCGACGTGCCGTTCGTCGGGAAACGGTGGGTGCACATGATCGCCGATTACGACCGGGAGCACGGCATCTCGTACTGGACCAAGAATTACCGCACGTCCCTGGAGGCGGGTGACAGCGAGGCCCTGACCAAGCTGTACGCCTACTACGACCCGATCGACACCCTGCCCGAGTCGGGTCAGGCCTGGTGGCGTAAACAGCAGGCGGCATAGCAGGAGGGCGGGCACCCGGGGGTGGTGCCCGCCCTCACGTCCACTCCGGTCGGACTCAGGCTCAGCTCAGGGCGTTCTTGACGTCCCGGCCGGCGTCCTTGACGTGCTCGCCCGCCTGCTTGGCGTGCGCCGACGCCTCCTGGGCCTGGCCCTCGGCGAACAGCCGCTCGTTGTCGGTCGCCTCGCCGACGCCCTGCTTCGTCTTGCCGGCGATCTCCTCGGCCTTGTTCTTGACCTTGTCGGTGAAGCTCATGGGTCAGACCTCCTCGGCCGGTGTCGTCATCTTCTTCTCGATCAGGTGTTTCCCGGCCGGGCCCGCCGCGAAACGTCACACCCGCTACAGCGTCCTAGGACAATGCTGGTTCCGCCCCGGCGTCCCCACCGTCCGTCCCGCCCCTCCTGCGTGACAGCATCGACGGCATGCCCAAGAAGGTCGACCGGTTGCAGCGCCGCACCCTGATCGCCGACGCGCTGATGCGGGTCGCCGCCGAACAGGGCCTGGAAGCGGTCAGCCTGCGGCACGTGGCCGCCGAGGCGGGCGTGTCCGCCGGGATGGTGCAGCACTACTTCCGCACCAAGGACGAGATGATGACGTTCGCGATGGACGTGGTGCGCGAACGCAACCAGGAGCGGGTCACCGCCGCCATCACCGGACTGGGCGACCGGCCGGCGCCCCGGGATCTGCTGCACACCCTGATCAGCACACTGCTGCCGCTGTCCGAGGACACCCGCGCCGACGCGAAGGTGGCGATGGCGTTCCTGGCGTACACGGCCGTGCGGCCGGCGGCGTCGGCGGCGCTGCGGGACGAGACGGCGCAGATGGTCGACTTCATCGCCGGCCTGTTGCCCGTACCGGGGAAAGAGGTCGAAGCCCGCGGCCTGCTCGCCCTCATGGAGGGCCTCGGGGTCTATCTGCTCGGCGGGCAGTACACCGCCGGTGAGGCCCGTGCGGCTCTGGACGCGCAACTCGACCGGATCTTCGGCAAGCCATGAACCGGCGATTGGCCGTCGCCCGGCCGATCGCCGATGTGTCAGGCTGCCAGGACGACGACGTCAATCGTGGGAGAGTGTGCTGGTGAAGCAGGCGCAGCGGCTGAAAGCTGTCCGGTACGACATCCGTGGGCCGGTCCTGCGGCGGGCACAGGAGCTGGAGGCGGCAGGCCACCAGATCATCAAGCTCAACATCGGCAACCCGGCGCCGTGGGGCCTGGCCACCCCCGACCCGATCATCAACGACGTGGTGCACAACCTGGCGTCGGCGCAGGGGTACAGCGACGCGCGCGGCATCTACTCGGCGCGGGTCGCGGTCGCCCAGAAATATCAGAACCAGGGCGCCACCGGCGTGCAGCCCGAGGACGTGATGCTCGGCAACGGCGTCTCCGAGCTGATCGTGATGACGCTGCAGGCGCTGCTGGACACCGGCGACGAGGTGCTGGTGCCGAGCCCCGACTACCCGTTGTGGACCGGCGCGGTGTCGCTGTGCGGCGGCCGGGCCGTGCACTACCGCTGCGACGAGTCGGCCGGCTGGCAGCCCGACCTGGAGCATCTGGCGTCCCGGATCACCCCGAACACCCGGGCCATGGTGATCATCAACCCGAACAACCCGACCGGCGCCGTGTACTCGCGGGAGGTCCTGGAGGGCATGCTCGACCTGGCTCGCCGGCACGGGCTGCTGGTGCTCACCGACGAGATCTACGACCGGATCGTGTTCGACGGGGCGGTGCACCACTCCGCCGCCGCGCTCGCCCCGGACGTGCCGATGATCAGCATGGGCGGCCTGTCGAAGACGCACCGGGCCGCCGGGTTCCGTTCCGGCTGGCTCGCGGTCACCGGGTTCACCGGCCGGGACACCGACTACCTGGAAGGGTTGCAGCTGCTCGCGAACATGCGGCTGTGCCCGAACGTGCCGGCCCAGCTCGCCATCCAGACCGCGCTCGGCGGCTACCAGAGCATCGACGCGCTGGTCCGGCCCGGCGGGCGCCTCCACGAGCAGCGTGAGCACGCGTGGCGGTCGCTGACCGCGATCCCCGGCGTGGAGTGCGTCAAACCGGAGGGTGCGCTGTACCTGTTCGCCCGCCTGGACCCGGCCGTCCACAAGATCCGCGACGACGAGCGGATGATCATCGACCTGCTGGAGCAGCAGCACCTGCTGCTGTCGCACGGCACCGGTTTCAACATCGACACACCGGACCACTTCCGGGTGGTGTTCCTGGCACCGGTCGACGTCCTCGACGACGCCGTCGGCCGCCTCGGCACGTTCCTCGCCACGTACCGGCAGTAGTCCCGCGCCGCCTTCCCGGCGTAGCCACGTACCGCCGGTGGGGCGGCTTCTCCTGCCCGGCGCCGCCACCTCGCCGCGATGACCCGGTCACCGCCGGGCAGGACCGGTCCGGCCTCCACCGGGATCCGCTGTCGTGCCCGGCCGGTACCGGACTCGGCGCCGGTTCCTCGCGGCACGCCCCTCCGCCTGAACCGGGAAAGACACATCCGGACCCGCTCCTGTCCCCCGCTACCATCCGGCGGAACACGGCGGAGATCGAACGGCGACGAACTCGTCTGGCCGCGGACCAGGCGCCCGAGCGCCGGATCAGGACGCTGCCGAACAGCGAGATCTAGGATCGCAACATGGCGATCGTTCATGTCTTCGTCTCGACCGGCCGGTTCCCGTCGGAGAAGGAACTGCGAACCTTCGTCGAGCCGACGTACACCGCCGAGGGCGATGCGGTGCCGTCGCGATTCATCGAGGAGATCGGCCTCCACGAGTACGAGCCGTCCACCATCGAGACGACCCACGCCGGCAAGGCGATGCCCGTTCGGCAGTTGCTGCGCGACGCGTCGTGGGCCGAGCAATGGCTTCCCGATCTCGACCCGGGACGGTGGGCGGACAGCGCCGTCTGCGTCTTCCCGCCGAACGTGATCGCCACACCGCGCGATTCCTCACTGGAGTACTGCGGCGCCTTCACCTACCGGCCGTAGCCGCACCGAAGCAGGCCACGACACCCGCCCGGCACAACCGGACGGCGGCATGACGGTGCGTTGCACTTCGGACCGCCGTGGGCGCCGGTCAGGGATACGATCCGCGCGTGACAGTCAATCGCGTGGTGCCCGACCTCAAGACTCGGTCGATGAAGGATGCCGTCGCCTTCTACACCCGTGTCCTCGGCCTGCGGGTGGTGATGGATCATGGCTGGATCGTGACGCTCGCCGATCCGCAGCGGCCCGAGGTGCAGTTGAGCATCATGACGCATGACGCGACGGCGCCGGTCGTCCCCGTCGCCTCGGTCCAGGTCGACGACGTCGATGCCAGCTACCAAGCCGCCCGTGCCGCCGGGGCCGAGATCGTGCACGAACTGACCGATGAACCATGGGGTGTCCGGCGATTCTTCGTCAAGGACCCGGATGGTCATGTGGTCAATGTATTGGCCCATGAATAGCGCTTCCGTCAATCCGGACGCGGTTACCGCCGGGCTATTGTCGCCAGTGGACGTTGCGCGCCGGCGATTCCGGCCTCCTTCCGGGCAGGGCGGCAAGGATTCGTGCATGCGCGACCGGTCACTGATCGGGCGCACCGGGAGTCGGACCGTTGTGGCCCTCGATGCACTGCCAGCCGTCGGCCAGAGTGCCCGACCGAAGGACGCGTGCGCCGGACCCGCTCAGGGTGACCAGGGCCGTGTGGCCGCCGGAGAGCTCGTCGACCGTTCTCTGGTAGTGGATGATGCGGGTCAGCTCCAGGTCGATCAGGTGCTCCGCGCCGTCGACTCGGTGGAATCTGGCACCGCGGAAGACCGTGCCGCCGAGGTTGCGCACGGTCACGGTCGCTTCCGCCCACTGGGAGTTCCGAACCTCGTTGATCTGCAGTTCCACAGGATTCCGATCGACGCTCACCTGCCGATGGTCGCCGATGCCGTCTACGAGATCAATCCGGCGGGACGGATCGGCCGGCCCGGGGTGATGGGTGGCGGCTACCTCGCGTGGGGAGTGGCAGCGGCTTCCCGGACCGCGTCGTCGTACTGGGTGCGGTGGAAGAGGAACGGGCCGAAGTCGCCGTAGTCGCGGGTGGGGCGGAACGGCTGGGTGAAGTGGCGCCAGATCACCAGATCACCCTTCGTGAGCACCTGCGCCTCCAGCGGCCAGCAGCCGACCTCGCCGCAGTCGCAGCCCAGGAGAGCGATCACGCCCTGCCGGTCCCGGTAGGCGGTCTCGGGCCGCCCGGTGAGGTAGCCGGTCAGGTCGGCGGCGTCGAAGTCATCGAGCACCAGCCCGGCGTACGCTCCGGGAACGTCGAAGCCGGACGCGCGCTCGTAGCCCGCGACCAGGTCGACCAGGCTGACGCCGTCGACGGTGGGAAGCAGTTCCCGGGCGGTGGACCACGGACGGACCTCGAAACGGACACGGCGGACGGGCGGGACGGCAGGCATCCGGTCAGGGTGCGCCCGGCGGGCCACTTGAGCAAGGTCATTATGTTGGGACGGTGACAACCTCGAGAATGCTCGCCGTCGCGCTCGCCGCCGTGCTCGGTGTGGCCGGGTGCGCGAAACCCGGAGCCGCTCCGTCGACGGGTCGGACCACGCCGTCCGGTGACGCCCGGGCGGCGCTGCTGAAGTCGGCGGAGGCGCTGAAGACGGGCAGTTACTCGTTCAGCCGGACCGGGGCCTACCTGTCGCAGGATGTGCAGCGGGGTGACGTCCACCTGCCGGACGGGGTGCTGCTGGAGCATGAGCAGCGAGCGGCGATGCGGGTCGGCGACGTCGTCTACCTGCGGTACCTGTTGCACGGCAGCGCCGAGATGCGCGATCAGTACATGAAGTTGTACAAGCAGCACGGCGCCACGGCGGCCCAACTGAAGGACATCGAGAAGATCTACGCGCTGCTGGACGGCAAACGGTGGGTGCGCGCCGACGCGAAGGAACTGGTGGCGGCGGCGGCGATCGACGAGCAGAGCGGCCTGGACTACATGGCCCCGCTGCCGAAGCCCGGGGAGTACGACGTTCCGGGCGCGGGCGGGCTGGTCACCGCGGTGACGACCGCCGCGCGGGCCGGGGACACGATCACCGGGACGCTCGACGCGACGAAGGTGGACCCGGATCTGAACCTGCTGTTCAGCGACCCCACCCATCTGTACGGTCCGGCGGCGAAGACCATGTCGTACCAGGCGGTGCTGGACGGTCAGGGGCGGCTCACCGAGTTCACCGTCACGATGCCCGGCCAGCTCGCCTCCGAACCGGCCGGCGGTCACGAGCCGGAGCCGCCGCTGGTCATCAAGATCTCGGGGTACGGGGAGACGGCCGCGCCCACGGCCCCGAAGGACGCGCCGGTCCTGCCGCCGTCGGCGTACGAGATGCTGTCCAGGGACGTCGACTGAGTCAGCCGAACAGGACGACCGACTCGTCGAGCCGGCCCCGGGTCCAGGCGAGCCGCAGCCGGATCCGGTAGGCGACGTTGAACCAGCCGTGCCCGAGCTCCTCGGCGGAGTCCAGCGTCTCGCCGGGGCCGTAGGCGCGCTCGATCATGGCCCGCAGCGTGCCGGGCGCCTGCCGGTTCTTGGTGAGGCTCTCCACGGCCGCGGGTCAGCCGGCGGGCGGGGCGGCGATCCGGGGAGGGCGGTTCTCGTACGGCGTGGACAGCACCACCGTCGTGCGGGTGGTGACGTTCGCGGCCGTCCGGATGTCCTGCAGGAGCCGTTCGAGATCGGCGGGGCTCTTCACCCGTACCAGAAGAAGGTAGAAGTCCTCCCCGGCGACCGAATAGCAGGAGTCGATCTCGGCGAGGTGCGCCAGCCGGTCCGGGGCGTCGTCGGGCTGCGACGGGTCGAACGGGCGGATCGCCACGAACGCCGTCAACGGCAGGTCCAGGGCCTCGTACGAGACCCTGGCCGTGTAGCCGTTGATGACGCCGCGCTGTTCGAGGCGGCGGACCCGCTGGTGCACGGCGGAGACGCTGAGGCCCACCCGCTCGGCCAGGTCGGTGTACGACAACCGTCCGTCCGCGGTCAGGGCCGACACGATCGCCTGGTCGATCTCTTCCACACTCGTGACATTACTGCTCGTTCAGTCACCGGCGGGGATCGCCCACCGCGCGTCTCAGCCGGCGGTCATCGAACGGGCGATCACCAGCCGCTGGATCTGGTTGGTGCCCTCGACGATCTGCAGCACCTTCGCCTCCCGGAACCAGCGCTCCACCGGATGGTCGGCGGAGTAGCCGTACCCACCGAGGATCTGCACCGCGTCGGTGGTGACCTTCATGGCGACGTCGGTGGCGAACAGTTTCGCCTTCGCCGCCTCGATCGAGAACGGGCGGCCGGCATCCTTCGACCGGGCCGCGGCGAGCAGCAGCGCGCGGGCCGCGGAGACCTGGGTGGCCATGTCGGCGAGCATGAACCCGAGGCCCTGGAACTCCGCGATCGGCCGGCCGAACTGCTCACGCTCCTTGGCGTAACCGGTGGCGTAGTCGACGGCGGCCTGGGCCAGGCCGACCGCGCACGCGGCGATGCCGAGACGGCCCGAATCCAGGGCGCTCATGGCGATGGCGAAACCCTGGTTCTCGGTGCCGACCAGGCGGTCCCGCGGGATGCGGGCGTCCTCCAGGACGATCTGGGCCGGAGCGGACGAGCGCAGGCCCATCAGCCGCTCCGGGGCCTGCGGCAGGAGGCCGGGGGTGGCGGCGTCGGCGAGGAGACAGGAGATGCCCCGGGCGCCGGGCTCACCCGTACGGCAGAAGAGGTTGTAGAAATCGGCCCGCCCACCGTGCGTGATCCAGGCTTTGGTGCCGTTGACGACGAAGTCGTCGCCGTCGGCGACCGCGCGGGTGGCGAGGGAGGCGGCGTCGCTTCCGCCCTGCGGTTCGGAGAGGGCGTACGCCCCGAGCAGCTCGCCGCCGAGCATCTCCGGCAGCATCTTGCGCTGCTCGGGCGTGCCGTAATAAGCCACCGGGAAACAGGAGAGGGTGTGCACGCTGACCGCCTCGGCGATGCCCAGCCAGGTGCCCGCCAGGATCTCCAAAACCTGGAGATAGACCTCGTACGGCTGGCCGGCGCCACCGTCGGCCTCGGGGTAGGGCAGGCCGAGCAGCCCGGAACGGCCCAGCGTGCGGAGGATCTCGCGGGGGAACTCGCCCCGCGCCTCGAAGTCGTCGACCTTGCCGGCGAGCTCTCGGGTGGCGAGCTCGGTGGTGAGGTCGAGCAGGTCGTGTGCCTCCGGGGTGGGAAGCAGTCGGTCCACGGTCATGGGAGTCAGCTTAACGAGCGTTCAAGAAAGATCCCATGGTGTGACCCGTACCCTCGCGACTTCCGCCCTGTGGGGCACGAGGCGGTTGCGCCGGTCCGGCATACTCGCCCGGGTGCGGAAAGCGATTCTGATCATTGGGCTGGTCCTGCCGGCCATCGCCGGCGCCGGTGTGCTGGCCGGCCGCCCCTGGCAGGATCCGCCCGGCGAGACCGTCCCCGGCGGCCTCGACCTGCCGTGGATGTGGCAGGCCACCGTCGACATGGACCCGCCCGGCCCCGCCTCCGTCCTGGCCGGCGGCGACACCCTCGGCTTCCGCGGCACCGACATCATCGACTCCGAAGGCAAGATCGCGGTGGTCGGCCGCAACGGCGACTACCGGATGACCCTGCACGGCGGCTGGGACGACATCTCCGCCGGCGAGGACGTGCTGCTGTCCCCGGACGGGCGGCGGCTGGCCCAGCCCTCCGCCTACCAGAACGCCCTCGAGATCATCGACCTCACCACCGGCGCCACCACCCTGGTCGGCGCCACCTCGCTGGCCGGCAGCCCCGCCTCCTCCGGCGGCCCGGCGTCGCCCAGTGGTTCCCCCTCCCCCGGTGGCCCGGCATCGCCCAGCGGTTCCCCCTCGCCCGACAGCTCGGCGTCGCCCAGCGGTTCCCCCTCGCCCGGCAGCTCGGCGTCGCCCAGCGGTTCCGTCTCGTCCGGTGGCCCGGCTTCGCTGGCCGGTTCCATCGAAGACCTGCGCTGGGCCGGGCCGGTCGCCTGGGCGCCGGACGGCCGGTCGATGCTCGCCGAGACGTACACGTTCGGCAGTGACGCGACCCAGCTGGTGTGGGTGGATCTGAGCAGCGGCGCCGTGCAGCCGCTCGACGACAAGCAGCCGTACGGGTCGGAGCGGGCCGCGTCACGCGGCGCGTTCGCCCCGGACAGCCGCGGCATCGCCGTGTCCCACGGCTCGTCGCTGCGGCTGACGGCCCCCGACGGCGGCACACGCTGGACCGTCGACCTCGGCCCGCGCGCCTATCTCGCCGGCACGGGGGCGTTCCACCCGGACGGCACCCGCATCGCGATCGCCAACCTCGACGGCTGCCTGGAGGACTGCGACGCCGCCGCGCTCGCCGCCCGCCGGTGGACGATCACCTACCGGGACGCGGCCACCGGCGCACCCACCACCGGCCCGGAACTGCCCGCGGTCACCGGCATGGCGGTCCGCGCCGTCGGCTGGAGCCAGGGACGTGACCTCGTCGTGCTGCGCCACGAGCCCGAACACGACGCCTACCGGGACACCTCCCGCGGCGCCGATCGCGCCTGGGACGACACCGGCTGGTGGGAGACCGGCCACGTCACCCTGCTGGGTCTCGGCACCGACGGCGGAACCCGCGTCCTGCTCGACCCACCGGACGGGGTCCTGACCCTGGACGTGGCCCAGGACCTGGTGCAGGCCGGCCGCTTCGGTGGGCCGGTCCCCACCGCCGGACCGTTCCCGGCGCGCCCCATCATCGCGTGGGCCCTGGTGCCGCTCGCCTGCCTCGCCATCGTCTTCACCCCGCTGCTGTTCTGGCTGGCCGCCGTCCGCCGCCGGCGCAGAAACACCTGACAGCCACAGCCGCCGACCCGGCGGCAGCACCGCTCCCCGGTCCCGCCTCCCGCGCGGTGGGGATCAGCCCAGTGGGGATCATGCGCTCGGGGTGATCAGGCCGGTCTCGTAGGCGAGGATGACGGCCTGGGCGCGGTCGCGCAGGTCGAGTTTGGCGAAGATGCGGGCGACGTGCGTCTTGACGGTCGCCTCGCTCAGGGTGAGGGCCTCGGCCAGTTCGGTGTTGGACAGGCCGCGGCCCAGCATGGTCAGAACCTCCAGCTCGCGGGGGGTCAGCGCGGTCAGGTCACGGTGCAGCGCCGGGGTCTCGCTCTCGGTGGCGAACCGCTGCACCAGGCGGCGGGTGATCGACGGGGCGAGCAGGGCGTCGCCGGTGCCGACCAGACGGACCGCGGCGGCCAGGTGGTCGGCGGTCACATCCTTGAGCAGGAAACCGCTGGCACCGGCGGTCAGCGCGGCATAGACGTAACGGTCCAGGTCGAACGTGGTCAGCATGAGGATCCGGCAGTCGCGGGTACGGGCCAGGATCCGCCTGGTGGCCTCGATGCCGTCCAGGCCGGGCATCCGGATGTCCATCAGCACCACGTCGGGCCGCAGCCGCCGCTCGGCCTCGACCGCGGCAGCCCCGTCACCGGCCTCACCGACGACGTCGATGCCCCGGGCCGTGAGGATCATCCGGAACCCGGTCCTGATCAGCTCCTGATCGTCGACGATCAGCACCCGCGGCCCGATATCGCTCATCTCGCGTCCAAGGGCAGGCGGGCGCGGACCCGGTAGCCGCCGCCGAGCCTGCGCCGCGCGTCGAGGTCGCCGCCGTAGAGCGCGACCCGCTCGCGCAGCCCCGCCAGACCGCGCCCGGTCCCGCGCTCCTCCCGGCCGTCGGCGCCACCGGGACGGCCGGCGCCGTCGGTGGTTCCGCTCCGCTCCTCCCTGCCGGCACCCGCGCTCAAGCGGCCCGGCCCCGGGGACAGAGTGGCGGGGCGGGTGGGCCGGGACGGCCGGCGTGGATGGCCGGCGGTCAGGACGCTGGGGCCGGTGGTCAGGATCTCGACGCGGAGGGAGTGGCCGGCGTAGCGGATGGTGACCTCGGCCTTGCCGCCGGAACCGTGTTTGAGAGCGTTGGTCAGCGCCTCCTGCACGATGCGGAACGCGGTGACGTCGATGCCGGTCGGCAGCGGCCGGGGCTCGCCCGCGATCCGCACCTCGACCGGCAGGCCGGCGAAGGCGATCCGGTCCACCAGCGGGCCGAGCCTGGTCAGGGTGGGTTGAGGGGCGAACACCGTACCCTCGTCGTCGTCATCGTCGCCGTCGGCGGCCGGAGCCAGCAGGCCCAGCAGATGCCGCAGCTCCGTCATCGTGTCGCGGCCCGCGCGCTCGACCGCGGCGAGCGCCGCGCCCGCCTCGTCCGGCATCGTGGCCAGGACCTCGCGGGCCGCGCCGGCCTGCACGATCATGACGCTGACGTTGTGGCTGACGATGTCGTGCAGCTCGCGGGCGATGCGGGCACGCTCCTCACCGACGGCGGCCCGCGCCGCGGTCTCCCGCTCGCGCTCGAGCAGCCAGCCCCGCTCCCCCAGCGCCCGCTCGTGCCGCTGCCGGGCCCGGCGCAGCGCGAGCCCGAGGCCCGCAGCGGCCAGGGAGGCCGTCACGAGCGCCACGACGAGCATCCACGTTCCCACGCACGGAACAGTGCCAGACAGCGATGGCCGGGCGCATCATCCCGTGGTCGGTGGCCCGTACATCCCCGGTATGACTACCACGGCCCGATTCCATCCGGCAGCCGATGCGCTTGGCTTGAGGACGTCCGTAGCGTGCAGCGACATGACGACAGAGACGGTGGTGCGCCTCGATGGTGTGCGCAAGGAGTACGGCGAGACGGCCGCCCTGGACGGCGTCTCCCTGCGGATCCGCCGGGGCGAGGCCGTGGCCGTGATGGGCCCGTCCGGCTGTGGCAAGTCGACGCTGCTCAACATGGTCGCCGGCCTGGACCGGCCGACCTCCGGGGAGGTGACCGTGCACGGCGAGCGCCTCGACCTGATGAGCGAGACGCGCCTGGCCCTGTTCCGCCGCCACCACCTCGGCATGATCTTCCAGTTCTTCAATCTGCTCGACGATCTGTCCGCGCTGGACAACGTGGCTCTGGCCGCCCAGCTGACCGGTTCGCCGGCCGGCACCGCCCGGCGCCGGGCGCTGGAGCTCTTCGACGAGCTGGGCATCGCCGACCGGCGCGACCTCTATCCGGCCGCCCTGTCCGGCGGTGAGCGCCAGCGGGTCGCGGTCGCCCGCGCGCTGATGAACCGGCCGGCCCTGCTGCTGGCCGACGAGCCCACCGGCGCTCTCGACAGCAGGGCCGGTGAGCAGGTGATGGACCTGCTGATCGACCTCAACCAGATCGGTCAGACGCTGCTGATCGTCACCCACGACGAGCGGCTCGCGCACCGCTGCGCCAGCCGCCTGGTCGAGTTCGCCGACGGGCGGATCGCGGCCGAGTCCACCCTGGACCGGGTGTGAGAGCCGTGTGGGCGGCCGCGCGGGCCGCGGTCCGCCGGCGCCGGTTGCAGACGTTCGTGATCGGGCTGGTGGCGTTCCTCTGCACGGCCACCGTGGTGGTGTCGCTGGCGCTGCTGGATGCCACCTCTACGCCGTTCGACCGGGTCTTCGCCGCCCAGCGGGGCGCGCACGCGGTGGCGGCGTTCGACCGGGCGCTGGTCAGCGACGCGCAGCTCACCGGCGCGCGGGAGGGGGTGGCGGCGTCGGCGGGCCCGTTCGCGCAGGCGACCGTCAGCCTGGAGAGCGACGATCCGGGCCCCTGGCTGCGCGGGCCGCTGCGGGTGGTCGGGCGGGCCGCTCCGGACGGTGACGTGGACCGCCTGGACGTCTGGCAGGGCCGATGGGCGACCGGGCCGGGCGAGGTCGTGCTCAACGCGGTGCCGGCGGACGGGGAGCGGTTCGCACAAGGGCCGCTGTCCGCGGTCAGCGAGGTCACCGTGGGCGGGACGACGCTGCGGGTGGTCGGGTGGGCGTGGAGCGTCAGCGCCTCCGCGGACGCCTGGGCGACTCCCGCGCAGGTGGCGCAGCTGGATCCGGCCGGCACCCAGATGCTCTACCGGTTCTCCGGCGACGTCTCCAGCCGGGAGGCCGTGCGGCAGCGACTGTCCGGGGTGACCACGGGGCTGCCCGGCCGGTCCCTGCTCGCGGCTCAGCCGTACCAGGTGATGAAGGACGAGGCGGCCGAGACCGCCGGGGTCTACCTGCCGTTCCTGGGGCCGTTCGGGGTGCTCGGCCTGCTGGTCGCCGTGCTCATCGTCGGCAACGTGGTGAGTGGCGCGGTGGTCTCCGGGTTCCGGCACATCGGGGTGCTCAAGTCCCTCGGTTTCACTCCGCGGCAGGTCGTCGCGGTCTATCTGACCATGGTGTCGGTGCCGGCGGTCACGGGCGCGGTGCTCGGCACGGCCCTGGGTGTGGCCGGGGCATACCCGCTGCTCAGTGACACGTTCCGCGATCTCGGCTACGGGCAGACCGGCGTGCCGACGTGGGTGTGGGTGGCCGGGCTGCTCGGCGTGCCGGGGCTGGTGCTGCTGACCGCGCTGGTGCCCGCCCGGCGTGCCGGCCGGCTGTCGGCCGCCGAGGCGATCAGCGCGGGCAGCGCTCCGCGGCGGGGTCGCGGTCTGCGTGTCCAGCGCGCCTTGAGTGGTACGCGACTGCCGCGCTCGGTCAGCCTCGGGCTGGGCCTGCCGTTCGCCCGGCCGGCGCGGACCGCGCTGACCATGGCGTCGCTGCTGCTCGGGGTGATCACGGTGACGTTCGCGACCGGCCTGTCCGGTTCGCTCCTGCGGGTCGCCGCCCTGGGCACCGAGGCGGGCGGGGACATCGGGATCCGTCCCGGCAACCCTGATTTCAACGAGACGATGAGCACCCGCACCCATCAGGAGGTCGAGGCGCTGCTCCGCGGCCTGCCGGGCACGGAGCGGATCGGCATCTCGGTGACCCGGAGCTATGCGATGGTGGGGCAGAGCAGCCCGGTCCAGGTGGACTTCGTCCGCGGTGACGTCGCGGCGATGGGTCATGAGAGGCAGCTCATCGCGGGCCGGTGGATGTCGGCGCCGGGTGAGGTGGTGGCGCCCACCGAGATGGCGAACGAGCGCGGCCTGAAGGTCGGTGACACGCTCACCCTGGAGGTGGCCGGCGACCGGATGACGGTCACCCTGGTCGGGGTGACGATGATGGGGCTGCCCGGCTCCGGCGACGACGCGCTGTTCGCGCCGTGGCGGGAGGTGCCGGGCGCCACCCCGGACGACTACTACTACCAGGTGGAGGTCGCCGAGGGCACCGACCTGGCGGGATACATGGGGGCGGTCCGGGCCGCCGATCCCGGCCTGTCGCCGTGGGACAACAGCGGCGGGGACGACGTGACGCCGGTGGTGACCACGTTCGCCACGGTGCTGGCGCTGCTGCTGGCCACGGTGGCGGCGCTCGGGGTGCTCAACACGGTCGCCCTCGACGTCCTGGACCGCCGCCGTGATCTGGGCATGCTCAAGTCGATCGGGATGACGCCACGCCAGGTGATCACGATGCTGGTGACGTCGATGGCGGCGCTCGGTGTGGTCGGTGGCCTGCTCGGCATCCCGTTCGGCCTGGCCGCACACCGGCTGGTCATTCCGATGGCCGCCGACTCCGCCAAGATCACCCTGCCGGATTCGGTGATGGCCGTGTGGAACCCGGTCACGCTCGCCCTGATGGTCCTCTGCGGGGTGCTGATCGCGGTGCTGGGCGCGCTGCTGCCGGCACGTTCCGCGGCCCGCCTGACGATCGCCCGGGTCCTGCACAACGAGTGACCGCCGCCCGCGCCCCGCCGCGGCGACCGGCCCGGGTCGCCGGAGGTGGAGCGGGCGGTCCGGGTCGCCGGAGGTGGAGCGGGCGGTCCCGGCCGCATTCCGGTCGCGCGGAGGAGGGTCGCGGCGGAAGGCGGTGCGGTGGTGGAAGGACGGTGTTGAGGGAGGGCGGTGTGGTGGTGACCGCGAAGTCGTCAGGCGGCCAGGGGGAGGTCGGCGGAGGATGGTTCCAGGGACTCCTGCCAGATCGCCCAGCGGGTTTGCGGGCCCAGGGACTTCGCCTTGTACATGGCCAGGTCGGCGCGGTGCACGATCTCGTCGTGGGTGAGCCGGCCGGCGTCGGTGACGGCGACGCCGATGCTGGCGGCCAGGGTGATCAGGTGGCCGTCCACGACGACCGGGCCGAGGGCGGCGGCCAGGCGCCCCGCGGCCTCGTACGCCTCCTCGGGCCGGTGAATGTCGGGCAGCACCACCGCGAACTCGTCGCCGCCCAGCCGGGCCGGGATCGCCGAGGCGGGCACGCTGCGGCGCAGCACCCCGGCGAACTCGGCCAGCACCCGGTCGCCGACCTTGTGCCCGAGGGTGTCGTTGATCTCCTTGAAACCGTTCATGTCGATCACCAGGATGCCCGTGCGGGTGCCCCGGGCCAGTGTCCGGTACGACACCTGCCGGAACATGCTCCGGTTGCCGAGCCCGGTCAGCCCGTCGGTGAGGGCCCGCTCGTCGCTCTCCCGCTGCACGAGCGTCTGCCGGTAGAGCACCAGCACGCTGAGCGCCGCACTGCCGAGCGCCAGTCCGCCCCACGGGTGGAACGAGCCGTCCTGCCAGGCCTGCGCCAGCATCAGCAGGTGCGCGACGGCGACCGCGGTGAACGGCAGGTACCGCCCGGCGGCGACGGTCCGGCGCGGGGCCCGGCCCACCCGGGGCCGGGTCTGCGCGACGGCGGCCGCCGCGAGCAGCGCGTCCGCGGCGATCCACCAGACGTACTGCCAGGACTCCGGCATCGCGGTCAGACGGCCGTGCAGCGCGTCGCCGGTGAACAGGATGAACGTCGCGGCGGTGAGCAGCCGCAACGGCCGCTGGGCGGACTCCTCGGCGCCGCGCAGCAGCGCTCGCGCCGCGCTGTACAGCAGCGCCAGGTCACCCAGCGGGAACAACACGTCGGTGAGCGGGATGGAACCGGAGTCGCGCAGCTGCGGCCCGATCGTGGTGTACCAGAGCACCACCGAGCCGCCGGCCATCACGGTCAGCGCGTCGATGGCCGCCTTGAGCCGGCCGCGGCGGTCGCCCACGGCGAGCGGGAACCGTTGCAGGGCGATCAGCAGCGCGCCGACGAACAGCACGTGCGTCACGTCGTCCCAGCGCGATCCGCCGAGCACCATCGGCAGCGGGACGGTCACCACGAGCACGGCGAAGCAGGCGGCGACCGCGCCCCACGCCTGCCGCAGCCGGGGCGGCAGGGTTCGGGTCCGCGCGGCACGGACGGCCGCGGCCACACCGAAGACGCCGAGGGCGAACCGGGTGCCTTCAGCGATCTGCTCGTACCAGGTGAGCGCCAGCATGCCGGTGCTGATCGGTCCCGCGAACCGCTACTTGAGGGGTCATAGGATCAGCGGATGGCCGTACCCCAGACACATGACGAGGCGCTCGCCGCCGCCCGTGCCCTCGCCGGTCTCCTCGAACCCGGGGCGATCCAGCGGGACCGGGACGGCGCGGACGTCGTCCCGGCCGAGGCGCTCGCCGCCCTCGACGCCTCCGGCCTGCTCGGCATCACGATTCCGGCCACCGACGGCGGGCCCGGCCTGGGCCCGCGCACGCTCGCCGAGGTGATCCGGATCATCGCCGCCGCCGATCCGGCGATCGCCCAGGTGCCGCAGGGGCACTTCCTGATGATCGACGTGATCGCGGTGCACGGCGGCGACGAGGCCCGCAAACGGATCTTCGGTGAGGTGCCGGCCGGCCGGCGGCTCGGCAACGCCCTCGCCGAACGCGGCGGCAAACACGCCCAGGATCTGCGGACGCGGATCAGCGGCGGACTGCTGGACGGCGTGAAGTACTACACGACAGGTGCTCTGACCAGCGCGTGGATCGCGGTCAGCGCGCTCGACGAGGACGGCCGGCTGGTGCTGGCGCTGGTGCCGCGCGACGCCGACGGCGTGGCGGTGGACACCGACTGGGACGTGGTCGGGCAGCGGGCGACGATCAGCGGCACGGCGACGTTCACCCGGGTGGCGGTGGAGCCGGGGCTGCGGATCGACTACGCGGGCGCCTACCAGGTGCCGCAGCAACTCGGCGCGCGGGCGCAGCTGGTGCACACGGCGATCGAGGTGGGCATCGCGGGGGCGGCACTGCGGGACGCCCGCTGGTTCCTGCGGGAGAAGGCACGGCCGTCGAGCGAGGCGGTGCGGCACGGCGCGGCGGCAGCGGCCGACGACCCGCACGTGCGGCACCGGTACGGGCGTCTGGTCAGCCGGGTCCGGGCTGCTGAGGCGCTGCTGGAGTCGGCCGCCCGTACCCTCGAGGAAGTGGGTTTGATCCCGGCCGACGCGGAGGCCGCCGCACGCGGATCGCTCGCCGTCGCCGCGGCGAAGGCCTTCGCCAGCGAGATCGCGGTCGAGGCCGGGTCGGAGCTGTTCACGCTCTGCGGCACCAGCTCGGCCGCCGCGAAGTACGACCTGGACCGGCACTGGCGCAACGCCCGCACCCACAGCGTCCACGATCCGATGGACTGGAAGTACGCCCACATCGCCGCTTACGACCTCGCCGACCAACTACCCCCCAACCACGGCCAGCTCTGACCCACCCACAGGCCACGGCCACGGCCATGAACCGCCGCCTCGCCCATGACCCCATTGTCTTCAGTGCGCCCCTGGCCACAGAACTGCCCGCAAAATGCCGCCGGTGTCGAGGCGAGTGATTTTCCGACGCCCAGTGGGGTTCTGGGTGGCGGAAAATCGCCCGCCTCGACACCGGTTACCAGGCATTTTGCCGCGGAGCGAAGCGAAGCCAGCTAGCCCAGCCAGCTAGCCCAGCCAGCTAGCTCAGCCGATAGGCAGCGAAGATGACGTCGGCGCTGTGGGTGAAGCCGAGCCTGCCGTAGAGGCGGATGGCGTTCGCGTTGTCGTGGAGGGCGTGCAGGAACGGCAGCTCGCCGCGGGCCAGGATGCCGTGCGCCACCGCCAGGGTGAGCCGGGCACCGAGACCCTTGCCGCGCCATGCCGGGTCGGTGCAGACGGCGCTCACCTCGGTCCAGCCGGGCAGCCGGAATCGTTCCCCGGCCATCGCGATGAGGCGGCCGTCGGCGTCCCGGATGCCCAGGTAGCGGCCCAGGTCCACGGTCCGTTTCAGGAACGGGCCGGGCTGGGCGCGCTCGACCAGGTCGAGCATCTCGGGCACGTCCTTCTCGGTGAGGACGACGGCCTCGGGGTCCTCGACGCCGGACATGCTCTGGCCGGCCATCTGCACGCCGGGCGTGACCTCGACCTGCTCCCACCCGGCGTGCGGGGTGAGGGACGGGCCGGTCAGCACGGCGTAGTCGGTGATGGTGGCCAGGTCACGCCAGGCCTCCGGGTCGGCTGGGTCGCTCAGCGCGGCGAACGGGGCGATCTCGGGCAGGTATCGGGCGGCGTTGCCCGCGGCCTCGGCGAAACACGCCTGCGGCCCGGTGAGGGCGGCCCACACAGGGTTGTTCAACACAACCTCGACCCTGCCTGCAACGCGCCGTTCGCGCCAGTAGATAACGGGCGAACCACC
Organism: Actinoplanes utahensis; assembly: GCF_016862455.1. Classification (GTDB taxonomy): domain Bacteria; phylum Actinomycetota; class Actinomycetes; order Mycobacteriales; family Micromonosporaceae; genus Actinoplanes; species Actinoplanes utahensis. The sequence goes on from NZ_BOMZ01000003.1 coordinate 95,848, forward strand.
CGCCCGCTTCGCTGTCGGGTTCCGTCAGTGTGGGGAGTGCGGGCGTGCCGGACGGCCGGACTCCCCACACCGGTCACACGGTCTGCATCGCCGGATGCGGTTCGGGCCGGACGGCCAGGGCCGGGATGTCGGCGGGCCAGAGCGGCTTGGCGAAGTGGTAGCCCTGGCCGTACTGGCAGCCCATGGCGTCGAGGGCGGCACGCTGGGCGGCCTCCTCGATGCCTTCGGCGACGACGGCGAGGTCGAGGTTGTGCGACAGGGTGACGATCGCGTCGACCAGGGCGTGCTGCTGCCGGCTGTGCAGGATGTCGTCGATGAACGACTTGTCCACCTTCAGTACGTCCACCGGCATCTGCCGCAGGTAGCTCAGGGACGAGTAGCCCGTACCGAAATCGTCGATCGCGATCCGCACCCCCAGCGCCCGCAGCGCCTTGAGGTCCGCCAGGACCTTGTCGGCGTCCCGCAGCACCAGGCTCTCGGTGATCTCCAGCAGCAGCCACTCGGGCCGTGCACCGGTCTCGGCCAGGGCCTGGCGCACCTGCTCGGCGAAGTCCGCGTTGCGGAACTGCCGGGCCGACACGTTCACGCTGACGTAACGCAGCGTGGTCTCCGGGTCGTCGGCACGCCACTGTGCGAACTGCCGCAGCGCCTCCCGCAGCACCCACGAGCCGATCCCGACGATCGCGCCGCTCTCCTCGGCCGCCTCCACGAAGTGGAACGGCCCGAGCAGCCCGCGGACCGGGTGCTGCCACCGGACCAGCGCCTCCACGCCGGTGACCCGCTGGTCGGCCAGTTCCACGATCGGCTGGTACTGGCACACGAACTGCTCCTGCTCGATCGCCTCGTGCAGGGCCGTACGCATCTCCAGCCGCTCCATCATCGCGGTGTGCAGGTCACTCTGGTACCGCTGCCAGCCGCCCTTGCCGTTGCCCTTGGCCAGGTACAGCGCCAGATCGGCGTGGCGCAGCAGCTCGGTGGCGTTCTCGGCGTCCCGGTTGGTGGCGACACCGACGCTGCAGTTGCCGCTGACCACATGGGTGACACCGGCGGCGTCGACCACCTCGACCGGCCCCGACAGCTGCTCCACCAGCCGTGCCGCCATCTTCTCCGCCGCGTCGACGCTGTCGCTCTGCTCGACCAGCACGGCGAACTCGTCACCGCCCATCCGCGCCGCGGTGCTGCCGGCGCCGGTCACCGCGGAGATCCGCTGCGCCACGGTGAGCAGCAGCTGGTCGCCGACGGCGTGCCCGAGGGTGTCGTTGACCTCCTTGAAGTCGTCCAGGTCCACGAAGAGGACCCCGAGGGTGGCGCCGTCCCGTTCGGCCACGCAGAACGCCTGTTCCAGCCGGTCCTTGAAGAGCACCCGGTTGGCGAGCCCGGTCAGTGAGTCGTGGAACGCCTGGTGGGTGAGGTCCTTCTCGAGGCTGCGCCGCTGCGTCACGTCGCGCAGCGTCACGACCAGGCCGGCCACCGTGGGGTCGTTGCGCAGGTCGCGCAGATCGAACTCGACGTCGACCCGGCGGCCACCGGCCCGGATCGCGGTCAGCTCGATGTCGTCGAGGTCACCGGCGCCGGACCGCACCCGGTAGAGGATCTCACGGAGCGTGTCCTGCGACTCGGCGGCGATCAGCCGGGCCAGGGGGACGCCGGTCGGGTCGGCGCCGAACAGCGACTCCGCGGACGGGGTCGCGTACCGGATGGCGCCGTTCGGGTCGAGGATCAGGATGACGTCGGCGGCGCTCTGGATCAGCGTACGGAACCAGGCCTCGCCCTCACGGCGGCTCACCTCGGCGGTCAGCACGATCCGCTCCAGCACCACGGCGATCTGCTCGCCGAGCGTTTCGAACGCCGGCTGCAGCCGGCGCAGCACCACGTCGTTCGCGCCGACGATCACGACCGCGGACCGGCCGTCGGGCAGCGGCTGGGTGGCATAGAGGACGTTGCGGAAACCGCCGGACGACATGCCCGCGGGCAGTTCGGCGGCAGCGATCAGGCGGGCCTGCGCCCGGTCGCCGACGGCGCCGGGCACCGGGGCCGGCAACTCCAGGTGGTACGGCTGGTCGGTCGGCAGGAGCCGGTCGACCGCCTCCCGAGCGGCCTTGGACACGTCCTCCTCGGTCGCCGCCGCGAACAGCAGCGAGCCGGCCTCGCGCATCGCCCGCTCCCGGGCGACCGCCTGCCGCTGCGCCGTCGCCAGGTCCGCCACCCGGGCCAGGACCAGCAGGAACATCACCGCCGCGGCGGCCGCGATCACCGGCGCGTCGACCACGCCACCACGCGCGATCTCCGCCTCCCGGCCCTGAACGAACTCGACGGCGAGCACCGCCGGGGCGATCAGCGCCGCCGAGCTGAGCCAGAACAGCCGATGGCCGCCCACGGCCGCACGGTCCGGCTCGACCGGCTCGGACAGCGCCCGCATCGAGGGTTTGAGCGCCGCGTACCCCATCGACGAGTAGAAGACGATCCAGCCCAGGTCGACCGGGCCGCCGAGCGCCCACGCCTGGTTGAGCTGCGACTGGCCGTAGAAGACGTCCGAGATCAGCAGCCCGACCATGGCGATGCCGAAAACGGCCACCGTGCCGAGGCGCTTGCCGGAGCCGGTCAGCATCCGCAGGATCATCGCCAGCACCAGCACGTCACCGAGCGGGTAGCCGATCGAGACCAGCTTCTCCAGCAGCGACAGGTGGTCGGCGCGGGTGAACGGCGCGATCCAGTACACCCAGGCGAGCAGACCCAGGCCGACGGTCGGCACCAGCGCGTCCAACAGCGCCGCCCGGTTGGCGTCACCGCCGTCCCGGGCCCGGATCAGCATCAGCAGACCGGCCGTCAACATCGGGTAGAACACCAGGTAGAAGCAGTCGGCGAGACCCGGGAAACCGGGCTCGCCGCCGGTCGCCAGCAGCAGGTTGTAATAGCTGTCACCGGTGGTGAACAGGGCGATCGAGGCGCTGATCAGGTACCACGGCAGGCGACGGGACGGCTTGTTCAGCCGGACACCGACGAGCACCGCGGCGGCGCACGAGTACCCGAGCGCTGCCCAGGTGTAGAGATGCTGGTCCGGCACGGCGTAATAGACACCGGCCACGGCCAGGATCCAAGCGCCGAAGCACGCTTGCACGGCTCGCGTCGACAATGCGTACTCCGATCGGAGGTTCCGGGGTTACCGAACCGCCGTATCGGGGTTTCCGGCGCCGTTCTGAGCACCGGTCCGCAGCCGCACCCGAATTGTCACCCGGCGAGGGCGTCCACCAGGCGGCGAGCCGAACCGGCCAGGTTCCAGCGTTCGGCCAGGGCGAGCAGGGCATCCGGGTCGCGAGGGGCCCGCGGCAGCGCCGGGTCGAAGTCCGGCAGCGGCACGTCGGTGGCGACCCGGCAGACCGGCAGGGCCTTGGCCAGGTAGTCACGGGAGACGTCCAGCTTGGTGCGCACGCCCGGCGCGAACCCCGACTCCGGGTCGTCGAGGGCGGCCAGGATCTGTTCGACCCCGCCGTACCGCTCGATCAGGCGCGCCGCCGTCTTCTCACCGACACCGGCGACACCCGGCAGACCGTCGCTCGGGTCGCCGCGCATCGCGGCGAAGTCCGCGTACCAGCGGGCCTCCACCCCGTACTTCGCCATCACCAGGGCCTCGTCGGCGTCCTCCAGCTTGGCCACGCCGCGCCCGCAGTAGAGCAGCCGGGTGCCGCGGGCGTCGTCGACCAGCTGGAACAGGTCACGGTCGCCGGAGACCACCTCGACCGGCGCGGGCTGCCCCGCCGCGAGCGTGCCGAGCACGTCGTCGGCCTCGTAACCCGGCACCCCGAACGCCGGGATGCCGATCGCGGCGAGGGTCTCCAGCAGCACCGGCACCTGCTTCTCCAGCGACGCCGGCACCTCCTCCACGTCGCCGTGGGCCACCCGGTGCTCCTTGTACGACGGCACCAGCTCGACCCGCCACGCCGGCCGCCAGTCCGCGTCCAGCGCGCAGACCAGCCGGTCCGGCCGCCGGGTGCGGATCAACTGCGCCAGCATGTCGAGGAAGCCGCGGATCGCGTTGACCGGCTCCCCGGCCGCGGTCTGCGCCGCCTTCTCCGGAATCCCGTGGAACGCGCGGAAGTACAGGCTGGGGGCGTCGACGGCCAGCAGAGGTCGGGTCACCGCCCCACCCTACGACCGGCGCGGCCCGGAAGTGTCATACCCCTCCCGGCCGCGGCGGCCGCCGCGGCGCTGACCGCCCCTCTGGAGCGGGCCCGCGCTCTACCGTCCGGGCGCCCCTGACGACTGATGCCGCCGCCAGCACGCCACCAGTTCGTGGTATCCGTCGCGGAGCCATCCGGGGGCGTGCTGATCGACGTCGTCGTCGAGGCGTGCCGGGGTGTACCTGCTGTACTGGGACAGGCCGAAGGCGAGCCGGGCCCGGCTCCCGGTCCACACCCGCACCCGCCAGCCGGAGCGCACGAACGCCTCGACGGCGCTGATGTCGGCCCACCGGATCCGGTGGGTCCGCAGCGGGTTGACCAGTTCCACGTGATCGTCGTGCAGCACCACCCGCAGCCGGCTCATCCGCAGGAACGCCGCACAGGCCAGCGCGGCGAGCACGGCGATCGCGAGCCGCGGCGCCAGGGTGGCACGATCCGGCACGAACGCGGCGACCGCGGACGCGAGCGCGCCCGCCCCGAAGACGACCGCGAAGACGGTGTGCACGGCGCTGTTGTACCGGGAGTAGAGAGCCACGCGCGCCATTATCGATGTTCGGCTCCGCTACGGTCACGGACGGCCGCTGTGGCGGCACGGCGGTGCGATCGACGGGACCCGAGGCGGCACCTGCTGCGGTACGAGGCGGCCGGAACGCTGACGGCGCCGGAGGGGAGGCCCGGGACCTGGACCAGCTACTGACCGCGATACACGCCGGAATCGATCTCTCGTGTTCGGACATCAGGAATTCACGATCATCATCGTCTCGTGACGTTCGGCTCCCGTACTTCCAGGTCGTCCGATGCAATCGCGGTGTCACCCCGAGCGTCCCGTCGCCCTTGACGAGGAGGCTGAACCGCACGCTGCCCGGCCGGCACGACGCTCGGGCAGCGTGACGCCGGCGCTCATGACCGGCGGGCGGCATGCGATCGCCGATCGCCGGCGCATCACCGGTCCGGCGGACCACCGCGACCACCGCCAGGGCCCCGCCCATCCGCAGCAGGAAGTCCCCGCGATCGGCGCGCCGGTGACGGCCACCGCCCGCACCGCCCCGCCGCCGCTTCCCCGGTATCCGCGCCGCCGCCGCAGCACGACGCCGGCCTCGAGGGCGACCGCCCGTCCGGTCGTGGTCGGCGTCGGCGCCCCGGTCACGCCCCATCCGGCCCCGTAGATCAGCAGCGGGTCGAGGGCCAGCGGCAGCCCGCCGGCGATCAGGGCGAGCCGCATCGGCGTCCGGGTGGCGGCTGGACTCCCTGGAGACGCCCGCCACATTCTTCAGCCGGGGCGGGCAGCGCCTGACGTCCGCCGACGTCGACGACCCGTTCCGCCAGGGCATGTTCGAGATCGCCCGGGCCACCTCGCGTGCCGAACGGGACTGGCTCACCCGTACCCTTGCGCGATTGTGACTGTCGATCTCGAAGTTGATGTTCCGGCGCTGGTGATGGCCTGGGGTCTCGGCTGGACGACCTCGCGGGGCGGCGGCCCGCCGGTGCCGGTGCCGGGCGGCTGGTACGCCGAGGTCAACCTGCCCGGCCACAGCGAACGGCACATCCTGCACACCTGGGACGCGGACCGGCTGGCCGCCATCGAGCCGCGTCCCGGCGGCTGGATCAAGGTGGTCGGCACCCGGGACGACCTGCGCGCCGCCCTGCCCGATCAGTGGGTGATCGACGAGGACGGTCATCTGATGACCACGGTCCTCCGGCCCGCCGAGGTCGAGACCCCGGACGGCTACCGCATCGAGATCACCACTGACGGCCCGGTGGTCAAGGCCGCCGCGCACCACACGTCCGGCGACGTGGCCGCGACCGCGTACCTCGCCCCCGGCGGCGGTTTCGGCATCGTCGACCGCGTCGAGACGTCACCGGACCATCGCCGCCGCGGTCTGGGCACCGCGGTGATGACCGCCCTGCAGAGCCACGGGGCCGAAGCCGGCCTGTCGCGCGGTCTGCTGCTGGCCACCGACGCCGGCCGCGCCCTCTACGAGACCCTCGGCTGGACCCACCGCGCCCTCGTCGTCACCGCCCGCGTCCCGGACTGAGCCAGGGCGACCGCCAGGCCGTCGAGGACGGCGGTGGCCGGGGCGGGGGAGCCGTTGACGACGGCGGCGAAGACCAGCCGGCGGCCACCGGCGTCGGTGAGGTAACCGGAGAGGGCGTCGACGCCGGTCAGGGTGCCCGTCTTGGCGCGGAGGTTGCCGGCGGCCGCGGTGCCGCGCAGCCGGTTGCGCAGGGTGCCGCCGATCATCGGATCGGGGTCGCCGGCCAGCGGCAGCGCGGCGTGGAACGCCGGGAACCACGGGCGGCGGCGAGCCGCCAGCAGCAGGGTGGTCACCTGGCGGGCGGTGAGCCAGTTGCGGCGGCTCAGCCCCGACCCGTCACCCATGGTGAGCAGCCGGGTGTCGACGCCGAGGCGGCGCAGGGCGGTGACGGCGGCGGTCAGACCGGTCGGCCAACTGCCCGGCCGCGTCGGCACGGAAGCCCGGGACATCGCCTTGACCAGCAGTTCAGCGTGGCCGTTGTTGGAGAGTTTGAGGAACGACGGCAGGATCTCGGTGAGCGGCGGCGAGGTCTGGGCGGTCAGGACGCGGGCGTCCGGGGGTGTGGAGCCCTTGATCGTACGACCGGAGACCGTCACCCCGTGTCGCCGCAGCGCCGCCCGGAACAGGCGGGCCGCGGTCGCCGCCGGGTCGGGCACGGACACCAGCGCGGCGCCCTGCCGTCCGGCCGGCACCGACCCGGCCACCACGATCGTGCCGGTGCCGTGGGCGCGGACCGCCGTGACGGTGTCGGTAGCGCCGGTGACGGTCCGGTCGAGCAGGCGCACCCCGGCGCCGGGCGGCCACACCGTCAGCACCGGCCGGCCGCCGGCCACGCCCCGGTAGCGGAGCTCCACGGCGGCGGCGTCGAACCGGTCGTTCGCGGCGAAGGTGAGCGCGGAGACCGGGGCGCTGTAGCCGTACGGCTCGTCCTCCCAGGACCAGTCCAGCCCGAGCGGCACCCGGTCGAACCAGGTGTCGTCGGCGATCAGCCGGCCCGGGAACCGTCGCGTCGCGCCGCGGGCCACGGCGGCGGCGAGCCGGTCGTACCGGGCGTAGGTCATCGTGGGGTCGCCGGTGCCCTGCAGGTGCAGGTCGCCGCCGCGGGCCCGGACCGTGGTGCGGAACCGGTACCCGGGACCGAGGACTTCGAGTGCGGCGGCCGCGGTCAGCAGCTTCTGGTTGGAGGCGGGCAGTACCCGCCGACCGGCATCACGCTGGTAGAGGACCGTGCCTGCGGTGTCGCGGACGTCGACGGCGACCGTCGCGCCGGACAGCCGGCCGTCGGCGAGGACCCGGTCCAGCGCCGTGGCCAACGGGTCCGCGGTCCCGGCAATGAGGGCCGTGGCCGACGGGCCCGCGGTCGCGGGGAGAGAAGCCGCGGCCGAGGCGGGAACGGGCATCAACAGCAGGACCCCGGTGACGAGCGAGGCCAGAGCGGTACGCATCACCGGATCCTGCGCGATCCGCCGCGCCCACGAGCGGCGAACGGGCCGGTGTCAGCCTCGCGCGCGGCGGGTCTGCCGGGCGTTGGCCTTCTGGATGGCCTCGACCAGCTCCGGCTTCGTCATCGTCGAACGGCCGGGGACGTCGAGGCGGCGGGCCACGTCCATCAGGTGCTTCTTGCTCGCGTTGGCGTCGACGCCGCCCGCGGTCGCGGCCCTGGTGTCCCGGCCGCCGGCCGCCTTGGCGTCGCTGGGACCCTTCTTCTCCTTGGGCTCCCAGTGGTCGCCGACCTTCTCGAAGGAGTGTTTGACCGCGGAGAAGGCGGTGCGGTGGGCACGTTCACCCTCGCCGTACTGCTCGACGGCGGAGTCGTGGGTCTTGACGAAGGTGTCCTGCGCCTTCTTCGGCGACCTCTTGAGGGTGTCGGGGAGTTCGTCACGTCCAGGCATACCTGTGGACGTTGCCCGGTGCGGAGACCGCCAAACGCGGGCTCCGCACCGGGCACGGCGGTCAGGCGCCGGGCAGGGTGAGCGTGAACTTCGGGATGCCGGAGCGGCCGGTGTCCTGGCCACTGCTCTCGGTGTAGTCGTCGTTCGCGTCCACCTGGTAGCTCCGGGACCGGTTGGCCTTGTCGTAGACGGTGATGTTGCAGACCTTCCACTGGCCCGGTGTCGTGGTGGCCCGCAGTATGCCGCTCAGCTCCCAGACCCCGTCCACGCCGGGCCCGGTCGAGTTCAGGTAGGAGTTGGCGCCGGTGGTGCAGTAGCCGACCGAGATGCTCTGCACGCCGCTGACGTCGTCGGCGGCCCGGACCTTGAGCCGCACCTCACGGTCGGCGCTGTTGTCGGCGGTGGTGGGCCCCACGTACTCGCCCCAGGTCATGTCGATCGTCGGGGCTTCGAGGTCGGCCTGCGCGCCGGTGACGGTCAGCGACGGGATCCAGCCGGACTCCACCTGCCCGGCCCAGATCTGCCCGGACCGGCCGGTACGGTCGTAGGCCCACACCGAATCGACCTTCCACTCACCGGGCCGGGTGAAGGCCGGCACCGTGCCGCTGATCTCGAAGACGCCGTCGGTGGGCGTGCCGGAGTGCAGGCCGCCGTACAGGTAGACCGACGGGTCACGCGGGTCGGGACTGGCCAGCCGCGCGCCGACCGAGGTCACCCCGGACAGGTCGTCGGTGGCGCCGATCCGCAGCGTGGCGGTCTGGTCCGTGCTGTTCTCCAGGGTGGTCGGCGTCTGCCAGGCGGCCCCGGCGGCGACCGGCTCCGGCCGCTGCCGGTCGAAGATCTCCCCGCGCACGGTCAGCGGGGTGACGGCGAACCGATCGCTCGCCTCGACCGAGCCGTTCACGCTGGTGTGAAGCGAGTAGGAGCCGTCCGCCGCGATCTGGTAGCTCGAGTTCCGGTACACCCGGTCGTCCAGATAGATGCTCGAGATCCTCCAGTCGCCGAGGACCGACTGCCTCGGCAGCGTGCCGGTGAGCTCGATGATCCCGTCGTGCATCGCGCCGCCGACCATCGTGGAACCGCTCAGGTAGAAGCCGGGCCCCTCCGCCTCCGGGTTCTGGAAGGACACGCTCATGCCCGTCACACCGCTGCGGTCGTCGGTGACGTGGGCCCGCAACCGGACCTCCACGTCCTCGTCGTTGCTCACCGCCGGCTCGGCGGTCCACTCCAGGGAGGAGACGTCGACGCGCGGCGAGTGCCGGTCGGTGCACTTGTCCTCGCCGAGGTCGCTGTCGTCGGGCACACAGGCGTTGAGGCCGGGGCCGCCCTCCACGTCGTCGTTGCCGGCGCCGCCGTCCATCCGGTCGTCTCCGACACCGCCGTCCATCGCGTCGTCACCGCCGCCGCCGTCCATCGCGTCGTTGCCGTCGCCGCCGATCAGGGTGTCGCTGCCGTCCCCACCGGCGACCGTGTCGTCGCCGCCACCGCCGTCCACGGTGTCGTCACCGACACCGCCGCCGATGACGTCGTTGCCGCCGCCGCCGCTGAGCCGGTCGTTGCCGTCGCCGCCGGTGGCCTGGTCGGCGCCGTCCCCGCCGCGGACCGTGTCGTCGCCGGCCCCGCCGGCGAGGGTGTCGTCGCCACCACCACCGTTGACGCCGTCGCTGCCGCCGCCGCCGTCCAGGGTGTCGGTGCCGTCGCCGCCGTCGAGACGGTCGCTGCCGTCCCCGCCGCCGACGGTGTCGCTGTCGCCGTCGCCACCGGCCACGTCGTTGCCGGCGCCGCCGTCGACGGTGTCGTCGCCGTCGCCGCCCTTGAGCGTGTCCGCGCCCGGCCCGCCGGTTAGGGTGTCGGCGCCGGGACCGCCGATCACCCGGTCCCCGCCGGTGGCCGGGTCGGTCTCGGTGGCCCCGCCGCCGACGGTGTCGTCGCCGTCACCGCCGTCGGCCAGGTCGGCCCCCTCACCGCCGTCGACATCGTCGGCGTCGGCGCCGCCGCGGACCTGGTCGTTGCCGTTGCCACCCTTGACGGTGTCCACGCCGGGACCGCCGATCACGGTGTCGGCGCCGTCCTCACCGTCGATGTCGTCGTCGCCGTCACCGCCGTCGACGACGTCCTTGCCGCCGCCGCCCTTGATCACGTCGTCGCCGCCGAGGCCGCAGATCACGTCGTATCCGTGCGTGCCGATCAGCCGGTCGTTGCCGACGGTGCCGATGACCGTGCAGGCCTTGCCGGTGGCGGCGACCGGTTTGCCGCCGGCCCGGGCCGGTGCCGGGGTCAGCGCCACGACGAGCGCGGCTGCTGCGGCGGCGGTGCCGTACCTGATTCCCATGACGTCGCTCCTGGTTCAGCCGCGGACTTTGACCTTGACGGCCGCCGACGGGGACGAGACGCCGGCGGCGTTCACGGCGGTCACCCGTACCGTGAAGGTCCTGCCGGTCTTGAGACCTTTGACGGTGCAGGCGCGGCCGGTGGCCGGGGCGGTGCAGCGGACCGGCGTGCCGGGCCCGGTCAGCTCCGCGCGGTAACCGGTGATCGCCGTGCCACCGGTGGTGGCGGGCGCCTTCCAGGTCACCGTGACCTTCCGGCCGGCCGACTTCGCGGCGACCGACCGGGGCCGGCCCGCCACGGTCCAGGTGGTGGCGGCCGGGCGGAGCGCCTGCTCCGGACCCTTCCCCGCGGCATTGACCGCGGACACCGTGACGTGGTGCCGCACGCCTCCGGCCAGGCCGGTGAGCACGCACCACGCGCGGCCTCCGGTGGCCTGGCAGGTGGCCACCGGGGTGCCGCCGGCAGCCACCCGGTAGGCGCGGGCGGTGTAGCCGGTGACCGGCGACCCGCCGTCGGATCCGGGGGCGTCCCAGGTGACGGTGATCCGGCGTACCCCTGGGGTGAGGTGGACGGCGCGCGGCGCCGAGGGGACCGCAAGCGTCGCGGAGGGCGTGGGGGACGGCAGCGTCGGCGCCGCCGTCGGCGAGGGGGTGACCGTGGGTGACGGCTCGGTCGTGGGTGACGGCTCGGTCGTGGGTGACGGCTCGGTCGTGGGTGACGGCTCGGTCGTGGGTGACGGCTCGGT
>NZ_BOMZ01000004.1 GCF_016862455.1 Actinoplanes utahensis
GCTCGGTCGTGGGTGACGGCTCGGTCGTGGGTGACGGCTCGGTCGTGGGTGACGGCTCGGTCGTGGGTGACGGCTCGGTCGTGGGTGACGGCCACACCGGCGACGGAACGTCGGGCTCGGGGGCGGTCGGCTCCGGGGTCGAGGTCGCGCCGTCGGCGGACCGGATCTCGGCCCGGGCCGCCGGGTCGCCTTCACCGAGGGCGTTCACCGCGCTCACCGCGACGTGGTAGACGGTGTCCGCGACCAGCTCCTCGATCATGCAGCTCGTGGTCGCCGTCTCGCAGGAGGAGACCACCGGCCCGCCGCTCGACGCGGCGTAGGCCCGGACCCGGTAGCCGGTGATCGCCGAGCCGCCGTCGGACAGCGGCGCCTGCCAGCGCATCGTGACCGTTCCCACGCCGCCGGTGGCGGTCACCGCGCGCGGCGCGGCCGGGACGGTGGCGCCGGGCGCGGCCCGGGAGGCGCGCAGGTGCAGGGCGGCGCCGGCCAGGTCGGCGCCGAGACCGACGGCGGGCGCCTCGATGCGTACGCCCCCGTCCTCCAGGGTCGTGGCCAGCGCCCGGCTGACCGTGGCCTCTCCACTGGTGACCAGGTCGAACCCGGTTGCCCGGGCACCTGACGCGGTGGTCGACTGCGCGAGGAACCAGGCGCCGGGCAGGTACAGGGTGACGAAGTTGCGGACCGGTACGCCGTTCGCGTCCAGCTGCGGGTTCCCGAGCACCCCGAGGCTCAGCGGCGGCTGCCCGTCCGGGTCGTAGGTGAGCAGGTCGGAGCGGGCCTGCGCGTCGGTGGCCAGGTAGGCCCCGTCGAGTGCGGCCGCGTACGCCCCCGCCGACCCGTCGAGGTCCTGGGTCCGTCCCTCGAACCGGTGCTCCGTCGCCGCCGCCGTCGTGTCGGTGTCCCCGCACGAGTTCCCGGCCGTGCAGTCGGCGTCGCCGGTCCACGCGGTCGGCGCGGCCCGCCCGGTGATCCGGAGCAGGTGGTTGCCGTCGGTCCGGGTCCGGGTGACGCGCAGCCCGGCCGCGGTGGCGTTGGTGAACCGGGGCACGAACGGCCCGGTGTTGATCACCAGTTCGACGGTGCCCCCGGTGACGGCGGCCGCTTTGCCGGCCCATCCGGTGACCGCCCAGCGCACCCAGTCGCCGGTGTCGTCGGCGACGGTGGCGGCCGTCGCGGTGAGCCCGGCGCCGGTCAGCGGTGTGGCGGCGCCACCGGTGGGGGTGACCGTCGCCGAGGCGATGCAGTATCTCGACGACGGCTCCACACAGGTGGCCGCCCACGAGCCGGGCAGGTCCTCCGGGGTGCCGGCGGAGGCGGCGATCGGCGGCAGGGCCGCGAGCAGGATCCCGGCCGCGGTGGTGACCGCGGCGCGTCGGCTCGGCATTCGGTTCTCCGTTCACGTCTGCGCTGACGAACGTCAAACGTGATCGGCACCACTTCGCTCCCGCTTAGCTCCTCGTCCCCGAAGGGCCACCACCGAACCGGGCGAACCGGACACCGGGGACGGTCGGTCCGGTCCGGCGGGCCACACCGAGCCCGCTCACCCCCTCGACGGTCACCTCGACGATGTCGGCGTCGGCGAACAGGGTCGTCTCGCCGCCGGTGGGCATGGTGAGGATCAGATCGCCGTGGTCGCGGACCTCTCCCCCGGTGGCGGTCAGCCCGGTCCCGCCGCTGATCAGGTAGGGGTCCAGGTTGGGGTGCGGGGTGGCGATCAGCCGGTCGCCGCGGACCGACAGGACCCACGGCAGGCTGAGCATGCCGGCCCACGCCGAGCCGGGGCGGGCCGGTTCCTCGCCGAGGCGGACCAGCACGCAGCGCCGCCCGGCGGAGTCGACGAAGGTGGCGGCGGGGCCGAGCCGCTCCCGGGTGAAGGAGCCCCAGGCGCGGGCGGTGAAGCGCTGGCCGTCGTAATCGCCGATCCCGTACGCCGTCTCGTCACCGGTGGACACCAGCAGCACCCAGGTGTCGTCCAGGGGGAACAGGCGCGGGCATCTCCAGTCGGCGCCGTCGCGGGCGGCGAGCACACCGTCGTAGCTCCAGCGCAGCTGGTCGGCGGAGTGGTACTGCAGGACCACGGCGGCGCCGCGCACCCGGCCGCTGAGCAGCATCCGCCAGCCGCTGCCGGCCCACCAGACGTACGGATCGCGCAGCCCGGTGGCCCCGGACGGCGGCCCGGTCAGCAGCGCGCCGGGCGGGTCGAGGCGCCACCCGGCCGGCCCGTAGTCGGCGACCGCCCGCGCCACCTGCCCGCCGCCGCGGGTGTGGAACAGCACCGGACCGTCCGGCCCGGCCACCACCGTGCCGCAGCGGGCGTCGCCGATCGCCGGGACGGCGTCCTGCTCGGTCCACAGGATCAGGTCGTCGGAGACCGCGTGCCCCCAGGCCGAGGGCGCCCCGCCGAGGTCGCGGTGCTCGTAGTAGACGTGATACCGCCGGCCCGACGTCAGCACGCCGAACAGGTCGCCGAGGCGGCCCGCGCGCGGGGTGAAATGCAGCCGGGGCCGCGGTACGCGTTCCATGCCTCACCCTCGCATCGCGGCGGCGTCCGGCACCAGTGGGGACGCCTGCCAACCCGGGAGAGCGGTTACCGTACCGCTATGCCCTACACCCCCGGAGAGACGGCGGAACGGCTCGGCGTGAGCATCGACACGATCCGCTACTACGAGAAGATCGGCCTCATGCACGGCATCCAGCGGACGTCGACCGGCCGGCGGATCTTCTCCGACGACGACCTGTCCCGGCTCGGCCTGCTGCGCTGCCTGCGTGACTCGGGCATGCCGATCGCCCGGCTGCGGCGCTTCGCCGAGCTGCTGTCGCTGGGCGACGCGGGCGCCGAGGCGCGCACCGCGCTGCTCGAGGAGCACGATCGGGAGATCGATGCGAAGGTCGAGCAGCTGCGGCGCGAGCAGAAACGGGTCCGCGAGAAGATCGCCTGGTACCGGTCGGTGCCGGCGGCCCAGGAGTCAGTACCGGCAGCGTAGGACGACCAGGGTGTGCCGGGTCACGGTGAACCTCGACCCGGCACGGGCGGTCTTGCGCTTGGCGGCCAGCAGCGGATCGGCGGTGTTGGCCGCGATCTCCCAGGTCCGACCGTAATCCTTGTCCGGCAGCGTGAACGCGACGTCCTCGTCGAGCGGGTTGAACAGCAGCAGGAACGAGGCGTCCTTGATCTCCTCGCCGAGAGCGTCGCGTTCCGGGATGCCGTTGCCGTTGAGGAACACGGTCATGGTCATGCCGCTGCGGGTGTTCCAGTCCGCCTCGGTCATCACCTCGCCGTCGCGGCGCAGCCAGGCGATGTCCGGCAGCTTCGAGTCGCCGGCCGGTTCGCCGGTGAAGAACCGCCGCCGCCGGAAGATCGGGTGCTCGGCGCGCAGTTTCAGCAGCCGCCGGACGAACCCGGTGAGCACGTCCTCGAGGCGCGCGCCCTCCCAGTCCATCCAGGCGATCTCGCTGTCCTGGCAGTAGACGTTGTTGTTGCCGCCCTGGGTGCGGCCCAGCTCGTCGCCGTGCGCGATCATCGGGACACCCTGGCTGAGCAGCAGCGTCGCCATGAAGTTGCGCTTCTGCCGCTCGCGCAGCACGATCACGTCCGGATCGTCGGTCTCGCCCTCGACGCCGCAGTTCCAGGACCGGTTGTGGCTCTCGCCGTCGCGGTTGCCCTCGCCGTTGGCGTCGTTGTGCTTCTCGTTGTACGACACCAGGTCGTGCAGAGTGAACCCGTCGTGCGCGGTCACGAAGTTGATCGACGCGATGGGCCGGCGGCCGTCGACCTCGTACAGGTCGGAGCTGCCGGTGAAGCGGGACGCGAACTCGCCGAGGCTGGACGGCTCACCGCGCCAGAAGTCCCGGATCGAGTCGCGGTACTTGCCGTTCCACTCCGTCCAGTTCGGCGGGAACCCACCGACCTGGTAACCGCCGTCGCCGACGTCCCACGGCTCGGCGATCAGCTTCACCTGCGACACCACCGGGTCCTGGTTGACCAGGTCGAAGAACGCGGCCAGCCGGTCCACGGCGTGGAACTCGCGGGCCAGCGCGGCGGCCAGGTCGAACCGGAACCCGTCCACGTGCATCTCGGTCACCCAGTACCGCAGCGAGTCCATGATCAGCCGCAGCGACTCGTGGTGCCGCACGTTCAGGCTGTTGCCGGTGCCCGTGGTGTCGTAGTAGTACCGCTTGTCCTCGTCGACGAGCCGGTAGTACGCCGGGTTGTCGATGCCCCGGAACGACAGGGTCGGGCCCAGGTGGTTGCCCTCGGCGGTGTGGTTGTAGACCACGTCCAGGATCACCTCGATGCCGGCCTTGTGCAGGGCCTTGACCATGGCCTTGAACTCCTGCACCTGCCCGCCGCCCTCGGGGAACGACGAGTAGTCGTTGTGCGGGGCGAAGAACCCGATCGTGTTGTAGCCCCAGTAGTTGGTCAGGCCGCGCTCGATCAGCCCGCTGTCGTGGACGAACTGGTGCACCGGCATCAACTCGACGGCGGTCACCCCGAGATTCTTCAAGTACTTGATCATCGCGGGGTGGGCGAGGCCGGAATAGGTGCCGCGGACGTCCTCCGGGATGTCCGGGTGCTGGATGGTCATGCCCTTGACGTGGGCCTCGTAGATGACCGTCTCCCACATCGGGATCTTCAGCGGGCGGTCGTTGCCCCAGTCGAAATACGGGTTGATCACGACTGATTTGGGCGAGAAGGGCGCCGAGTCGAGGTCGTTATAAGATTCCGGATCACCGAAATTGTACGAGAAAAGCGCTTGGTCCCATTGGTAACCGCCGTCGATCGCCTTCGCGTACGGGTCGAGCAGCAGCTTGCTCGGATTGCAGCGCAACCCCCACTGCGGCTCGTACGGCCCGTGCACCCGGTAGCCGTACCGCTGCCCGGGGACCACCCGCGGCAGATAGCCGTGCCAGACCAGCGCCTCACGTTCCGGCAGGTCGATCCGGGTCTCCTTGCCGTCGTCGTCGAACAGGCACAGTTCGACACGGGTCGCGGCCTCGGAGAACAGGGCGAAATTCGTGCCACCACCGTCGTAGGTGGCCCCCAGCGGGTACGGATTTCCCGGCCAGATATGCATGCGCCCAGCTTGCCCAATCCAGGCCCACCGGAAAACTGTGATCAACGTCCCCCGGGTCTCGTGCCGGCGATACCGGGTAGAAACGGCGGGTGCCCCGCCGCTACCTCGTCCTGGCCATCTGCTGCATGAGCCTGCTGATCATCAGCCTCGACGTCACCATCGTGAACATCGCCCTGCCCGCGATCCGCGACGACCTGGACGCCCCGGTGTCCGGTCTGCAGTGGACCCTGGACGCGTACACCCTGGTCCTGGCCAGTCTGCTGGTGCTGGCCGGGTCCACCGGGGACCGGATCGGCCGCCGCCGGGTCTTCCAGGCCGGGCTCGCCCTGTTCACCACCGGCTCGCTGCTGTGCAGCATGGCGCCGTCGCTGACCTGGCTGATCGTCTTCCGGATGGTGCAGGCCGTCGGCGGCTCGATGCTCAACCCGGTCGCCATGTCGATCATCACGAACACGTTCACCGACACCCGCGAACGGGCCCGCGCCATCGGCGTCTGGGGCGCGGTCACCGGCTTCAGCATGGCCCTCGGCCCGCTGGCCGGCGGCTTCCTGGTGCACTCGTTCGGCTGGCGGTCCATCTTCTGGATCAACGTGCCGGTCGGCATCGCCGCGTTCCTGCTGGCCCGGCGGTTCATCCCGGAGTCCCGCGCCGAGCACGCCCGCCGCCTCGACCCGGTCGGCCAGATCCTGGTCCTGACCCTGCTCGCCTCGATCACCTTCGGCATCATCGAGGGCCCGGCGGCCGGCTGGACCGCACCGGAGATCGTCGGCTGCTTCACCCTCGGCGTACTCGCCCTCCTGGCCCTGCTCCGATGGGAGCCACGCCGTGCGGAACCCCTGATCGAACTGCGCCTCTTCCGCAGCCCACGGTTCAGCGGCGCCACCGTGATCGCGGTCTGCGCCTTCGCCGCCCTCGGCGGGTTCCTCTTCCTGAACACCCTCTACCTGCAGGAGATCCGCGGCCTGTCCGCCCTGCACGCCGGCCTCTACACCCTGCCGATGGCGGCCATGACGATCATCGCGTCCCCGCTCTCCGGCCGCCTGGTGGCGAGCCGCGGCACCCGGCTCCCGCTGCACATCGCCGGCACGTCGATGGCGCTCGGCCTGCTCCCGCTCACCCAGGCGAGCGCCGCCACCCCGCCGTGGCAGCTGTTCGCCGGCTACCTGCTCTTCGGTTTCGGCTTCGGCATGGTCAACACCCCGATCACCGACACGGCAGTCTCCGGCATGCCCCGCGCCCAGGCCGGCGTCGCCGCCGCCATCGCCTCCACCAGCCGCCAGGTCGGCACCGCTCTCGGCGTCGCGGTCATCGGCGCCGTCTCCATCGGCAGCGCCCACGCCGGCTGGTGGATCATGGTCGGCCTGGCGGTGGCCGTCCTGCTCATCGGCCACCTGAGCACCGCTTCACCTCAAGACCATGATGGGGTACGGGCCACCGAACGGTCCCGTGACCACCGCGCGAGGTAGGCGCCGCTTCCGGCCGAAACGCGCCGCACGGGCGTGGCGGCCCCTCACACCCCGTTCGCCCACCACCAGCTGCGCAGGTAGCCGTACCGGCGTTCGCCCCAGAACCAGGACCACACGGTAGCCGGCCGCACATGGGTGCCGAGGGCGTCGAACTGGGCCTTCGCCTCCGGGCGCAGGCCCAGCAGGGTGTAGTAGACGGCCAGCCACTGCCGGCAGGTCCCGAGCCGGGCCGGGCCCGGCGTGCCCGCCTGCCACCTGGCGGCCCACCCGTCCACCTCCCGGCGCACCTCCGGCTCCCGGAAGTAGCGTCTCACCAGCTTGCGGGAACGATCCCGGTCGGTGCCCCAGGCGAACTCGCGCAACGCGTACTGGAAGTGCGCCGACAAGGGGAGCAGCACCGCGGCGGCACCGGGCGGCGCGGCGCCGGCCACCTCACGGGCCGTGGCGAACATCAGGTCGTGCGAGCCGTACCACTTCGCGCAGCGCAGCCCGACCGCCGCGTGATGCAGGCCGAAGTTCACCGGATCCCGGCGCCGCCCCTCGGCGAACACCTCACCGAACGAGGTCTCGTAGACGCTGCGGCTCGCGTACATGGTGCTCAGCATCTCCGCCCACGGCACCGGATCGTCCGGCCCCGCCAGCGCCATCGCCTGCCGCCCCACCTCCGCGGCCGCCGAGGACAGCCGGGCGAAGTCGCGGAACTGCTCCGGTGACGTGTTCGCCGCCGACGCGCCACCCCGCGCCGTCCACGCCCGCTGGTTCAGCTGCGCCGCCTCGAGCAGCACCGCACCGGGGTCCGAAGGCGCGTCGCGCAGCCACGCGGTGAGCCACCGGTCGTCCTCGGCGGCGGCCTCGCTGAGGACGTCGACCCGCCGGCCACGGACCTCCCAGTCGTCACCGGCGTCCACCAAGGCGTAACGGGCGGCCTGCCAGTCGCCCTGCCGGGCCCGGTCCCGGGCCTGCTGCACCAGGTCGTCGCCGGCGATGCGCCCGGACTCGAACTCCGGGGCGTCCGGCAGCGGCTCCCCGAACATCGTCCTGATCATGACACGGGCACCGAGGAACATCGATCGATCTTAAGCGATCCGGTTCCATGCCCTCGTCGGCGCCCGGCCGGCGCCCCCATCGGTAGTCATGCGGCGGCTGCTCGCCGCGGTACGCCGGTCCGGCTGCTCGGCCCGCGGCCGCCCGGTCCTGCTGCTCAGCCCGCGGCCGCCCGGTCCTGCTGCTCGGCCCGCGGTCACCCGGTCCGGCTACTCAGCCCGCGGTCGCCCGGTCCCGCTGCTCAGCTCGCGGTCGCGCGGCGGCTGCGGTGGCGGCGGACGGCGTCGCGGTTGCCGCAGGCCACCGAGCAGTAGCGTTGCCGGCCGGTGCGGCTCGTGTCCGCGTACGGCCGATCGCAGTCGGTGACCGCGCACCGGCCGAGCCGGTGCATGCCGCGGCCCGCCAGATGCAGGGCGGTCCCGACGCTCACCAGGGCACGCAGCGCCGCGGCCAGCGGCAGGCCGGGATCCCGGTAGTGCACATGCCAGCCGTCCCCGGCGTGATCGGTCAGGCGCGGATGCGCCGACGCCCGGGCGAGCAGCGTGTTGAGCCGGGCCGCGCGGGTGGTGTCGTCGGGCGCGTCGACCACACCGAGCCAGTCGGTCAGGAAGGCCGCTGTCCCGGCGAGGTCCTCGTCACGGACCGGAACGTCGATGACGAACCCGGCATCCGCGCACCGGGCCGCCAGCAGCGCGGCGGTCGGCGGCGGGTCGTTGACCAGGTCGAGCGCCAGACGTACCGGCTCCTCCCCGTAAGGGTTGATGTGCATAAGACCATTACAGCACGCTGGGGTCATGCATCGATCCACCACCGAACACGTCTGGCACACCCGCTCGAGTCACGTCACCAGCGAGGGCCGCGTGCGATATCAGCACTGCGCATGCGGCCGCTGGCGTCTGCTCGCCGACCCCTTCGCCACGGCACGGGACCGGTCACCCGCAGGCCGCGGCACGAGCTGACAGCAGGGCCCGTTCCCGTGCGTTCCGGGTCAGCGACGCCGCCCGCTCGAACTCCACCCGCGCCTCGCCGGGACGGCCCAGCCGGAGCAGAAGGTCACCGCGCACGCTGGGCAGCAGATGGTAGTCACGCAGCGCCCCGAAGGCGGCCAGTCGATCGAGCAGCGCCAGCCCGCTCGCCGGCCCGAACGCCATGGACAGCGCCACCGCCCGGTTCAGCTCGACCACCGGGGACGGGGTCAGCCGCGCCAGCCGCTCGTACAGCCCGGCGATCCGCACCCAGTCGGTGTCCTCGAACCGGCGGGCCCGGGCATGACAGGCGGCGATCGCGGCCTGCAGCACGTACGGCCCGGCCCCGCCACCGGCCGGGCCCTCGGCCCGCACCCGGCCACGCTCGCCACCGACCAGGTCCCCGGCCCGCGCCCCGCGCTCACCGCCGATCAGGTCCCCAGCCCGCTCGCCACCGACCAGGTCCCCGGCCCGCGCCCCGCGCTCGGCGCCGATCAGGTCCTCGGCTCGGGTCAGGGCGTCCAGGCCGCGGCGGATCAGCAGGCGGTCCCAGCGGGCCCGGTTCTGGTCGGCCAGCAGGATCGGCGCGCCGCCCGGGCCGATCCGGGCCGCCGCCCGGGACGCCTGGATCTCCATCAGCGCCACCAGGCCGTGCACCTCGGGTTCGCGCGGGGCCAGCCGGGCCAGGATCCGGCCCAGCCGCAGCGCGTCCTCACACAGCGCCGGCCGCATCCAGTCGTCCCCGGCGGTGGCCGCGTATCCCTCGTTGAAGATCAGATAGACGACCTCCAGCACCGAGGACAACCGCTCCGCCAGCTCACCACCGCGCGGCACCTCGAACGGCACCCGCGCAGCCGCCAGGGTCTTCTTGGCTCGTACGATCCGCTGCGCCACGGTCGCCTCCGGCACCAGGAAGGCCCGGGCGATCTCCCCGGTGGTCAGCCCGCCGAGCAGCCGCAGCGTCAGCGCGACCCGCCCTTCCGTGGACAGCACCGGATGGCAGGCCACGAACACCAGCCGCAACAGGTCGTCCCCGATCCCGTCGTCCTCGGCGACCATCTCCCCGACGTCCGGACCGGCGTCCGGGAGCCCCCTCCCGACCTCCTCGATCTTGCGCTGGAACGTCTCGTCGCGGCGAATCCGGTCCACCGCCCGGCGTTTCCCCACGGCCATCAGCCAGGCGCCCGGATTGTCCGGCACCCCCTCACCCGGCCACTGCTCCAGCGCCGCGACGAGCGCATCCTGCGCGCATTCCTCGGCCAGGCCGACGTCCCGGACGAGGCGGGTCAGCCCGGCGATGAGCCGGGCCGCCTCGATCCGCCAGACGGCTTCGATCGCGCGGTTGGTATCCGTGGCCACACCTGTCCCTTACCGCACCGAGCGGCCCCGTCGCAACGGCCTGCGGAGTCCGGCCGTCGCCGCCATCCGAACCCCACACACCGAACCCGGCAGCACGAGCGGGTCGGAGCAACCGGCCCGACCCTCGTGTGCCGTCCCCGGCGAATCGGCCGCGACTACGCCGACCGGTAGGCCGGCGCCGCGTTCTCCTCCCGCCGCCGCACCGCCTCCTGCTGTTCGGCGGTCAGGTGCGCAGCGAAGTCCTCCGCCGTGAACAGCTGCCGGATCTCGATGTTCGTCCTCTCCCCATCGCCCACCTGGATCGGGCAGCGCTTGAACCACTCGACGCACTCCTCCAGAGACTTCATCTCCACCAGGAAGAACCCGGCGATCAACTCCTTCGTCTCCGCGAACGGCCCGTCCACCACGGTCTTGCGCTCCCCGTCGAAGTAGATCCGGGCCCCCTCGGCGCTGGGGTGGATCCCCTCGGCCGCCAGCAGCACCCCGGCGTCGACCAACTCCTCGATGAACTTCCCCGTCCTGTCGATGTCCTCGCTGCTGGGCATGACCCCCGCCTCGCTCGCCGCGCTCGCCTTGGTGATCACCATGAACCGCATCGCCGTCTCCTCACTCCCGAACGTCTTCTCCCCAACGCGTCGAACAGCCCTCACCCTCTTCGACACCCCACCCGAAATTTTCCGCCACCAGGCTTCTCGTCCCTTCGGCCCGCCACCAGGCTTCTCGTCCCTTCGGCCCGCCACCTCGCGTCATGGCGGGCCCCACCGAAGGCCAGCTGCGCGGCCGTTGGATCTCAACCGGGCGCCCGATGCAACCGGCTGGCTCTCAGTGCTGAGCCTGCCGGCCAAATGGTCCGACTCCTTGTCGATCTTGTGAGGCCGCGGTGAACCGGGACCTTCTGCTCGGCTCTCTCTACTGCTCTCGTCAATTCCTCGAAGTCGTGAGCCGCTTCAGCGGCGACCACCGAGATCGTGATCGATCCGCCATCGAAAACGAGCCTTCTTCCTGCTTTCGCCCCGCCGCCTCGCCGCCCCGCCGCCCCGCCGCCCCGCCGCCTCGCCGGACTGGCGTTTATCGACCTCGCGCCGCGATCTTGGACGATTAGCCATCGATTCCGGTGGTCTATCGTCCAAGATCG
>NZ_BOMZ01000005.1 GCF_016862455.1 Actinoplanes utahensis
GAACGGCGGAACGACGGAACGACGGAACGACGGAACGACGGAACGGCGGAACGCCCAGCGCCTCGGCAACCGAGCAGAAGACTCGAAGACGGGGTGAATCGATCAAGATCGCCGCACGGCGTCCCGGAGACGAGCCCTCCTGCTGAGGACGCGACAGAGAAGGCCTGGCGAACCGGGGACAAGGCCTACCGGTTCGCTCAGATCTCGCACGTGACGTGCGAGAAAGGGGTGACCATACGCCGCCCGGTAGGCGGACGACGCTTCCATTCACCACGCTCGGTCGAGATCTGGTGAGCTTGTGGCGGCGCGGCGGGCGTGGGCCTCCAAGATCGACAGTATGGAGACGAATCGGCCGGCAGGGTCACCGGTGACTCGAAAGTCGGCCATCACCGCAGCTCATGCCTTGATCGAAAACGTTATGTCAGCCGTGCCCAGCGGCCGACTCTCACGCACGGCACGGGCGTCGCAAGGACACAGACGGCTGTCTCGGAGCGGCCGAGACAGCCCTGGCGACCAGCCGAGAACCCCGGCTGGCTCGCACTGTCGTCTCCCGCCGATCGAGACAGCTGTGACCCTGCCGGCCGATTCGTCGCCCCCTTGTCGATCGTGG
>NZ_BOMZ01000006.1 GCF_016862455.1 Actinoplanes utahensis
AAAACCCGCCCGCCCACGACGGACCCGCTTCCACTCCTGACGCGCGAGATCTGGTGAGTCTCGGGCGAACCGATTCACCACGACCTCACAAGATCGACAACCGGCGGGCGAGCAATTGGCCAGCAGGGTCAGCTGTGACGACCAGCCGGGCAAGATCCGCGGCTGCGCGGACAATCCCTGGAACCGGCCCGGATCCGGAGCGGGGTTGGTCAGAGCTCGAAGAGCTCGCGGATCGCCTCGCTCAGGCGGGCCATGCTGGCGCCGGTGACCATGCCGATGCGCTCGGCGCCGGTGGAGGCGGGGAGGCGGCGCATCCGGTTGATGACGACGACGCCGGTGATCGGGTCCTGCTCGGTGAGGGCGACCGCGTACGGCGGCAGCTCGGTCACGCCGCGCTGGCGGACGATCGGGGCGCAGAACGGGGCGGCGTTGTTGCGTTCGTTGTAGCTGTCGCCGGACAGCACCAGGACACGGTAACGCAGGTCGGCCCGGTCGCCGATGGTCCAGATCTCGCCGCGTCTCATCTCAGCACGATCCGGCGGTCGGCACGGTCCGGATCGGCATGGCAGGAAGCGTACCGCCGCACCGATCTCCCCCGCGCCCGCCCCGCCCGCGGCACCTCGACGAACCCGCCGGGTCCGGGCCCGGCAGGAGGCCCTCGTACGGACGGCGGGACGGCGGGCGACGGTGCCCGGCGGGACGGGCCCGGTTCGCCGAACGGTTACGGATTTCGGTGCGCCTCGCCTGCCCACGGGACCGTTCGGGCGGACCGGCCGCCGCGTCCGGACCGGCGGCGGGGACCGTGCGGCCGCCCGGCCAGGAGCGCCACGGCGCCGCGGTGTCGCGTACCCCCAATCCTGATGGGACCGACCGGATCACGGCACGCCGCCGGACGTGCGGAGGCCGTGGCCGAACAGCGGACACCCGTCCGGGGGACCTGTGCGACGTGCCCGGCCCCGGGGGCACCCGCCCGGATGATCGGGGGATGTCAGGGCGCGGGGCGCTGGCGTAAGCAGGAACCCGAAGCGCGGCGGGAGGACGACGGTGACAGGTCAGGCATACGCGCCAACCGGAGGTGTCCTGCGTCGCGGCGTGGACGCGACGGCGGTGGGCGGTGACGTGGACAGCGGGCGGATCGCGGTGGATCGGGCGGTGGGCCTGCTCGCCGGGCGGGCCCGGTGCCGGATGGCGGAGGCGCACCGGCATCTGCTGCGGATGGCGGCCGAGCAGCGCTGTGACGTGGCCGAGGCGGCGCGCCGGGTGATCCGGCTGCTGGACAGTGCCGAGGCGGTCACCGACCGGCCGGCGCCGGAGACGGTTCCGCAGCTGGTGGCGGCGGCGATGGTGAATCCGGCGGTGGTGAGCCCGGCGCCGGCGTTGACGATGGCCGAGCCGGCGGGCCGGCGGTTCACGCCGTGGCTGGCGACCGTACAGGGGGTCCTTGACGCGCTGCCGGGCATGACCGGCTATCTGACCGGGGAACGGGACGCGGACGGGCGGTTGATCGATCTGGTGTGGGCGGCGGCCAGTCCGGAGGCGGTGACCCCGGACGGGCGGCGTGGCACGCAGCTGATCGGCTCGCGGGTGAGCCGGCACTATCCGGAGGTGATCGCCGAGGAGCGGTGGAAGGTCTACCAGCGGGTGCTGGACACCGGTGAGCCCGCCGATCTCGGGCCGGTGCGGGCCCGTGACTCGGACTTCTCGATCCAGGTGCGGCGGCTGGGCCCGGGGCTGCTGATCAGCTGGGCGCGGCTGGCGGAGGCGACGCGGGAGGCGGACCGGCTGGACGGCATGGAGCAGCTCGGCAACCTCGGCTGGGGGGAGCTGGACCTGGCCACCGGGAGGATCTACTGGTCGCCGCAGGTGTACCGGATCTACGAGCGCGATCCGGCGCTGGGGCCGCTCGGGCAGGACGAGACGGATCTGCTGGCGCTGCCGGAGGACCAGCCCCTGCGGGCGGCCGCGCTCGAGGCGTTCCAGCGGGCCGAGCGGGTGGACATCGTCACCCGCGTCAAGATCGGCGACCGGGTCAAGCATCTGCGCACGGTCGCCGACGCGGTGCGGGACGCGGCCGGCCGGCCGCTGCGCATCTACGGGGTGGTGCAGGACGTCACCGAGCAGCAGGCCGGCGCGGATCGGCTGGCCGAGGTGGAACGGACCCTGGCGGCCGAGCACGACCTGGCCCGGCGCCTTCAGCGGATCATCCTGCCGATCCCGGCCGAACCGATCGATCTGCCGGGGCTGCGGGTGGCGCTGCGCTATCTGCCGGCCGCGCAGGAGGCGATGGTCGGCGGGGACTGGTTCCACGCGGTGGCGCTGCAGGACGGGTCGGTGCTGCTCGCCGTCGGTGACGTGGCCGGGCACGGCACGCACGCGGCGACCACGATGGCGCAGCTGCGGCACGCGCTGCGAGCCCTGTCGGTGATCACCAGCGATCCGGGCACGCTGCTGGCGCACCTGAACCGGCTGACCTGTGAGCTGGGCGCGGACACCCCGGAGCTGGCGGCGACCGCGGTTGTCGCCCGGTTCGATCCGGCCCGCCACGAGCTGGTGTGGGCGCAGGCCGGGCATCCGCCGCCCCTGCTGAACCGGGACGGCCGGACCGTGCCGCTGGCCCGCCCGTGCGGGCCGATGCTGGGGGTGGTCCCGGACGCCCGGTACGGCGAGCAGGTCACCGGGTTCGGGCCCGGCGACGTGCTGCTGCTCTACACCGACGGGCTGGTCGAGCAGCGGCGGCGCAGCCTGGACGCCGGTCTGGCCGAGGTGATCGCGACGGTCGACGACGCGGTCCGGACGGCGCCGCAGCAGCCGCTCGCCGAGCTGCTGGCCCGGCTGCAGCGTGCCAACCCGGACGACGACACGTGCATACTGGCCGCGCGCCCTTTGGGATGATCGTCGGATGACGTCTCCCGTGGTTCTCGACGGCGGCGACCGCCGGTGTGTGCTGCTCCTGATCGAGCTGCGGAAACTCACCACCACACTGTCGCCGGGCACCGAGATCCACCTGATCGCCACCGACCCGGCGGCGCCGCTCGATCTGCCCGCGTGGTGCCATCTGACCGGTCACGTCTATCTCGGCCCGGTCGAGGATCAGGAGAGACCCACCTATGGGGTACGGGTCTCCCCCGGCGCCGCGGCCACCGACGCCGACCGCCCCTGGCATCCGTCCCGGGCTCGGAGCGGCATCGGCGGATAGTGGCATCGGCCCGGACGGCCAAGGTCGGACGTATGCGGCGACCCCGCCCGGGTAAGCGGCGGTGATGATCCGGTACGGGGACGAGGTGGCGTCGATCGCCCGGCCGCTGCGCGATCCGGGGGATCTGGAGATCCTCCTCGATCGGGCGGCGCAGGCGCGGGTCGTCATGATCGGCGAGGCCACTCACGGGACGCACGAGTTCTACCACTGGCGCGCCGAGCTGACGAAACGCCTGATCGCCGAACGCGGGTTCGCCTTCGTCGCGGTGGAGGGCGACTGGCCGGACTGCCGGCGGGTCGACGCCGCCGTCCGCGGCGCGGTGGCCGATCCGCGGGAGGCGCTGATCCGCTACGACCGATGGCCGACGTGGATGTGGGCGAACGAGGAGACGGTCGACTTCACCCGCTGGCTGCGCGCGCTCAACGAGACCCGGCCGCCGGACGACCGGGTGGGTTTCCACGGGCTCGACGTGTACTCGCTGTGGGAGTCGATGCGGGAGATCCTCACCTGGCTGCGCGAACACGATCCGGAGATGGTTCCGGCGGCGCTGGACGCGTACAAATGCTTCGAGCCCTTCAACGAGGACCCGAACGCGTACGGCTGGGCCACCCAGTTCGTCCGGGCGTCCTGCGAGGACAAGGTGGTGCGGATGCTCGCCGCGGTCCGTGACACCGATTTCGGGGTGTGGCAGAACGCGGAGGTGGTGGCGGGCGCCGAGGGCTACTACCGGAGCATGGTGCGCGGTGGCCCGGACGCGTGGAACGTGCGCGACCGGCACATGGATCAGACCCTGGACCGGCTGCTGACCCGGTACGGGCCGTCGTCACGGGCGGTGGTCTGGGCGCACAACACGCACGTCGGCGACAGCCGGTTCACCGACCAGCGGCTGCACGGCGAGGTCACCATCGGGGAACTGGCCCGGGAGCGGTTCGGCGAGGACCGGGTGGTGCTGGTCGGGTTCGGCACCTTTCGCGGGACGGTGGTGGCCGGCGCGGGCTGGGGTGAGCCGATGGAGGCGATGGGGGTGCCCGAGGCCCGGCCCGGCTCGCTGGAGGAGATCCTCCACCACAACGCCCCGGAGCAGGCGCTCTTCGTCTTCCCGACGTCGGATCCGCGGCCGGATCTGCTGACCGAGGCGCTGCCGCACCGGGCGATCGGTGTGGTGTACCGGCCCGAGCGGGAGCGCTGGGGCAACTACGTGCCCACGATTCTGGGCGACCGGTACGACGCGTTTCTGTGGATCGACGAGACGCGGGCGCTGCGGCCGCTGCACACTCTCCGGGTGGACGCGCACGAGCCGGAGACGTACCCCAGCGGTGTCTGATCGCAATAATGAACCGCTGATTAAATAGATTTTCTGAATCCTCTGAAAGGGTACGCACGACTGCCCGTGAGAATAGATCCGTCACGGGAAGATCGGAATTAGGCTATGGCATCCACCGATCATCCACATCGGAATTCGCAGGGGAAACGTGGTGCCATGAAAATGATCTCCCGCCTCATCCTCGCCGCGCTGATCGCCGTGTGCGGGGTCACCGTCGCGCCCGCCGGACCGGCGTTCGCGACCGTGCCGGGTCACGTGCTGAGCTCGACGACCGCGAGCCTGCCGCCGACCCTGTCCGCGATCGCCGACGGGAAACGGATCCACTACCTCACCACCGACATCAACGGCGCTCCGATCACCGCGACCGGTCTGGTGCTCACCCCGAAGACCGGCAAGACGAACCGCGTCGTGGCGTGGGGACACGGCACCACCGGCCTGGCCGACATCTGCGCGCCGTCGACCAACCAGGCGGTCTTCTGGGAGGAGGCCCGGATCGCCGTCGCCGAGCTGCTCAGCCGCGGCTGGACGGTCGCCGCGCCGGACTATCCCGGGCTCGGCACGCCACAACCACACCCGTACCTGGTCGGCGCCAGCGCCGCCCGCTCCCTGATCGACAACGTCCGGGCCGCCCGCCAGCTCGACGCCGCGCTCTCCACCCAGTACGCCGTCGACGGCCACTCGCAGGGCGGCTCGGCGGCGCTGTGGGCCAGCCAGATCGCCCCCGCCTACGACGGCAGCCTGGTCCTGCGCGGCACCGCCAGCATCGCCCCGCTCTCCAACGCCGACCTGCTCGCACCGGAGATCCCCGGCACCGCGGCGCAGGGCTATCTGGTCATGGCGCTGTACGGGATCGCCGCCGTGGACAACTCGTTCCACCCGTTCTCGGTGCTCGCCGCGCCCGCCGAGGCGAAGGTCGGGGTGCTGCAGACCGGCTGCCTCTACGAGATCCTCGCCGCGTACCAGCCACTGACCGCCAAGCAACTGGTCAACGGCGGTGTGGTGCCGGCCTCGGTCACCAACCGGTTCCGGACGTACATCAACCCCGGCCGGACGTCGCCGAGCGCCCCGGTGCTGATCGTGCACGGCACCGCCGACGAGGCGGTGCCGTACTTCCTCTCCGCCGACCTGCTCGTCCCGCAACTGGAGGCGGACTACGACATCCCGGTCCAGTTCGAGACCATCGAAGGCGGCACCCACGACAGCGCCGTCATCGAATCCGCCGACCTGGTCGCGGATTGGATCGCCGCCCGCTTCACCTGAACCGGCCCGGTCTTCGGGCGGTCCGTCCGGCTCACGCCGGGCGGGCCGCCAGGACCAGGTGGGCGGTCGTCACGAACTCCGGCCGCTCCGGCAGGACCGTGGTCAGCGCCCGGCGCAGATCGGCCTGCCGTTGCGGCGGGACCCGGCTCAGGACGGCCCGGCCGGCATGCGAGCCCACCCAGGCCAGGACGTGCTCCCGGTCGCGGAACGTACTGCGTACCGTGATGTCGTCGATCCTCGTGCCGGTGAAACCGGCCTCCTCGACCGCCTCCCGCAACCGCCCCGGATCCTGGAACGTCACCGACAGCGGCGGCTGCGGCGGCGGATCGACGGCATGCGCGGCGATCACCCGCATCGTTTCGCGATAGAGCGGATCGAAGGCGGCGAAGGTGCTGAAGGCGAGACGGCCACCCGGCACGAGCAACCGGCGGTACGCCCGGAGCGCGCCCAGCGGATCCGGCAGGAAGAACAGCAGCATCCCGGCCGTGACCACGTCGAACGTCTCGTCCGGGAAGTCCGGCGCCTGCCCGTCCCCGGCCAGCACGGTGATCTCCGGCCGCCCGGCCGCCGCCGCCCGGGTCAGCGCGACCATCGCCGGCGCCATGTCGATCCCGGTCACCCGCCCGCCCGGCCCGGCGGCGTCGGCGGCCGGGAACAGCACCGCCCCACGCCCACACCCCACGTCGAGCACCCGGTCCCCCGGGCTGATCCCGGCGGTGTCGGCCAGCGCCCGCCCCATCGGCGCGAAGAACTCCACGCCGACGCTCTCGTACTCCCCCGCCGCCGCATCGAAGACGCGATATGGATCAGTCACCACCCCACCCTCGCAGAGATCCCCGCCGGCCTCCACCCCGTCAGAAGGCGTAGCGGACGCGCAGGTAGGGGGTTCGCTCGGCGATCAGGGTGGTGAGAGCGTGGACGTAGGCGCCCTTGGCGCCGGTGCGGTAACGGACGTTCAGGTCGCCGTTCTGGGAGCGTTTGGCCTGTTGCAGGTCGGGACGCCAGATCAGATCCTCGGCACGGGGATGCCACCCCAGGTTGACCTCGTGCAGGCCCCGGTTGTGGGTGAGGAAGATGATCTCGGCGGCGAGCTGGCGTCTCGCCGCCGGGCCGACACCGGCGTCGAGACGGT
This sequence comes from Actinoplanes utahensis, assembly GCF_016862455.1. GTDB lineage: Bacteria > Actinomycetota > Actinomycetes > Mycobacteriales > Micromonosporaceae > Actinoplanes > Actinoplanes utahensis. Next base: position 6,913 of record NZ_BOMZ01000006.1, read on the forward strand.
CCAGCAGGTCGCGCCAATCGTCGAGCCAGCCGTCGCGCACCACCACCGGGCTGAAATTGACGTGCACCTCGTAACCGGCGGCCACGAAATCGTCGATGGCGGCGATCCGCTCGTCGATTCCGCTGGTACGGATGTCGAGCACTTTCGCGTCGGCCGGCGGCATCAGCGAGAACCGGATCCGGGTCCGTCCGCGCGGATCCCAGGCGAGCAGTTCCCGGTTGACGTGTTTGGTGGCGAAACTGGCTTTCGCGTTCGGCAGATCCCGGAAGAGGGTCACCAGATCGTGGACGTTGTCGCTGAGCCGGGCGTCCACCGAACAGTCCGAGTTCTCCCCGATGTCATAAACCCAGTCCACCGGGTCGCATTCGTTCGGTTCCGGTTTGCGGCCCTGACGGCCCGCATGCCTGCGCAGGTACGCCGTGATCCGCTCGATGTTCGCGAAGACGGTGACCGGGTTGCTGTACCCCTTGTGCCGCGGGACGTAGCAGTAGGCGCACGCCATCGCGCACCCGTTCGCCGTCGACGGCGCGATGAAGTCCGCTGACCGCCCGTTCGGCCGCGCCGTCAGCGTCTTCTTCACCCCGAGGACGAGCGCCTCCCGTTTGATCCGCACCCACCGGCGGACGTTCGTCTCGTCCCCGTACAGCTCCGGAATCCTCTGGTGGCTCTCCACCTCGACGATCGTCGCCTCCGGCCACCGGGCGAGGACCTGCCGCCCGCGCGGCAGCTCGGCCGCCGCCGGCTCCAGGTAGATGCGCCGAATGTCCAGTAGCTCCGTCACGCACCGATTATCCCTCGCGGCAGAATGCACCGATCCACCGCAACGGTAGGCCGGATCCCGGGCCGCCGGGGTGACCTGAGGCCGCCACCTCGAGGCCACCCCCGCTCCGGTCACCGGGAGCGACGGCGCTTGCGACGCCTCCTGAGCCCGGCGGCACGGGCCGGCAACGCCTGGCTCTTTCGCGGGCCGGTAGTACCCGGCGACAGCGGCCGGCTGTCGCGGGGGTCGGTGGACGGAACGGCTGGCACCTGCGACGGCGGCCAGACGATGAGTGCGGCACGGACGAGGGTCGAGGCGCAGCGGGCCCACTCGGCGAGGTCCTGCCAGTCGATCGGGAGGTCGAGCACGACGTCACTCCTGACGTGTCGGGGGGTCGGCGTCTGATGGCGCCGTAACCAGCAAGCCAGTCACGCAGCGTGTCCGGCAACGAGATCACCCGGACCCGGCCGGACCCGGCCGTCACGGTTCGGCCGATCCCGGACGGGGATTGTCCGGGGTGGACCGTCTTCGCTAGCCTCGGACGTCTTCGGTCAATCTCGGACGCGGGGAGCCACAGCCGTGCCACTCTCGGACAGCGAGCCCCTCGACGACCCGAAAGCCGTCGTGAGCTGGGCGGATCTGACGGCATGCATGAGCCGGCGGCACATCCGGGCAGGCAAGCCGTCGACCCGGGCGCTGGAGGCCTGGGGCAAGCAGCGGGTGCGCGAGGGCGACCGGGCAGCCGCACTTCCCCGCAGCACCGTCTCCGACGTTCTCCGTGGCCGCCCGCCGAAGAAGCCGATCCTCCTCGCCCTGGTCCGCGCGTGCGGCGAGACCGACCCGGCGGTCCTCCGCGAGTGGGCGGCGGCCTGGGACCGGGCGGCGCTCACCGGCCCGGCGGCGAACGTTCCACCACGACCGGTCCCGGAGTCGAAGGGGGATGTCCGCGCAGCCGCACGCAACGCTGTGATCTTCGAGGCTGCCGAGAAGCTGCGCACGGACGGCCACATCGAGGCCGCGCTCGACCTGCACCGGAACATCCTCCAGTGGCGGGAGAAGGATCTCGGGCCGCACGAGCCGGACACTCTGCACTCCCTGGTTGCGGTGGCACGATGCCATCACGCCGCAAAACGATGGGCGGAGTGCCGGGATGCCGCCCAGGAAGCCGTGGCCAGGTGTCACCGGGCGCACGGGGAAGCAGCAGTCGAGAGCAGAGCGGCACTGAATCTCTACGGAACGGCGCTGAACGGGCTCAAGGACTACGCATCGGCCGTGGAGCAGTTCGCTCGCGCCCTGGAACTCGAGAAGACCGCCGCGCCGATGGGATCCGGCGAAACGGCGAAGTATGCGGCGAACCTCGCGTCGGCACGACTGGCGCACGGCGATGTCGACGGCGCGATCGAAGCGGCCAGGGAGGTCCTCACTTCCAGCGCCGCCGGCGACCTGACGGATAGACAGGTGCGGCGTGCTCGCCTGACATTGATCAGCGCTCTGCAGAAACAGGGGAAAGCCGATGAGACCCTCGGGTTGCATCGGGCGGAACTCGCCTACCTCCAGGCCACCTCGAACCTCGATGGAGCCTGTTCTCGATTGATCATGATTACCGAAATCCTGCGCGGGCGAGGTGAGAACGACGCCGCCGCAACCATGGGCGAACGCGCCCTGCAGGCATTCATCGCAGGGCTCGGCATGCGATTCGCGGCGAGCCTGGAAGACATGCGGATATTGGCCGACAAGCTGCGATATCAGGATGACCTATTCGACACGTCGCCGACATCCCGCCTGTCGTTTCCCCTGTTCGAGGTACTCGTCGACATCAACCGGCTCCTCTTCGGCGACAAGGAAGAGCGAACACTGGAGGTCCTTGCCGACTACGGTGAGGCGCTCCTGGAGACCACCGTCGAGAAGAGGGCGATGCCGGTTCTCCGGGAGGTGGTGGACGGCTACAGCGCGACTGTCGGCGACGAGGACGAGCGCACGCTCGGAGCGATGAGCAACGCCATCCGGGTATTGGAGAAAAACGACGAGTTCGCGGAGGCCTATCGGCTCGCACGGCGTCAGTTGAGCGTCGCACGCGTGAAACCCGAACTTGATTCCGCCGATCAGTTCTATGACCTTGCGACCGTGGCTCGGCTGGCGCAGAAGATGGGCGAAGCCGAGGAGGCTTCGAATCTGTACGACGAGCTCGAGCGCACCGCGTTGCGCGAGAAGAGGACAGGTTATGCCATGCGGGCGCTGCTCGGTAAGGCCAAGCTCGCCGACAACCCGCAGCCGGTCATCGACCGCGCTGTCGATGTCGTACAGCAGCACAGGATCGACTCCATGGGATTGGACGAGCTGATCGAGCTCGCTGACATGGCGGTGGGCGCCGGCCGGACCGACGTCGCCCGCACCCTCTATCTGGCCGCCCGCACCGTAGCGGAGAGTAGATCCTACGAGCGGGATAAGACGGTGGCCGCGATCGACGAGAAGTTGGCTGCGCTCGGATCAGCGCCGTCGGCGGAGCGTTGAGGAACCGCGTCAGGCGGTGCGGCGCAGGGATTTGTCGTCGTACATGGCCTGGTCGGCGAGGCGGATCAGGTCGTCGGCGTCCCGGCGGGTGTCGGAGAGGACGGATCCGATGCTGGCGCCCACGGTGACCTGCTCGCCGAGGACCGTGATGGGGCGGGACAGGGCGGCGCGGACGTGGGCGGTGAGCCGGGCGGCGGCCGCCGTCTGGGCGGGGTCCTGGGCGAGGAGGACGAACTCGTCGCCGCCGTAGCGGGCGACCAGGGCCTCCGGCGTGCGCAGGCGGGCGGCGACCTCGGTGAGCAGCTGGTCGCCGGCGAGGTGGCCGAGGCGGTCGTTGACCTGTTTGAAGCCGTTGAGGTCGCAGAAGAGCAGGACCACCGACGGCTCGCCGGTGCGCTGTTCGCGGGTCAGGGCGGCGTCCAGGCGGTTCCAGAGTTCGGTGCGGTTGGGCAGGCCGGTGAGCAGGTCGTGGGTGGCCTGGTGGCGGAGCCGGTGTTCGGCGGTCTCGCGCTGCCGGCCGAGGCGGGCGACCCGGAAGGCGACGAGCGCGACGATCAGCAGGTTGCCGACGGTGAGGAGGGCGGCGTCGCCCTGGATGCCGAGGATCTCGCGGACGCCGGAGACGGTGGGCACCACGGTGACGGCGACGGTGAGCACGACGGCCCGGACGCCGAACACGTGGTCGCGCGGGACCGGCCCGGGGCGGGCGAGCAGCGGGGCGCCGGGGTGCAGGGCGGCCGCACTGAGCAGGCAGGAGGCGACCATGAACACCACGTCCAGCATCGCCGTGGTCTGGGCGGTCACCGAACCGGTACGGATGATCACCGCGACGTAGCCGATCAGGTTGACGGCGACCGCGCCGGTGAACAGCAGCAGGGGTACGGGCCCCGAACGGGCACTGCGCAGCAGCCGCACGAGGGTGCCGAGGACGCCGGAGAGCAGCAGGATGCTGGCGAGCAGGTTCACCTGGAGCGGCAGGGACACCCCGGCCCGGCTCAGATGTGGCTGGAGCAGCAGCGTCCAGGTGAGGGCGGCGACGACGATGGCGATGACGGCGGCGTCGATGAGGCCGCCGACGTCGTCGCGGCCGCGCCGGAGCACCAGCGTGACGGCGGCGGCGAGCAGGTGCACGTTGCTGACGGCGAGGACGACGTCGCCGGCGATGATGAACCAGCCGTCGCCGTACGCGAGCACCGCGTTGACCAGCATCCATGCGGTGCCGAGGGCGAGGTGGGCGAACGGCAGCCGTTCGGCGCGCGGGACTCTTCGCAGGAGGGTGGTGACGGCGGCCAGGTTGATGATCGCGACCACGACGAAGAGCAGGTGCCGGCCGTCGGCGGACACCACCGGCATGGCCGCGGTGCAGGCGGCCGAGACGGCGAGGAAGGCCACCATGCCGGGATTGCGGGTCACGGCCATGCGATCGGTCGGGACACCGCCCACCTGAGGATGTTCACCACGTGGACGTGATCGAACCTCCCGGCCCCCGATCCCGTAAGAATGTCCGCGGGGCCCGTAACGGGCGGGTAACGAGGAAGGACGTAGCACGATGTCGCAGAAGGCGCAGATCGGAGTCACCGGCCTGGCGGTGATGGGCCGCAACCTGGCTCGCAACTTCGCCCGGCACGGCCACACCGTGGCGTTGCACAACCGGTCCTACGGCCGCACCAAGGAGCTCGTCGAGGAGTTCGGTCATGAGGGCACGTTCCTGCCCGCGGAGACCGCCGAGCAGTTCGTGGCCAGCCTGGAGCGCCCCCGCCGGGTGGTCATCATGGTGAAGGCCGGCCCGGCCACCGACGCCGTGATCGACGAGTTCGCCCCGCTGCTGGAGGAGGGCGACATGCTGATCGACGCGGGTAACGCGCACTACGCGGACACCCGCCGGCGGGAGGCGGCGCTGAAGGCGAAGGGTCTGCACTTCGTGGGCGCGGGCGTCTCCGGTGGCGAGGAGGGCGCGCTGCACGGCCCGAGCATCATGCCGGGTGGCCCGAAGGAGTCGTACGAGGCTCTCGGCCCGCTGCTGGAGGACATCGCCGCGAAGGTGGACGGCGAGCCGTGCTGTGTCCACGTCGGCCCGGACGGCGCCGGTCACTTCGTGAAGATGGTGCACAACGGTATCGAGTACGCCGACATGCAGCTCATCGCCGAGGCGTACGACCTGCTGCGCCAGGTGGGCGGCCACTCCCCCGAGCAGATCGCCGCAGTGTTCGAGCAGTGGAACGAAGGCCGGCTCGGCTCGTACCTGATCGAGATCACCGCCGAGGTGCTCAAGCAGGTGGACGCCGCGACGGGCAAGCCGTTCGTGGACGTCGTGCTGGACCGCGCCGAGCAGAAGGGCACCGGCCGGTGGACCGTACAGGCGGCCCTCGATCTGGGTGTTCCGGTCTCCGGCATCGCCGAGTCGGTGTTCGCCCGGGCCATCTCGGGCGGTGTGACCGAGCGTGAGGCGGCGGTCGGCGCGGGCCTGCCCGGCCCGGCGGCGTCCGCGGGGGCGCACGCCGGCGATCTGGTGGCGGATGTCGAGCAGGCGCTGTTCGCTTCCAAGATCGTGGCGTACGCCCAGGGATTCCAGCAGATCCAGGCCGCCAGCAAGGAGTACGGCTGGGACATCGACCCGGGCGCGATGGCGAAGATCTGGCGGGCCGGCTGCATCATCCGCGCCAAGTTCCTGGACTTCATCAAGCAGGCGTACGACAAGAACCCGGCCCTGCCGACGCTGCTCGTGGACCAGTACTTCCAGGACGCGGTGGCCGGCGCCCAGGACGCGTGGCGCCGGGTCGTGGTGACCGCCGCCCAGCAGGGCATTCCGGCGCCGGGCTTCTCGTCGGCGCTGGCCTACTACGACAGCCTGCGTGCCGAGCGCCTGCCGGCCGCGCTGATCCAGGGCCAGCGCGACTTCTTCGGCGCGCACACCTACCACCGGGTGGACAAGCCGGGCTCGTTCCACACCCTGTGGGCCGCCGAGGGCCGTCCCGAGGTCGACGCCTGACCTGCTCGCTCAGACGGGCCCGGCCACCGGCACCGGCCGGGCCCGGTCGTCGGCGGTGGGCTGCGCCGCCTTGGCGACGTACATGGCGGCGTCGGCCCGGCCGATGAGCTCGTCGCGGCCGAGGCCGGCGCCGGGCCACGCGCGGGCCGTCCCGATCGAGGCGCCGATCCGCACGGTCGTGCCGGCCACCTCGATCGGCTCGCGCAGCGCCTCGGCTATCCGGGCGGCGACGCCGTCGCCGCCGGCCGGGTGCGCGCCGCGCAGCAGGACCACGAATTCGTCGCCGCCGAGCCGCCCCACCAGGTCGTCCTCGCGGACCGTCGCGGTCAGCCGCCGGGCGACCGCCTGCAGGACCAGGTCGCCGGCTTGATGGCCGAGGCGGTCGTTGACCGGTTTGAAGCCGTTGAGGTCGCACAGCAGCAGGGTGACCTCGGCGAGTTCCCGCTGTTCCAGGGCGTGAACGGCCTCGTCGATCCGGGTGACGATGTGCCGCCGGTTGTACAGGCCGGTCAGCTCGTCGTGGTGGGCCTGATGGGCGAGGGTACGTTCGGCCCGGTCCCGCTGCGCCGACAGCAGCCGCAGCCGCAGCAGCACGACCGGGATGACGATCATCGTGCTGATCGGCAGCACCACGCTGGCCGGCCGGTTCCCCTGGACGGCCTGGACCGCGGCGATGACGGGGTTGGCGCAGAGGGCGGCGCCGAGCCAGCCGAGCGGCGGGTGCTCGGCGGTGGACCGCCCGGACTCCGGCCGGGTCACCAGCGGCGCGGACGGCAGGACGGGGCCCGCGGCGAGGGTCAGGTAGGCCAGCATCATCATCTGGGCCGTCCACACCGACGTGCCGTGCACGGTGAGCACCGAGACCACGTCACAGGCCAGGGTGAGCAGCCCGGCCAGCAGCAGGTACGCCAGCGGGCCGCGCGCTCTCCGGGCGGTCACGCCGATCCGGATCACGCAGCCCAGCACGGCGGAGAGCACCAGCACGTCGGCGAGGACCAGCGCCTCCCCGAACGGTGTCGCGTCCGGCCCCAGGTTCGGCCCGATGAGCCACTCCCACAGCGGGCCGGCGGCACACAGCCCGAACAGGGCCGCGTCGATGAGGCCGCCGGGATCCTTGCGGCCGTGCCGGCGCAGCGCGCTGGCCGTGCCGATCAGGAACAGCAGGTGCGCGGACGCCATCACCAGGTCGGTCGTGGATCCTTCGGCCCGGCCGAGGTGGTGGCCGGGGATCCAGTCCGGCCACAGCACCTGACCGAGGGAGAGGAAGCCGAGCCCGGCCGTGGCGGCGAGCCACGGCAGGCGGTCGGTCAGGTGGCCGGCGCCGAGGGCGAGCAGGAACGTGATGATCGGTACGGTCGTCGCCGCGGTGAAGACGACGATCCGCAGGTCCGGCCCGGCCAGCGCGTACGCGGTGACCGCCGCGGCCGACAGCCCGGCGAACGCCGCATGCACGGGCCATGCGGGAGCCGTCGTACGCGGCCAGCCCATCGGCGGTTCCCTTCCCCTCGTCGACTCCGGCCGGCGAGGCATGCCGGTCTTCTGCCGACGAGGAGAGATCGGCCGATCCGGCTCCGATCTGAGGGGAACGCTCAGGCCGGAACCGTCTCGGACGGTGACCGGTCCTCCGTGATCCGCCGGCTCAGGTTCCGGTACGGCCGGCTGAGCAGCGCCAACGCGGTGGCGACCACGCCGATGAACCCGGTGAGCACGAACACCAGCGCGATCCCGCGGTCGGGCCCGGTGCCGAACCAGGAGCCGATGGCCCGGGCCCCGCCGCCGCCGTCGCTCATCAGCGGGATGAACACGAACTGGGTGATCGGCGAGATGAGGAACGCGGTAAGCGGCGACGCGGCCTGCTCGACGCTCTGCGCCAGGCCGAAGACGCGGCCCTGACGCTCGTACGGCACGACCCTCTGCAGGATGGTCTGCTCGGCGGCCTCCGCGTACGGCATGAGCAGCAGGTACAGGAACATGCCGATGGCCATCGGGATGATCGACGCCCAGAGCGGGAAGATCAGGATGATGGCCCACAGCGCCACGTTGATCAGCAGGAGCACGCGCAGCGGCTGGGATCCCAGGCCGGTCCGGGACACCGCGATCCCGCCGATGATCATGGCGGTGCTGACCACGCCCCAGAGCAGCCCCCACGCCTGCACCGAGATCAGCGACAGTCCGTACGCGTCGGCGAGGGCCATGAACACCCCGCCGAGGAAGTTGTTGAACGTGCTGAACAGGATCAGCGCGAACAGACCGGGCACCCCGGCGACGATCCGCAGCGTGCCGCGCAGGTCGACGCCGGAGGCGGACGCCGTGCCGTCACCGTGCTCGGCGGCCCGCTCGGGGATGGTCACGAACAGCAGGTGGACCAGTGCGGCGGTGAGCACCACGAGGGCCAGGATCAGCACCGAGCGCATGCCGTCGAAGGCCACCAGCACCCCGCTGATCACCGAGGTGACCAGGAAGGTGGTGCCGGAGACGGTGCCGACCAGGCCGTTGGCGCGGTCCCGCCGGTCGGCGTCGATCAGCAGGGTGACCAGCGTCGGCAGGGCGATGGTGCGGATGTTGCCGGCGATCACCCCGAACATCAGCAGCAGCACGAACCCCCAGAGCCGGGCGTCGGCCGGGTCGCGGAACGTCTCCTGCGGCACGGCCAGGTAGACCCCGAACGCGGCGGCGTAGAGCAGCAGCGACGCCAGCGCGGAGCCCTGCAGGACGGTCTTCTTGCGGTGCCCGTCGACCAGGCTGCCGAACCAGATGCCGGTGAGGGCGGTCAGGACGAGGAAGATGCCGGAGATCACGCCGGTAGCGAAGACCGACTTCGTCTGGAGGTACGTCCAGAAGGTGACGGCGAACCAGACGGTGAAGTTGATGACCGACACCAGGCCGGCGTTGAGGAGAAGCTGGTAGAAGGTTCGGACATGGCCCGTGACGGCGGTCATGGTTGCACGCTAGTACCTCCACCCTGGTCGAGGTCCAGTCGAGGACGCCCGGTCGAGAAGGGTCAGGCGGCGCGCACCGGATCGGCGGCCATCAGCGGGCCGCACTCGGCCGGCGGCAGCGGCTTGGCCATGAAGAAGCCCTGACCGTACCGGTAGCCCATGTCCCGCAGCCGTTCCAGCTGCTCCCGGCTCTCGATGCCCTCGGCGACGGCCTTGAGCTGCAGGTGCTCGGCGAGCTGGGCGACGGCCGCGGCGACCGCGAGACGGCCCCGGTCGGCGCCGTCGGCGATGCCGTCGACGAACGACTTGTCGAGCTTGAGCACGTCGACGGGGAAGGCGCGCAGCAGGCTCAGCGACGACTGGCCGGTGCCGAAGTCGTCGAGGGCCAGGCGTACGCCCATCTCGTGCAACGCCTCCAGGGTCTCGCTGACCTGCCAGCCGTCGACCACCGACGACTCGGTGACCTCGAGGATCAGATTGCGCGGGGTCAGCCCGGTCTCGCTGAGCACGGCGGCGACCTCGTCGACGAACCCGGTCTCGCGCAGTTGCCGGACCGCCACGTTGACGTTCATCGCCTCGACCGCGCCGTCCTGGTAGGCGGCGCGCCAGGCGGCCAGCTGCAGGCACGCCTCGCGAAGCACCCAGGCGCCGAGCGGCACGATCAGCCCGGACCGTTCGGCGACCGGGATGAACTCGGCCGGCGACACGAACCCGCGGACCGGATGCTGCCACCGCACCAGCGCCTCGAAACCGTGCAGGCCGCCGGTGACCAGGTCGTACACCGGCTGGTAGAGAAGTCGCAGCTCACCGCGGCCGATGGCGTCGCGCAGCTCACCGGCGAGGGTGGCGTGGCTGACCATGTCGTGGCGCATCCGCGGCTCGAACCGGGCGAGAGAGGCCTTACCGGCCTCCTTGGCCGCGTACATCGCGATGTCGGCGTTGCGCAGCACCTCGTCGGCGTTCTCGCCGTTCCCGGCGATGGCGATGCCGGCGCTGGCGTGCAGCAGCAGTTGCTGCTCGGCGACCCGGAACGGTTCGGCGAGCACCTCCAGCAGCCGGTTGGCGGCGGCCTCGGCCGCGACCGGGTCCTCGACCGGCAGCAGCACCGCGAACTCGTCGCCGCCGAGCCGGGCCGGCATCTCGCCGGGCACGCACTGCTCACGCAGCCGCTGCGCCACCGCGTGCAGCAGCTGGTCGCCGGCGGCCGGCCCGATCGTGTCGTTGATCATCTTGAAGTCGTCGACGTCGATCAGCAGCGCGGTGGCCGGGGCCCGGTCCTCCAGGCGCTCGGCGAGCGCGACGATGAACCGGGCCCGGTTCGGCAGCCCGGTCAGGTTGTCGCTGAGCGCCAGCCGTTCCAGTTCGGCCTGCTGGCGCCGGATGCCGCGCAGGGCCAGGGTGTTCTCCCGCAGGCTGAGCAGTTGGCGGGCGACGACACAGCCGGCGATCAGCACCGCGCCGATGATCACCGCACGCTGGCGGTTGGTCATGTCCTGGGAGCTGACGCTGATCACCAGGCCGGCCGTGGCGGTGACCGCGACGAACGGCAGCAGGTTGAACAGCGAGCGGGCCGGGAACGTGACCGGGTGCCCGGCGGGCCGCTCCAGCGCCCGGCGCTGGAGGTGCGCGCCGACGCAGAAGGCGAGGCCGACCAGCGGCAGGGCCTGCACCGACAGCGCCATCCGGGACCAGTCGGCGCCGGCGATGAGCAGGAAGGTGCCGGTGACGGCGGCGATCGGCGCGGCCATCAGGACCCGCAGGGCGGTCCCGTCGACGACGGTCTCCGGGGCGGCCGCGGCCTTGCCGATCACCACGAGCAGCAGCACTCCGCCGACCCCGACGACCGCGGCGACGATCCGGGCGACCAGCGACGTGCCGGCCGGAGCCAGGTCGAGGACCACGTACCAGAAGATCAGGGCGCTGGCGACCGCGATGGTCACCGTGTCGAGCAGGGCGCGCAGCAGGCCGGCGGCGTTGCGTCTCGGGCCGGGCAGCCCGAGGAACGCGATCATCAGCAGCAGGAGGCCGGACATCATCGGCACCGCCACCCACAACGACATGCCGGTGTTGTTGTTGGCCCGGGCCAGCGCGATCGCCGAGGACACGAAGAGGCAGATCGAGGAGAGGTGCACGCGGCGCCAGAAGGTGCGCACCTGGCGGGGCATCCGGACGGTCCGGGCGATCCGGCGGGTGGCGTGGAGGGCGACGGCCAGGGCGATCGGGCCGCCGATGTAGCCGTACGTGACGTCGTCGGCGTCCCGGATCAGCAGCCACATCAGCACACCCAGGTTCGCCACCGCGGCCACCAGCACAGGCGAGAGTCCCCCGGCCCGGAGCCGGGGGACGCCGGCGTCGGTATCGCTCATGGGTGCGTACGGCTCCCGCCCGATAGGCACGTCTGCTTCAGACTGACTGTCGGCGCGGAAGCCGTGAAACTGAGCGGAACCGGTCAGGCGGAGAGTGCGGCGGACACCACCGCCCGCGCCTCCTCCTGGATGCGGGCCAGGTGCTCCGGGCCGTGGAACGACTCGGCGTAGATCTTGTAGACGTCCTCGGTCCCGGACGGGCGGGCCGCGAACCAGCCGGACCCGGTCACCACCTTGAGACCGCCGATCGCGGCGCCGTTGGCGGGCGCCTCGGTCAGCACCGCGGTGATCGCCTCGCCGGCCAGCGACGACGCGGTGACCTGCGACGGCGACAGCTTGGCCAGCACGGCCTTCTGCTCGCGGGTGGCGGGGGCGTCGATCCGGGCGTACGCCGGCTCACCGAACCGGGCGGTCAGCTCCCGGTAGTGCTCGCTCGGGGTCTTCCCGGTCACCGCCAGGATCTCCGAGGCCAGCAGATCCAGGATGAGACCGTCCTTGTCGGTGCTCCACGGGCCGCCGTCACGGCGCAGGAACGAGGCGCCGGCGCTCTCCTCGCCGCCGAAGCCGATCGAGCCGTCGAGCAGGCCGGGCACGAACCACTTGAAGCCGACCGGCACCTCGTCCAGGCGGCGGCCCAGGTCAGCGGCGACCCGGTCGATCATCGACGACGACACCAGGGTCTTGCCGATGCCCGCGGCGGACGGCCAGCCGTCCCGGGAGCGGTAGAGGTAGCCGATGGCGACGGCCAGGTAGTGATTGGGGTTCATCAGGCCGCCGTCGGGGGTGACGATGCCGTGCCGGTCGGCGTCGGCGTCGTTGCCGGTGGCGATCTGGAAGCGGTCCTTCTGCGCGATCAGGGAGGCCATCGCGTACGGCGACGAGCAGTCCATCCGGATCTTGCCGTCCCAGTCCAGCGTCATGAACCCGAACCGCGGGTCGACGTGCGGGTTGACCACGGTCAGGTCCAGCCGGTGCCGGTCGGCGATCTCGCCCCAGTAGGCGACGCTGGCGCCGCCGAGCGGGTCCGCGCCGATACGCACCCCGGCCGTACGGATCGCGTCGATGTCGATCACGTTGGGCAGGTCGTCGACGTAGGTGCCGAGGTAGTCGTACGTCTGCGGGCTCGCCGGGCGCGCCGTGCGCCGCACCTCCTTGAGACCCGCCGCGATCAGCGCGTTCGCCCGGTCCTGGATCCACTTGGTGGCGTCGGTGTCGGCCGGGCCGCCGTTCGGCGGGTTGTACTTGAAGCCGCCGTCGTCGGGCGGGTTGTGCGACGGCGTGACCACGACGCCGTCCGCCTTCGCGTCCTCCGCCCGGTTCCATCGCAGGATCGCGTGCGACAGCGCCGGGGTGGGCGTGTAGCCGTCCCGGGAGTCGATCAGCACGGTCACGTCGTTGGCGGCGAACACCTCGAGCGCGGTGATCATCGCCGGCTCGCTGAGCGCGTGCGTGTCCCGGCCCAGGAAGAGCGGGCCGGTGGTGCCCTGCTGCCGGCGGTACTCCACGATCGCCTGGCTGGTCGCGGCGATGTGATCCTCGTTGAAAGCGGTGCGCAGGCTGGAGCCGCGGTGCCCGGACGTGCCGAACGCGACCCGCTGCCCCGCGTCGGACGGGTCCGGATGCTCCGTGTAGTAACGCGAGACGACCTTGGGGACGTCGATCAGGTCGGACGGCTCGGCGGGCTGCCCGGCGCGGGCGTGGACGGACATGTGCGTCTCCTCGGGGAGGGGCTTGGGAGCTGTCACGGATCGTATCGAGACGCTCGCCTTGAACCATTCCCCGCGCCGATCCGAACTACCCCATGTGATGCGCGTCCTGCTGTTCCTGCTCCTGGTGATCACCGGTCTCACCGTTCCCGCCTCGCCCGCGTCCGCGCACGCCGCCCCGGTCGGCTCGAACCCGGCCCCGGGCAGCGTGATCGGCTCCTCGCCGTCCGAGGTGACGGTGACGTTCAGCGAGCCGGTCGCCCCGGTGGCCGGGCACGTGCAGGTCATCGCCCCGGACGGCGAGCGGATCTCCGGGACGGCGACGGTCAGCGGGAACGTGGTGCGGATCCCCGTCCGCAAGGCGGAACGGCCGCTCGGCACCTACCTGATCAGCTTCCGGGTGATCTCGGCGGACAGTCATCCGGTCGGCGGCGCGATCACCTTCTCGGTCGGCGCGCCGTCGGCCCGCCCCGAGGCCCCGGCGGCTTCGACCGGGCCGCATTCCTCGGTCGCGGTCGCCGTCCCCCTTCTCAAGACCCTGGGGTACGCCGGGATGACGCTGATCGTGGGCCCCGCGCTCTTCCTGGCGTTCCTGTGGCCGCGGCGGCGCTCCCGGGCCGGGGCCCTGCGCACCGTCCGGATCGGCGTCGTCCTGAGCGCGGTCGCGACCGCCGGCGCGCTCGGCACCCAGGCCCAGCAGGGTTCCGGCGCGCCCCTGTGGCGGGTGTCGGCCGCCGAGCTGGCCGAGGTGGCCACCAGCCAGTTCGGCCTTCTCCTGCTGGCCCGCCTGACCGTCCTGGCCGCCGTCGCCGTGCTCCTCCCACCGCTGCTGCGGGCCCGCACCCCCGCACGCGCCGCCGCCACACCGGTCCGCCTGCTCGCCTTCGCCGGCACCGCCCCCGCTCCCCCGGCACCCTCCGTACCGGCACCCTCCGTACCGGCGGCCTCCGGGGCGGCGGCCACCGGGGCGGCGGCCACGCGGCCGGCCATCGGGCGGGTCCGCGGCGCGACGGTGCTGCTGCTCGCGGTGGCCGGGCTGGCGACCTGGCCGCTCACCGGGCACGCCGTCGCCGTTCCGCTGCCGGCGGTGACCGTGGCGGCCGGGGTGGTGCACATGGCGGCGATGGCCGTCTGGATCGGCGGGCTCGTCACGCTCGCCGCCTTCCTGCTGCGCGGCACGAACCCGCGGGTCCTCGGCGTGATCCTGCCGGTCTGGTCCCGCTGGGCGGCCCTGGCCGTGCTCTGGCTGGTGGTCGCCGGGCTGGTGCACGCGGTGGTGCAGCTGGGCCGGGTCAGCGCGCTCTGGGAGACCGACTACGGCAGGCTGCTCGCCGGCAAGGTGGCGATCCTGGCCGCCGTGCTGGCGGTCGCGGCGGTCGCCCGGCGCCTGGTCGTCCGCAGGGCGACCGGCGCGCTGCGGCGCCTGGTCGGGGTCGAGGTGGCGGCGGCCGCGGTCGTCCTGGCGCTGAGCTCCCTGCTGGTCCAGGTCGATCCGGGCCGGGTCCAGGCGGCCCGGGACAGGGCGATCACCGGCGCGGGGACGTCCGAGACGCTGACCACCGACCTGTACACCGTGCAGTTCAACATCTACCCGGTCGAACTGGGCGAGTACAACACCGTGCACGCGTTCCTCTACAGCCCGGCCGGCGCGCCGCTGCGAGCCGAGGAGTGGCAGCTCACCGCCCGGCTGACCGATCCGGCCCTGGAGGCCGTGCCGCAGCCGATCGCCGGACTGGAGACCGGCAACCAGGCGCTCGGCTCGGTGTCGTTCCCGCTGCCCGGCACCTACGAGCTCACCTTCACCATCCGTACCACCGCCCTCGACCGCGCCACCGTCCGGACCACCGTGACCGTCACCGGCTGACCGGTCCCGTCCGGCTGGTCGTGGTTGCCGTCTCAGCGGCGCTGAGACGGCAGCCACGACCAGCCGGGGTCTCCCGGACCGCCGGAGGGCAGAGGTTAAGGTCGCGGCGTGCTGATCCTGTTGCCGCCCTCCGAAGGTAAGACCCCGGCCGTGACCGGCGAACCCGTCGACCCGGCGTCGCTCTGGCTGCCGCAGTTGGCCGGTGCCCGCGAGCGGGTGCTGAAGCGGCTCGTCGCGATGTGCGCGCGCAGCAGTGAGCGGTCGATCGCGGACAGCCTGGCGGTGCTCGGGCTCAGCGCCGGACAGCGGGGCGAGATCGCCCGCAACGCCGCGCTGCCCGGGGCGCCCGCGGCTCCGGCCGCGCAGATCTACACCGGGGTGCTGTACGAGGCCCTCGACCCGGCCACCCTCGACGGCCCGGCACGGGACTGGCTGGACCGGAGCGCCGTGGTGTTCTCCGGGCTGTGGGGCGTGGTGCGGCTCGGGGACCGCATCCCGGCGTACCGGTGCTCGGTCGGTGTCACGCTGCCCGCGCCGGTCGGTGGGCTCACGGCGTACTGGAAGAAGGGTTTGAGGTCCGCTCTCGACGAGGCCACCGCGGGGACGCCGGTCCTGGATCTGCGGTCCGGCGCCTACGCCGCGATGTGGGCGCCCGGCGCGGACGCCGCCGCCCTGCGTGTCCTGCACGAGCGGATCGTCGGCGGCGAGGCCAAGCGGTCCGTGGTGAGCCATTTCAACAAGGCCACCAAGGGCCGCCTGGTCCGCGCGCTCGCCGTCGAGAACGCCGCCCCCGATTCGGTGGACGAGCTGGTCACCGCGCTGCGGGACCTGAAGTTCACGGTCGAGGAGCGGCCCGTGCCGGCCGGGCGGCCCCGGCAGCTCGACGTGGTCGTGACCGAACTCTGACGGCCGGCTGTCAGTGCCGTCCGCCGGGCGGGGTCCTACTCGGCGGAGAGGATGTCGACCACGAAGCGCAGGTCGCCCTTGGAGGGGCCGTAGGCGAGGTCCTGCGGCACGTCCAGCTGAATCCGGCTGCCCACCTTCTGCCCCGGGATGCCCTTGTCCCAGCCCTGGATGAGCTGGCCGGTGCCGATCTGGAAGCTGATCGGGGTGGACTTGCCGTCCTGCCACGACGAGTCGAGGACCTCGCCGGAGGTGTGACCCCACAGTTTGTAGTTGACGCTGATCGTCTGGCCGGCCTTGACGACCTCGCCGGTGCCCGGCACCAACTCCTTGATCACCAGCTCGCTGAGGGTGCCGGTGCCCTTGACGACCTCGGGTTCCTGGCTGAGGCCGGTCGCGGCGGCGGCGGCCGAACTGCCCGCCGGGGCAGCCTGCGAGGTGGCGGCGGCCGCGGCCTGGGCCGCCGGGGAGGCCTGCGAGGTGACCGTGGGCTCGTCGCCGTCGCGGACCACGAAGAAGACGATCACCAGCACCACGAAGACGAGCGCGCCGCTGAGCACCCCCGCGATGGCCTGGCCCCGCTTGCCGGTGGACTTGGTCTTGTCGCTCATGCGTCGCACTCCTGGTCAGCCGAGTCGGGAACTTCGGACACGCTACTCGCAGGTGGTAGCAATCCGGCGCGGAACCTCCCCCGAATCGCCGATGCGGATGATCAACCGTACGTCCCCCAGCGGCCTCCCCCTCTTCACCGGCGGGAGCCAGGATGAGATCGTTTAGCGCTCCGCCCCGCCACTGCCGATCTGGAGGATCCTTGCTCTTGCGTCGCTGGCGGGAATTCCTGGAACCGGCCGTGGTGATCCTCGCCGGCGTGCTGGCCGTCGTCATGTTCGGCGTCGTCCTGTACTCCCGTGGCCGGGCCGCCGAGCCCGCGCGGAGCGCGCCGCCCGCCGTCGTCCCGCCCAGTCCACCGGCCCAGATCCCGATCCCGCTGCCCAGCCTCACCCCGTCGCCGTCGTTCGCGCCGATCGACTCGATCACCATCGAGCGGGTGCCGGTCCCGGACACCGTCGACCTGGACGCCGAGGGCACCATCGACTGGGTGCACTGGGGCGAGAACGGCCGGTTCTCCCTGGAACGCGACGCGGACGGCGGATTCGCGATCCTCGAAGGCACCCCGTCGCTGCCGCGCAACCGGCACACCGCCAGCCCGCAACGGTTCAACTGGACCGGCGGCGCGCCCCTGGCCCGGGCGTCCGGCGTCACCAGCGGGGTGAGCACCTGCGGCAAGGGCAACGGCTTCACCGTGTCGGCGCCGGCCGGGACCGACAGCAGCACCCTCACCGTGTACGTCGGCGCGACCGCCGCCCGCGGCGACCTGCACATCGAGCTCTCCACGGGCAAGGAGTTCGACAGTTCGTGGGAGGTGCGGGACACATCGATGGCGACATCGGCCTATGTCATCTCGTATCAGGCTTCGCGAACTGGCAAGATCTCCGTCGAGTGGATCACCGGCGCATCCTTCGACGCGAAGTGCGGCGGCGTCGCCCTGCAGGCCGCCACCTTGAGCTGACCTGCTCGACCTTCACGAACCGGAAAGGGGAACCCTGTGTTCGCGGGCTGGGGATCGCGGGTCGCCCGCCTCAGATGGCCGGTGCTCATCGTCGCTCTCGTCGCGGTGATCGGCTCCGGGATCTGGGGTCTCGGCGTTTTCGGGCAGCTCACCGAGGGTGGGTTCACCGACCCGGGAAGCGAGTCGGCCCGAGCCGCCGACATGGTCGCCACGGCGACCGGTGGACAGGGCGGCGACGTCATCGCGATCTACACCCCGGAGCGGGGGGACATCGACGACGCCGAGCTCGGCAAACGGATCACCGAGCGGCTGGCGGCCCTGCCGGCGTCGGCGGTCGCCGGGCACACCTCGTACTGGGAGGCCAAGGGCGCCGCCGATCTCGCCGCCGCCGACAAGAGCAGCGCCATCGCGGTGGTCACCCTCGCCGGCGCCGACGACGCGGCCAAGATGGAGGCGTACGCCGACGTCGAGGACGCGTTCACCGTCGCCGGGGCCCGGGTCGAACTGGCCGGCGGCATCCCGCTCAATCACGCGTCGTCGCAGCGCTCCACCGACGACCTGGCCTTCGCCGAGATGGTGTCGCTGCCGATCGTGCTGATCCTGCTGCTGATCATCTTCGGGTCGCTGGTGGCCGCGTCACTGCCGGTCCTGGTCGGTGGCTGCGCCGTGCTCGGCTCCCTCGGCGTGCTGCACCTGATCGCGCTCAACCACGAGGTCAACTCGTTCGCGGTCAACGTGGCCAGCCTGCTCGGGCTCGGCATGGCGATCGACTACGGCCTGTTCATGGTCGGGCGGTTCCGCGAGGAACAGGCAGTCCACGACACGGCCGACGCGGTGCGGCGCACCGTCGCCACCGCCGGGCGGACCGTCGTGTTCTCGGCGACGCTGCTGATGACGGCGCTCGCCGGGCTGCTGCTGTTCCCGCAGGGCTTCCTCAAATCGCTGGCGTACGGGGGCCTCGCGGCCGTCTTCCTCGCCATGCTGCTGTCGATGACCCTGCTGCCGGCGCTGCTGGCGGTGCTCGGGCCGCGCGTCGACCTGATCCCGGTGCGGCTGCCGTTCTCCCGGGCCCGGGGCACCGGTGGGTGGGAACGGCTCGCGGGATGGGTGCTGCGCAGGCCGGTGCTGGTGGCCGTACCCATCCTCGCGGCCCTTCTGGTCCTGGCCCTGCCGATCATGGACACCCGGTTCGGGGAGAACGACGAACGGCAACTGCCCGCCGGAGATCCCTCGCGGGTCGCGGTGGAGACCCTCGAAGCCGACTACCCGCAGTTCGCGTCGGACGGCGTGCAGATCGTGGTCCGCCCCGCGGCGGAGGCGGACGCCGTCGTGTCCGCGGCCGGCGCGGTCCCCGGCGTCGAGGCCGTCGCCCGTACCGGCGGCGGCGAGGAAGTCGCCGTCCTCACCGCGGATCTCACCGGCGGCGACCCGTTCAGCGACGAGGCCCGCGACGCCGTCGAGGCGCTGCGAGCCCTGCCCGCCCCCGCGAACACCGAGGTGCTCGTCGGCGGCGTCACCGCCCGCAACATCGACAGCCTGGAGGCGATCGGCGCCGAACTGCCGCTCATGATCGGGCTGCTGATCGGGGCGACCCTGGTGCTGATGTTCCTGGCGTTCGGCTCCATCCTGCTGCCGATCAAGGCCGTGGTGATGAGCGCGCTCAGCCTGTGCGCCACCTTCGGCGTCCTGGTGTGGATCTTCCAGGAGGGGAACGGGGCGTCCCTGCTCGACGTGACACCCACCCCGCTGGAAGCCGGAATCGTCGTGCTGATGGCCGCCGTCGTGTTCGGGCTGTCCACCGACTACGAGGTGTTCCTGCTGTCCCGAATGGTCGAGGCCCGCATCCGCGGCGCGTCCACGACCGAGGCGGTGACCATCGGTCTCACCCGTACCGGCCGGGTCATCAGCGCCGCCGCGCTCCTGCTCATCGTCGTGACCGGCGCGTTCTCGCTGTCCTCGGTGACGACCATGCGCTTCATCGGCGTCGGCATGATCATCGCGCTGGTGCTGGACGCGACGGTCGTGCGGGTGCTGCTCGTGCCCGCCGTGCTGCGGCTGCTCGGCGACGCGTCCTGGTGGGCGCCCGGACCGCTGCGCCGGCTGCAGGAGAAGGCCGGCCTCGCCGAATACGCGGGCGAGGAGCCGTCCGGGCGGCACGCGTGGCGGCCCGCCCCCGACGACACGGCCGTCCTCGACGGAACCCTGCTCAACCGGGCCCTGCCGGCGGCGCCGGCGAAACACGCGCTGCCCTCCGGGAGCGACAACGTGGGCGGGGTCGTCCTCGACTACGAGGAGTTCATCGCCTACCTCGCCGACAAGGAATCCGAGGGGGCCCATGCCGGCGATCTGCTGACGGGCCGATCAGATCCCTTCCGCGGTACGCCCACCGAAGCCGGCCCCGACCTCCCCTCCTCGGCCCCGGCCTCCCCTGTCCCGGCCTCCCCTGTCCCGGACGCTCAGGTCCCGGCCTCTCCCGTCTCAGTGTCCCCGGCGGTGGACTCCCCGGCCCCGGATTCCCCCGCCCTGCCGGTCTCCTCCGCACCCTCCGCGGACGCCGGCTCCTCCGCTACCGCGCCCTTCTCTCCGGGCGCGGTAGCCTCCTCGCCGTCGGAGTCCGCCCTCTCCACCTCGGGGTCCACTCCGTCGCCGGATCCGCTGACGGCTTCGGACCCCGCTCTCCCGTCGGGCCTGCCCTCCGCAGCCTCCACACCGTCGTCGCCGGACTCCTTCGCGGCCACGGACGCCGACTCGCGGTCCATTCCGTCCTCGGAGCCGGCCCCTGCCCCGGAGGTCCCCGCAGCCTCCGATTCGCCGTCGGATGCCTTCCCGAGCACGGATGCCACCTCTTGGTCCACCCCCTCCTCGGAGCTCTCCCGAGCCCCGGGAGCCTCCCCGGCCTCCGCTTCGTCGTCGGAGTCCGTGCCGGTGCCGGGCTCCACCTCCGGCTCGTCGTCCTCATCGTTCTCGTCGTCCTCTGCCTCCTCGCTGGCCTCAGGGCCCTCGGATTCCTCCTTGTCTTCGGCATCCTTGCCCTCCTCTTCTCAGGACGGCAGCCAGAATCTCGGAGCGGACGGATCCACCACCAACGCCGACATAAAGTCTGAAACCGGAGCATTCCCCAAGATCGTCGTCGCGCCGGAGATCATCGTCGGCCCGGAGGCGACCGCATATCCGAGAAGCGCCGCCGATCCGACGATCTCCGCGGATCAGGACGCCACCGAAGATCACGATCCGGTGATCGACACGGACCTGGCAAGTACCACGGACCCGCTGACCGGAACTTCCCTCGGGACCGAAGCGATCTCCAGCGCGGCGACGGACACCGACCCCGTCCCGGAGTCGGAATCCACCGACGCCGAGGTGATCTGGGCCGAAATCGAGGCCCGGGTGAACGCCCCGGAACCCACCGAACCCGAAGTCCTCTGGGCCGAGATCGAGGCCAGCCTGGCCGTCGGCACACCCGTCGACAACCGCGACTCCCCGGATGCGTCCACCACCCGCACTCCCCACCTGCCCGGCGACGACGCCGAGGAGTCCGACCCGGCGGCCCCCCGGATCCTCGACCTGCCCGGCCCGGAACAACCCGATCCGGCAGCCACCCAGGTCCTCCACCTGCCCGGCGACAACACCGAGCAGCCCGACCTCGCCGTCACCCAGACCCTGCACCTGCCCGGCGATGAGCCCGCCCCAACCGGAACCCCAGACCTCCACGCACCTGCCCCAGCCGGAACCCAAGACCTCCACCTGCCAGGCCCGACCGGAACCCCAGACCCCCACCTGTCTGGCCCGGCCGGAACCCGAGGTCTCCACCTGCCCGGCACCGAACCCTCCGCGACCGGGACCCCAGGTCTCCACCCGCCGGGTACCGACGCCGAGCAGCCCGGCCCAGCCGCCGCCAAGGGCCGCCACTCGCACGGAGGCGTCGAAGCGAAGCTGGATCCGGCGGCCACGCACGTCCTTCACCTGCCAGGCGAGACCACTGACGATCCGGACCCGGCTGCCGCCCGCGCGCCTCAAGCGTCTGACGACAAGGCGCAGCAGTCCGATCCGGCTGCCACGCAGGTGCTCCGCCTGCCGCCGGAAACCCCCGCCGAGCCGCTTGCCACTCCAGCAGCCGAATCGGCATCGGCGGACCTCCCGTGGGAGTCCGCCGGGAACGCGGCGGTCCCCGAGGCCGCGACAACCGCTGCGCCGGACAGCATCGGCACCGGCGACGTGCTCTCCTCCGACGGCACCCGTGTCCCCGACGCTTCCGCTGCCGAGGAGACCGCAGGTTCAGGCCCTGTTCCGGCTCCTCTCCCCGCCGAGAGCGACGAGGTCGCCCCGGCTCAGGAGTCCAGCGTCCTCGCTTCCACCAGCACTCCCGATTCCGTCGACACCCTCGCCACCACCGGCGATCTCGCCCCCACCGACGGCTTCCCCGCCACCACCGGCGATCTCGCCTCCACCGAGCGCCTCCCCGCTGCCAACGCTTCCGATTCCACCGACGGCATCCCTGCCCCCGCAGCCCTCGAACCCGCCAGCACCCTCCCTGCCGGCGAGGTTTCCAGCTCCGCCGGGGCTTCTGGCTCCAGCGAGGCTTCCGGCCCTATCAAGGCTTCCGGATCCATCGGCGGTCTCGCTGCCACCAGCGAGGACGTGAAGAATCCGGAGGAGCCGGCCACCGGCGCCCTCGGAACGCCGGCCTTCACCGAGCCTGTCCCGCCCCTTCCCCCAGAGGTGTTCGCCTGGCGATCCGATCCCCGGCTCGCCGACCTCACGTCTCCGGCCCCCAGCTCGTTCAACTGGCTCGACCGCGCCACCCCTGAACAGCCCGCCGCTGCCGCGACCACCCCGAACACCCCCTCCCCCGCGGGTTCGACCAGCCCGCTTCCCGCTGCATCGGATT
>NZ_BOMZ01000007.1 GCF_016862455.1 Actinoplanes utahensis
CCGACCAGCCCGCTTCCGGCTGCCGCGAATTCGACCGAGCCCGAGACGGCTACACCGACCGCCGTCGAGAACTCCGTCCCCACATCGGCCACCCGCCGCCCGCAGACTCTGGGCGATTGGCTGGCCAGTGCCCCCGCCGCGGCCCGGCACGCCAACGAACC
This sequence comes from Actinoplanes utahensis, assembly GCF_016862455.1. Classification (GTDB taxonomy): domain Bacteria; phylum Actinomycetota; class Actinomycetes; order Mycobacteriales; family Micromonosporaceae; genus Actinoplanes; species Actinoplanes utahensis. The sequence goes on from NZ_BOMZ01000007.1 coordinate 162, forward strand.
CGGACTGCAGCGCCCGAACACACTCGGCGGCCTCTCCACCGAATCAGCGAGCACGCCTTCCAGCCCGAACCGCCCGGAGCCCGTCAGCAGCACCGTTGAAGCCCTGGCGCCATCGGAAAACACGGCTCTCCCCGAGCCCTCCATGCCGGCCCCGGCCACTACCGTCGAGCCCTTCGCTCCGAACACCTCGACGGACGCCTTCAGCGGTGAGCACCCCACCACTGAGCCGAATCTGTCGTCGGCTCCGGTAACCGTGGCCGAGCCGGACACCACTCCGACCCCGGCCACCATGGCTGAGCCGGACACCATTCGGAATCCGGCCACCATGGCCGAGCCGGACAACTTCAAGGTCTCCGCTCCCACCCTCGAGACGGACGCCGCGGCGGAGTCTGGCTCCACCACCGAACCGGAACTCACGGACGAACCCGTATCCGCCCTCGCGCCCGAACCCTCCCTCGCTTCGCCGGCCCCGGCCGGCGGCCGGGAGAACCGCATCGAGCCGGCATCGGTCGAGCCGTCCTCCTCCCAGGCACCGTCAGCGGTGGAACCGGCCTCCTCCACGGCACCGGAACTGTCCACGACGGCACCTTCGGCTGAGGTGATCTCCGGGGATGCCACGCGCAGTGAGCCGGTTACGGCTGGCGACACCGCTTCGGCACCGTCCGAGTTCCCCCTCGCAACGGCCCAGGAATCCGTCGAGACCCCCACCCAGGTGGACGTGGAAGCCGCCAGCCGGGAAGCGAGCGACATCGCGGCCGGCCCAGCACCCACCGCGGCCGAAGCGGAGAAGAACTCCACAGCATCCACCGGGACCGGGGAGACCGCGTTCTCCACCGAGGTCGAAAAGGGTGCCACAAGCACGTCCTCGGCACATGTCGAGGAGACCG
>NZ_BOMZ01000008.1 GCF_016862455.1 Actinoplanes utahensis
GCACCACATCCACGAATCCCGCTGCCGACGAGCAGGGCACAACGAACACGACACCCATTGCCGACGATGCCGCGGCTGCTGGCACGCCGGCCGCCCTGAGCGAAACAGCGGCGGACACCGCGACGGACATCGCGACGGACGCGGAGGCGGGCGTATCCGCCGTCACGCCGATGGCGGCTGCTGAGGCCGGCGTGGTGACCGGGGCTACGGCTTCGGTGAGTGCGGACTCGTGGCCGGACCGTGGAACTCAGCCCACTACCGAGCCTGTGCCGAGCCCCGGCGGGCCGAGCGGCGGATCGTTCGAGGCGGTACAGCCCGGCCCGGGCATGTCGGGCCTCCCGGCCGCCACCGACGTTCCGGCACGTGTCCGTCGCCCGCAGACGCTCGACGAGTGGTTGCGTACCGGTTCTGCCACAGCCGATCCCCGCCACCGTCCGCTCGACGACGCTGCCATCACCCCGGCAGCCTCGGGCAATCGCGCTCACCGGCCCACGTCCCTGGGCGATCTCCCCACAGCGCCGGTGAGTGCCGCTCCGGGCCGCAGCCACTCGAGCCCGGCGGACGCGCCTACCGCCCCGGGCGATGCGGCTCGGGAGCGGCGCGGCACCAGTCCCGCCAATCCGCCCACCGCCCCGGAACCCCATCCTCACTACCGGGCCGGCCTGCCCACCACCCCGGTCAGCGGCGTCCCCGGACACCAGGCCGCCCCGCCTGCCTTCCCAGCCAGCGGTGCCTTCGGGTACCAGTCCGACAACCCAGCCGGCCTGCCCACCGACCCGGTCAGTGGCGCCCCTGGGCACCACGCCGCCCCGGCCGCTCTGCCCACCGTCCCGGTCAGCGGCGCCCCTGGACACCGGCCCGGCGGTCCGGCCGAAGTGCCCGCGGCTCCGGCCTCCGGCCCCCTGGACCGTCCGGCGGGCGCGCAGGCTGCTTCGACCGGCGCGGGCCGGGAGGACCGGGCCGCCAACCCGGCCGCGTGGGCGACCGGGCCGGGTGGGGGCCGTCCAACGGGCTCCGGTGAGGTGCCACGCCGACCGCAGACGCTGGGAGATGTGTTCGGGATTCCGCCACGGCGTCCGTCGGTTCTCGGCGAGCCGGCCGGGAACGTGCCGCTCGCCGGCAGACCAGCGGGGAACGAGCCGCCGACCGGCCCCTCTGCGGTCCAGGGGCGGCCCGAGCAGTACACCGGCGGCCCGGAGCACGAGCGGAACGAGGCCGACCTCCAGCGCGGACGCCGTCCGGAGACCCTCGACGACCGGCTGCGGGGCACGGGCCGCCCCGCAACTCTGGCCGATCATCTGCCGGAGCACGGGCGTGGCGGCCGACGCGGCGCGAACGGCGGGCCGGCGTGGACCGGCGGGTCGGGCGAGCACCCGTACGACCGCCCGGCTCGTCGCCCTGCCTCGCTGGCGGACCATCCCGGACCTGTCCGGGCAGACCGCGAGGAACCGGAAGAATCAGATCCGGCCGCCAAGCCGGCGCAGTGAGACGAGGGGCCGCTGAGCGCAGATGCTCAGCGGCCCCTCGCAACATCTCGGACGGGCGACCGGGCGGCCGATAAGGACCGCCGGTGGGCCGCGGCGCCGCCGGTAAGTACAGTGCGTGCGGGCAAGCAGCAGAGGGAGAGTACGAAATGACCGGCAGTGTCGACCCGGACGCCGTGGGTGTGGATCCGGACCGTCTCGCGGTCTGTCTCGCGGTTCTGGCCGAGGTGGAGGGCCTGTCCCCGGAGCACCCGGACGCGGTGGCGGTGCGGCGGGCGACCGCGAGCCTGTTCAAGACGGTGAAGTTGCAGCGGCGCCGGGAGCGCCGGCAGGCCGTGGTGGCGCACGACCGGGCGGTGACGGAGGCGACGGCGACGGGCGCGCCGGGCCGGATCGACGACGAGACCGCCGGGATTCCGTTGAAGAGCACGGTGGCGGGCGCGACGGCCGGCGTCCTCAAGCAGGCTCGTGGGTGTTACACGTGCAAGCAGCGATACACCGTGGTCGACGCGTGGTACCACCAGCTCTGCCCGGATTGCGCTGAGCTGAACCGGTCACGGCGTGACGCCCGCACCGATCTGACCGGCCGGACGGCGCTGCTCACCGGCGGCCGCGCCAAGATCGGCATGTACATCGCGCTGCGGCTGCTGCGTGACGGCGCGGATCTGACGATCACGACCCGCTTCCCGCATGACGCGGTCCGCCGTTTCACGGCGATGCCGGACAGCGCGGACTGGCTGCACCGGCTGCGGGTGGTCGGCATCGATCTCCGCGATCCCGCGCAGGTGGTGGGGCTTGCGGAGAGCGTCGCGGCGCGCGGTCCGCTGGACATCCTGATCAACAACGCGGCCCAGACGGTACGCCGTACCGCGGGCGCGTACTCGGAACTCGCGGCTGCCGAGTCGGCTCCCCTGCCCGACGGCCCGCTGCCTGAGCTGGAGTTCTTCGGCGGCGCCGCGGCGATCGGTTCGTCCCCGGCCGCGGCCCTGACCGCCGCGCACCCGCCGACGCTGTCGCCCAAGGAGATCACCGAGATGGCGTTGACCGCCCGTTCGGTGGCGATCGACGCGGGTGGCCTGGTCCCGGACGTGACGGAGACCAACAGCTGGAGCGACCGGGTGCACGAGGTGGCCCCGCTGGAGCTGCTGGAGGTGCAGCTCTGCAACGTCACCGCGCCGTTCATCCTGGTCAGCCGTCTGCGTGCGGCGATGGCGGCGTCGAAGTTCCCGCGCCGTTACGTGGTGAACGTGTCGGCGATGGAGGGCATCTTCGCCCGCGGCTACAAGGGTGCCGGGCACCCGCACACGAACATGGCGAAGGCCGCTCTGAACATGCTGACCCGTACCAGCGCGGAGGACATGTTCGCCGACGGCATCCTGATGACCAGCGTCGACACCGGCTGGATCACCGACGAGCGGCCGCACTTCACCAAGATGCGACTGCACGAGGAGGGCTTCCACGCCCCGCTCGACCTGGTCGACGGCGCCGCCCGGGTGTACGACCCGATCGTGCGCGGCGAACTGGGTGAGGACGTGTACGGCTGCTTCCTGAAGGATTACGCGCCCGTCGCCTGGTGACAGGTGGACGAAAGGGCCGTCCCGCGCGATGCGGGGCGGCCCTTTCCGTTCCTGTCGGATCAACCGGTGGCGGCGCTGGTCAGCGCCCGCCGCCGGCACTGTCACGCTGCTGCTGGTCGCCGTCGGCCTTCTGACCGAGCGGGAAGCCCGGCAGGTCCGGCAGGTCCGGCAGGCCGGGGAAGTTCGGCTTCTTGAAGTTCTGCTGGCCCTGCTGCTGACCCTGCTGCTGGCCCTGCTGCTGCGGCTTGAAGTTCGCCGGCCCCTGCGGCTGCTGCTGCTTGAAGTCGGGCAGGCCCACCGGGAAGTTGGGGTGCTGCGGCTTCTTGAAGTCCGGCTGGCCCAGCGGGAAGTTGGGGTGCTGCGGCTTCTTGAAGTCCGGCTGGCCCAGCGGGAAGTTCGACGGGAGCTTCGGCGGCTGGAAGTCGTCCGGGATGTCGAAGATGTCCTCCGGCCCGGTGAACTTCTTGTACGGGTTGAGTTCGTACCCGTTCAGCTTGCCGTACTTGATTCCCTTCTTGTATTTGAAGGGGTGCTGGTAGGGGCCGCCGACGTGGAACGGCTTGCTGACGTAGTTCGGCTTGTACGGCCAGTTGCCGGGCCAGTAGCCGTTCCAGTTGTTCCAGTACCAGTTGTCCTCCTCGACCTGGAGCACCCAGACGTGACCCCAGCCCGGAACCCACGCCGGGTAGCAGTACGGGTCGGACCAGGCGCCGACCTTCTCCCCCCACCAGCCGGCCTTGTAGCACTCCCACTTGTTGAAGTAGTAACCGACCACGTACTCGTCGTCCCAGTCCCAGTAGGGCCCGCTCTTCGCGGTCTGGGTGCTGGACGCCTGGTCACTGGTGGGGCTCGCCTGCGCCGGGGTGATCCCGAGCATGGCGCCGGCCGCCAGAGTCAGACCGGCTAGTGCCACCATTCGCTTCGCGTTTTTCATGTCACACCTTTTCAGGACAATTCGCCATGACTTGCGTAGCTCATCACGCCCCGCAAAGCCGGATGCCGCGTTTACCGGAACGGTGACCGTTCGGCCGATCCACACGTTGTCCTTAAAGTCAATACATGATTGGATATCGGCGGATCCTCATGAATTCGCCCAGCCGAGCCCTCGGTCACTTCCCCCAGCGGGCCCACCGGCCGCCTCCGAACCGCATCAGCCGACCGTGAAGGCCCGCACGACGACCCTGGTGGCACGTCAGACAGGGCGTGAGGGCAGCTCAGCCGGGGTGGAGGGCAGGGTCAGCGGGGGTGGAGGGCAGGGTCAGCGGGGGTTGAGGGCAGGCTCAGCGGGGGTTGAGGGCAGGTCAGACAGGGTTGAGGGCGGGTCAGCCGGCAGGCTCGTCCGGCAGGGCTCGATAGGCGGCCCGCAGCACTTCGGTGACGGGCCGCCCGTCGTGGGTCAGCGCCGGCGGGTCGAGCTGGTCCATCAGCGTGTCCGGCCGGACACCGGTGGGCTCGGGATCCGGCTCGGACATCCGGGCCGTGCCCCAGAACGTTGCCGGATCCGCGAGGGCCGGGCCCTTCCCGCCACTGTTGCCGCCTTCCGGAGAGTCCCCTCGGGATCGCGGTGTTCCCGCGCCGGCCTCTCCGCGGCCGGTGTCGCCCGCCGCGGAACGGCCGGTGTCGCCCGCCGCGCCACCGCCGGCCATGCCGTCGCCGGTGGCCGCGGTGTGCACCGCTGACGCCTCGCGTAGGCGGCGCAGCCGCATCAGCAGTTCGTCGCGGGACCGGCCCCGCCACGTGAACACCTCGAACGGGTCCGTCTCGAAGGCACGGGCCAGCGCATAACAGGTGGCCGCGAGGTGGGCGCACGGCATCGGCCAGCGCTCGCAGGTGCAGTCCATCGCCACTTCGTCGAACGAGAGGGGCAGCAGGCTCAACCCGGCGCCTGCGAAGATCGCCTCGATGCCCGGTGGCATCCGGCCGTCGAGCAGGTCGGCGGCGAACCGGGCCTCGGCGACGAGCGCCGTCTCGACCCGGGCCCATTCGGAGGCGCCGAAGGCGCGGGTGGCGATCCGCGCCCGGAACGCGGCCGGGTCGTCCGGGCCGCGGACGAGCGCGACGGCGAGGCTTCCGGACACGGTCAGACTGCGTACATGCCCGGCCCGCTCGTCGCGGCGGCCGCGGGCGAACGTCGGGCCCATCCGCAGCGACTCGAACATGCCGAGGAACGCCACCGAGAAGTCAGTCAACGATGGCCTCCGGGGAGAGAGCGAACAGGTCGCGCAGCTCCTGCGCGGAGAGGGCGCTCAGCCAGCCCTCGCCGGTTCCGACCACGCGTTCGGCGAGGACGCCCTTGTCGGCGAGGACCCGGTCGATGCGTTCCTCGAGGGTGCCGAGGCAGACCAGGGTGTGCACGTGCACGTCACGGCGCTGGCCGATGCGGAACGCCCGGTCGGAGGCCTGGGCTTCGGTCGCGGGGTTCCACCAGCGGTCGACGTGCACGACGTGGTTGGCGGCGGTCAGGTTGAGGCCGGTGCCGCCGGCTTTCAACGACAGCACGAAGATCCCGGGCCGTGCCGCCTCCTGGAACTCGGCGACCATGGCGTCACGGGCGCCGCGCGGGGTGCCGCCGTGCAGGAACTTCACCGGCACCCCGAAACGGGCCGCCAGGTGAGGCGTGAGCATCGCCCCGAATCTGGCGAACTGGGTGAAGCACAACACGCTCTCCCCCGCCCCGAGCGCATGGTCGACGATCTCCTCCAGCCGGTCCACCTTGCCGGACCGGCCGGGCAGCGGCGAACCGTCCTTGAGCAGCAGCGCCGGATGCACACAAGCCTGCTTCAGTTTGGTCATCGCGGCCAGCACCAGGCCCTTGCGCCATTTCTCGCCCGGTTCGGCCATGCGATCGGTCAGGTCGTCGAGGACCGCCCGGTAGAGGCTGACCTGCTCGGTCGTCATCCCGCACAGATGCCGGACGTGCCGTTTGGACGGCAGCTCGGCGGCGATGCCGTGGTCGGCCTTCGTCCGCCGCAGCAGGAACGGCCGGGTCGCCTGGCGCAGACGGGCGGCGGCGTCCTCGTCGGCGTAACGCTCGACGGGGACCGCGAACCGGGCCCGGAACGTGTGCGCGGACGCCAGCACCCCCGGATTGAGGAAGTCGAGGATCGACCACAGCTCGGCCAGCCGGTTCTCCACAGGGGTGCCGGTGAGCGCGACCCGGTTGCGAGCCGGGAACCGGCGCACCGCCTTGGCGGTGAGGCCACCACTGTTCTTGATGTACTGCGCCTCGTCGAGCACCACCCGATCCCAGGAGATCGCGGCGAGCGCGTCCGCGTCACGCACCGCGGTGGCGTAGGTGGTCAGCACCAGATCGGCCTCGGCGGCGAGCGCGGCCGGATCGTCCCGGTCGACGCCGTGCAGGACCCGCACCCGCAGCGACGGCGCGAACCGGCCGGCCTCCCGCTGCCAGTTGCCGAGCACCGACAGCGGGCAGATCAGCAGCGCCGGCCCGGCCCGGTGGTGCAGGAGCAGCGCCAGGAGCTGCACCGTCTTGCCGAGGCCCATGTCGTCGGCGAGGCAAGCGCCCAGCCCGAGCGAGTCGAGGAAGGCCAGCCAGGAGAAACCCCGGATCTGGTACGGCCGGAGCGAGCCCTCGAACCCGGCCGGCTGCGGCAGGACCTCCAGCCGCTGGTCGAGGCGCCCGCTCAGCAGGTCGGCCAGCCAGCCCTCGCCGCGCGCGTCGGTCACCGGCAGCGGCAGATCCTCCGGTGGCAGCAGCCGCATCATCCGCAACGCGTCACCGGCCGTCATCCGCCCGCCGCCGCGCCGCAGGAACGCCAGGCCGGCGGCGAGCCGCTCCGGATCCAGGAACACCCACCGCCCGCGTAGCCGGACCAGCGGAACCTTCGCCCGGGCCAGGTCGTTCAGGTCGTCCTCGGTGAGGGTGCGGCCGCCGAGCGCCAGCCCCCACTGGTAGTCGACGAGCTCCCGCAGCCCCACCGCCCGGTCACGCAGCACGTGCGACACCGGGTCACGACCGCGCACCTCGAGGGACAGCCCGAGGCTCGGCCGCCGCCGCCACCAGGCCGGGAGCAGCACCCCGTAGCCCGCCTCCTCCAACAGCGCGGCATGACTGAGGAACCGGTGCGCGCCCTCGGTGTCGAGCAGCATCTGCCCCGGGTGGATGCCGCGGAGCGCCTCCTCCAGGTCGGGGTAGAGCCGCGCCGCCCGGCCCAGCCCGGCGAGCAGCCGCTCCTGCGGATGCGAGGTCCACCGGCGCAGCGGCGCGGATTGATCCCGCCAGACGTCGGCGGCCGGCACCAGCACGCTCGGCTCGTCGGTGGCCTGCAACAGGAACTCGAGCCGCCACGCGTCCTCCGGCAGCGGCACCTCGTCCGGCATCACCGGCTCGTGCTCGCGCGGGTCACTGAGCCGGAAGCACACCCGCACCTCGGCCCCGCTCGCCGCCTGCGCGAACCACCCGTCGAGCCGCCGAACCAGCTCGTCGAGCAGCATCGGCGCCGCCTCGAACTCCGGCTCCCCGGTGAGCGCGGCCAGCCACCCGTAGTCGGCGAGCGTCACCCCGGCCTCCGCCAGCCGAGTCCGCACCAGTCCGTCGACCAGCCGCTCCACCGCCACCGCCGTCACCTCAGCAGCGGCCGGAGAAGCCACGGTCGTCCCGGCGGACGCGGCGAAGCCAGCCGCGGCGGCACCTGAGGCCCCGGAACCGGTTTCGGTGTAGGCGGCAGAAGTAGAGGCAGCGATGGGCGAGGGCGGAGTGGCGGCGGAAGGAGCGGAAGGAGTGGCCGAAGACGTGGCGGCCGAAGGCACGGCTGTGGGATGCGAGGAAGAGGTGGCACCCGAAGAAGGGGCGGGCGTGGAAGAAGAAGACGACGCGGTCGCGCGGGAGGAAGGGGTGGCGGCGGAGGGTGAGAAATCGGCGGCGAGGCAGGCCGGCGGCATGCGGTCGGCCAGGGTGGTCTGGCGGATCGCGTCAGCGCCGGTCACGACCGGGCGCCACCAGGCCACCGGGCGAGACCCGTCGATCCGCACGCCGGGCAGCACCCGGCCGCGCCGCACCAGACCGGCCGCGAACCCGCACAGCTCCACGAGCCACGCCGCCGACGGGGCGACCCGTCCCTCGAACTCGGCCACGACGTCCGGATCGACGAACGGCACCCGGACCACCGGCACCCGCCACGCCCGCGCCCGTGGCACGCCCCGCCGCTCCGGCAGCCCCAGATGCGGGGACGGCAACGGCCCGGCGCTGGTCGACGGCAGCGTCAGCGTCACCTCGGCCGAGCTCTCCCCCATCGGCAGATCTGTCGCCGGCACCGCGAACGGATGTGGCTGCGCCGACCCTCGCCCGGCGGTGAACTCGGCGGCAGCGGCCGCGTCCTCACCCCAGAGGCTCAGCGCACCGTCTCGGCCGACCAGCCCGTGCAGGACCCGCAGCCCACTGCCACCGCCCGGCACGATGTCACTCATGCCGGCCCGCCTCACGGAAGGACCACAGCGGGGCACGGGACCGGTCGAGGAACATGCGCCGACTCTAGGCCGCCCCTCCGACACTTTCGGCCGCGCAACGGCACCGGACGGCGTCTCCGGCGGCGGATGTAACCACCGTCACTCCGCCAGGGCCCAGGTGATGTCCGGCGGCCGGACCCGGGCGCAGCGCGGGCCACCGTCCGGACCGGTCAGGCCGAGCCGGGCCACCAGCCCTCCGGGTCCGGCAGCACGCAGCAGCTCACCGCCTCCGGCAGCGCGCAGCGGTTCCCCGGCTCCGTCAGCGCCCGACACTTCACCGCCTCCGGCACCGCGCAGCGGTTCCCCGGCTCCGTCAGCGCGGGATACTTCACCGGCTCCGGCAGCGCGCAGCAGCTCACCGGGGATGTCGGCGAACAGCAGTTTGGCCCGGCGGAACATCGCGAACGTTCCGGTGCTGGTGGAGCCCCAGCTCAGATAGAGGAACCGGGCGCCCGGCCGACCGTGCACCCACGGTCCGCCGACGTCGAGGAATCCGTCCACCTCGCGCGTGTCGATCTCGAGCTGCCAGACGGCCCGGTCGGCGTGGACCGGCACCCGGTCGACGACCTCCGCACGCCGCTGCACGCCCACCTCGACGCCGGCGAGCCGCAGCGTCTCGGCCTGCGGCGCGCCGGAGCGCCCCGGCAGGTCGTGCCCTTCGATCCGGATCCACATGCCGCCGAGTGTAGGAACGACCAGCAGGCCACCGCACCGAAGAAATGATCATCAGGTCCCGCGCCAAGAACAATCGACAGGCCATCGCCCTGAAGACAGCCACGCGCTGAAGGCGGCCACCGCCCTGAAGAGAGCAAGAGAGCACCCTGAAGGCAGATCGGCTGGGCCACCCGCGGCGAGGGGACGAACGGGGTCACCGCACCCGCCGGACGATGGCCGGGATGCGGCAGGCGGAGTCGGTCGGGAGGGGATGCGAAGCAGAAGTCCGGCGGGTACGGCCGGGTGAGGTTAATGTTCGTTCATGGTGGTGGCCGAGGCGTGGTGTGAGGGCCCCGTGCTCCGGTTCCGCTGTGCCGATCCCGGGCGACGCCTGGCCGGTGTCCGCCTGCACTCGTCGGTGTTCCGGGCCGACCTGAGGTTCCGCGACGGCGCCTGGGTGCTGCGCCGCGAGCGCCCCCCTGTGCAGCGCCTGGAATACCGCCTGGAGCTGCTTCATCCCGATGGCCGGCGGCAGGTCGTGGAGCAGCCGGAGCTGCGTTTCCCCGGTTATCAGGAACCCGATTGGCTGTCCCTGCCGACGGCTCCCGGCGTCTGGCGGCGGCTCGACGGCATGCGGGTCTGGTCACCGCGGGTGGGGGCCGATCGGGTGCTGGTCGCCCACGACGGGCCCGAGTACGACCGCCGCGGCGGGCTGGGCCGTTTCACCGCCGCCTCGATCGGGAGTGGGCGCGTCTCCCCGTACCACCTGGTGTTGCTGGAGACCGCGGACCGGGACCGCCGCTATTCCGCCGATCCCGGCTATGCGCGCGCTCTGGCGCTGGAAGCGCTTCCACGGATTCGCGCCCGCCTGGGCGGCCGTCCGGTGATCGGCGCGGGGGTGAGTCTGGGGGCGCTGGCCATGCTGCACGCGCAGCGGCGGCACCCGCAGGCGTTCGCGGGGGTGTTCCTGCAGTCCGGCAGCTACTTCCAGGCGCGGCACGACCACCAGGAGTCCGGTTTCCGGCATTTTCGGCGGATCGTGCGTTTCACCAGCCGGATGCGGCACGAGACCGCGGGCCCGGCGATTCCCGCGACGCTGACCTGCGGCGCGGCGGAGGAGAATCTGGCGAACAACCGCGACATGGCGGATGCGCTACGGATTCAGGGGTATGCGGTGGCGTTCGCGGAGAACCCGGACGCGCACACCTGGACCGGATGGCGGGATGCGCTGCATCCACATTTGACCGATCTATTGCAACGGGTGTGGCGGGACTGATCCAGAGCTGAAGGGGAGGCGACGTGGCCGACGTCGAACACACCATCGGAATGTTGCTGGGCACCGAGGACGACTGGCCGCGCGCCTACGAGTCGCTGCTGCGCCGGCTCGGGCTGGTCACCACGGCGGACGGGCGGACCCACCGGGCCCGGCCGGTACGGGTCACCATCGAGCCGTTCAACCTGCGTGACCGCCCGCGTCACGACCTGGTCATCGACCGGCTCGCCTACTGGTACTACCACCCCCGCGAGTGGCTCAAGAAGATCGCGCTGATGGACGACGTCTATCTGCTGAACAGCCCGTTCACCTTCCAGTCGATGGAGAAGCACGCCGCGTACTGCGCGATGATCCGGCTGGGGCTGAAGGTGCCGGAGACGGTGCTCGTCCCGTTCAAGAATCCGCTGGAGAACTCCCGGTGGGCGTACACGGCGGAGCGGTACAACCGGCCGTTCGACCTGGACGCCACGGCGGCGGCCATCGGTTACCCGCTGTGGATGAAGCCGTACGACGGCGGCGCCTGGGTCGGTGTGTCGAAGATCCGGAACCCGGCCGAGTTGCATGCCGCCTACGACGCGTCGGGTGAGCGGCTGATGCACCTGCAGGCGTCGGTCGAGGGGTACGACGTGTTCGCCCGCAGCCTGAGCATCGGGCCGGAGACGATGGTGACGAAGTTCCGGCCGGAGCAGCCCATGCACGCCCGCTACGAGGTGGACCATCACTTCCTGTCGGCGTCCGCGGGCGACGAGGTGGTGACGATATCCCGGCTGATCAACGCGTTCTTCCGGTGGGAGTTCAACAGCTGCGAGACTCTGGTACGCGGCGACGAGGTGCACCCGATCGACTACGCCAACGCCTGCCCGGACGTGTCGCTGACCTCGCTGCACTACTACTTCCCGTGGGCGATGACGGCCCTGCTGCGGTGGACGGTGTTCTGTGTGGTGACGGGCCGCCGGCCGAACATCGACACGAACACCGCGGAGTACTTCGCGATCGCCGACTCCGACCGGACGTACCCGGAGAAGTTGCAGGCGTACCGCGGCCTGGCCGACGACTACTTCGAGACCGAGAGGTACCGGGAGTTCTGCGAGAAGCACCTGGCCAACGTCGACGACATCGTGTACGACTGGGTCGTCTCCGAGGAGTTCCGGTCCCTGCTGCGGGAGACGGTCCGGGCGATGTACCCGGTGCACGAGCACGAGAAGTTCCTGGCCCACTTCGGCGGCCTGATCGATGCCTGGATCCGCGACCAGAACCGTTGACGGCGTAACACACTCGCAACCAATATATGTCCATGCATCTCTGGGAGCGCTCCCGAAAGATAGCCGTCATATCCGTCCTCCTCCTCGCCGGCGCCGCCGCGCCGGCCGCCGCCGCGGAAGTCGAACAGATCGTCAACGGCGGTTTCGACAACGGCACCGACCCGTTCTGGACCAACGCCGGCATGACCATCGGCCTGACCGACGGCCGCGCCTGCGTCGACGTGCCGGGCGGAACCACCAACCGCTGGGACGCCACGGTCGGTCAGAACGACATCGACCTGGTGGCCGGCGAGACGTACCGGTTCAGCTTCGACGCGTCCGGTGACGCCGGGCACGTGGTGCGGGCCGTCACCGGACTCTCGGTCAGCCCGTACGACACCTACTTCGAGCAGTCGCCGATCCTGGGCGACTGGCAGCACTACGAGTACACGTTCACCGCGAACGCGAGCACCACGCAGGGCCAGGTCGCCTTCCAGGTCGGCGGCAGCCCGGACCCGTGGCGGTTCTGCGTCGACAACGTCTCGCTGGTCGGGGGCGTGCCGCCGGAGGTCTACGAGCCGGACACCGGGCCGCGGGTGCGGGTCAACCAGGTCGCGTACCTGCCGGACGGCCCGAAGGGCGCCACCCTGGTCACCGCCGCGACCACCTCTCTGCCGTGGGCCCTACGCGATAAAACCGGCAAAACGGTCGCGCGCGGTACCACCGTACCGCGCGGGGTCGATGCCTCGTCCGGGCAGAACGTGCACACCATCGACTTCGGGAAGTTCCGGAAGAGGGCCACGGGCCTGACTCTCGTCGCGGACGGCGAGACGTCCCGGCCCTTCGACATCGGTTCCCAGGCGTACGAGAGACTGCGCACCGACGCGCTGAAGTTCTACTACACCCAGCGCAGCGGCATCGAGATCCGTGACGACCTGCGCCCCGGTTACGCCCGCCCGGCCGGTCACGTCGACGTGGCCCCCAACCAGGGCGACGGCGACGTCCCCTGCCAGCCCGGCGTCTGCGACTACACCCTGGACGTGCGCGGCGGCTGGTACGACGCCGGCGACCACGGCAAGTACGTCGTCAACGGCGGCATCTCGGTCTGGGAGCTGCTCGCCGAGTACGAGCACAACCGCGGCTCTCGCCGGGTGAACCTGAGCATCCCGGAGAGCGGGAACCGCACCCCGGACCTGCTCGACGAGGTCCGCTGGGAGCTGGAGTTCCTGCTCAGCATGCAGGTCCCGGCCGGCAAGCCGAACGCCGGACTGGTCCACCACAAGATCCACGACCAGGCCTGGACCGGCCTGCCGCTGCTGCCGCACCTCGACCCGCAGCCCCGTGAGCTGCACCCGGTCTCCACCGCGGCGACGCTGAACGTGGCCGCCACCGCGGCGCAGGCGGCCCGCATCTACAAGAAGCACGACCCGGCGTTCGCGGCCCGCGCCCTGACCGCCGCGCGTACCGCCTACACGGCCGCCCTGGCCAACCCCGCCCTGCTCGCCCCGGAGTCCGACAACATCGGTGGCGGCGCCTACAACGACACCAAGGTCACCGACGACTTCTACTGGGCGGCGGCCGAGCTCTACCTGACCACCGGCGACAAGAAGTACGCCGCCGACCTGCTCGAGTCGCCGGAGCACACCGCCGACGTGTTCGGCCCGGTGGCCTTCGACTGGGCGTCCACCGCCGCCGCCGCCAAGATCGACCTGGCGCTGGTCCCGAACCGCCTGCCCGGCCTGTCCTCGGTCAAGTCGCAGGTGGTCAAGGGTGCTGACAAGTACCTGGCGATCCAGCGGCAGCACCCGTACGGCGTCGCCTACGCCCCGGCCGGCAACGTCTGGGACTGGGGCTCCAGCAGCGTCATCGCCAACAACCTGGTGGTGATCGCCGCCGCGCACCGGATCACCGGGAAGGACCGGTACCGGGACGGCCTGCTGACCGGCCTGGACTACCTGTTCGGCCGGAACGCGCTGAACATCTCCTACGTCACCGGGTACGGCGAGGTGGCCGCGCAGAACCAGCACAGCCGCTGGTACGCCGCCCAGCTCGACCCGTCGCTGCCGCACCCGCCGGCCGGCACCCTCTCCGGCGGCCCGAACTCGTCCATCCAGGACCCGGTCGCGCAGGCCAGACTCAAGGGCTGCACCGGCCAGTTCTGCTACATCGACGACATCGGCTCGTGGGCGACCAACGAGCTCACCATCAACTGGAACGCCGCCCTCGCCCACCTGATCGGTTACGTGGTGGAGATCGACTGAGTGCGTTCGACGGCCCTCCTCCCCTAGGCTGCCGCCAGAGGCATCCTTGCGGGAGGAGGGCCGCAACTACGTCACCACCAGTCACACCATCGGCAACACCGTGCTGCGGGACCGCCGGTTCGGGGTGCGGACCACGGCGACGACCGGCCCGCCCCTGCCCGGCGCCGAGCAGGTCGACATGTCGTTCCTGGACCGCACCCCGCCCGACCACACCCGGCTGCGCCTGTCAGAGTCGGGCGAAACGGGACAACAGTCGGGCACGGGCCTGGCGCTCGTGCTCGTCGACGGCCGGGTGCCAGGGGCAGGCGACGTGCACCGCGGCGACCCGGCCGGTGGCGAGCAGGCGCTCGCAGGCGTCCAGCACGTCGCCGGCCGACGGCCCGCCGGCCACCGGGAAACGCAGGCCCGGCACCTCGCCCGCGTCGATCACGTCCAGGTCGACGTGCAGCACGAACGGCCCGGGCGGCGCCGTCACCTCCGCCACCGGCAGGCGCCGGATCGCGCCGGTCGCCAGGTACTCCGCCTCGGCCGGGTCGGTGTCGCGGGCGTCGGCCAGCACCGCCCGGCCGGCAGCGATGCCGCGCAGGCCGAACCGGTTCCCGTACTCCTCCGGGTGGGCGCCGGTGACCAGGCGCAACGACATCCCGCCCAGGTAACCGGACGTGCTGGAGTCGAGCGTGTGCAGATCCGCGTGGGCGTCGAACCAGACGATCCCCGGGTCGGCGCCGGCCCGCTGCAGGCCCGCGACCACCGCCCCGGCGAACAGGCAGTCACCGGAGAAGACCAGCGGCCTCTCCCCGGCCCGGGCGGCGGCGGCCGCCACCGCCTCGTACCCGGTGGCCAGCCGGTCCCAGTGATCGGTCGCCGGGAACACCGGGCGGACGGTGACGTCGGCGCGGACCGGGATGTCGTCGTGGGGAAGCTGCTCGTCCTGGTGGTACGGAACCAGAATCGTCGTCACGATCAGATTCTGTAGGTCTGCGCGCCCGCCGTCGAGGGCAGCCCGAACAGATCGGTCAGGCCGGTGATCCGCAACTGGCGGTGCACGAACTCGCTCGGGTTGCACAGGAGGAACCGGGCGCCCACGTCGCGGGCCGCCTCGTGCCCGGCGACCAGCATGCCGATCCCCATCGAATCCATGAACGTGACGAACGTCAGGTCCACGATCATCAGACGAGGACGCTCCCGGTGCAGGACGTCCAGGAGAGCCGCGCGCACCACGTCGACCGTGGCCGCGTCCAGGCTGCCACGCACGTCGACGACTGTCGCGCCGTCGGCCTGGCGCCGTGTCGTCATCACGGCCTCGCCCATTCCGCGCCCTCCGAGCCGGCGAACTGCCCGTCCGCCTTCACCGTACAACCCACGCCGTGTCCCTTGCAGGCTGGCCCCTGCGACGGCGGTGGGAGCGCACAACCCGTACGCCGCAGCGGTTTTCACCGCCCGACCCACGGAAACCGCAACCGGAGGGACACGTTTCGGCGCATCGCGCCGATCATCTTGCGGCGTGCGCAGTGGCGGGGTGACGGTGGCTGTCGAGTGACGGGGAGGAGACACGCGATGGCCAGGCAGGGAATATTCGCGGTACGCGATGTCCGGTCGCTGATCACCGAGACGTCCGAGGAGGGAACCCAGCTCAAGAAGGCGGTCAGCGCCACCCAGCTCACCGCGATGGGTGTCGGCGCGATCATCGGCACCGGCATCTTCGTGGTCATCGGCGAGGGGTCGGCCATCGCCGGTCCCGCGGTCGTCGTCTCGTTCGTGCTGGCGGCGGTGGCCTGCGCGTTCTCGGCGCTGTCCTATGCCGAGCTGGCGTCGTCCATTCCGGTCTCCGGCAGCGCCTACACCTACACGTACGCGACGCTCGGCGAACTCGTCGCCTGGATCATCGGCTGGGACCTGATCCTGGAGTACGGGGTGTCGGTCGCGGCGATCGCGGTCGGCTGGGGCGGCAACCTCAACGCGTTCCTCGACGCGGCGTTCGGTTTCGCGCTGCCGGACGCCATCGCGGCCGCGCCCGAGGACGGCGGCGTCGTCAACCTGCCGGCCGTGTTCATCGTCCTGGCGATCACGTTGCTGCTGGTCCGGGGCGTGACCGAGAGCGTACGCGTCAACCTCGTCATGGTCGTCATCAAGCTCGCCGTGCTGGTGTTCTTCATCGCGATCGCGTTCGTCAACTTCAGCACCGACAACTTCACCCCGTTCGCGCCCTCGGGGGTCGACGGGATCACCTCCGCGGCGGCGATCATCTTCTTCGCCTACATCGGGTTCGACGCCGTCTCCACCGGCAGCGAGGAGGCCCGCAACCCGTCCCGCGACCTGCCGTGGGCCATCCTCGGATCACTCGTCATCTGCACGATCTTCTACGTGCTCACCGTGACCGGCGCGATCGGCATCGCCACACCCGCGCAGATGTCCGAGAGCGACGCGCCGCTCGCCGCCGCCCTCGACCAGGGCGCCGGGCTCAACTGGGCCGCGGCCGTCCTGGCGCTCGGCGCGGTCGTCGCGATCACCAGCGTGGTCCTGGTGATCTTCTACGGCCAGACCCGGATCTTCTTCGCGATGTGCCGCGACGGCCTGCTGCCGCGCCGCCTGGCCACGGTCAATCAGCGGTACGGGACACCGGCGCGCCTGACCATCGGACTCGGCATCCTGATCGCCATCCTGGCGGCGCTGGTCCCCCTCGGCACCATCGTCGAACTCGTCAACATCGGCACTCTGTTCGCCTTCGTCCTGGTCAACATCGGCGTGATCGTGCTGCGCCGGACCCGGCCGGACATGCCCCGCCCGTACCGGGTGCCGTGGTCGCCGCTGCTGCCGCTCCTCGGTGTCGCCTTCGCCGTCTATCTGATGCTCGACCTGCCGCTCGACACCTGGCTCCGGTTCGCCGGCTGGCTCGCCGCCGGCCTGCTCATCTACTTCCTCTACGGGTACCGCCACTCCCGCCTGCGCACCGCCAACGCCGCATCCGTCACCTCCCCCTCCACCCGATCCGGCCCG
The DNA here is from genome assembly GCF_016862455.1 of Actinoplanes utahensis. Classification (GTDB taxonomy): domain Bacteria; phylum Actinomycetota; class Actinomycetes; order Mycobacteriales; family Micromonosporaceae; genus Actinoplanes; species Actinoplanes utahensis. Next base: position 16,954 of record NZ_BOMZ01000008.1, read on the forward strand.
CCCTCACCCAGCGCCTCCACATCCACCGACCCCGGCGCGCCGTCGCAGTCGGCCGGGGATGCCGTACCGGGCGCGCCGTCGCCATCCGCCGGGGATGCCGGACCCGGCGCGCCGTCGCCATCCGCCGGGGACGACGCGCCGCCGCGGGCGGACCGGCCGGAACCGGGCGACGGGCCGCGGCCGTGAACGCGCCGGCCGAAGGCCCGGTGCTGGTCGGGGTCGACGGGGGCACCGCCGCCGCGGACGCGCTCGCCCTCGCCGGCTGGGCCGCGCGCACCCTGCAGACGACGCTGATCGTCGCCGCCGTGCACGCCGCGCCGTCGGCGATCGGCTCCGGCCGGGTCGACGCCGAATGGATCAGCGACCGCCGCGAGGCCGCCGAACGCGTCCTCGGCCAGGCCCGTGACCTGCTCGGCGACATGGGGCCGGAAGCGGAGTACCGGGTGGTCGCCTCCAGTTCGGCCGCCCACGGCCTGCACGATCTCGCCGAACGGACCGGCGCCGCCCTGATCGTCGTGGGGTCGGGAGCGGCCGCCCCGGACGCCCGGATCCTCCCCGGCAGCACCGCCGAACGGCTCCTCGCCGGAAGTGTCTGCCCCGTCGCGGTGGCCCCGGCCGGGATGCCCGCCCCGCCTGGAACGCTGGGCCGGATCGGTGTCGCCTACGTCGACACCCCCGACGGCCGGGCCGCCCTCGACACCGCCGCCCGCCTGGCCCGCCGCACCACCACCCCGCTGCAGCTGATCACCGTCGTCGCACGCGGCGACGCGGCCCGGCCGTTCCTGCTGGGCGCCGATGCCGAGCGGGCCTTTCTGGACACCGCACGGGAGACGTACGAGGAGGCGCTGCGCCGCGCCGCCGGAACCGTTCCCGACCTGCCGGTGACGTGGGAACTCCGCTCCGACGACGTGGTCGAGACTCTGGCCGCTCTGAACGACGTCGACGTCCTGTTCTGCGGCTCCCGCGGGTACGGCCCGGCCCGCCGCGTCCTGCTCGGTGGCGTCTCCGCCCGCCTGCTGCGCCGCGCCTGCCGCCCGGTCGTCGTCGTCCCCCGCGCCTGACCGGCAGTCCGTGTGTGGTGACGTGCGCCGGCCGGCGCAGGTCACCACACCTGCGCCGGCCACAGCGGTCAGCGGCGGGATCGCTTACGGCGGGCGGAGGCCGGCCGGGCGCCGGCTCGCGGAGTGGACGACGCGGACGGCTTGGCGCCGCCACCCGGACCGGACGACGCGGACGGCTTGGCGCCGCCACCCGGAGCAGGCGACGCGGACGGCTTGGCGCCGGGGCGCGGGGTGGATGCCGGGGACGACGGCTGAGTGACGGGAGCGGTGTCGGGGGTGGGGTACCGGCGGTGGATGTAGACCTGCTGGGCGAGAGCGATGAGGTTCTGGGTGGTCCAGTAGAGGAGCACGCCGATCGGGAAGATCAGGCCGGAGACCAGCAGCGAGAACGGGATGACGTACAGGATGACGCGCTGGACGGTGCGCTGCTGGGGGTTGTCCGACCAGCCGGTCTTCAGGATGGACATGCGGCTGGTCAGGAACGTGGTGGTGACCATGGCGGCGATCAGGACCGCGGCGACGATCTGGACGGTGGGGCCGTGGGCGGCGAGGGCGTCCAGGTCGGTGACCGCGGTCTGGAAGCCCGCGGCGATCGGGGCGCCGAAGAGCTCGGCGTGCGAGGCGTCCGCGAACTGGGTGGCGGTCCAGCCGTAGAGGGTGCGGGCGGCGGGGTCGGTGATGGACGGCTGGAGATGGCGCAGCACGTGCAACAGACCGATGAAGATCGGGAACTGGAGCAGCATGGGCAGGAACTGGCCGAACGGGCTGGCCTTCTCGCTGCGGTACAGCTCGGCGAGCCCGGCCTGCAGCGCCTGCGGGTCGCCCTTGTGTTCGGCCTGCAGTTCGCGGAACCTCGGCTGGAGCCGCTGCATGGCACGCTGCGACCGGACCTGGCGCAGGAACAGCGGGAAGAGCACGGCACGGACGGTCAGCACCAGGAAGACGATGCCGAGCACCCACGCCCAGTCGGTGGCGACGGCGTGCGGGTCGCCGAGCAGACGGTCCCAGGCGCTGTGCCAGAACAGCAGGACGGCGGAGATGACGTGATAGACGACGGACATGAGTGCGCTGAACATGATGGACCTACCCCCAGGGGCGGCTAGCAACTGGTCGAAGACGGACAGTCACCAGCGGCCGCCTGGAGCGGGCGGCAAGCGTCGAGAAAGAGAAGGGCCCGCTCAGGCGACCGCTGCGGCGCCTGTCGGTCCCCTGGGGCGAGTGCGCCCGGAGGCGTCGGGATCTCGGTGGCGGGGCACGCCGGTCCGCTCGGAGCGGTCACGCAGCGCGAAGCCCGCGGAGCGGTGCACGCCACCGGCCGCGGGAAGGACCAGGACCGCGTGAGCGAGGACGGCGATCAGGAGCAGGCCGGCGAGGGCGCCGGCGCCACCGGCGAGGTCGGACGACCCGGCCTCGGCCAGCAGGCCGACCAGGCGACAGAGCGCGTCCCACCACTTCACGGCGCCACCGTAACACCGCCCCGCCACCCCCGCCGACCCCTGATCTCACCCGGCTGCCGGGGTGTCAGACGGCGCGGTGGCGGCCCACATGATTGGTGGGGGTGGCGGTCGAGGGCGGCGCGGAGGCCGCGGGGGCGGCGGCGGAGGTCGGGGCGGAGGCGGCGCGTTCGTCCCAGGGGGAGAGGACCGGTGGGCGCTCCGGGGTGAGGTCGCGCAGCGGGACGTAGACGCGGGCGTCGACGGCCTCGGCCAGCAGCAGGGCGGCGACCAGGGCGGTGGGACGGTCCCCGGGGTCGCGGGCGAGGCAGCGGGACACCAGGTCGAGGACCTCCGGCGGCAGGTCGCCCAGGTGCGGCAGCGGTTCCGGGTCGGTGAAGCGCTGGGCTGTCACGAGTTCGGTGTGGGTGCGGGCGGTCCACGGCAGGCGCCCGGAGAGGCAGTGGTAGAGCAGGGTGCCGAGGGCGAACATGTCGGCGGCGGGGGTGGCCGGGAGACCCTCGAAGCGTTCCGGCGCGATGTAGGCGGGGGTGCCCATGACCGGGCCGTCCGGGTCCGGGTCGGGGGAGCCGACGACGGCGGCGATGCCGAAGTCGAGGACCTTGGCGCCGGCCGGGGTGAGCATGATGTTCGCCGGTTTGATGTCGCGGTGCACCACGTTCTCGGCGTGGGCGGCGGCCAGGGCGGCGGCGACCTCGGCGCAGACCCGCACGCCGATGTGCCAGTCCAGGCGGCCCATGGCGAGATGGTCGCTGAGGGTCTGGCCCTCGACGAGCTCCATGACGATGTACGGGACGTCGCGCTCCGCCCCGGGCGAGGTGCCGAAGTCGTGGACGCTGGCGACGTTGGGGTGGGCGAGCCGCGCGGCGGACCTGGCCTCGGCACGGACCAGCGCGACGCCGGTCTCGCCGAGGGTGCCCTCCACCGCCGGAGTCATGATCTTGACGGCGACCGGGCGGTCGAGGACACGGTCGTGCCCGCGCCACACCTCCGACATGCCGCCGAGACCGATGCGGTTCACCAACCGGTACCGCCCGCCCAGTGTCCGCATCGGCACCCCCCTGCCTCGCCGACTTCCGGCGTCACGGGTGCCGTTACCCTCCCCATCCGGGCACAAACGCCGCATCAGCCCGGATGGATGACCAGGGGTTACCTAAAGTGATGGCGGGGCCGGTCCTTGTGGGACCGGCCCC
>NZ_BOMZ01000009.1 GCF_016862455.1 Actinoplanes utahensis
CCTTGTGGGACCGGCCCCGCCATCGGCAGTGGCCCGGTTTTCCGAGTGCACCTGACGCCGCAGACGACGTTAGGGCATGTGGATCAGGGGGCCATAGCGCCCCCCGGCGGAGGTGATCACGCTCTCACTGTTCGCCGGCCCGACCGCTATCGATCACCCTGCGCAACCGGGACTCAGAACAGCTCGGTACGCAGGTCGTGCGCCCCGTCCGCACGGGTCGCCTCGTAGTACAGGCGCTGCCGCCCGTCCGGCAGCGCGACCAGGCTGAGGTACCGCAGGCCGTGCGGCTCGTGCGGGCTGCCCAGCGGCTCCCGCTCCTCGGCGGTGAGCGGACCGAACGTGCCGTCCGGCAGGCGCACCCCGTGGGCCAGCCCGGTGCGTTCCTCCCAGTTCTCGCCGGCGGTGGCGCGGCCGTCGTAGGAGGCGGTGATCCGGTCGCCCTCGACCACCACGGAGGAGATCCGCACGCCGCGGGCGTCCCACTCCCGCGCCCGGCCGGCGAGGGCGGTCCGCACCCAGGTCCAGTGCACGCCGTCGGGGCTGGTCGCGTACTCGGTGGTCATCCGGTCGGCGTCGTCCCACGATTCGAGGGGGTGCACCGACGCCCACAGGTGCCAGCCGTGCTCGTCGTGGTGCAGCACCGGGTCCTTGACGCCGACGGTCTCGTCGCCGGCCAGGACGGTGCGGGCCGGCGCGTTCTCCAGGCCCTCCGGCGTGTCGGCCTCGAGCAGGTCGACTCGCCAGTGCTTGGTGCCGGGGGTGGCGGCGCTGACGTAGAGCCGCCACCGGCCCTCCGGCGTGCGGACGAGCGCGGGCCGTTCGAGGGACTCGGCGCCGAAGCGGTCCTTGCCGATCTCGGCCACCACCGTGAAGCTGAGGCCGTCCGCCGAGCGGGCCACCACGTTGGCGATGCCGCGGCCGGCGCCGATCGGCAGTCGCAGCCGGTACGCCAGGTAGATGTGGCCGTCGGCGTGGACCGTGCTGGGGGCGCCGGACCAGGCTCCCGGCTCGGTGCCCGGCGGTTCCACCACCACGGTGGACTCCTCCCAGCCTGGCAGTGGCAGGGTGGTGGTTCCGGTGCTCAAAGCGGCTCCCTTCGGCGGTGGTGATCCGGCTGGTTCTCCCTGCCGTCTCCCGGTCGGGGAGGCGGCACGGAGAACCAGCCGGCCTTGGACCCGTCAAGTGTGCTACATCTATGGGAATTGTGGGCTTTACGCGGTCCTGGCGTGTCGGTCCAGGCTCAGCCAGTCGTCGTACCGTTGGCCGGTGACGTCCTGGAGCAGGGCGATGTCGTCGGCGAAGTACGGCAGCAGGGCGGCCCGCTCCTCCGGTGTCGTCACCGGACGGTTGCCCTTCTTGCGGTGCAGCAGGGTGAGCAGCGGGCCGCGGGCGGCCAGCCGCAACGGCACCGGGAAGTGGTGCCCGACGTCGCCACCGGCCCGGAGCAGGCCGCGCAGCACCCGGTTGAGCCCGTTGTCCTCGACGTAGTGCCGGTTCACGTTCTCCCTCGGGATCGACGTGAGCACACCGGTCCGCACACCGAGGAAGGCGCAGACCCGGTCCAGAGTCTCGGCCGGCCGGTCCTTGAGGTCGCGGTAGCGTAACAGAAGCACCTGCTCGCGGGAGAAGCGTTCAAAGAGGTGCTGAAGCTGCTTGCCGTAGAGGCCGAGTCCGATGTAGTGCCAGAAGTCGGCCCACTGCCGCGCCTTGCGGGACTCCTCGGCCCGGCAGGCGGCGAGGAAGTCGGCCTCCTCCTCGAGACCGGCCACCCACAGGTGGGTCCAGTTGGAGTGGGCGCGGTCGACCGGGTCGCGGAGCAGGATGATCAGCTTGACGTCCGGGATCAGGTTCCTGATCCGGTCGTGGGACTTCAGGTCGTACAGGTAGAACGGGGTGGCCTCGCCCTTGCGGGCGCCGGGCGGGGCCGGCGTGAACAGCTTCTCGTACTCCGGCCGCCGCCAGATGTGCTCCTGGTACGTCTGCACGTCGCCGGGGCCGCCCACGGTCGGCGGCGGGCCGTCGGAGAGGAAGAACTTCGGCTCCTTGACCGGCGGCAGGAACAGCTCGGGGTGCCCGACCAGCGCGGCGTGCAGGGCTGTGGTGCCGGCTTTGGGCACGCCCGCGATCAGAAAGTCGGGAAGTGACATGGGGATCTCCCTCGGCTCAAAGTGAGCTTAGCCTACAGATCCACTAGGATTTCGCAGCCGTCTGCTCACCTGGCGGACGCCCCGTTCCCGACCCGATGCCCGTTCCGGGCCGCACGGCCCGGGAAGAAGGAGCGAACCGGCCGGTGGCCGTTTCTGGCACCCGGCCGTTTCAGTCGATCACCGATCCCCCGATCCGTCAGCACGCCGGGGGAATCGTCGTCAACCGTTCGGCCGAGGTTTGATCAGACGCCGCCACCAGGCCTCGGCGGGCCGGAACCGGGGACAGCGGCCCGCCTCGCAAAGGGCGCATTCCGTCCCGGACCGGTAGTGCTCGTGTGCCTCGAACGGATGTCCGCAGCGGCACTGTCCGTTTCTCTCCGTCATCGCCGCACCGGCATCCGGGTCACCGACGGCTGCATCCGCGTTCTCACGGATCGATGGTAACGCCCACCGATCGTGATCACGCACTGACACTGAGGCGATGCGCGAATGACAGACCGTAAATGTGGCGAACACGCAGTGCAATAAAGGAACTTGTCCACATTTGTCATGATCGACTGTCGCCTTCTGCATTTGCCGGAGTCCCCGTCACCTGGCCCGATTCTGCCCGGTTGACCGTTACGCAACGTAACGAATGTGGCCTTGATCGCGCGGGAACGCGTGGGAGCGTGTTCCATACACATACTGCGAGCTGCGTCTTTAATTCGGCTGTGATCTGAACTGTCCTCTTGAACTGTTGACGCTACGTAATCCGTTGCTAGGTTGATTGCCTGAAGCGAGCGGCTCCGCGATCCCGCTCCGGAAATCGCGTAACAGAGTCGTATTGCCGCCCCCGGAAGGGACCGACATGGAGCTTTCGCACTTGAATCCGAACACTGACAGTAATCGCCCTCAGTCACCGACAGTGAGCGTGGTGATCCCGACGCTGAACGAGGAGCGGAATCTGCCGCACGTGTTCGCGAAGCTCCCCGCGATGATCACGGAGGTCATCGTGGTCGACGGCGGGTCGAAGGACCGGACCGTCGAGGTGGCCCGCCGGCTCCGCCCGGACGCGGTGATCGTGCAGCAGACCCGCAAGGGCAAGGGCAACGCGCTGGCCTGCGGTTTCGCCGCCTGCACCGGCGACATCATCGTGATGATCGACGCCGACGGCTCGACCGACCCGGCCGAGATCCCGCTGTTCGTGAACAAGCTGATCAACGGCGACCACTTCGTGAAGGGCTCCCGGTTCAGCCACGGCGGCCACAGCCACGACATCACCCGGCTGCGCAAGCTCGGCAACGACGGCCTCAACCTGGTGGTGAACGTCCTGTTCCGGACGCACTTCACCGACCTGTGCTACGGCTACAACGCCTTCTGGCGCGCGGTCGTGCCGGCCCTGGACCTGCCGGACGTGAAGCTCCCCCGCCCGTCGGACGGCCGGAAGCTCTGGGGCGACGGTTTCGAGATCGAAACGATGATCAACATCCGCGCGGTCGCGGAGAAGCTGAAGGTCGGCGAGGTCGGCAGCACCGAGCACGAGCGGATCCACGGCGAGAGCAACCTCAACACCTTCCGTGACGGCTTCCGCGTGCTCCGCACCATCTTCAGCGAGTACGGCCGGATGCGGCGCCGCCGGGGCGCCGGCCTGCGCCCGTTCGTCGAGGGCCTCCAGGTCGGACCGGCCCGCGGCCTCAACCCGGTCCCGCCGCGGCACGCGGCCGACCCCCGCCGGGACGGCGGCCACCTGAACCGCGCCCGCCGCACCGACGACATCAACAAGATCCGTGCCCGGGAGCTGGACGACCTCGGCGGCCGGCCCACCCAGGACATCAACAAGCTTCGCAGCGGCCCCTCCGCCGACTGAGCGCCCCTTCCGCCCCCAGGAGCACTCCCCTCGTGAACCACACCCCCCTCGCCACGACGATCGTCATCCCGACCTACTCCGAGGTCCGGTGGGATTACCTCACCCGGACCCTGGCGTCGGCGCGCGCCCAGACGCACACCCCCGAAGAGATCGTCGTGGTGGTCGACCACAACCCGGCGATGTACGAGCGCATCCAGCGTGAGCTGCCCGGCGTCACGGTGCTGCGCAACGCGTACGCCCAGGGTGTCTCCGGCAACCGCAACACCGGCGCCTTCCACGCGAGGACGCCGCTGATCGCGTTCCTGGACGACGACATCATCGCCGACCGGCACTGGCTGGCCCGGCAGATCGAGCCGTTCGCCGACCCGTCCGTGATCGGCACCGGCGGCGCGATCGAGCCGGCCTGGGAGGGCCCGGCTCCGAAGTGGATGCCCGCGGAGTTCCTCTGGGCGGTCGGTGGCTCGTACGCCGGCATGCCCACCCGGACCGCGCCCATCCGCAACGTGTGGTCGGCCAACATGATCGTCCGCAAGGACGTGTTCGAGGCGGCCGAGGGCTTCCGGGTCGGCTTCGGCAAGCTCGGCTCCCGCAACCGGCCCGAGGACACCGACCTCTGCCTGCGGATGAGCCAGGTCAGCGGCGGCCGGTGGATGTACGTGCCGAGCGCCGTCATCCAGCACGAGGTCCCGCGGGAACGGGCCGGCTTCGGGTTCTTCGTGCGGCGCTGCTACGCCGAGGGCCGCGGCAAGGTCCAGATGGCCGGCCTGCACGAGAACGACGCGCTGGGCGCCGAGCGGAACTACCTGTGGTCGCTGCCCAAGGCGATGTTCCGCTACCTCGGCGCCGGCCTGACCGGCCGGGGCGCCGACAACTTCCTGCGGTCCGGCGGCGTGGTCGCCGGAGTCGCCGCCGCCGGTCTCGGTGGCGTCGTCGAGACCGTCAGCTCCCGGCGGCCCGGCCGCCGTACCCCCGTAGAGGTTGCCCCGTGACCGCGACTGTCCCCCCGCAGCTCGACGCGGAGAGCGACGTCCTGCCCGCCGTCGTCCTCGACCTGGAGATGTCCGGGGCGCTGCCGCCGGTCGGCGCGATCGCACCGGACGGCCGCCGGGTCCAGCAAGCGTGGGCGCTGGTCCGGGTGTTCACCGAACCGCTCGGCACCATCCTCGTCGACGTGCCGGAACGGGGTCTCGCCCCGGGCGACCTGGCCGCCGCGATCGACGCGGAGCTGGGCCATCTGGTCCGCCCGCGGCTGGCGGCGGCGGCCGGGGGCGGCGAGCCGGCCTTCCTCGCGGGCCGGCGCGCGGCGCTCGCCGCCGCGCCCGACATCACCGTGGTGGTCTGCACCCGGGAGCGGCCGGGCGCGCTCGCCCGCTGTCTGGACAGCCTGCTCACCCAGGTCTACCCGCCGGCCCGGATCCTGGTGGTGGACAACGCCCCGGTGACCGACGCGACCGCCGAGGTGGCCCGGTCGGCGGCCCGCCGCGGCCCGGTCGACTACCTCCGGGAGCCCACGGCGGGGCTGTCGTTCGCCCGGAACACCGCCGAGGCGGCGACCCGTGGCGAGATCGTCGCCTGGATCGACGACGACGAGCTCGCCGACCGGTACTGGCTGGCCGAGGTGGCCCGGGCGCTGGTGGAGAACCCGGACGCCGACGTCGTCTCCGGCGTGATCGTCCCGGCCGAGCTGGAGACCCGGGCGCAGATCTGGTTCGAGCAGTTCGGCGGGCACAGCAAGGGGCGCGGGTTCACGCCGGACACGTTCGGCCCGCACACCGCGCACCGGCAGAGCCCGCTCTACCCGCTGCCGCCGTTCGGCACCGGGGCGAACATGACCTTCCGGCCCGGCGTGATCGCCCGGATCGGCGGCTGGGACAACGCGCTCGGCGCCGGCACCCCGGCGATGGGCTCCGAGGACACCCTGGCCTTCACCAAGGTGCTGCTGGCCGGCGGGACGATCGTGTACCAGCCGACCGCGGTGACGCACCACTACCACCGGCGCGACTTCGCGGGCCTGCACAAGCAGATGGTGGGGTACGGGACGGGACTGACCGCCGCGTACACGAGCCTGGTTCTGGGCCGGCCGGGACTGCTCTGGCCGCTGATCAAGCTGGCGCCGACCGCGCTGCGCGACCTGACCGGATCGGACAGCCTGCGGGTGTCGACTCTGCAGGACGATTTCCCACGTGACCTGCTCACGGCCAACCGGCGGGGGATGATTGCCGGACCGGGCGCGTACCTGCGGGGGCGGCGCGCCGCCCGGGCGAAACTGCGCGCCTCCCGCTGAAGACGTAACGCTCTGACCTGCTGTGGAGGCTCTTCTCATGGGGGACCAGCCGACGTCCGGCCGGAAACGGACGCCGGAGGAGACGGCCGCCGAGACGGTCGTCATCAAGGCGGCCTCACCGGATGAGACGGTCGTGATCGACAAGGCCGCGCCCGGTGAGACGGTCCTGGACGACAAGGCCGCGCCGGACCCGACGGTCGTGATCACGAAGGCCGGATCGGACGAGACGGTCGTGATCACGAAGGCCCCGGCCGACGACACGGTGATCATCCGGGCCCCCGTCACGAAGCGGAGGCCCGCCGGCGACGACACGGTCATCATCCGGGTCCCCGGCGGGCCCAAGGGCGGGTCGAAGAAGAGGACCGCGGGTGACGACACGGTCATCATCCGGCTGCCCGGCGGGCCGAGGAGCGGCAGCGCCGACGTCACCAGCACCCAGGCGCTGACCACCGCGCGCAAGCGGGCGGCCGAGGACACCATCGTCATCCGGCTGCCGCAGGCGCCGGCGAAGAAGAAGACGGCCCCGGTCGAGGAGACCGTCCTCATCCGGCTGCCCGCCGCCGCGCCGGAGCCGGAACCGCGGGAACGCTTCGCCCTGGGCTGGGCGCCCTGGGTGCTGGCTCTGTCCAGCCTCGGCGTGGTGCTGGTGGCGCTCGCCTACGCGGGCGGCCGCCACGAGGCGTCCTGGGCCATGGCCGCGTACTGGATCGGTCAGGTCATCGTCTTCTCCCCCGTGGTGTTCCGGCTGCTCAGCCGGCTGGCCGGGGTCGCCGAGTCGTTCGTGCTGGTGATGGGCCTGGCCACCAACCAGTACATGCTGAAGTGGATGTACAGCCCGGACCAGTTCCGGTTCCCCGACGAGCTGCAGCACTGGCTGGCCACCACCCTGATCACCGAGTCCGGCGAGCTGTTCCGGCAGAACAACGCGCTGCCCCCGGCCGTGCACTTCCCCGGCCTGGCCGAGATGGGCGCCGGGTTGTCGCTGCTCACCGGGCTGCCGGTGACCGCGGCCGGCACCATCGTGGCCGGGGTCGCCCACCTGATCTTCGTGGGCTGGCTGTTCGCGGCGGTGCTGCGGGCCAGCGACTCCCCGGCGATGGCCGGGGTGGCCTGCGTGACCTACGCGACGGCCATGCACTACCTCTTCTTCAATTCGATGTTCCTGTACGCCACCGCCGCCCTGCCGTTCTTCATGCTGACGGTGTGGGCGCACCGGCGCTGGCGGACCGGCGGCGCGAACCGGTTCCTCGCGCTCGCCGCGGTCGGCATCACGATGACCACGGTCAGCCACCACGTGACCGCGTTCGCCCTGGTCGGGACCCTGCTGCTGCTGTCGCTCACCGAGCTGGCGCTGGACCGGCCGCGGCCCTGGGCCACGCTCACCGTGCCGGCTCTGGCGCTGGCCGTGGTCTGCTGCTGGATCGGGTTCGTGGCCCAGGACGTCATCGGCTACCTGGAAGCGCCGGTGCAGCGGCTCGCCGCCGCGCTCCATCAGATGTTCGGCGGGGCCGCGGCCGCCGCGGAGGCCGGCGCGGCCAAGCCGGTGCCGCTGGTGCAGCTGGCGGTGCAGGGTCTGGGCATCCTCGGCCTGCTGGTGCTGTTCCTGGCGGTGGCCCGGGACATGATCCTGCGCCGGGACCGGGACGCCTGGCGCTGGGCGGCCCTGGTCGGCGGCGCGGTGTTCTTCGCCGGCAACGGCGCCCGGTTCCTCGGTTCGGGCGGCCCGGAGATCGCCGGACGGCTCTCCACGTTCACGTACGTCCCGATGTCGATCATCGCGGCGATCGCGATCGTGCACGCGGTGCCGGTCGTCCCGCCGAAGGACTCCCACGGTCGCCGCTGGCTGTCCCCGCCGCCGCCGGGCGTCGCGGTCACCACCGGGCGGCGACTGGCCGGGCAGGTGTACATCGGCACCACGCTGATCACGCTGCTGATGGTCGGCGCACGGACCGGGGGCTGGCCGCCGGTGTCGGCGCTGCTGCCGGGGCCGTACATCCCGGCCGCCTACGAGCGGTCGGTGGACGCGTACGGCGTCGACGCCGCCCGCTGGCAGGACCGGCACCTGCCACGCGAGTCACGGGTCGGCGGCGACATCACGGCGGTGGCGCTGTCCTCAACGTACGGGCGGATCGACCCGGTCCGTGAGGTCGGCGACCTGTACTGGGCGACGTCGTGGGGCGACGCCGAGGAGGAGACGGCCCGGCAGCTGGCCCTCGATTACCTGGTGGTGGACCGGCGCCTGGGCGAACTGCTGCCGATGGACGGCGCGTACTTCCAGGGCGACCCGATGGCCGGGCGGATCACCGAGCCGCTCAGCGACGCCCAGCTCGGCAAGTTCGACACCACCGGCTCGATCTCGCGGCTCTACGACAACGGCAACGTCCGGATCTACCGGTTGGGGGCGTCGTGAACCCGGTGCGCGCCGGAGTCCTGGCCGGCCTGACCGTCGTCGCGTCGGTCGCCGCCGGGTTCGGCCCCCTCGCCGTCGCGGCGCCGGCCGGTCTGCTGCTGGCGTTCGTGCTGCCCGGGTACGCCATCACGGCGGCGATGTTCCGGCGCGAGATCGGCATGGTGGAACGGTCGGTGCTGGTGCCCTCGCTCAGCCTCGCCGTCCTGGTGCTCGGCGGGCTGGGGCTGTGGGCGGCCGGTGGGCACCTGAACCGGGCCGGCTGGACGCTGCTCTGCGCGGTGGTCACGCTGATCGCGATCGGGGTGGCGTTCTACCGGCACGCGAAGGATCCGGAGGAGACCGGGCGGATCCGGTTCCGGATCAGCCAGGACCGGCTGATCCGTGACGTGCTGCCGCTGACCCTGGCGGTGCTGCTGCTGGCCGGCGCCGGGGTGTGGTCGTACGCGGACTCGGTCGGCACCTACGACATCCGGGTCAGCACGCTGTCGGCGGAACCGCCCGGCCCGGCCGGCGCCGACGGCGCCCGGACCGTGCAGATCAGCGCGACCGGGCTGGCCTCGTCGGCCGGACCGTGGTCGATGGTGCTGACCGGCGACGAGGGTGTCGAGATCAGCAGGCAGGCCATCACGCCGGACACCGGCGGGGACTGGACCGGGCGGCTCACCGTTCCGGGCGACGAGCGGGTCACCGTGAACCTTTTCCGCGGCGGGGAGACGGGCGCGTTCCGTACCCTGATCATCGCTGCCGACGCCCAGTAAGTCCCACGGAGAACGCCAATGTCGGAAATTCCCGGCGCGCCTCGGCGCGGCCGCCTCTGGCTGGCCGTCGCCGGGGTCGCCACTCTCGCCCTCGGCATCTCCATCGCCATCACGGTCAACCCCGCCGACGACCCCTCGGCCACGCCGCCCTCCGCCGTTCCCCCGGCCACGACCGCGCCGAACTCCGCCGCTCCCCCGGCCACGAAGAAGACCGGCTGGCTCTCCGGCGTCAACGGATTCCCCCGGCTCGACACGGCCTCGGTCACCGAGTTCTGCGCCGCCCGGGGCCGCCCCTGCGACGTCGCCCAGACCTACACCGACCGCACCACCTACGACTCGATGACCCGCGGATCCGGCTGGGTGTTCGAGTACTTCGCCGACTTCGACGGCCTGCTGGTGATCTCCCAGGCGCTGGTCCCCGACAAGGGCGAGAACCTGATGGCGGCCTGCGCCGCGGGCGACTACGACCAGCACTGGCGCGACTTCGGCGCGCTGATGGTCGCGAACGGGCGGGGCGACTCGATCGTGCGGCTGGGCTGGGAGATGAACGAGGGGTCGATGGCCTGGCGCGGGCTGGACACGGCCGCCTACATCGCCTGCTACCGGTCCGCCGCCACCGCGATCCGGGCCGCGAACCCGCAGGTGGTGCTGGACTGGACGATCAACGCGCACAACACGCCGGCCGACCTGTGCGGCGGCCTGAGCACCAACTGCTACCCCGGCGACGAGTACGTCGACATCATCGGCATCGACAACTACGACCACCACCCGTGGTCGCCGACGAAGGCCGACTTCGACCGGACGGCGGACGCCCCGGAGGGTCTGAACTGGCTGTACGAGTTCGCCCGTACCCATGGCAAGGAGTTCTCGGTCGGCGAGTGGGGTGTCATGCCGACCGGGGACGCCGGCCGGGACAACCCGGACTTCATCCGCTGGATGCACGCCTGGTTCACCGAGCACGCCGAGCACCTGGTCTACGAGGCGTACTTCCAGCGGTGCGACGGCACGTTCTCGCAGTCGGCGATCCTGCGCCCGAACGACCCGGAGTGCCTGCCGAACACCGGGTCGTCGGACGTCTACAAGGAACTGTTCAGCCGCTGAGGCGCGCGCTGCGGGCCATCGCCGTGAACGCGGCGGTGGACTCCTTCGAGGTGTCGAAGCGCCACTTCTCCGGGTAGTGCGGGTGCGTGTCGGTGTCGAACCACACCACCGCCCCGATGGCCGGGCGCTGCTCCACGTACGCGTGGAACTCCCCGATCCAGTCGGCCTTGGTGCTGCCGCCGTGGTCCTTCGAGCCCACCTCGCTGATCATGAGGGGCTTGCGGGACGCGTACCTGCCGTAGATCGGATCGAACAGCCGGGCCACCCGCTCCTTGCCGACGTTGTAGCCGGAGACGCCCACCCAGTCGACGTACTCGTCGCCGGGGTAGTAGTCGACCAGCCGGTTCCACGGCTCGTTGGGCTGGTTGTTCCAGTTCGGGCTCCACACCCAGGAGATGTTGTCGGCGCCCTCCGCGTCGAAGATCCTCCGCAGGCGCCGGAAGCACGTGACGTAGCCGTCGGGCTTCCTGTCGTTGCGGGAGCCGCCCCAGTCGTACCAGAAGCCGTTCATCTCCCAGCCCCAGCGCAGGAACACCGGCCGGTTCCAGGCCTTGAGCCGCCGGGCCGCGCGGGCGATGAGCTCGTCCGAGCCACCGTCGAGGATCTTCCGGTACTTCGGGCCGCGCCAGGACACCATCGGGATCGAGTCCTCCGGCATGCCCTTGATCGACGAGGGCAGGGTGTCCGGCCAGGCGTAGAAGACGTGCGTGATGCGCTGGTCCCGGCCGAGCTGCCGCCGGCGGAGCCGGACCGCTTCGGGGTACGACATCTCCGAGAGATCGAGATATGAGCCGAGCATCGCCTTGCCCGCGACGAACGGCACGGTCCCGCCGAGGTCCCCTGTCGCGTCGGCGAACGGCGCCGGGGTGCCGCTCGGCGCCGGCGGGGGCGTCGGCTCGACCGGGTCGACGGCCTCGACCGGCACGGACGGCTCCTGCACGGCGGCCTTCCAGACGCCGAACGCGCCCGCGGCCGCGGCCCCGCCGAGACCGGCCAGTCCGAGCAGGCCGCGGCGGCTGATCCCCGCGTCGCTCATGTCAGGTTCCGGCCGGCCTTGCGGGCGAGCTTGCGGACCATCCGCCAGCCCGGCTGGGCGTACTGCCTGAGCCGCGCCGGCAGCGCGGAGCCGGCGCCCTCGACCAGGCGGACCAGGTCGGCGCCGGTGTGATCGGGGGTCGGCTGGAACCGGGGCACCGCGAACCGCTTCTCGGCCGGGGTGTGCAGCCGGCGGCCCACCTCGGTGGCGTTGTCGTGACCGGACGCCTCGACCACCCGGCGGACCCGGGCGCTGTTGTAGCCGTGCGGGTACGCGAACGACCGCACCCTGCGCTGCAACCGCTGCTCCAGCTGGTCGTGGCTGCTGACCACCTCCGCGCGCAGCTGGGCCGCGGTGAGCACGTCGAGCGGGTGGTGGATCAGGCTGTGGTTGCCGATCTCGATGCCGGCGGCGGCCACCTCGTCCAGCTCGGACCAGGTGAGCATCGGGCCGAAGTCGGGCGACCACCGGCCGAGCCACCCGGCGTGGCCGCCGAGGTGACCGACCGAGGCGTACAGGGTGGCGCCGGCGCCGGCCTGCCGCAGGGCGGGGACACCGTGGGTGAGGAAGTCGCGGTAGCCGTCGTCGAAGGTGACCGCCACCATCTTCCCGGCGGAGCCGGCGGCCAGCAGATCGAGCGCCTCGGTGAGTCCGACGAGCCGGTAACCGGCGCCGGACAGCGCGGCCAGCTGCTCGGCCAGGCGCTCCGGCGGCACGGCGAGATCACGCAGCGGACCGCCGACCGCGGAGACCGAGTGATACATCAGCGCCGGCAGCGTAGTCCAGGTCACCGTGCGTTCTCCCCCCACCACTCTCATCCTGCGTCCGGCGGCGAACGCTACCCGTCGAGGCGATCATGGCGGCTCGGACGTTCGGACCGTACCTCTGGCCATTTCGCACTACAGGGAGTAACGTCCGAGGCCCTTCAAGTCTCCGGCCAGCGTAAACATGGTCACTATACCGTCACTCAAAGTGATATGTGAACCGAAGTCTCGCCGGGGACGTACCCGAGGGAGACACCGAGAACCGCTCTAACCCCGGGAGCGCGCACCATGTTCCGCCTCATCCAGCTGCACACCGAAGCCGGTGTTCCACGCATCGGCGTCGACCCCGACGGATACGTCAGCGCCCGTGCCGCGCTGGCCCACTACCGCACCGCCCCGGCGACCTACTTCGCCGTCGGGCGCTTCGACCACGAGGGCACCCTCACCGAGGTGATCCTCGACCCCATCTGCGGCCTCGACGGCGCCTGCCAGCGACCCGCGTCCGTGATCCACGCCCAGACCTACGAACGCCTCTGCGAACGCTGCGCCTCCGGCCTCGACGTGCTCACCGTGCCGCAACTGGCCCGCCGCCTCGGCATCGCCTGCCGGCTCGCCCCGTCGGTCGCGCGCTTCCGCCCGACCACCCTCGGCGGCCCGCGCGCGCCCGCCGGCAACCGGATCGCCCGCGAGTTCCCCGACCACGTCCACGACCCGGTCTGGCGCCAGGAGCTCTGCCTCAGCCTCGCGCAGAGCCCGACCGCCATGAACGGCCTGCTCATCGGAGTGGGCGCGCTCAGCCACCGGCAGGTGCTCGACCTGTACCCGGTGCTGTGCGCGCTCGGCGACGAGCTCCCGGAGGCGGTCCGCACCGACCTCTCCCGCGCCACGGCGCGGCCCCTCTCCCCCGCCGGTGTCACCGGTCTCCGCCTGGGCCTGCGCGTCCTCCCCTGATCCCCGGCCTTCTCCGGTACGGGCCACCGAAGGCGCGCCGTGGCAGTCCCCGGGATACCGATAGGTTCGGCCCATGACGTACACGTTCGGTGACCTCGTGGCCCGCGCCCGGGGACTGACCGGTGGGCGGCGCGCGGTGCTCGGCATCGCCGGGCCTCCGGCGGCGGGCAAGACGACCCTCGCCGCCGAACTCGTCACGGCGCTGGCCGCGGCACCCCCGCCGGGCCACGGCCCGGACTGGGTGGCACACGTGCCGATGGACGGATACCACCTGGCGGACGTGGAGCTCACCCGTCTCGGGCTCCGCGACCGCAAAGGCGCGCCGGAGACGTTCGACGCATGGGGATACGCGGCCCTGCTACGGCGGCTGCACGAGGACCGGGACGAGATCGTGTACGCGCCGGGATTCGAACGCGTCCTCGAACAACCGATCGCCGGCAGCATCGGGGTGCCGCCGACCGCCCGGCTGATCGTCACCGAGGGCAACTACCTGCTGCTGGACGATCCGCGGTGGACGCCGGTGCGGGAACTGCTGACCGAGGTCTGGTACACCGACCTGGAACCGGGCGAACGACTGCGGCGGCTGGTCGAGCGGCACGTCCGGTTCGGCAAGGAGCGGGCGGCGGCGGAGAGCTGGGCGAACGGCACCGACGAGCGCAACGCGACGCTGATCGCCGCGACCCGCGACCGTGCCGACCTGATCATCGACTCCGACCTGGTCCGGCAGCTCGGAGCCAGTCCCGATCCCAGCCTCTAGCCCCGCCCTGGCCCTGCCACCGCTACGGCGGTCGTCCGCCTCCGCTCCGCGGAGGTTCTCGCACACCACGTTCTGGTACGGGCCACACAGCGTCCCGTGACCCGCGGCGGCCACGGCAGGCGTCCCCTCACGACCGCCCCCGGGTGCCACTCATGCATGCCCGTCCCGGTCACCCCGGCTTCGCTGCCGGCGGAGAGCGGGCTGAGTCGTGACGGAGGGCACAGGCGGCGGTTTCGTCGTACCCGAGTGGCATGCTTGCCCTCATGTCGGTGGGTGAGGCGGTCGAGTCGGAGCCGCGCAGACGCGGGCCGAGGTTCGCGCGGTTCGGCGTCATTCTGGTCGCGGTGATCGCGCTGCTGTTCGGGGTGCCGTGGGCGACGCTGGTGTGGTCGGGCAACGACTGGCCACCGGTGCTCCTCGCCGGCGGGTCCCTGGTGTTCCTGGTGCTGGCGGCCGGGTTCCCCTGGCTGATGTTCCGCGGTCACGGCGGCCACCGCGACCGCGAGTCCCGGATCGCCGACACCCTGCTCGGCGTGGTCTGGGTCCTCTTCGTCTGGTCGCTGATCGGGCAGGCCGCCGGCCTGGTGCTGCTGGCGCTGGGCGTCGACGACCCGCTCCGGTCCCGCCTCGTCACGGCGTTCGTCGTGGTGGTGTCCGCCGGGCTGCTGGCCTGGGGCCACCACGAGGCGATGCGCGTGTCCCGGGTCCGTGAGGTCGACGTCACCATCCCCCGGCTCGGTCCCGGGCTGGACGGGCTGCGGGTGGCGCTGATCACCGACACCCATTACGGCCCGATCAACCGGGCCCGCTGGTCGCGCGGCGTCACCGAGGTGGTCAACTCGCTCGACGCCGACATCGTCGCGCACACCGGTGACATCGCCGACGGCCTGGTGGAGCAGCGGCTCGAGATGGCCGCGCCGCTCGCCGACATCCGCGCCCGTTTCGCCCGCGTCTACGTGACCGGCAACCACGAGTATCACAGCGGCGCTCAGGGCTGGGTCGAGCACATGGAGCAGCTCGGCTGGGAGACCCTGCACAACCGGCACATCGTGGTGACCCGCGGTGGCGACTCCCTGGTCGTGGCCGGTGTCGACGACCGCACCGCCGGCGGCTCCGGTCTGCCCGGCCACCGCACCGACCACGAGGCCGCGCTGGCCGGCGCCGACCCCGGCCTGCCGGTCCTGCTGCTGGCCCACCAGCCGCAGCAGATCAAGGACGCGGTCGCCCACGGCATCGACCTGCAACTGTCCGGGCACACCCACGGCGGCCAGATGTGGCCGTTCCACTACCTGGTCCTCACCGACCAGCCGAGCCTGCAGGGCCTGTCCCGGCATTCCGAGCGCACCCAGCTCTACACCAGCCGCGGCACCGGGTTCTGGGGCCCGCCGTTCCGCATCTTCGCCCCCAGCGAGATCACCCTGCTGACGCTCCGAGCCACCCGACCAGCCTGACCCACCGCCGCGGCACGACCGCCCGGCGGTAACGCGCATGGGCGCGGTTGCACAGGCTGAGGCGGTCGGGCCTGGGTGTTGCTCGGGCCGGCCCGGCTGCACGGATCGGGAGCGCGCGGGCCGGTGGGCGGTTCGCCGGGAATAAACCGGTTGAGCAGGACTCGGCGGGCGCAGCAGGATGGGGGCACCGCCGCTTCCCCTATCCTGCCGAGGACTCCTTCATGCGTCTGCTCAGCGACCTGTGGGCCACAAGCCGAAGTCGCACCGCGCTCGTCGCGTTCCTGATCGTCGTCGGCGCGTCGGGATCGGCGGGCGCGCTGGCTCTGGCCGGGCCGGTGCTGGTCGACCGTTCGTACCCACTGTTCCTGCTGCTCGCGGCGGCACTGGTCGCCTCGGTGATCACCGATGTGACGGTGGGTCTGGTGATCGCCCGGCTGACCGCCGACTGGGCCGCCCGGGCCCGCCGTCGGCTCAACCGGGTCGCTTTCGGGCAGGACATCCCCACCCTGGAGAACACCCCGGTCGGCGAGATGCTGGACCGGATCGACTCCGACGTCTACCAGGTCGGGGCCGAGTTGCGCGGCAGCGGCATCCGGCTGGCGCAGTCGGTGGCGCTGGCCACCCTCTCGATCGGCGCCACGTTCTTCGTCTGGTGGCCCGCCGCGATCGCGATGATCGCGGTCAGTGTGCTGCTGTTCGTGGTGATGAACAAGCCCGTCCAGCGGATCGGCCCGATCCGCATCGCCGAGGAGGAGGCCTGGTCGGATCTGGCCGCGGTGATGGAGGAGGCCATTCACGGGCAGGACGACGTGCGTACCAGCCTGGCCGCGCCGTACGTCCGCCGTCTGTACGCGCTGCGTTCGGCCGAGGTGCTGCGCCGCGGCCGGCTGGTCTGGCGCAAGTCCGCCAAGGTGACCACGGCGGCGGGCTCGATCACCCGGTCGCTGATCGCCTTCCTGGTGATCGGCGGCGCCTGGGCGCTGTCCGCCGGTCACATCACCGGGGCCCGGCTGACCGCGGTGTGGCTGCTGGCGCTGGGTTTCGGCGGCACCCTGGAGCATCTGACCCGGATGGTGCCGGAGATGCAGAACGCGCTGGGCGCCTGGGGCCGGGTGCAGCTGCTGAGCCAGGTGCCGCAGGAGCCGACCGGGGGCGTGCCCCCGTCCGACGGTGACCTGGAGGTGCGTCATCTGACCTTCCGGTACGGCGAGGCCGACAGTGGCCGCCCGCCGGCGCTGCGGGACGTCAGCGTGACGTTCGCCCGTGGCCGTTCCTACGCGCTGATCGGCCGGACCGGCTCCGGCAAGTCCACTCTGGCCAAGGTGCTGACCCGGGCGGTGGACGTGCCGCGCGGCACGGTGTTCCTCGGCGGCGCCGACATCAACGACATCGGAGTGGAGGCGCTGCGCCGGTGGACGGCGATCGTCCCGCAGCGCACCGAGATCCTGGCCGGCACGCTCGCGGAGAACATCGCGCTGTTCGACGCCGCGCTGCTGCCGCGGGCCGGCGCGGCCCTCGACGAGCTGGGCCTGACCGCCTGGGTGGCGGGGCTGCCGGACGGTCTGGACACCAAGCTGGGCGAGGGTGGTTACAAGTTGTCGGCCGGCCAGGAGCAGCTGGTGGCATTCGCCCGGATCCTGGTCCGCGACCCGCAGGTGGTGATTCTGGACGAGGCCACCGCCCGGATGGACCCGGTCACCGAGTCGTGGGTGCAGCGGGCCACCGACCGGCTCCTCGAGGGCCGGATCGGGGTGATCGTGGCGCATCGGCTGTCGTCGGTGCAGCGCTGCGACGAGGTGGTGGTGCTCGCCGACGGCGCGGTGCTGGAGTCCGGGCCGCTGCGCGAGTCGCGGCGCTTCGCCGAGCTGATGGCCAGCAGCAACCTGACCGTGCCGGCGGCCGGCTCGTCCGGCGGGGTGTTGCTCGCCGAACGGGACTGGGATTCCGGCCTGCGTGAGGAGCTGGGCCCGGACGCGCTGTCGAACCCGCTGCCCACGGTGGATCCGCCGGAGTTGCCGGAGCCGCCACCGGCCCGCACCATGCGGGAGATCGTCCGCCTGGCGACGAACGACGCCCGGTACGGGCTGGGCGCCTGTGTCTTCTTCGTGTTCCTGGTGCTGCTCGGCTTCGACGGCGCGATCCTGCCGCTGCTCTGGGCGAACGTGGTCGACGGCGTCGGCGACCCGATGTACCCGGCGCTCGGTATCGCGGTCGCGCTGCTGGTGCTGATCCCGTCGCTGTACTACACCGGCGCCTGGTTCCCGGAGTGGTGGGTCCGGCAGATGCTGCGGATCAGCCTGCGGCTGTTGCACGGGCAGATCGGCCCGCGCCGGGTCAGCAAGCACACCCCGGCCGAGGTGGTCGCGCAGGGCGGCGACACCGAGCGGGTGGTGATGCTCGCCGACAACCTGATCGACAACACGGTGGCGCTGTTCGCCCTGGTGTCGATGACGGTGTTCGCCCAGTCGCTGGTGCCGGGCCTGTTCTTCCTCGGCACGATGCTGCTGTCCGGCCTGGCGGCGACCCTGTTCGGGCCGCGGCTGGAGCAGGCGGCCCGGCGGACGGTGGCGGCCCGGGCGGCGTTCGCCACGTCGCTGGTGTCGTCGCTGTCGGCGGCACGCACGGTGAAGCTGGCCGGCGCGACGGAGCCGGTGCTGGAGCACCTGGCCGGGCTCGACACCGCCCGCAGCGAGTTGCAGCGCCGGGAGATCGCGATCCAGGTGTGGGCCCGGTCCACGCCGTCGATCGTGAGCGGCCTGCTGCCGATCGCGGCCTGGTGGATGTACCTGGGCGGGCACCTGACCGCGGCGGCGACGCTGATCGCGGTGTCGGTGCTGGGCGCGGCCCGATGGTTCGCGTGGACGACGGCGTCGCTGGTCTCGCACTTCCCGTCGGCGAAGGTGTGGACCCGCCGGACCGCCGCGATGACCGGCACCGCGGAGTACACCGCGGAGATCCCCGGGGTGGACATCTCGGCCGGCACGGCGCCGGCGCCGCCGACGGCGCCGCGCAACCCGCTGCGCACGCTGGACCTGTCCGGTTTCAGCGCCGTCCACGAGAACGGAGCTCTGGGGGTACGCGACATCGACCTCACGGTTCAGCGCGGTGAGCTGGTGCTGGTGCTGGGACCGGTCGGGGCCGGCAAGTCGTCGCTGCTGCGGGCCCTGGCCGGCATCGTGCACCACACCGGTGAGCTGCGCTGGAACGGCGAGCCGGTGACCGAGCCGGAGTTGTTCCTGCGGCCCAACCAGGTCGGCTACGTGGCTCAGCTGCCGCGGGTGCTGTCCGGGACGGTCGCCGACAACATCCAGCTCGGGCACGAGGTCGACGCGGCCGACGCGGTGTCGGTGGCGCAGCTGGAGCACGACCTGGCCGCGGCCGGTGGCGGGTTGCAGCTGCTGATCGGGCACAAGGGCACCCGGCTGTCCGGTGGTCAGTTGCAGCGGCTGGCGCTGGCCCGGGCGCTCGCCCCGCGGACCGAGCTGCTGATCGCCGACGACGTCTCGTCCGCGCTGGACGTGACGACCGAGCTGGCGCTGTGGCAGGCGCTGCGCGCACACGGGGTGACGGTGGTCGGCTCGACGTCGAAACGGGCCGCGCTGGCGCAGGCCGACAAGGTGCTGGTCCTGATCGGCGGCCGGGCCGAGGACCAGGGCACCTGGGCGGAATTGGCGGACCGCTGGGGCCACCTGGCCGGCTGACCCCCGCGTGGTGACGTACGGTGCGATACACGCCGTACGTCACCACGCGGGTTGTAGGAGTTGTCGTCATCGCCGAGCACGCCTTCTTACTGCTCAAACCGGACTGCCTGCGGCGGGGACTGGCCACCGAGGTGGAGCGGGCCGTCGCCGCGGAGGGGCTGAGCATCGACCAACGGCGCGAGGTCGCCCTGTCCCCCGCCGACGTGCGGCGACTCTGGTCGGAGTACGACGACTCCGGCCACGGTCTCACCCTCGCCTTCCTGGACCGCTATCTGACGTCCGGGCCCTCCGAGGTGCTTCTGGTCAGCGGTCCCGACGCGTTCGAGGCGGCCCGCCGGGCCAAGCGGGAGATCCGGTCGGCGTACGCGGACGGCCCGTTCGCCAACGTCGTGCACGCGGCGGAACGGCGTGACGAACTGGCCCGGCAGCGCGCGCACCTGCTCGGCGGCGCCGCCGGGCCGTCACGGGTGCCGCGCCGGCCGCCCGGCCTCGACTTCCGGGAGCACTTCGACGTCGCGGCGCTCGCCGCGGAGTTGTGGCCGCTGACGCAGGGCGTCCCCGTGGACCCGGGGCCGGTGCGCCTGGACCACATCGACTCCGGGCGGGCCGTCCACCTCGGGCCGGACCGGGCGCACACCCTCGACTCGATGGTCACCGCGCTGTGGCACGCGCTGCCGGGGATCGAGCCGCGCCGGGCGGTGCTGCTGACCCTGCACGCCGGTTACTCCGGGAGCACCCCGATCGCGGTGGGCGGCCCCTCGGCCCTGAGCCACTGTCTGTGGCGGCTGCGCGAACACGGCGTCCGGACCTGCGAGTTGCGCCATGCGCCCGGGGTCAGTCCCGGTTGAGCCGTCCGGCGAGCCACTCCACGGCCAGCGGGTAGCGGTAGTCGATGCCGCCGTGCTTGGCCGGGAACAGCTCGAACGCGATCCTCTCGTCCGGGACGCCGACCCGGCGCAGCCCGTCCCGGAACGCCTCGGCGCCCAGGTCCAGGAACCATTCGTCGCGGGTGCCGGCGTCGATCCACACCGCGCGCAGGTTCCGCAGCGCGTCGGCGTACCGATCGATCATGCGAATCGGATCCCAGGCCAGCCACCGCTCCCACAGCTCGGGCCGGATCTGCCCGGTCCTCGGGTCGAACGGCAGCCGCGGCGTGCCGTCCGGGTCGGCGGAGAACGCCGCGGTGCACCCGAGGATCAGCGTGAGCAGCATGTCCTCCTCCTTGGTGAACGCGACCCGGGACTGGAAGTCCTTCCACCACGCCTGGATGTCGTGGTCGTAGTCGCGCAGCGCACGCGCCGACTTGGCGAACTCGTTGAGGTAGCAGTATTCGTAGAGGGCGTCGCCGGCGTGGGTGGCGAGCGCGCCGAACAGGTCGGGCCGCAGCATCGGGGTGATCATCGCACCGAATCCGCCGGACGACTTGCCGGAGATCGCCCGCGACTCCCGGTCCGGGATCGTCCGGTAGTTCGCGTCGACGTACGGCACCACCTCGTCACAGAGGTAGGTGTGATAGTTCCCGGTGCCGGGCGAGTCGACGAACTGCGAGCCGCCGTACGCGGTCCACGCGTCCACGTAGACGAGCACGCACCCCAGCGCCTCGTCGCGGGCGAACACCTGGTCGGCGGTCTCGATGAACGTCTGCCGGAACGGTGTCCGGTTGCTCCACATGGTGACCTGCCCGGAGTAACCCTGGATCACGTAGATCGCCGGGTGACGCCGGTCGCCCCGCTCGTAGCCGGGCGGGGTGTAGACCCACAGCGGCCGCACGTGCGGATCGCCGAGCGGGTTGCCGCGCAGCGCCTGCGACTCGATCGTGTCGTGGTGCAGGACGCCGGCGAGTTCTGTGTTCCATATCGACATACCGTGAAGTCAACTATCTTCCCGCCCGGTTCGCAGCCCGGATCCCCGCTAGGGTCGGCGGATGCCGGACAGCACGCCCACCTGGCGGGCCGTCGACGGGGACCTGGTCCACGGACGACAGCGCCCGATCTTCGTTCGCGACCGTTTCTACCAGCTCACCTCTCTCGCCTACTACGCCGACGGCCTGATCACCTGGGGCCACGGCGACGGAACCGACTTCGCCGGGCTCCGGGAGGCCCTCGCCGACGGAACCCTGGCGCTGGCCCCGCCGGCCGGCGCGCCGGTGCACGTCCCGGGCCTCGGCGGGGTCACGGTGACCGCCGAGAAGACCTGGTGGACGGTGGAGGCGCTGCTCGGTGACATCGCCGACGAAGTCGACCGGCTCAACGACCGGCCCGACTCGTCACACCGCGCGTACCAGGCGTTCCTCGATTACGCGGCGGCTCCGGGCGAGGCCACGCTGGAAATCGCCCGGGCCGCCTACCATGCGGTTCCGGAGCACCGGCGGATCTACATGCTCGGCGACATGGATCAGAACGACGTCCCGGTCCGGATCCTGCTCGCCGAGATCGGTGCGGAGATCCCGGCCCGGAGTCCCGGCACCACGTTGACCGTGACCGCCCGGTCGAAGGACGGAGCGCTGGAGTACTTCCGCGGGCAGCAGCCCGCACTGGACCGCTGGCAGGCGCGCCGGACAGCGGACGGGCCGGAGATCACCGCGCCGCTGACCATCGGCCGGCGGGTCTTCCCGATGGGCTGGCCGGAGGACCCGGGCGTCGAGGTGCTGCAGACCGACTATCCCGCCGTGGTCGTGCACCAGGGCCGGGAGTACCGCAGTGTGGCGCACGCCTACTGGGCGCTGTCCACCAGTGATCCGGGTCGGCACGACCGGATCGCCGCCGCCGATCGTGGATTCGAGGCGGCGGCGCTGGCGGCGGAGGCGCCCCGGCGGGACGACTGGGCGGCGGGACGGCTGGCGGTGATGGGCGCGCTGCTGCGGGACAAGTACCGGCGGCATCCGGCGCTCGCCGCGACACTTCTGGCCACCGGGGACGCGCGCATTCTCAGCAGCGGCGAGATGGAGTCCCGCTACTGGTCGACGGCGGGCCGGGAGGGGACCAACTGGGTGGGCCGGCTGCTCGAGGTGATCCGCTCGGAACTGGCCGCCTCCTCCGCCGGACTGCTGTGAGCCGCCACGGCACCGGGAGAGCAGGGACGGCCCCGGTGCGGTCGTGGACGTCTCCGTGCGTACCGCAAAAGGGTCTCAAGGGTGGTGATCCAGCCGGTCTCACAGGTGGTGATCCAGCCAGCGGAAGGCGTCGTCCTGCATCTCGGCGGTGAAGACGTGGCCGAGGCCGGGCCAGGTCTTGGTGCGCAGGCGGTTCGCGGCGCGGTGGGCGGACCAGACCCGGCCCATCTTGGCGTGGGCGACGGCGACGCCCTCGGCGGTGAAGAGCGGATCGTCGGCGCCGTCGACCAGCAGCATCGGGCGCGGGGCGGCGAGGGCGGCGACGTCGGGGATGTCGAGGTGGCGGTACAGGCCGGGATGCAGCATGTAGAAGGCCGACTGGCCACGGAGCGTGTTGTTGCCGGGGATCATCATCTCCTTCAGGCCGGTCATCCAGCAGGCGCCGACCGTCGCGGCGATGTGACCGGAAAGCGCCGCCACCTGCCACGCACGGTAACCACCCATGGAGAATCCGACGGCGGCGATCCGGCGCGGATCGACCTCGGGAAGGGTCGCGAGCAGGGCGGCGGCCCGGGCGTCCTCGCGGGCCATCAGACCGGCCGGTGACGAGCCGAGGTTGAAGAGATTACTCGCCAGAGCCTGCTGGCCCTCGTAGGTGAGGCCGCCGCGGTCGCCCCAGCCCAGCGCGTCGACGGCGAGGACGGCGTAGCCGCGGGCGGCGAGGTGGTCGCCGAGGAAACGGCCGCTGAAGTACTTCGCGGACCAGGCGCGGGCCGAGGCGAGGCGGGTGTCGTCGTACCAGGGTTCGATCAGCTTCTCCTTGCCGATGTCGAACCGGGCGCCGTGATCGTGCAGCAGCAGCGCGGCCGGGAACGGGCCACGGCCGTCGGGAACCAGCATGGTGGCGCGGACCCGGCTGTTCCGGCTGACGTCGAAGACCAGCTGACGGCGGCGGTAACCGGGGCCGGGCTGCTCGTCGACGATCTCGGCCCGGAACGGCGTCCGGTCGGCGGGCTCGATCAGATGGCTCTCGAACCGCTCGCGGGCCCGGCGCCGCCACGACCGGACATCCTGGTTCCGCGACCAGGCGAGGGGGAAGGTCAGCTCGGCTTTGAGCCGCTCGTAGAAGACCGGGAGATTGCCGTCGATCACGGCCGGGCTCTCGAAACCGGCGGCCGCACGGGCGTCGGCCAGGTGCGGGGCGGCGAGAGCCACAGCGGGGAGGGAGATCACGGAACGACGCTTCATCGGATTCCTCACTATCGATGGGAATCTCGACGCTAGAAAGCCCTTTCCCGCATGTCAATGGACGTGACCCCGAGCAAGTCCGGGGCCACGTCCGTCTCCGGGTCAGCGGCCCTGGAGGGCCTTGACGTTGTCGGCGAAGGTCCAGTTCCGGGAGCCGTCCCAGTTGATCGACCAGGTCATCAGGCCCTTGATGCCGGGGACGCTCTGGTAGGCCTGGGCGACCAGGGCGGGCGTCAGGTAGCCGCCGCCGGCGCCGGGCTGGGCGGGCAGGCCGGGGACCTGCTTGTCGTACGGGATCCGGATGGTCGTGCCCTGGATGGTGAGCCCGTCGGCGAGGCATCTGGTCTGCGCAGTGAAGCCCTGGATCGTGCCGGCGGCGTAGGAGTCGCCGGAGCAGCCGTACATCGAACCGTTGTAGTACTGCATGTTGAGCCACCAGAGACGGCCGTCGTCCAGGTACTTCTTGATGATCGGCAGGTAGGAGCCCCAGATCGAGCCGTAGGTGACACTGCCACCGGTCACGTAGGCCGTCTCGGGCGCCATGGTGAGCCCGAAACCGGCCGGCATCGCGGCCAGCACACCGTCGATGATCCGGATCAGGTTGGCCTGCGAGGTGGACAGGGTGCCGATGCTGCCGCTGCCCGACAGGCCGGTCTCGATGTCGATGTCGATGCCGTCGAAGTCGTACCGCTTGAGGATCGGCACGATCGTCGCCACGAATCGGTCGGCGACGGCGCTGGAGCTCAGGTCGATCCCGGCGGCGGCGCCACCGATCGACATCAGGACGGTGGCGCCCTGGGCCTTGGCGGCGCAGATCTCGGCGGCGGTGGGCACCTTGACGCCGGAGTCCATGCCGTCCTCCCAGAGGACGGTGCCGTCGGCGCGGATCACCGGGAAGGCGGCCATCAACACGTTGTAGCCGTGCTGGGTGATCCGGCTGTCGCTGATCGGGATCCAGCCGAGGCCGGGGTGCACGCCGTTGGCGGCGCCGTCCCAGTTCTCCCAGTACCCCTGGAGGACCTTGCCGGCGGGACGGCCCTTGACGCCACATCCGCCGGGCACACTTGTCGACGGACTGGGGCCGACACTGGCGCTCGGGCTGGCGCTCACGCTCGGGCCCGTCGTGGGTGTCGTGCCGCCTTCACACGCGCCGAGGTCTTTCCAGAGGGTGGGCGTGACCGCCGGGTTCCAGCCGGTGCCCGGCCAGGCGGTGTGCGCGACCAGGGCCTGGTACAGCGCCGACCGGTAGGTGACCTGCCGGCCCGCGGTATAGGCGACGCCCTCGGCCCAGACGGTCGAGGAACAGGCCACCGCCGCGTTTCCGGTGGCGGTGAAGATGACGGCCGAGCCCAGCACCACCCCCACTCCGGCGACGAGGGCCGGCATCCTGCGGCGAACGCTCATGACGAACTCCTCGACTGCGTGTGCGGCGTGTGTCACACATCCTGGAGTTCACCCACATGAATATCAAGGGCTCTTAACAGTAAATTACGAAGGAGTCTTAACAGTCAGTGGAAGGCCCACGAAAGCGGCGAACGGCTCCAGGGCCGGCAACGCCTCGTCCAGGTCGAAGTGGGCCAGCGGCCGGACGGTGACGGTCACGGCCTTCTTGCCGAGGGTCCGTTTCCAGGTCGCCATCACCCGGCCGTCGCGGACCAGCGTCGACTGGAACACGCCGTTGCCACCCGGGATGATCTTGGCGATCTGCTCGGTGGTGGCCATCATCGAACGGTCCTTGTAACCCAGCATGTACTCGTCGAAGCCGGGCAGCGCCCGCCAGCCGGTCACCGGGCCGGCGTCGAGCACCGCCGGGTCGGCCCACATCTCCACCCCGTCCACCTCCACGGCCTGCAGGCCCGCCGCGGCGACGCCCTTCCGGCAGTCGCCCACGGTCAGGGCGGTCCAGCCGGCGAAGTCCTTGATCGTGGTGGGGCCGTGCGAGCGGAAATAGCGCCGGGCCAGGATCGCCAGGCCCTCCTCCCGGGACGGCGAATTGCGGGCCGGCGCCCACTCGTCCAGCAGCACGAACGTCTGCTCGGCGCCCTCGTTCGGCGCGATGGCCGTCACGCCTCGCTGACTCACGAACCACAACAGGTGGTAACCGCGCTGACCGTCGACCGAGATGCCGCCCTCGGTGAGCGCGGCCAGGCACGCCGATCGCGTCAGACGCCCGCCGCCCGCCGCGATCGCGGCGGCGAGGATCTCCATCGCCTGGTGGGCGGTCTTCTCGTCGAGGCCGAGGTATTCCCAGCGCTTGGCCACGCCGGTCAGCGAGCGCACCCCGGCCAGCTCCAGCATCCAGTGCGCGTCGGCGGACGGGACCAGGTGGACGGTGCCGCGCATCGGCCAGGTGCGGACCACGTCGCGCCGCTCGGTCGCCGCGACCACCTCGGGCAGGGTGCTCCCGGGCAGACGGGCGCCGAGCGACCACAACACACTGTTGAGATCCTGCGCCTGCATGGCGCCGAACCACTCGGCGATGCCCAGCACGTCAGGCTGGGAACGATCGCCGAGCAACAGGCTGGTCATCCGGAGGCTCAGGGCCGTGTCGACGTCCACGACCGAGAACCTACCGAACGGGTACGACAGAAATCAGCGGCCGCGCTGAGCCCGGTACCGCTTGATCAGCATGTTCGTCGAGGAGTCGGCGTCGTCGGCCGGGGTCTCCCGCGAGGTCAGTTTCGGCGCGAGCTGGTTGGCCATCACCTTGCCCAGCTCCACACCCCACTGGTCGAACGAGTTGATCTCCCAGATCACGCCCTGGGTGAACGTGATGTGCTCGTACAGCGCGACCAGCTGGCCGAACGTCTGCGGGGTCAGCGAGTGCGCCAGGATCGTGGTGG
Source organism: Actinoplanes utahensis (assembly GCF_016862455.1). Classification (GTDB taxonomy): domain Bacteria; phylum Actinomycetota; class Actinomycetes; order Mycobacteriales; family Micromonosporaceae; genus Actinoplanes; species Actinoplanes utahensis. The sequence goes on from NZ_BOMZ01000009.1 coordinate 26,350, forward strand.
TCGGGTGGTTGCCCTGCATCACCCGGTGCGGCGCCACCTTCGCGTCGGTGCCCTCGGCCTGCACCTGCTCGAGGGTGCGGCCGAACGCCAGCGCACCCGTCTGGGCCAGGAAGTTCGACATGAACAGGTCGTGCATCTCGCCGATGTCGTGGTTGGGCACGCTGAAGCCGATGAAGTCCGCCGGGATCAGCTTGGTGCCCTGGTGGATCAGCTGGTAGAAGGCGTGCTGGCCGTTGGTGCCGGGCTCACCCCAGAACACCTCGCCGGTCTGGAAGGTGACCGGCTCACCGGACAGCCGCACCGACTTGCCGTTGCTCTCCATGGTGAGCTGCTGAAGGTACGCGGCGAACCGGTGCAGGTACTGCGCGTACGGCAGGACGGCGTGCGACTGGGCGCCGAGGAACGTGTCGTACCACACGTTGATCAGGCCGAGCAGGGCCGGGATGTTGCGCTCCACCGGCGTGCTGCGGAAGTGCTCGTCGACGGCGTGGTAGCCGGCGAGCATCTCGGCGAACCGCTCCTTGCCGATCGCGATCATGACGGAGAGGCCGACCGCCGACGGCAGCGAGTAACGCCCGCCGACCCAGTCCCAGAAGCCGAACATGTTCGCCGTGTCGATGCCGAAGTCGGCGACCTTCGCGGCGTTCGTGCTGACCGCGACGAAGTGCTTGGCGACCGCCGCCGCGTCACCGCCGAGACCCTTCAGCAGCCAGGAGCGGGCCTCCTTGGCGTTGGTCAGCGTCTCCTGCGTGGTGAACGTCTTCGACACCACGATGAACAGGGTGGTGGCCGGGTCGAGATCGCGCGTCTTCTCGAACAGGTCGGTGGGGTCGATGTTGGAGACGAACCGGCACTCGATGTCGCGCTGGGTGAAGTCCTTCAGCGCCTCGTACGCCATCACCGGGCCCAGGTCGGAGCCGCCGATGCCGATGTTGACGACGGTCCTGATGCGCTCGCCGGTGTGGCCCTTCCACTCCCCGGAGCGGACCTTGTCGGCGAACGCGCCCATCCGGTCGAGGACCTCGTGCACGTCGGCGACCACGTTCTGCCCGTCGACGACCAGGTCGGCGTCGCGCGGCAGCCGCAGCGCGGTGTGCAGGACGGCGCGGTCCTCGGTGACGTTGATGTGCTCGCCGGCGAACATCGCGGTGATCTTCTCGCTCAGCTTCGCGCGCTGGGCGAGCGCGAACAGGGCGCTCAGCACCTCGTCGTCGACCAGGTTCTTGCTGTAGTCGACATACAGCCCCGCGACCTCGGCGGCGTAACGCTCACCACGCTGCGGGTCACTGCCGAACAGGTCACGCAGATGCACGGCGGAGAACTTCTCCGCGAGGCCCTGGAGGGTCTGCCATTCGGCGCTCTCGGAAACGTGCTCGCTCATCTCTCCCACTTCCGAACCTGGACGACGCGTAAATCCTGGCACGATCCGCCGCCCGGCACCCGCGAACCGGCCGGGTCGTAGCCCTCTGCCCGCGAGGTTAGTCCCCCGAAAGCCCCGGTGTACCAGGCGTACCCAAGTGTCCTTCTTCTCACTCCCCTGGTGGCGGCCCTCCGAGCGGAAAATGTCGTACCGGGTCTCTAGGTTCTGCGCATGGTTTCCGCGGCGTACTCGTACCTCGGCTCGTCGGCCCTCGACGACGACCTCACCCTGCAGACCTCCGGCGGCCCGGCGGCGCACCCCCGCTTCTTCACCGGCTTCCTGACCGATCCCGGCGCCGCCGCCACCGGCCTGCTGGCCGTCGCCGAGGTGGCCCGCACCCGATACTTCCGGCCCCTGCCCCCGGCCAGCCTCGACCCGGTCGTCACGGCCGGCTTCGACCGGCTGCGGTTCGAGTCGTTCTCCGGCTGCTGCGGGGTCTACGCCCGGATGGACGTGCTGCCCGGCGGCCTGGACGGGGAGATCCTCGCCCACGGCACCACCAACGTCGACGTGAACCTGCCGTTGCAGCGCGCCCTGACCCGGGTCGGCCGCACCGATCCGCTGCACGTCGCGGTCGGCCCCGACGAGCTCACCGTCACCACGTTCGACGGCGAGCTGGTCGAGCGCAAGGTGCCGTTGCCGTCGCGCTGGCTGCGCGGCTTCGCCGAGGCGCAGGTGCTCACCGCCCGCTTCGACGCGCGCGCCGAGATCGGTGTCGCCGAGGCCCGGATCCTGCTCAACCGGCTGCCCGCCGCCGACAGGTCGATCCTCTGGGCGGTGCCCGCCGGGCGGACGCTCCGCTTCACCTCCCGGCCCGGCCCGGGTGCGGTCTGCCTGCCGGGTGCGGGCCGGCTGGCGGCCCTCAAACCCTTTCTGCGGTACGCGTCCGCGCTGCGCGTCTACGGCCCGGCAGTCGCCGCCGGCAGCGGTCCGGTGGCCAGCACCTGGGAACTGACGACGCCCACGCTGCGGCTGTCGGTGACGCTGTCCCCGGAGCCGTACCGGGGGTTCTCCGGCGAGGGCGCGGTCCTGGAGTCCCTGGCCAGCGACGAGGCCGCCGACGACGCCGACCTGATCAGCGCCCTGCTGTCCTGGGACCCGACGATCGACGTGGACGCGCTCGCCACCGCCTCCGGGCTGGCCGCCGGCCGGGTCCGGGACGCGCTGACCCAGCTCGGCACGTCCGGCCGGGTCGGTTACGACGTGGCCGAGGCCGGCTATTTCCACCGCACCCTGCCCTACTCCGCGGCCGTGGTGGAGAAGATGAATCCCCGCCTGGCCGGAGCACGTGCCCTCGCCACGGCCGGCGCGGTCACCGTGGGCGCCGCCGGGCCGGACGTCTCGGCGGTCCGCAGCGGCGACGCGATCTACCACGTCCGCGACGCCACCTCCTGCACCTGCCCGTGGTGGGCCAAGCACCGCGGCGAGCGGGGTCCATGCAAACACGCCCTCGCCGTGCGGATGGTCCTGTCCGGCGCCGACACGACCGCGGACGAGTTCGAGGTGACGGCATGAGCCTCGACTGGGCGGTGCTGCTCCGGCGGGCCGTCGACGCGGATCACTCCGGCGTCACCGCGCTGCTGCTGGGCGCGCCCGAGGACGAGCGGCTGGGTTTCTTCCCGCAGGTCGAGGCCGGCATCAAAGGGTTGGACGACTGGTGGAGCGGCCCGTCCCACCCGGCCGCCGGCCTCGCCCTGGCCGTCGTCGGCACCGCGCCCAGCGCGGCCCGGGCGGCGGCCCTGCTCACCCGCCGCGATCTGCGCGACCGTTGGGCGTGGATGCCGGTCGACCGGCTGCTGGCCGTCGCCGCCGCCCGCGAGGTGCACTGGCTCGGCGACCTGGGAGTGCGGCTGGCCGGGCGGCTGCCCACCCGCGACGTGTGGGACGGCCGGGACTGGGAGTTCGTCGCCGCGCTGCTGCGCGCCGGCGGGACGCCACCGCCGGCCACCGAGGGTGTGGTGCGGGGCTGGCTGGCCGGGCTGATCCGGCCCAACGGCCGCCGGATGCCGCCGCTGACCACGCGCCTGCGCGACGACGAGCACCTCGATCTGCTGCTGCCCGCGGTCTTCGAGATCGACGGGTCAGGCGCCCAGATCTCCAGCGCCTCGGTCGACGAGAACGCCGTCCGGTTCCCTGAGGCGGTCGCCGCGCTGGTCGCCGAGGGCCGGCTGGAACGCAAGACCGTCCTGGCCGCGACCGTCGACCGGCTGGTCCGCGGCGACAAGCCGAACGCGCTGCGGCCGTTCACCCTGCTGCACGAGGCCCTGGCGCCGGCCGTCGACGAGATCGCCGCCCACGCGGTCGACTACACCCGGCTGCTCGCCGAGGGCCCCGGCCCGCTCGCCACACTCGCCCAGCCCCTGCTGCGCACCCTCGGCGAGGCCGGCCGCCTCGACCTGGACGACCTGCTCGAGGTCAGCGCCACGGTCCTGCTGCGCCGGGAGAAGACCCTGGTCAAGGCCCAGCTGACCTGGCTGGAGAAAACCGCCCGCCGGGAGCCGGACCGGGCCGGGGAGATCTACGAGACGATCAGTCACGCGTTCGGTCATCCGGCCCTCGACATCCAGGACCGCGCGCTCACCATGATCGCCAAGCGGCTCCCCCGGCTCGCCCCGGAGACCGTGGCCCGGCTGGCCGGGGCCGCCGAGATCCTGGCCGGTGACCTGCCCGCCCGCGCCGCCACGATATTCGGGACCGTCGCGCCGATGACCGAGCCGGCCGGCCCGCCGGCACTGCCGTCGCCCGCCGGGCCGGCCCTGATGCCGCCACCGATCGGCACACCCGGCGAACTGGCCGAGGAGATCGCCGCCCTGCTGCACGAGCCGTCCGGCGTCCGTTGGGAACGGGTGCTGGCCGGGCTGGTCGCCCTGCACGCCACCACCGGCGAGGACGCGCTGTCCGCGGCGCTGACCCCGCTGCTGGAGCGATACCCGGGCCGGTTCCACGACGACCGGTGGAACCCGGGCTCGCCGTTCGTCCGCCTCGGGACCGCGATCCGGATGGCGACCGTGCGGCCCCGGCACGACAGCACACACCAGCGCCTCTATCGCGAGGTACGCATCGCCTGGCAGGAGGGCCGCCGCGGCGGGACCGGCTCCGCGCTGTCCAGCGGCCCCGAGGGGGTGCTCGCGCTGCGGGCCGCCGAGATCGCCGTGCACATCAACGGGTCGATGATGCCCGAACTGGTGGCCACCCCCACCCACGTGACCGGGAGCATCGATCCGGCCGTCCTCCTGGACCGCCTGACCCGGGCCGAGGCCGAGGGCCGGCAGCCGTGGTCCTTCGACCTGGAGCAGGCCCTGCTGCGGCTGCCACGCGGCGCGGTGGACCCGGCCGTGACCGCTGGGGCGGCGGCGCTCACCTCACCGGCCGGGCGGCAGTTCGCGCAGTGGCTCGCCTCAGGTGGGCTGCCCGACCCGGTCAGCGCGACGTTCGTGCATCTCGGCCGGAAGAGCACGGCCGGGGCGTACACCTGGGACAGGCCGGTGCCACGGCGCGTGACGGCGACCCTGCGGCCGTGCCGGGACGGGGGCCTGCGCCTGGAACGGCAACTGCTCACGCTCACCCCGCCGGAGCATCCGATCCACACACCCGGCGACGTCGAGGGAGTGGAGGAGGTGCTGGCCATGGTGCTACCGCATCACCGAGAGGTCGCGGCCGCCTGGGCGCTCGGTGGCCTGGCCGCCCTCGCCGACCAGGACCAGAAGGGCGCCGGGCGGTTGCTGCCGCTGCTGGCCGAGTGCGGCGGGCCGGTGGGGCCGGCGCTGGCGGCCGGGCTGGCCTACGCGTTCGGCGCCAAGCAGGAGAGCGACCGGGCCGCCGCCGTCGACGCCTTCCTGACCCTCGCCGCCGGCCCCACCGCACACGGGCCGGGCGCGGCCGGCGGTGAACCCCGGGTGGCCGGCACGGGGCCGGGCGCGGCCGGCGGTGAGCCCCGGGTGGCCGGCACGGGGCCGGGCGCGGCCGGCGGGGAACCCGGGGGGCCGGCCGTAGCCGGCGGTGCACCCTGGGTGGCCGGCACAGGGTCGTTCGCGGCGGCGGCCGGTGTGGCGCTGGGGGATCTGGCCGCCGACGGCACGGTGAAGCTCAGCCGGGTGATCCCCGCGCTGGACGACGTGCATCGGGCGGGGGCCTCCGCAGCCGTGTGGGAGCTGCTCGCCGCCGCCCTGCCACCGCTGCTGCCGACCGGTCAGCGGGCCGTGCCGGAGCTGCTGGAGCTCGCCACCCAGGTCGCCGCGGCCCTGGGCGTCCGCGCTCCGGTCGCCGGTCTGTCCGAGGTCGCCGCCCGCCCCGGGTCGTCGCGCCTGGTTCAGGAGTCCCGGCGCTTGCGGGCCGTGCTGACCGCCCCGGCCTGAGACGGCACGGCAACCGGGTGGGCTGACGCCCCGCCCGGCCATCCGAAGGCCGCAGCGCCGCCCTCGAGCACGAGGGCGGCGCTGCGGATCGCGCGGCGTGGGACGCGGAGCGGCAGGCCGCTACTTGCCGGTGCCCGGCTTGGTCGCGGTGCCGGGCTTCGCCGGAGTGCCGGGCTTCGCCGGGGTGAACAGGGCGCGTTCCATCAGCGGGGCGACGGCCTCGGTGTAGGCGACGGTCAGGTGGCTGTTGTCCCAGTAGACCAGGGTGTCGCCGATGACCGGCGGGCACACGTCGGTGCAGAGCCACGGCACCGGGTCGACGACCCGGATTCCGGCGGTACGGGCGGCGGCGGCCACCAGCGCCCGGCGGTGGGGTTCGGCGACGGCCTGCTGGCGCGGCCGGTTGCAGGCGCCGACCTCGCGGGCGTTGGTGACCAGGCAGGTAGGGACGACGCCGGACGGCCAGGCGGTGTCCTGCAGGAGGACCATCGGGATGCCGCTGAGCTTGCGGAACGACTGTTTCCAGCGTTCGGCCCAGATCGCGTCGTCCTGGGTGCCGGCAGTGGGGATCCGCTGGCCGGCCTCGTCGTAGACGCCGCCGTTGTCGAGGTCGTTGGACGACAGGACGACCATCTGCGGGCGTTCCTGGCGGATGCGGGCGAACACCTTGTCACGCCATTCGACGCATTCGTTGTAGGGCCGCTTCAGCGCCGTGTTGTAGACCAGGACCTGCGGGATCTGGCAGGAGAACTTCGTCAGCACGACGAGGCGCCAGCCCCGGTTGCGGGCGGCCTTGTCGACGGCGGGGAACCAGTGGTGGGCGTGCGAGTCGCCGATCAGGAACATGGTTCGCTTGCCGGCCGGGTCGCCGTAGACGCACGGCTCGAAGTCGACGTCGGCGTAGTTGAGCCGGCAACCGTCGGGCATCGGCGCGCGCGGCGGGTTGGGCTGGACGACCGTCGGATACAGGTTGGCCGGCATCCGGGCGGCGGTGGCCGACGCGGTGATCAGCTGGGTGAGCCGGGCTTGCGGGTCGGCGGCGGCCGAGATCTCGGCGGCGAGCCCGGGCGCGGCGGGCCCGTACGGGATGGGTGGGGTGTGCCGGCCGCCGAGCCCGGCGATCAGGGCGGTGGCCGAGGACAGCGCGAGCCCGACGGCGAGTCCGGTGCGGGCTTTGGCACGCAGCGGCTTGCTGTTGCGGAACGGGTTCTCCACCAGGTGGTACGTGATCAGCGCGAGCAGCAGCGAGCCGGCGGCGAGGGCCAGGTTGACCGTCAGGGCCGGTTCGACGCCGAGGGCGGCCGGGCCGATCATCAGAGCGGGCCAGTGCCACAGGTACCAGCCGTACGACAGCTTGCCGATCTGCCGCATCGGCCAGATGCCGAGGATCGTGACCGCGCCGCCGCGGGCCTCTCGCATGCCGGCGGCGATGACCGCGCCGGTGCCGAGGACCGGGAGCAGCGCCGCGTACCCGGGGAACGACGTCTCCTCGGTGTACAGGACGGCGGCGACCATGACGGCGGCGAGACCGGTCCAGGAGAGGACGACGGAGACCGCCTGCGGCTGGCGGGCCAGCACGGTGGCGCCGACCGCGAGGAGGGCGCCGACGCCGAGTTCCCAGGCGCGGGTGTGCGAGCCGAAGTAGGCCCAGGGGGCGGCGGTGCCGGTCTGCCACACGCTCAGCGCGAGCGACACGGCGACGAGTGTGGACAGTCCGGCGACGAGGAGGCGACGGCTACGGAAGGTGATGATCATCAGTAGCGGCCAGACCAGGTAGAACTGCTCCTCGACCGCCAGTGACCAGAGGTGCTGCAGCGGGGAGGGCTCGGCGGTCGCGGCGAGGTAGTCGACGCCCTGGCCGGCGAGTCGCCAGTTCATGCCGTAGAAGGTGCTGTACAGCGCGTCGACGGTGATGTCGTGGAACCGGGTGGCCGGCAGGAAGAACCAGGCGGCCGCCACGGTCGCCAGCACCATCACGGTCGCGACCGGCAGCAGGCGCAGCGCCCGCCGGGCGTAGAAGCGTCCCATCGCCACGCGGCCGGTGCGGCCCTGTTCGGCCAGGAGCAGACCGGTGATCAGGAAGCCGGAGATGACGAAGAACACATCGACCCCGACGTAGCCGCCTTCGAAGCGGCCGATCCCGGCGTGCGAGAGGACGACGAGCGTTACGGCTACCGCGCGTAACCCTTCGATGTCAGGGCGAAACCGGGAATGCCCCGCGACGGGGGGAGCCGCGCCGGAATCCGAGCGCGGCGAATTGATCAACATCTGGGACACGGCGGATTCCAGCAGGTCATGGCAAACGCAGGGTTAACGAACAGTGAACATGAGGCCATGTCCACGATGTCGGACCCGTCCGGGCCGACAATGTCGGCCGCCCGGGCACAGAGAAGCGCCGCCCGGCGGGGGACCGGACGGCGCTTCCCTTTTCAGGGGGAGTTAGGTCAGTTGATCTCGACGTCGAAGATCGGGTCGGCGGCCAGCTTCTGGAACGCGGCCAGGCTCGCCGGGGTGCTGTCGATGCTGATGTCGCGGTCGCCCTGGTCGTCCTTCTTCGTGTCGAAGTGGACGATCGCCTTGATGGCGGGACGCTTCTGCAGCTCGGCGAGGACGCTGTCGTAGACGAACGACTTGTCAGCGATCTTGCCGACGCGGTGGTAGGCACCCCACTCGGCGACCATGACGGGCTTGCCGGCGTGCTTGGTGGTCGCCCAGTCGTAGAAGCCGAGGCCACCCTTCTTGGGCTTGCGGTCGAGCAGGTCGGCGAAGGTGCCGTAGTGGTAGTAGCCCTTCTCGGCCGAGACGTAGGAGTCCAGGCCGATCCAGTCCACCACGTCGTCACCGGGGTAGAGGTCGGCCCACCAGGACTGCGACATCCACTTCTCGTTGCCCATGTACGCCATCACGTTGACGACGTTGGTGACACCCTGGTCACGCAGCCGCTCGATGGTGTGGCGGTACATCGCGGCGAAGTCCTTGGCCTCCCAGCCGGACCCCTTGCGGGCGATGACGTCGTTCTCCGGCTCGTGGTTGAGGACCAGGAAGAACTTCTTGCCGTACGCCTTGGCACGCGCGGCGAACGCGTCGATGCGCTTGTCCTGCTGGCCCTGGGCGACCTTGGCCCAGGTGGAGCCGTACGCGATCTTCCAGTTCTCCAGGAGCACGCGCGGGTTCGCCGGGTCGTTCGTCATGGCGATCTCGGCCTTGGTCGGGAAGACCTCGTTGCCCTTGTGGTACTGGTGGAAGATCGTGGCGGTCCGGCCGCTGGCCTTCTCCCAGCCCTTGAGGGCCAGGTCACGCGGCGTGGAGGTGAAACCGCCGGCCGCGCCGCCCCAGAGGACGTTGCAGGTCGGGACGAGCTTGGCGTCGGTGGTGCAGGTGGCCGGAGCGGCCTGCGCGGCGGTCGGGGCCAGGGCGGCTCCGGCACCGGCGAGTACGGCGGTCAGAGCTGTCAGGAACTTCGGCAGCTTGGCCAGTCGCAAGATGAACTCCCCCGTTTTGTCCGGCGCGTTGTCGCACCGGGCATGTGAAAGAGATTCCAGGGCGGGGGGTGCACGGCCGGTGCCCGTGCCGGTGCCACCCGGTTGCGGTGAAACGGCCCCGAATGCTTGCCCCGGCGAGCGGCTACGGGTAGCCAGGGAGGATGAACGTGATCATCGACGGCCACAACGACCTGCCGATGCGCCTGCGCGAGTGGCACGGCTCGGCGGTGGCGGGCCTGGACCGGGAGCGACCTCCGCTGCACACCGACCTGCCGCGGCTGCGCGCCGGCGGGGTGGGTGGCCAGTTCTGGTCGGTGTACGTGCCGTCGGACCTGTCCGAGCCGGCCGCGGTGACCAGCACCCTGGAGCAGATCGACCTGGTGCACCGGATGGTCGCCGCGTACCCGGACGACCTGGCGATCGCCTACACCTCGGCCGACGTCGAACGGGCGGTGGAGAGCGGCCGGATCGCCTCACTGCTCGGCGTGGAGGGCGGGCACTGCCTGGCCGGGTCGCTGGGGGTGCTGCGGTCGCTGGCCCGGCTCGGCATCCGCTACGTCACGCTCACCCACAACCACCACACCGGATGGGCGGACTCGGCGACGCAGGATCCGGTGCACGGCGGCCTGACGGCGGAGGGGCGGGCGATCGTACGGGAGATGCAGCGCCTGGGCGTCCTCGCCGACCTCTCCCACGTCTCCGCCGACACCATGCGCGACGTCCTGGACGAGGCGGCCGCCCCGGTCATCTTCAGCCACTCGGGCGCCCGCGCGGTCACCGACCATCCCCGCAACGTCCCCGACGACGTGCTGTCGCGGCTGCCCGGCAACGGCGGCGTGATCCAGTTGACCTTCGTGTCGTTCTTCGTCTCGGCCGCGCTTCGCGACTGGCAGCACGCGGCGGACGCCGAGTGGGAGCGGCTGGGCCTGCCCCGGCACCGCGAGGACTGGCCGCGCGTCCCGCACCCCGGCGAGGAGCCCGCGGACGTCCCGGTGTCCCCGCCGCACGATCCGGGCGCGGAGCCGGCCTTCCGGCAGTGGCTGGCCGCGCACCCGAAGCCGGCGGCGACCGTCGCCGACGTGATCGCGCACGTGGAGCACGCCCGCGAGGTGGCCGGCGTCGATCACATCGGCATCGGCGGCGACTTCGACGGTACCTTCGAGGTGCCGGACGGGCTGAACGACGTCTCCTGCTACCCGCGGCTGCTGGCCGGGTTGCGTGATCGCGGCTGGTCCGCACCCGACCTGGAGAAGCTCGCCTGCCGCAACATCCTGCGGGTGCTCCGGGACGCCGAGGAGCACGCCCGGGAACCGCTCTGGCCTCGCTGAGACGGGTGTGCCGCCCGCCACACGGGCGGCACGTTCATCTCCCGTTAACCCGGAGTACCCCCATGGTTTGCTGTTCTCTGGTCAAATCCGCCGTGCAGTCGATCGTGTCTCCCCCACCGCAGACGGCTACCGCCGGGGCGCCTCCCACGAGGGGCCACTCAGCCGGGTTCCGGCCCGACATCGAGGGTCTTCGCGCCATAGCCGTGACCCTGGTCGTGCTCTCCCACGCCGGCATCGGCCGGTTCGAGGGTGGTTATGTCGGCGTCGACGTCTTCTTCGTCATCTCCGGTTTCCTCATCACCACGCTGCTGCTGGCCGAGCAGGCCCGCGCCGGCCGGATCTCGCTGAGCCGGTTCTACGCCCGGCGCGCGCTGCGGCTGCTGCCGGTCGCGACCGTCACCGTGCTGGCCACCGTGGCCGCCGCCTGGTTCTTCATGCCGGCCACCCGGTTCCACGAGATCACCGTGGACGCGGTGTACAGCACGTTCTACGGCATGAACTGGCGCCTGGCCGCCCAGGGCGTCGACTACCTGGCCGCCGCGGCCGAGCCCTCCCCTCTGCAGCACCTCTGGTCGCTGGCCGTGGAGGAGCAGTTCTACGTGGTGTGGCCGCTGCTCATCATGATCACGTTCCGCAGTCGCCGCCTGCTGATCGGCACCCTGACCACGCTGGCCGTCGTTTCGCTCGGGATGAGCATCTGGCAGACCGGCGAGGCCGCCCCGTGGGCCTATTTCGGCTCGCACACCCGAGCCTGGGAACTCGGCGTCGGCGCGCTGCTCGCGGTCGGCGCGGCCCGCGTCGCCCGGATGCCCGCCGGGCTCGCGGTGACGCTGTCCTGGATCGGCCTGCTGGCGATCTTCGGTTCGGCCCTGACGTTCACCGAGGAGACCTCCTTCCCGGGGTACGCCGCCCTCCTGCCCGTCCTGGGCACGGCCGCCGTGATCGCCGCCGGGATGCGCCCGTCGCGTGGCGGCGCCCACCCGCTGCTCGGGATCTGGCCGATGCGGCAGATCGGCAAGCTGTCGTACGGCTGGTACCTGTGGCACTGGCCGATCCTGATGATCGGCCCGTACGCCCTGGACAAGGAGCCGACCCTCGGAGTCGACCTGGCCCTGGCCGCCGGGTCCCTGGTGCTCGCGCTGATCACGTACCACCTGGTGGAGAACCCGTTCCGCAACAGCAAGCCGCTGCGCGCGAAGGCCCGTACCGGCCTCGCCGTGGGTCTGGCCCTGTCGTCGTTGACCGCGCTCGCCGGGGGGTTCGGCAGCCGGCACACCCCGCCGGTCCCGACCGCCGAGGCCGCGCCCGGCCTGGCCGCCGGACTGGACGCCGCCACCGACCCGCAGGCCCGGATGACCGCGCTGATCACCGCCTCGATCGGCGCCACCCGGATGCCGGAGAACCTGACGCCGCCGGTCACCTCACCGGCGGAACTGCCGGCCCACAACGCCGACAAGTGCCACGTCGACCACCGGGACAACACGATCCGGCCGTGCGTCTACGGCGACCCGGCCGGCAAGAAGACCATGTTCCTGATCGGCGACTCGCACGCCGGCCACTGGTTCACCACCGTCGACGCCATCGCCCGTGCGAACAACTGGCGCCTGATCGCGCTGACCAAGTCGGCCTGCCAGATCGCCGACGTGCTGGTCTACCAGCCGGCGCTGAAGCGGTCCTACGACGAGTGCCCGAAGTGGCGGGACGCGGTGTTCGCCCGGGTCCAGCAGGAGAAGCCGAACCTGCTGGTGTTCGCCTCGCACGACGGTGACAACGGCGGCCTGCTGAAGGCGTCCGGCAAGCCGGTCGCGAAGCCGGTCGGCGCCCAGAACGACGGGCTCTGGGCGCAGGCGTGGGCGAACTCGTTCGCCCGGGTCAGGGGCATCCCGGCGGTGCTGATCCAGGACACCCCGTGGCCGAACGACATCGTGCCGAACTGCCTGACCGCACACCCCAAGAAGATCGACGTCTGCAACAGCCCGGTCGGCAAGGCCATCACCCTGCCGCAGCGGCGGGCGCTGATCGCCCGGGCCGCCAAGGCCGCCGGGATACGGGTGATCGACCCGACGCCGTGGTTCTGCACCGACATCTGCCCGGTGGTCATCGGGGACACCCTGGTCTACCGGGACAAGGGGCACATGACCGTGGCGTTCGCCCGGACCCTGACGCCGCTGCTCGGCCCGGCGCTGTTCCCGCCGGCGAAGAAGAAGAAGTAGAAATGCGGAACCCCCGGCACACGAATCGCATGCCGGGGGTTCCGAAGCGGGTCGTCAGGGTGGCCGGGGGACGGTCCCGGCCGGCCCGACGTCCGCGAGATCAGCTGGTGTAGGCCGACTGGTGGCTGAGGATCGCGTGGACCTCGCGGGTCTCCTCGGCGGTGTGGCGGCCCAGCATGAGGTCGAGCTCGGAGCGCTCCGCGGCGGTGCGGAAGGCCGCGAGCTCGTCGCTCAGACGGCGGTGGGCGCGGCGCTCGGCGAGTCGGTGCGAGATGGCGGTACGGGCTTCACGGATCAACTTCACGGCGAACTCCTCAACGGATAGTGACGAAGAAGCTGACGGCTATTACGATCTCCCACTCGCGCTTCGCCACCAAATCCACCAGGTAAAACTTCCGATGCGAAAGTGACGGCGACCACTGGATTCGGGTAAGCCGGGTCACTCTCCGTCGCTAAATCCCAGGTCACGACCGGTTGGTGATCTCCCCCACGGGGAGGCCGGGAAGAGCCGAGAGCAGCTGGGTACGCGACCGGACGCCCAGTTTGCGGTAGACGCGGGTCAGCGTCGCCTCGACGGTCTTCACGCTCAGGTAGAGCCGGTTGGCGATCTCCCGGTTGCTGGCCCCGGCCCGCACCATCCCGGCGATCCGCAGCTCGGTCGAGGTCAGCCCCTGCTCGGGGGTCCCCTCGGTACGGGTCAGCATCCGTTCCGCCTCGGCGATCCAGGGCCGGGCCTCGGCCGCACGGAAGAGGGCCAGGGCCCGGTCGATCGCCTGCCGGGCGGCGGCGTAGCGACGCCGCCGCCGTTCCGCCCCGGCCAGCACCAGCAGGGCGTGCGCCTGCTCGACCGGCTGCCGGGAGACCTCGAACCGGCGGGCGGCGACGGTGGCCAGCCCGGCCGCGGCGTCCGCCTGCCCCGACTCGGACGCGACCACGGCGGCGGCCCGGTCCAGGTAGCCGGCGAGCGCGGCCGCACCACCGGCCCGGGCGAGCTCCAGGGTCGCGGCCGCCTCCCGGTGCTCGCCGGAGAGCGCCAGCGCCGCCGCCAGGTCGGCCCGCCGGCGCACGATCATCGGGTCGGCGCTGCCCGCCTCGGCCTCCAGGTCGTGCAACCGGCGCAGGGTGGCGACCGCGGCCCGGGTGTCACCGGAACGCACCTCCGCCTGGGCCAGGGCGTGCAGATTCCGGCGCAGGTAGAGGCCGTCGCCCTCCTGGCGCGAGGAGCGGATGCCCCGGCGGGCGAATCCGGCGGCGGCGGCCAGGCTGCCACCGGCCAGCTCGGCCACCGCGGCGGTGTACCAGGTGGGGCCGGGACTCAGGCCGGCCTCCTGAGCGGCGCGGGCCGCGCGGTGGCCGTACCGCAGCGCCTCCTGGCACCGGCCCGCCCTCGTCGCCACCTCGGAGAGGCTGCGCAGCACCTCGACCCGGGCCTCGCCGACCCGGTCGTGCTCGGCGACCGCGAGCAGGGCGAGCAGTTCCGCGCGGGCCTCGTCGAGCCGGTCGTCGAAGAGCGCGAACCGGGCGGCCATGTAGTGCGGGCCGTAGTGCAGCCAGTCCGGCGCGGGCGTGGCCGGCAGCGCCAGCGCGCGGTCCAGGGAGTCCCGCCAGCAGGCCACCCCTCGCACCCGCTGGATCGAGGCGATGATGGTCAGCGCCATCGCCTCGATGGTGGGGTCGCCGGCGAGCCGGGCCGCCTCCTCCGCGCGCCGCGCCTCGGCCGCGGCCGCCTCCAGGTCTCCGGCCAGGAACGCGGCGAAGGTCAGCCGCAACCGGACCGGGGCCGCGAGCTCCGGATCGTCGCCGGCCTCGGCGAGCGCGGCGGCGAACGTCTCCCCCATCTCGGACAGCGCCTGCCCGGCCAGGTCGAGCAGGACGAGGCGGGCCCGGACCCGGTGCGCGGGCGGCGCGTCGGCGGTCAGCACCGCCTCGGCGGCCCGCCCGGCCACGGCGGGCACCCCGCCGGTGATCGCCGTGCGGGCGGCGGTGACCAGCCAGTCGAGGCGGTCCGCGGCGAGTTCCGGCGGGCAGCGGTCGGCGGCGAGCAGGTACAGCTCGGCGGCGGTCCGGTCGGCGCCGCGCAGGGCGCAGCGACCGGCCGCCGCGGCCAGGCCGGCGGCGACCGCGGCGTCCGGGCGGGCGGTGCGCAGGGCCTGCTGGCGTAGGGCCTCCACCGGGTCGTACGCCGCCGCGGCCAGCTCGGCGTGCACCCCGCTCCGCTCGGCCGCCGGCGTCTCGTCGGCCAGCACCCGGCCCAGCAGCGGCGGCGTGAACCGGATCCGCTCCCCGGCCACCTCGACCACCCCGGCCGCGACCGCCGCACGCAGTTCGCCGGCCGCCTCGTCCCGGCCGGCCCGCAGCAGCAGGGTGATCGTCGGCTCGGTGGCCAGCGCCGCGGTCAGCAGGGTCCGGCGGACCGCGGCGGACAGGCCGGCGAGCCGTTCCCGGGCCAGGTCGCGCACGTTCTCCGGCAGGGGCGCGGGCCGCCAGGCGGCGCCGGGCACGACCGCGCCGCCCAGCTCGAGGGCGAGGAACGGGTTGCCGCCGCTGTCCTGGTGCAGCCGGCTGGCCGTACGGCAGGGCAGGCCGCGGGATTCGAGCAGGGCGGTCAGGTCGTCCGGCGACAGCGGCGGCACCGCCAGCTCGAGCACCGGGGCGGGACACAGCCGGACGGCGCGGGAACGGCCGGGGCGGCGTTCGGCGGCGGCCACCCGGACCCGGGGGCCGGGGCGGCGGCGCATCGCGAACCCGATCAGCTCGGCCGACTCCGGGTCGAGCCACTGGACGTCGTCCAGGACGAGCAGCACCGGGGTGGCGCGGGCACAACGGGCCAGCAGCTCCGGCAGGACCAGGCGCCGGGCCAGCGCCGGCGCTCCGGTGCGGGACGGCCGGCCCTGGGACAGCGCGGCGAGCGAACGCCGTGGCGCGGGCGCCAGAGCGGCGACCGCGTCCGCCGGGACCTGGCGGACGAGATCGGCGACCCCGGAGTACGCCAGGGTCCGCTCGCCGCGGGCCGGGCGCAGGCGGAGGACCAGCTCGCCTCGCGCCGCGGCCCGGTCGGCGACGGCGTCGAGGAGCGCGGACCGGCCGATGCCGGGCGGCCCGTGCAGGGCCACGCCGCCACCGGTGGCCAGCCGGGCTTCGACCGCCGCGAGCAGTGCCTCCCGGCCGTGCAGATCAGGCACGCGGCCAGACTAGGGACCGAGAGACATGGGTATCAATGAATTCCCGGCTATGTCACACCGCGGTCATCTGGTGGCCGTGACACTCTTGGCGGTCACCGAGCCGTCACCGGCCGTCTCGCCCTGGACGGTGACCGACTGGCCGGCCTTGACGTCGCCGAGCCTGCCGCTGGTCGTGGTGCTGACCGTGGTGGCGCCGTCGGTCCTGACGGTGACGACCGTGCCGTCGGCGGTCTCGACGTAGATCGTCTTGCCGTCGACCAGCTTGACCTTGCCGGTGGTGCCGCCGGCCGCGGCAGCCGCCGTGGTCTGCGGTCCGAGACCTCCGGGCGCGCCGCTCGCGCTCATCCCGCCGGGGAAGCGACCGCCGCCTCCGCCGGGGAATCCGCTCGCGGTGGACGAGGAGGCCGCACCCCACGTCTTCTGGGCCTGGACGCCGCCGAGGAAGCCGCCCATCAGCAGCGCGGCCACGCCGAGGCCGACCGTGCCCTTGTTCCACCACTTCTTCGGCGCCGCGGCGGCCAGTTCGGCGGAGAGGCCGTCATGCTCGTCAGTGGGCACGGCCGAGATGATCGCGGTCTCGTCGTTCATCGTTGTCACAACGGGGTCCTCACTCGTAGCGCAGCGCGTCGATGGGACGCAGGCGGGCGGCGCGGGCGGCGGGCAGACCGCCGAAGAACAGCCCGATCGCGATGGACACGCCGACGGCGTACCCGATCGAACTGGGCACGATCACCGGTGTCACGCCGACGATCTCGAACCGGGCGCCGATCAGCGCGGCGGCCACCCCGAGGGCGCCGCCGAGCACGCTCAACAGGCTCGCCTCGATCAGGAACTGGGTCAGGATCACCCGGCGGGGCGCGCCGAGCGCCTTGCGGATGCCGATCTCCCGGGTCCGCTCGGTCACCGTGACCAGCATGATGTTGGTGATGCCGATGCCGCCGACCAGCAGGCTGATCGCGGCGACCACGCCGAGCAGGGTGGTGAACGTGTCGGCGGTCTCGGTCTGCGTCTCCAGCAGCGACGACGCGTTCTGGATCCGGTAGGGGGTGCTGCCGCTCGACTCCGGCACATCGAGCCTCTGGTTCAGGATCGTGGCGACCTGGCTCTGCACCGCGTCGACGTCGTCCGGGTCGTTCGCCTCCACGATGATCGAGGTGAGCGGGCCGTACCCGGTGAGCACCTGCTGCACCGCGGTGAGCGGCGCGACGGCGGTGTCGTCGGCGTCCTGGAAGCCGGTGGAGGTCTTCTCCTCGAGGACCCCGACGACGGTGAACAGCGCCCCGCCGACGGTGACCTGCTCGCCGATCGGGTCGATGCCGCCGAACAGCTCCTCGGCGACGGTCTGCCCGATCACCACCACCCGGCGGCCCTGGTCGACGTCGTCGGAGGTGAACCCGGTCCCCCTGCCGACCGGCGTGCTGGACGCGGTGAACCAGGCCGGCGTGGTCCCGACGAAGGTGGCGACCGCGTGGTCGGCGCCCTCGTACGTCATCGTCGCCGAGGACGAGCTGACCACCGGCGACACCGACCTGACGTCCGGCGCCAACTCGGCGTCGACGAGCGCGTCGGCCATGTCCCTGGTGAGCGAGGTGCTGCTGGAGCCGCCACGGCCGGTGCTCATCACGGTGATGGTGTTGGTGCCCAGCGCCTCGATCCGGTCGCTGATCGCCTTGGCCGAGCCGTTGCCGACCGCGACCAGCAGGATCACCGCGGCGACACCGATCAGGATGCCGAGCATGGTGAGCGCGGACCGCAGCTTGTTGGCGCTCAGGCCGCGCAACGCGAAACGTACGACCTCGACGAAGTTCATCGCGCGTGCCGCCCGGCCATCGCGGCGCCCACCGGTGGCAGGTGCAACGGCGACTGCCGCTCGTCCGTCACGATCGAGCCGTCCACCAGTTTGATCAGCCGCTTGGCGCGGGCGCCGACCTCGTCCTCGTGCGTGATGATCACGATGGTCCGGCCGGCCGCGCTCAGATCGTCGAAGACCTGCAGCACGTCGTCGGTGGACTGGGAGTCCAGGTTCCCGGTGGGCTCGTCGGCGAGCAGCAGGGCCGGTTCGGTGACCAGGGCCCGGGCCACCGCGACGCGCTGCTGCTGGCCGCCGGAGAGCTGGTTGGGCTCGTGGTCGGCGCGGGCCGCGAGACCGACGACGTCGAGGGCCTCCATCGCGCGGCGGCGGCGTTCCCTCGCCTGGACCCCGGCGTACGCCAGGGGCAGTTCCACGTTCGCCACCGCGGTGGTCCGCGGGATCAGGTTGAACGACTGGAAGATGAAGCCGATGAGCCGGTTCCGGGCCAGCGCGAGCTGGCCGTCGGAGAGCCCGCTGACGTCCACGCCGTCCAGCAGGTACCGCCCGGAGGTGGGGACGTCCAGGGCGCCGAGGATGTTCATCAGGGTCGACTTGCCGGAGCCGGAGGAGCCCATGATGGCCGCGTAGTCGCCGCGCTGCACGGTGAGCGAGACCCCGCGCAGCGCGTGCACGGTCGCCTCACCCTCGCCGTAGATCTTCTTCAGGTTCGTGACCTGGAGGACCGGCTTGCTCATCGGCCACCGCCGCCGCCCGGGCCGCCCCCGCCGCCGGAGAAGCCGCCGAGGCCGCCGCCGCCCATCATGCCGCCGCCCTGCTGGCTGCCGCTGGTGCTGGTCGAGGTGGTCTTGACCACGACCTGCTCGCCCGCGGTGAGCCCGGAGGTGATCTCGGTGCCCGCGTCGCCCTCCAGGCCGATCTGCACCGCCCGGGTCTCCCGCACACCGTTCGCGACGACCGTGACGGTGCGCCGGTTGCCGGCCCTGGTGATGGCGGCCGCGTCGACCAGGACCACGTTCTCCTTGGAGCCGGTGGTGACCGAGACCGAGACGGTCTGGCCGACCTTGGCGCCGGCCGGCACCTTGTCGAGGGTGAGCGTGACGCCGTAGGTGACCACGCTGTCGGAGGTGGTCGCGGACGGGTCGATCGCGGCGACCCGGGCGCTCTGCGAGACGCCGCTGAGCGCGTTCCAGGTGACCGTGGCGACCTGCTTCTCCTTGAGGCTCGTCGCGTCCGCCTCGGCGAAGCTCGCCGCCACCTGCATCCTCGTCAGGTCGGCGATCTCGATGAAGCCGCTGGACGACGACGAGCTGCCGCTGCCGCTGCCGGCCGAGCCGCCGGACGCGCCGGACGAGCTGGACGACGAGCCGGAGGCGGAGCCGCCGAGGGTGCCGTCGACCGCGGTGACCGTGCCGGCCATCGGGGCGGTCAGCACCGTCCCGTCCATCCCCGACTCGGCCTCGTCCACGGCCAGCTCGGCCTGGGCCACCTCGTTCTCGGCCTCGGTGGTGTCCGAGCCGGCGGTCTCGGCGCGGTCCAGGGCGTCCCGCGCCGCGTCCCGGTCGGCCTCGGCGGCGTCCAGGGCGCGCTGCGCGGCGGCCGGGTCGACCCTGGCCAGCGCCTGACCCTTCTCGACCTGGTCGCCGACCTTCACGTGGATCGCGGTGACCGTGCCGCTGGTCTCGAAGGTCGCGCTCGCGGTGCCGGCGCTCTCCAGGGTGCCGTCCGCGGTCGCGGTCCTGGTGACCGTGCCCTGCTGGACGGTGACCGTACGTTCGGAGGCCGTCGCCGCCGTCGCCCCGCCGCCGGAAGAGGAGAATGTCTCGTACACCGTGGCGGCCCCGGCGACGAGCGCGACGCCGATCACGGCGTTGACCACCAGAGACGGGTGGCGGCTCAGACGTACCTTCATGCCGCACACTCTCGGGCCCGGGGCTATGAGGAGCTTCGGCGCAACCTGGGAGCCACCTCAGAACTCACGCCGCGTCACCGACGGCCGGAAGTTCCACCCGGAAGGTGGCCCCGCCGCCCGGGGTCTCGCGCAGCACGACGTCGCCGCCGTGTCCCCGCACGATCGCCGCCACGATCGCCAGGCCCAGCCCGGAACCGCCGCCCTTGGTGCGGGAACGGCTCGAGTCGGCGCGGTAGAGCCGCTCGAAGATCCGCTCCGCGTGCTCGGCCGGCACGCCGGGACCGTCGTCGCACACCTCCAGCACGGCCACCGGGTGGCCGTCGTCACCGGTGGACAGCCCGACCCGTACCGTGACGGTCGTCCCCGGTGGGGTGTGGTGCAGGGCGTTCGCCACCAGGTTCGTGGCGACCTGCCGCAACCCGTGGTCGTCGCCGAGGACGGTGGCCGGCTCGAAGAAGTCGTCGTCGCCCAGACCGGCCAGCAGCACCTGACGGCCCGGCATGCGGGCGTGCGCGTCCCGGATGGTGTCGGCGGCGATCTCCAGCAGGTCCACCCGGCGCAGGTCGAGGGTGCGCTGCTGATCCATTCGGGCCAGCCGGAGCAGGTCCTCGACCAGCACCGCCATCCGGGCCGACTCGGCCTCGATCCGCGCCATCGTCTCGTCCAGCTGCGGGCCGGGCGGGGCGCCGCCGCGCCGGTACAACTCGGCCCACCCGCGGATCGAGGTGAGCGGGGTCCGCAGCTCGTGCGAGGCGTCCGCGACGAACTGCCGCAGCTTCTGCTCGGAGGCGGTACGCGCCTCGACCTCTCCCTCGATCCGGGTGAGCATGGCGTTCAGGGCCAGACCGAGGCGGCCCGGCTCGGTGTGCGGGTCGGTGTCCGGAACCCGGCCGGACAGGTTGCCGCCGGAGATGTCGGCGGCCACCGCCTCCATCGCGGTGAGCGGCCGCAGCCCGATCCGTACCACGAAGGCGGCGCCGAACCCGAGCGCCGTCAGCACCAGCAGCAGCACCCCGGCGTCGATCAGGACGAGCTGTTCGGTGGTCTGCTCCACCTCGACCAGGGAGTAGCCGACCAGGGCGCGTTCCCCGGTGTCGCCGATGTCGACGGTGAGGACGCGCCAGTCCGAGCCGGCAGCCGACGAGACCGTGTAGGGACGGCCGGCGGCGGAGGCGGGCAGGTCGGCGGCGGGCCTGGTGTCGTCGACCGGTGTGCTGCGGGCGGTGTCGAGGGTGCCGTCGGCGTGGTAGACGTACATGATCTGGTCCGGGCCCAGGCCACGGAACCGGCCCGGGCGCGGGCCGAAACCCGAGGGGCTGGATTCGGACAACGGCCTGCTTATGCCGATGAGCTGGTCGTCGATGCGATTCTCCAGATATTTCGTTATCAGCAGGACGCCGGCGACGTTGGCCACGACGAGCGCCACGCCGGACAGCACCGCCACGACCAGGACCAGCCTGGACTTGAGCGTCCAGTAACGCCAGGGAGTCACTCCCCGTCGCGGGGCAGCCGCAGCGCGTACCCCACCCCCCGCACCGTGTGGATCAGCGGCGGATCCGTCTTGTCGATCTTCCGGCGCAGGTAGTAGACGTAGGACTCCACGATGCGGCCGTCGCCGCCGAAGTCGTACTTCCACACCCGGTCCAGGATCTGCGCCTTGCTGACCACCCGGCCCGCGTTGATCATCAGGTACCGCAGCAGGTTGAACTCCGTCGGCGACAACTCGATCAGCCGGCCCGCCCGCCGTACCTCGTGGGCGTCCTCGGAGAGCTCCAGGTCCGCGTACCGCAGCATCCCGGTGTCCTCCCGCGGCTCCTCGGGCAGGCTGCGGCGCAGGATCGCGCGTATCCGTAGCACGACCTCCTCGAGACTGAACGGCTTGGTGACATAGTCGTCCGCGCCGGCCGACAGCCCGAGGATGCGGTCCTCCACCGCGTCCCGGGCCGTGAGGAACAGGACCGGGACCCGGTGACCCGCGGCCCGCAGCCGCCGGGCCACCTCGATGCCGTCGAGGTCCGGGAGCATCACGTCGAGGACGATCAGATCCGGCTCGAACTCTCGCACCGCCATCAGGGCGCCGTGTCCCGACTCGACCACCCGCACGTCGAAGGCGACGAGCCGGAGCGTCGCGCTGAGCAACGCGGAGATGTTCGGCTCGTCGTCGACGACGAGGACGCGGGACGGCCGCGCCGCGGGATCGATCGACGTCACGGAACCACGGGTTTCGGTGTGCACCGCACTAGAACTATCAGCGTTCTCTTTGAATCGGCTATGAGCGGGACGGGAGATCGCTACCAGGACCGGGCCACCGCGTCGCCTTCCGCGACGCCGGAGACGATCTCGGTGTACGTGTCCCCGCGCAGCCCCAGCCGCACCGGAACCTCCGCGCCGCCCCGGAGGACGATGCCACCGTCCCCCTTGACGTCGTGCACCGCCGTGCTGGGAACCCGCAGCACGTTCTCCTGGCTGCCGGTGGTCACCCGGACGCCGGCGCTCTGGCCGACCAGCAGCTCGCCCGGAGCCTCGGTGAAGGAGAGCAGCACCCCGAACCGGGTCAGCGTGCCGTCGCTGGTGCCGACCGGGTCGACCTGCGCCACCGTCGCGCCGAACGTCTCGCCGGCCCGGTCGGCGAGAGTGATCACGGCCTTCTGGGTGACCGCGAGCCGGTCCGCGTCGGCTTCCGGGAAGTCGGCGCTGATCTCCATGTCGTAGACGTCGGCGAGGGTGATGAAGGTGGAACCGGACTCGGCCGCGCTGCCCACCCGGCCGCTCACCGAGATCACCTTCCCGGCGATCGGTGCGGTGATCCTGGTGCCGTCCAGCCGCTCCTCGGCCTCCTCCAGGGTCACCTCGGCGGCGTTGACCCGCTGCTCGGCGGAGAGGATCGCGTCGGTGCCGGAGCCCACCCCGTTCCGCGCACCCGATCCCCCGCCGGTCGAACCGGTCGAACCCCCGGTCGCCGAGCAGTCGCCGGATCCGCCGGAACCCGGCCTCCTCGTCGCCGTGGCGGTCGGTTTCGCCGTCCTCGTGCCGGTCGCGGTGGGATTCGCCGTCGCGGTCCGGGCCGGGACCGGCGAGGCAACCGTCAGCGAGGGCGACGCGGTGGCGCTCGGGGACGCGGACGCGCCGATGGTGTAGGCCGCCGCCACGTCGCACCCGGCCGGCGTGGCCGCGGCCGACGTCGAGGTCGCCGCGTCCCGCGCCTCGTCCAGCCTGTCCCGCGCCTCGTCGAGCGCGTCCTCGGCGTCCGCCACCGCCTCGGCGGCGTCCGTGTCGTCGACGGTCGCGAGCACCTGGCCCGCCGTCACCGTCGTGCCCGCCCGCACCATGACGGTCTCCACCTCGGCGCTCACCCCGAACGACAGGCTCCGCGTCTGCGCCGCCTGCACCGTGCCGGTGGTGGCGACCTCGGTGGTCACCGCACCCCTGTCGACCGCGACGGTCCCGGCCGCCGGCGTCACCTCCCGCGCGGCGCCGGCCGTCAGCGCACGCACCACGCCGAAGGCGAGCAACGCGAGCACGACGACCGCCACCGCGAGCCGGATCAGACGCCGGCGACCGGCCAGTGCAACACCCATGGTCGCCGAGTGTGGCCACCGGTCCTCGCCGCGGGCTCGGTCCCGCCTGGGAGTTCGCTCGGAGCGCGGGAAGGCGTTCCTAGGTGACTCCTAGGGTCGTCCGACCTTCCGCACAGGTGCGCCGGTTCTCCTTCACACGTCCCACGCCATCGTGAACGAAGGAGACACACGTGCCGGTGATCAGCCTGAGGGCGCCGCGCCGTACCGCAGCCATCGTCGCCGTCTCGGCGGCCCTGCTGTTCACCGCGGCCTGCGGCTCCGACGACGCCGGCACGGACAGCGCCACCGGCGGCGCCGGGCAGAACGGCGGCGCCGACCCGTTCGCCGCCTACATCAGCTGCCTCGACGAGAACGGCGTCACCATCACGATGCCGTCCGGCGGTCCCGGCGGCGCACGCCCGTCCGGCGCCCCCGACGGCGCGGCCCGCCCGTCCGGCCAGCCCCGGCCCTCCGGCAGCGCCGGTCAGCGCGGCGGCGGCTTCCCCGGTGGAGGCGGTTTCGGCAAGCCTGACGGCGTCGACGACGCGACCTGGACGAAGGCTCAGGAGGCGTGCGCGGCGGTCCGCCCGAGCATGGGCGCGGGCCGCGGCGACGGCGGCGGTCCCGGCCAGAACGGTGGCGCCCCGGCCGGTGGCGGCAACGCCGGCGCCGCCTACGAGAACTGCCTCAAGGAGAACGGCGTCACCGACACGGCCGACCTCGACACCACGAACGCCACGGTGAAGAAGGCCACCGAGACCTGCGCCGTCCTGAAGCCCACCGGCTCCTGACCCCGTGCCGGCGTCGCGGTCCCCCCGTCGATGCGACGCCGGCACGGTCACCCCGCGTCTCTCTCACGGCAGGCGCGGGGTCACTGTCTTTCCAACCCCGTTTCCGGTACGCCGTGAGCCGCCCCGAGCGCGACCACACCTCCCCGTGGCCACCGCGCGAGGTCTGCCGGCCATCAGACCGCAGCGCGTGCTGCGGGCTGTAGCGGTGGTTCCGGCTGGTTCTGAGTTCTGACTCGAAAGTCGGCCATCCCCGCAGCTCACGCCTTGATCGAAAGCATCATGTCAACCGCGCCCAGCGGCCGACTTCCACCAACGGCACGGGCGTCGCAAGGACACGGATGGCTGTCTCAGCGTCGCCGGGACAGCACTCAGACCGGCCGGCGGGGTTTCAGGGTGGGCGGTGGAGCTGCGGACCACCAGGTGGCGGGGTTCAGGGTGGGCGGTGGAGCTGCGGACCACCAGGTGGCGGGGTTCAGGGGTGGGCGGTGGTGCTGCGGACGACCAGGCGCGGGGGGATGATCACGGCGCGGGGGCCCGGGGTGGTCTGCTCGATGCGGGCGACGGCGCGGTCGACGGCGGCGGTGGCCATCGCGTCGACGTCCTGGGCGATCGTGGTGAGGTCGATGTGGGCGAGCCTGCTCAGGCTGGTGTCGTCGTAGCCGACCACGCTCACGTCGCCGGGCACGTCCAGGCCGTTGCGGCGCAGCACGTCGAGCAGGCCGGTGGCGCTCAGGTCGTTGAACACGGTGACCGCGGTCGGCGGGTCGGCGAGCAGTCTCTCGGCGGCCCGGGCCCCGTCCTCCTCACCGGCGCCGCCGGGGACGATCCGGGCGTGCTCCCCCAGGCCGTGCCGCCGCATCGCCTCCTGATAGCCGGTGCGCCGCTCGGCCGAGCCGGCCAGGGTGCCGCCGTCGACGTGCGCGATCCGCCGGTGCCCGAGCGCGACCAGATGATCGACGGCCTGCTGCGAGCCGAGGGCGTCGTCGCTGTGCACCACGTCGACGTCCCGGCGGCGGGCGCCGCGCATCATCGCGATCACCGGCAGCCGGGCGGCGATCGACGCCAGCTCGGAAGCGCGCAACTGCCCGCCGAACAGCACCAGCGCCTCGCACCGGTCCTGGAGCAGGTCGCCGACCGCCGTACGCTCGCCTCGCCGGGGGGTGACCGCGCTGAGCGTGAGCTGATAGCCGGACCGCTCCGCCGCGTCGTAGAGCCCGGTGAGGAGGTCGTGGTGGAACGGGTGCCGCACGTCGAAGACGACCCCGAGCAGGCGGCTGCGCCCGCTGCGCAACAGGCGGGCTCGACTGTCCGGCTGATATCCGAGCCGCCCCGCCACCTCGAGGACCCGCTCCCGGGTGGCGCTCCCGACGCCCGGCGCGCCCCGCATCACGATCGACACGCTGGCCACCGACACCCCGGCCGCGGCGGCCACGTCGGCGAGGGTGGCCCGCCGCTCCGCTGACTGCATGCGCCCGATCGTACGTTGTGATTACTAGAACGTTCTATAGCGCTGACTACTAGAACGTTATAGCGTCGGCGCCCGTGGAAGAAACGACCCCCGGCCGCCGCTGGGCGGCCCTGCTCGCCCTGTCCCTGGGCGGCTTCGGCCTGGGCCTGACCGAGTTCGTCGCCATGGGCCTGCTCCCCGAGATCGCCCGCGATCTGCTCCCCACGGCCTACGCCGCCTCGGTCCCGGACGCGCTGGCCCAAGCCGGCTGGATGATCACGATCTACGCGCTCGGTGTCGTCGCCGGCGCGCCCACGATCGCCGTCCTCACCGCCCGGATGCCGCGCCGCCGGCTCGTCCTCGGGCTGCTCGCCCTGTTCGTGGCCGGCACCGCGGCGTCCGCGCTCGCCCCCACGTTCACGCTGGTGCTGGCCGCCCGGTTCGTCGCGGCACTGGCCCACGGCGCCTACTTCGGCGCCGCCGGCATCCTCGCCGCCGACCTGCTCGGCCCCGGCAACCAGGGCAAGGGCGTCTCGATCGTCATCGGCGGCCTGACCGCGGCCAACCTCGCCGGCGTCCCGCTGATCACGGTGCTCGGGCAGAGCCAGGGATGGCGGGCGGCGTACCTCGCGGTCGCCGCCGTCTTCGCGCTGAGCCTGGTCGCGGTGCTCACGACCGTACCCCGCTCCGAAGCCGCGACCGGCGGCTCACCACGCGCCGAACTGCGCGCCTTCCGCTCGCCGCAGGTCTGGCTCGTCGCCGCGGCCGTCGCCGTCGGCACCGCCGGGTTCTTCGCCGTCAACAGCTACATCGCGCCGATCACCACCCACGTCACCGGCCTGTCCGACAGCACCGTCCCGTGGGTGCTGGCCGCCATGGGCCTCGGCATGACCCTCGGCATCGCCGCCGGCGGCATCGCCGCCGACCGCGACCTGCGCCGCGCCGTCCTCACCGGATTCGCCGGCCTGCTGACGTCGGCGGCGTTCTTCGGCCTGGCCGCCGCCCACCCGATCGGCCTGTTCCTGGGCGCGTTCCTGGTCGGCGCCGCCAGCCTCTACATCGTTCCGGCGCTGCAGGCCCGGCTGATCGCCGTCGCACCCGGCGCACAGCTGATGGGCGCCGCCGTCAACCAGTCCTCCCTCAACATCGCCAACGCCGTCGGCGCCGCCCTCGGCGGCACGGTGATCGCCGCGGGCTGGGGTTACCTGTCCTCGGTGTGGCTGGGCGTCGCCCTCACCGTCACGGGCCTGCTGCTCGCCCTGTTCAGCTTCCGTCTCGACGCCCGGACCCCCACGCCGGAGCCGGTCCCCGCCTGATACCGCTACGGCGGTCGTCCGCTTCCGGTCCGCGGCGCTTCTCTCACACCATGCCTCGGTACGGGCCACGCAACGTCCCGTGCCTCGCGGCGGCCACGGCAGGCGCCCCCT
>NZ_BOMZ01000010.1 GCF_016862455.1 Actinoplanes utahensis
CCCGGACATCCCCCGGGTGCGGGTCATGCATGCCCGTCCCGGTCACCCCGGCAGGCGTCCCTCCCGGACATCCCCCGGGTGCGGGTCATGCATGCCCGTCCCGGTCACCCCCGGCTGGTTGTCACTGCCGACCAACTTGCTTGCCCGCCGGTTGTCAATCTTGCGCGGTGGTGGTGAATCGGTTCGCCCGAAACTCACTAGATCTCGGGCGCAAGGGGTGAATCCGTCGCGGGCGGGCGGGTTTTCGTCCGCTGGATCGGATCCGGTGACCGCCCCTCAGCCTTCCGCCCCTGGGCACCGCCGCCCCGTCCATGCCGCCGGGACAGGAACCGGACGGGCGGCACCCTGCAGCGGCACGAACCGAGCTACAGCGAGCCGGTCAGCATGTCGCCGCTCCACGGACACGATCGATGACGCACCGTCCACGCTCCCGCCGACGGAAGCAGTGGAGGAGATCCGGCGGGAGGCAGGGGTGCGACGGGCCCGGAGCCGGGATCAGTACCGGCGGGTGGCCAGAGTCAGATGGGTGCCGGCCGGGATCCGGACGGAGATCAGGCGAGGGTCGTCGGCCAGCGACCGCTCGACCCGGCGGACGATCGCCTGATGTTCCGGGTCGGGGTAGAGGGCCGGGCTCATGTCGTCGACGAGCAGGACGGCACCGGGAGCCAGCGCGTTCAGGGTCAGTTCGAGTCCGGTCCACTTGCCCGCCACCGCGTCCGCGAAGATCAGGTCGAACCGCCCGAGGGTCGGCAGAACCTCCCCCGCGTCGCCCTCGACGAACGTCACGAACGACGGCCACGACGCCTCGCTGACCGCCTTCACCAGGTCCGCATCCAGCTCGACAGTGGTCACCGTGACGTCGTCGCGGTCGGTGAGACCGCTCACCAGCCAGGCCGTACCGACTCCGGATCCGGTGCCGAGCTCCAGGATCCTGCCGTTCCGCGGCACGGCGGCGGCCAGCACCGCCAGCATCGGCCCGGCCGGATCCTCGCACGACGCCGTGAATCCCAGCCTCTCGGCCCGCCGCGAAGCCTCAGCCACCAGCACAGGAACGCTCATCGTCCACTCCCGGATCCACCATCGACGATGGTTCTGCAGCCCGATGCTGCCGTCCACCCCGACCTCCGGTCAACCGATTTCAGCGTTGAAAAGGCGGGCCGCTCGGCCGGGATGGGACTCCGGGGATGACGGTCCGCCGGACCGGTCCGCCGCCCCGGGAGGATTCGGCTTCCGCCGGAACGCGAGGCGCTGCGGTGCCACCACCACCGCGGACCAGCTGTTCACGATTGACAGATGGCCCGGCGCCAGGTCGCACCGCCGCTCGCCATGAGCTGCCGAGATCGCGCCACCCTCGCCATCAACCGCCAGGACCGCGCGACCACTCGCCATGAACCGCCATGAACCGCCGAGACCGCGCCACCGCTCGCCACGAACCGCCAGGACCGTCGCAGGGAGGCGCCGCGGGTGCGCGGGGCCGAAGCTCTCCTGCGGTCTGCTCCGGAGGCTCCGTCAGGGGACCCCGGCGGCGGTGAGGAGGGCGGTCATCGCGGGTCGGGGCAGCTGGGGGTTCGCGGCGGCGGGAGTGGCCGTCGCCGGGTCGTCGAGGAGTTCGAGGATGCGGCGTTCGGGGAGGCGTGGATCGTCGGCCACGGCGGCACGGACCGCCGGATCGGGATCGTGGCTGAGCTGGTCGATCAGCGGCGCGGGGGCGGCGTCGTCGTAGCGGGCGAGGGCGCGGGCACGGGGTTCCGGCGACGATGCGAGGCGCGCGAGACCCGTACACGGAAAGGTCGGGTGTCGCAGCAGATCGTCGTCGTCGCTCTCCAGGTGGGTGCGCAGCAGCAGGTCGGGGGGCGCCGCCGGCTGGTGCTCGCAGAGCAGCAGCCGCACCGTGGGGTCGGTGTCGGCCGCGAGCGCCGCGATCAGATCAGCCGGGAGTTCCGGGTGGCAGGCGGCGCTGCGCCGTAGTCCGATGTGGGCTGAACGCGCGCATCGGCGCAGTTCGTCCGGCCCGGCCGCGAGGACCCACGCGGGGACGGGCAGTTCCGGCCCGATCTCGACGGGGATCGCGGCGCGCTGTTCCTCGGTCAGCCCGGGTCGCATCGACACGGCGAGCCGGACCTGCGGCTCCGGGTCGGTGGCCAGGACGCCGACCCATGCGGCCGGTAGTTCCGGGTCGGCGGCGGCCTGGGCGCGGTTCCACGGGGAGGTGCTTTCGGCGAAGGATACGGCCTGGTCACGGCCCATGGTGGCGGGCTGGGCCGGGGTGTGGCGGAGGAGTGCCCGGGCGGCGTCGGCGATGCGGGGGTGCGGGTCGCGGGCGAGTGCCACGATCACGTCGCGGGGTGTGCCGGGCAGGTAGGTGAGCATGTCGCGGACGACCGGCTCGGGATGGTCGGCGAGGCGGCGGTACGCCCACGTGGGCAGCGGGTCGGCCCACCGGTCGGCGGGTCCTTCGATGACGGCGTGCAGCACCGCGATGCTCAGGTCGCCGACGAGCCGGGCCCGCTGCGCCCCGGTGGCGCCGGAGCTCCGGGCCAGGGCCTCCCGCAGCTGCGGGTCGGGATGCGCGGCGAGCGCGTCGAACGCCGCGTCGGTGAACCCCCGACGGCCGGGCGCGGCGGGGAAGGTGGTGAGGTCCTCGATGTCCAGCCGATCGTCGGCGGCCAGCCGGAGCAGCGCCTCGACGGGGAGCGCGGGGTTGCGGGCCAGACCGTGCAGTCGCGCACGGGTCAGGTCGGGGATCGGCACGAGGAACGACCTTACGAAACGGCCCGCGTTCAAGCCAGCAGGTATGCGCCCGCGCCGACGGGGACCCGGGCCGGCGGCGTGTCGCCACCGGCCCGGGTCCCCGGGAATCGCGTGCTAGACGGGGCAGGAGCTGCGGTAGTCGGAGATCGACGTGCTGCTCGGGCCGGGGCAGATGAACTGGCTGTACCGGGTGTCGTTGTCGACCCACCGCTTCAGCCAGGCGACCGCCTGCACCGCGGTCGGGGTATTGGTGCTCTGCGGGAAGAAGTGGCTGGCGTTGTTCAGTTCCAGGTACGACTTCTCCGCCGACGCCGGGATGCTGTTGTAGAACGGGATCGAGTGGCTGGACACCGACGCGATGCTGTCACTCTCGCCGCCGATGATCAGGGTCGGCACCCGCAGCTCCGACCAGGACTTGTCCAGGTTCCACGGGGCGAGCGGGATCGCGGCCTGCAGTGACGGCCGGTCGCTGGCGGCTTCGAGGCTGCCGCCGCCGCCCATCGAGTGGCCGCCGACGGCGAGCCGGCTGGCGTCCACCCGGTTGCGCACCGAGCTGCGCTGGGTGAGGTAGTCGAGCGCGGCCAGCAGCTGGTCGCCGCGGGAGGCGGGCTGGTCGGAGGTGGTGTTGGTCTCGATGCCGATGACCACGAAGCCGTGCGAGGCCAGGCGCGGGCCGAGCCAGGAGATGCTGGACCAGTACGCGGTGAAGCCGGGCGAGATGGCGATCGCCCCGAACGTGCCGTCCGCGGTCGTGGTCGGGTAGTAGATCTCGCCGCCGCCGAAGCCGGTCGCGGCCAGGTTGGAGACCGAGGTCTGGCTGACCGCGTACGGTCCGCGGGAGGCCTGGAGGGCGGAGAGCGTCGGCGCGGGGCCCCGCTCGTACGGGTTCTCGGCGGCCTCGGCGCTGTGGGCGACGGCGACACCACCGGCGACCATGGTCAGAGTCGTTACCGCCGTGAGCAGCATGCGGCGGGCCTTACCGGGGACAGATGTCCGGTGCACGTCGATTCTCCTAATCTTTGGGGGAATCGGATCGACGAGCGCCAGTTTCGACAGGGTTCCGGGGCCTACGCATCGGCGAAATCACCGGCGCTCTGTCATGAGGACGCAACATCTTGGAAATTTCATCCACCGAAATGCTCTTCCGCCGGGACGCCGGGCAGGGAACACTCGCCGCATGATTGATGCACCGGCAGTGCAGAAACTTGAGCTCGCCGGGCGGGCGGCCGCCCTCACCGAGATCGGCCGCCTGACCTCGGCGGCGGCGACCGGCCGCGGCGGTCTCCTGATCATCTCGGCCGGCCCCGGGGAGGGCCGCACCGCCCTGCTCCAGGCGGTCGCGGACTCGTTCCGGGACGCGGCGCCGAGCAGACGACGGGCACGGGGCTGGACGGTCCTCACCGCCGCGGGGCACGCCGACGAGCGCGATCACCCGTACACCGGACTGACCAGCCTGCTCATCGACATCAGTGACCGGATCACCGACCTGGCCCCGGCGCCGCGCGCGGCGGTCGCCGGGCTCCTCGCGGGTGAGCTGCCCGGCGATGCCCTCACGGCCGGTCTCGCCACGATCTCCCTGCTGCGCACGGCCGCCCGCACCGCCCCCGTCCTCTGCCTGATCGACGACGCCCACCTGCTCGACCCGGACTCCTGGCGCGCGATCGCCTTCGCCGCGCGCCGCATCGGGCGGGAACGGATCGCCGTCGTGGGCACCGTCCCGGCCGGCAGCGAACCGGGCGGCCAGCCGGTGCACCGCCTGGCGCCGCTCTCCCCCGCCGCCGCCCGGCAGATCCTCGCCACGCACGCCCCGGACCTGGCCGAGGACGTGGCCGGCACGCTCACCGAGATCGCCGCCGGGCACCCGGCCGCGCTGATCGACCTGGCCGGCGCCCTCTCCCCGGAACAGCGCCGCGGTTACGCGCCGTTGCCGGAGACGCTGCCCGCGGACAGCCCGCTGCGCCGCCGCCTCGCCGCCGAACTCGACGCGCTCCCGCCCCGCACCCGGCGCCTGCTGCTGCTCGCGGCCGCCGCCCCGGAGGCCTCCCCGGACACCCTGCTCGCCGCCGCCGGCGTCACGGAACCGTCCCGGCCGGCGGTCCGTGCCCGATCCACCAGCCCGGGACAGTCCCCGGAACCGGCCGGGGCCGCCCGGCTGGAGGACTTCACCGCGGCGGAGGACGCGGGGCTGGTCACCGTCACGGCGGCGGGGGTGCGGTTCCGGGGACCGCTGATGCGGGCGGTGGCGTACGCGGAGATGCCCGTCGCCGCACGCCGGACCGCCCACGCCGCGCTCGCCGAGGTCTTCGCGGCGCGGGGCGCCGGCCTGCCCGCACTGCTGCACCGGGCCGCCGCCGCCACCGGACCGGACGCCGCCCTGGCCCGGGAGCTGTCCCGGGCCGCACGGACCGCGGATCCGCTGGTCGCCGCGGAGGCGCGACGGTACGCGGCCGCCCTCTGCCCGACCCCCGCCGAACAGGCCGCCCTGCTCCTGGACGCCGCCCGCGACTCCTGGCTGGCGGGCCGCCCGCACGAGGCCGGCCGGCTGATCCGCCGGATCCCGGCGGCCGCCGGCAGCGCCCGGGTCCGGGCCCGCGGCCTGACCGCCGAGATGAGCCTGCCGGAGGGCCGTCCCGGCGCCCGGGACGTGCTGCTGGACGTCGCCGCCGAACTCGCCGAATCCGACCCCGGCACCGCCCTGGAAGCACTCGCGCTCGCCGGCGAGTCGGCGTGCCGGTCCGAGGAGCAGGTCCGCTACGCCGCGCTCGCCCGCCGGGTCGCCGCCGGCGAACGCGGCGACGAGCCGCCCGCGGTGAGCCTCGCGTTCCACCATGTCGCCGGTCTGGCCTGCATCGCCGACGGAGACGAGCCTTCGTCCTTCGTACGTCTCCGCCAGGCCGTCGCCCTCGCCGACCGGGTCGCCGAACCGCGGCCCCTGCTGCGTGCCGCCACCGCGGGCATCCTGGTCGGTGACGCTCGCCGCGCCGCCGCGCTGGCCGGCCGGGCCGCCGTGCTCGCCCGGGAGCAGGGTGCGTCGGTGCTGGTCCCGCAGGCCCTGGAGATGGCCGCCCTGGCCGGGATGGCCGCCGGTGACTACCCGGCGGCGAACGAGGCCGCGATGGACGGCGCGGCGGTCGCCCGGTCCACCGGCCAGCCGGTCCTGGCCGGCACCCACCTGGCGGTCCTGGCCGTGCTCGCCGCCCTGGTCGGCGACCGGGAGACCACCCTGAACCGGATCGCGATGGTCGGCGACGGCCCGTCCCGCCCGCTGTGCGAGTGGGCCCTCGCGCTGCTCGACCTGGTCGACGGCCGCTGCCCGGCCGCCGCGGAGCGCCTGATCGCCGTGGTCGCCGGGCCACCCGGACCGGGTACGGCGCTGCTGCGCGTCGCGGTCGTCCCGCATCTGCTGGAGGCCGCCGCGCAGACCTCGGCCCGGGCCGCGGTCCAGCCGGTGGCCGGCGCGTTCGATCAGTGGGCCGGCCGCACCGGGCAGCCGAACTGGCTGGCGCTGCGGGACCGCTGCCGGGCGCTGCGGGCCGACGACGGGGATGACGCGTTCCGGTATTTCGAGGCGGCGCTCGGGCACGACGGCGAGGCCGGTTTCCCGCGGGCGCACACCGAGCTGCTCTACGGCAGGCTGCTACGCCGTCGGCGCCGGCACGTGGAGGCGCGCGCCCACCTGCGGCGGGCCGCCGAGACGTTCCGGGCGCTCGACGCGGAGCCGTGGGCGGCCCAGAGCGTCCAGGAGCTGCGCGCCGCCGGGGAACGCGTGGAGGCCGCCGCGCCGGCCGGCCCGGAACTGACCGCCCAGCAGGAGCGGATCGCGTCCCTGGTCGCCGGGGGCGCCACCAACCGGGAGGTCGCCCAGGAGCTGCACCTGAGCCCGCGAACCGTCGACCACCATCTGCGCAACGTGTTCGCCCGCCTGGGCGTCCGCTCCCGCACCGAGATGGCCCGCCTGCTCGCCACCGGCTCCGGGCTGGCGGCCCACTGACCCGGGCAGGTCTCAGCTCACGGGCGGGTCTCAGTTTGCGGGCAGGGGCTCAGCTCGCGGGCAGGTCGAGGTCGGACCAGCGCTCGGCGAGCCGGCGGCGGCAGGCGACCAGGTGCCCGGCCAGGATGCCGGGGTGGCCGCCGCGCACGCACACGTCGGCGCCCGCGGTCAGGACGCCGGAGACCAGCTCGGCCGGGGCCCAGTCGTCGATCAGGGCGATGACCCGGGTGTCGTGCGGCAGCGCCGCCCGGGCCAGCCGCACGTCGGGCACGGTCGCGCCGCTCAGCACCACCAGGTCGCCCGGCTGGACCGCGTCGAGGTCGGGAACCGACCGCATGTGCCAGCCGGACGGCAGGTGCTGCGGCAGGCCGGCGACCCGGCTGAGCCGGCCGAGGACGGCGACCACGGGCTGGGCGGCGGGAGCCGTCCCCTCGGTGGCCGCATCGTGGTCGAGCTGCACAAGCATGGTGGTCTTCCCCTCGCTGGGTCCCTCGTGTGATCTCCACGATTCGCCCCGTGCCTGTGCGCCACCATGTGCTGATCCTGTGCGTTGGATGTCAACCCCGGGCCGGGTTCATCCAGGCGCGTTCCAGGTGGTCAGCACCGGGTCGTCGCCGTGCTCGAAGCCGAGCACCGACAGGGTCGCGGTGTCGAGCTTGAGCAGCCCGCCGGCCGCCGGCGGCAGACCGATCCAGCGGGCTCCGGCGACCCGCAGGCAGTGCCCGTGCGCGACCAGGGCCACGTCGCCGCCGGTCAGCAGCTCCCGGGCACGTGCCAGGACCCGGTCCAGGCGGGCGCCGGCCTGCTCCGGGGACTCGCCGTTCGGGCAGCCGTCGGTCCACAGCGACCAGCCGGGCCGCGTCCGGCGGATCTCCCGGGTGGTCACGCCCTCGTAGTCGCCGTAGTGCCATTCGGCCAGGTCGTCGACCACCTCGGTGACGCTGAGCCCGGCCAGCTCGGCGGTGTGCAGCGCCCGCCGCCGCGGGCTGGACAGCACGGCCGCGAACTGCCGGCCCGCGATCCGTTTCCCCACCACACCGGCCTGCCGTTCGCCTTCTTCGGTCAACGGCAGATCGGTGTACGAGGTGTGCCTCCCGTTGGCACTCCACTCCGTCTGCCCGTGCCGGATCAACACGATCTCCGCCATGAACCCTCCTCGTTCCCCGGCCTTCCTACCCGATGCGCGGGGCGCCGAGACGTCGCGGCCCGGTACTGCTGAGACCGCTGTCCGCTTCCGGTCCGCGGCGCTTCTCTCACACCACGCTCCGGTACGGGCCACGCAGCGTCCCGTGCCTCGCGGCGGCAACGGCAGGCGTTCCCTCCCGACCGTCCCCCGGTTCCGGCTCATGCATGCCCGTCCCGGTCACCCCCGGCTGGTCGTCACTGTCGTCTCGAGCGCCTTGAGACAGCAGCCACCACCAGCCGGACCGAACCGCGACCGACCGGGAGCCGCACCACACGGGGTCTAGTCGGGGAGGGCGAGCGGGTGGCGCTGCTCGTCCCGGGCGGCCAGCTGTTCCAGGGCACGGAGGTACTGCGGGCGGCTGATCTCACCGGCGATCAACTGGGTGACCAGGACGCCTTCGAGACTGAGCGGCGCCCTCGGCTCGGCGTGACCGGACATGCCGGACCGCGACCGGGTGGACCTGCCCTGTTCCGCCGGCTGTTTCCAGGACGGCCAGAACGCGAGCGCCGCGGCGACCACAAGACCGAGTGTCGCCACCAGCAGGACCATCATGAGCGTCACCTCCTGTGTGACATCTTCGCCACTGAGCGCGATGATCGGCAGCCGATGCCTGAAAAATCCGTTTCGGCGTGCCGCCGGTGGCGCTCCTCCCCGGATTCTCGACGGCCGCCCCGCCGGCCGGACAGGCCCGTACCGGATGACCCGTACCCGCCCAGGGGGCCGAACGTCCCGAAACGGACGGGACCTCAGCAGGTCACATACGGGATCTGCGGCACGGGCGCCGAGCCGGCCGCCGGCGGAGAGTCATAGGTGACGACAGAGTCTCAAGGAGGACCAGATGGCCACCATCGGTCGCACACACATCACCACCCTGGAACAGGTCGAGGCGCCCGGCTCGATGCTCACCCACACCGCGTCCCGGGTGCTGGCGGTGCTGCGGATCGTCACCGGGTCGGTCTTTCTCTGGGCCTTTCTGGACAAGGCGTTCGGCTTCGGCTACGCGACCCCCGGCGAGCGGGCCTGGGTCGATGGCGGCTCCCCTACCCGCGGGTTCCTCTCCGGTGTCGAGGTCGGCCCGTTCCAGGACGTCTTCCACGGCATCGCCGGCGCGGCCTGGGCCGACTGGCTGTTCATGCTGGGCCTGCTCGGCATCGGCGTCGCGCTGATCCTCGGCATCGGCCTGCGGGTCGCCGCGGCCGCCGCCGGCCTGATGATGGCCTTCATGTGGATCGCCGAGTGGCCGCTCGCCCAGCACACCAGCAGCGGCGAGGCGACCCGGTCGAGCAACCCGCTGATCGACTACCACGTCGTCTACGGGATCACCGCCGCGGTGCTGGCCCTCACCTACGCCGGGCACACCTGGGGCCTCGGCCGCCGGTGGGCGAAGCTGGGATTCGTCCAGAAGAACCGCTGGCTCATCTGACCACGTCGACAGTCACGCCCGGCCGGGCCCGACCCGGCCGGGCTTCACCGTGTGCGCGGATGGCACCATGACGGTCGAACCGCGGTCGATCGATGTGCGTACCCCGGGATATCCGCAAGGCCGACCGCGGACGGAGCCGGAGATGATCGAGACCGAGATCGACGAGGACGACCCGCAGCTGTGGGAGCCCCGGCGCACCCCCGGATGGGCTGTCCCGTTCACCGCCGTGACCGGCCTGGCGGCCGTGGCGGCCCTGATCCTGTCGGCCCGTTCGGCCGCCGGTGGCTCCGGGGGGTGGTCGGCTCTGGCGCTGCTGTTCGCGGTGCTCTCCGGGCACGCCGCCGGCTACGGCGTCTATCTGGGCTGGTGTCCCGGGCGGCGCGGGCCGCGGATGCCGGAGACGACCGCCACCGGTACCGCCTTCAGCTACTCCCGGTGGGGCTACTACTGGTATGTGAGCCTCGTCGGCCTGGCCGTCACCGGCCTCACCGTGTTCGCGCTGCTGTCGTTCGGCAACGGGGTGGCCGGCCTGCTCTTCGCCGTCTGCACGCTGCTGGTCTGCCTGGCCGGCGCCGCGGTCGCCGGGCTGATGCTCTGTCTGGCGCCGGGCCGTCTCACCCTCACCCCGGACGGCCTGCATCACCGGAGCCTCAGCTTCACCCAGTACTCCCCCTGGTCGTCGGTGTTCGCCGTGGAACCCGTCGAGATCGGTCACGAACGGGCCGTCGTCGTCGAGGTCGAGGCCTCCGAAGCCGACCGGATCAGGCACTATCTGCCGAGACCGCTGCGTCCCGAGCACCCGCTGCTGCCGTCCATCGTGGTCACCGACACGTGGCTGGCCACCGACCCGCTGCTGGTCTACGAGACGCTCTGGCATTACCACGCCAACCCGGACGACCGCGCCGAGCTCGGCACCCCCGCCGCCCTCGAGCGCATCCTCCATCGCCGCTGGACCGCTCCGGCCGACGGCTGATGAGCGGCGACGTGGACGCGACCCCGCCGGTGTACCTGGAGGCGCCGCGCCCCTGGGTCCACGGCCGGCGGCCGTACCTCCGTCTGGCCGCCGCCCTGGTCCTGGCCGCGTTCGCGCTGCTCGTCCTGGTGGCGCTGCCCCGCCTGATCCTCGACGGCGACGCTGTCGCGACAGCCGTCGCCGTTCTCACCGCCTCGCTCAGCGGCCACCTGGCCGGGTTGTTCGCGTTCGCCGGCTGGCGCCCGCGGCGCCGGCACGTCGCACCGGTGGCCGGGACCGGTCTGACGTTTCGGTACTCTCGGTGGGCGTACTACTGGCCGATCGGGGTCAAGGCCACCCTGCTCGCCGCGTTCGTCCTGCTGTGCGTCCTGACCCGCGACCCGGTGGGCGTGGGGCTGCTGGCCGTGGTTGCGAGCCCGGTCCTGATCCGCAGCGCGCTGTTCCATCTGCGGATGCTGCGGCACGGCTTCGGGTCGCTGACGCTCAGCCCGGCCGGCATCCACCATCACGGGGCCGGCTTCCAGCACTTCGTGCCGTGGCGGGCGGTCATCGAGGTGCGGCCGGGCCGGATCGCGGGCCATCCGGCGCTGGTGATCCACAACATCCCCACCGACGCGACCCGGGTGCGCCGCCAGCGGTTCCGCCGTCTCGGCACCCTGGAGGAGGCCCTGCTGCCGTCGATGACCGTGCGCGGATCGCTGCCGGCCGCCGACCCGGAGCAGGTCTACCTGGCGGTGCGCCACTACTTCGTCAATCCCGGTCACCGCACCGAGCTGTCGTCCCCGGCCGCCGTGACCCGCGTCCGGCAGGGACGGTTCCTGATCCGCTGAACCGATCGGGCCGGCCGGCGCCGTCACGACTGGTGGGTCGGCGGTGACGAGCACCCGGCGTCCGGGCGCCCGTCAGAGGCCGAGGTTGTCGGCGAGCCAGCTGCGGGCCCCGGAGCCCGGCGGTTTGGACTTGACCACGACGCTGCTCAGCCAGGCGTGCACCCGGACCCGGATGATCGGGGTGCCGGGCAGCCGCGGGACCGCCGCGAGCCGCAGCTCCTCGGAGCTGAGGGCGCTGGTGCCGGTCAGCTCGACCTCGACACCCTCGGGGACGACCACCTTGATCTCGCCGAGGACGCAGGTCCCGGTGATCTCGATGACGTCCTCGCCGGTGACGACATCACGCAGGTCCAGTGTCGTCGCCCCGAGCAGGGTGAACGTGCTGAGCCGCCCGGACGGCAGCCGCCACCGGCCGCGGCGTCTGCGCTCGCTGAGGACGGTGACGACCCGGTCGACGGTGCGCGCGGACCCGACGACCGGCGCCGGGGCGAGGCCCTCGGAGGCGCGGGCGAGCTCCACGTCGGTGCTCGCGGCCCAGGCGGCCCCGACGCGGACGCTGAACTCCTCCAGGGTGATCCGCCCGTCACCGCACGCCTGTTGCAGCAGCTCGGCCACCCGCTCCCGGTCATCGTCGGAGATCGGTGCCGGCACAGGAAGTCCCACGGCCGCCGACGCTACCGCCCGGCCGCAACCGTGTCACGCACGCACCCATGGATGTCGATCACGATGAGCGTCGAACCGCGGCCGACCGGCGCGCGTACACCCCGTCATGACCGGGCCCGGCCGCGCACGCGAGCCACCCCGCAAACGTCTAGGGAGATGGCGATGTCCACGTCGGGGCCGGCGACCACGGTGACGGTCTCCTTGTGGTTCCTGGGTCTGCTCGGGATCGTGTCGGCGGGTCTCGCGATCGGCGCGGCGGTGGACGGCGATCCGGCCGCGGCGCTGGGGTTCGGGGCGGCCGCCGTCTTCTTCGGCCATCTGGTCGGCTTCGGCGTCCACCTGTGGTGGCGGCGGTACCGCTGGGAGCCGTCGGCGGCGGACGGCGGCGTGACGTTCCACTACTCCGGCTGGGCGTACTACTGGGTCGTCAGCGTCGCCGGCCTGATGATCCTCGCGCTACTGACCGTCGGCGCGGCTTTCCTGCTGGCGGGCGATCCACCGGCGAGCGTCCTGGTGCCGCTGGTCACCGCCGGCCTGGCCGCACTGTTCGGGCTGGCCGTGCTGCGCCAGGTCTACGGCGGCCGCGGCTGGCTGCGGCTGACACCTGCCGGGCTGGAGCATCACGGCCCGGGTT
This sequence comes from Actinoplanes utahensis, assembly GCF_016862455.1. Classification (GTDB taxonomy): domain Bacteria; phylum Actinomycetota; class Actinomycetes; order Mycobacteriales; family Micromonosporaceae; genus Actinoplanes; species Actinoplanes utahensis. The sequence goes on from NZ_BOMZ01000010.1 coordinate 12,452, forward strand.
ACCTGCACCGCCTGTCCTGGGACGCGGTCGCCGAGGTCAGCACCACCACGGTCGAGAACGGTTCGCCGCTGATCGTCCTGCGGCCGACCGCTGCGGCCCCGGTGGAGATCACGTACGCGCTGCCCCGGCCGATCGGCCGCCACCACGTGCGGCTGCTGCCGTCGATGACGGTCCGCGGCATGTGGCTGGCCGACGACCCCTCGATCGTCTACCGGACGCTGCGCCATTACCACACCCATCCGACCCACCGCCCGGAGCTCACCGCCGGAACCGCGCTGGACCGCATCCGGGAGCGCCGGCTCTGACGGAAGGGAACGGCGGCTCCGGCAGAAGGAAGCGGCGGCCCTGACGGATGGGAACGGCGGCCCTGACAACGTTGCACCCCGACCGCAACCGTTCCGGCAACCGTGCCGCAACCGGCCCCGCAAAAGATCGACGGCGAGAGCGATCAAGATCAGATTGAGGGGGTACGGACGATGGCCGCGAGAATCGGAGCCGCAGTCGCCGTGATAGCCGGATTCGTCAGCCTGGCCGGCGGGATCGCCGCTCCCCTGTACGCAGCGTTCGGGCCGAGCTGACACACTTGACCGATCATGACGCTGACCGATCGCCTGCCGGGCTCCGCCGAACCTGACGCCGTCTTCGACGCCTTTCAATCCTGGGTGTCGGAACAGGGCCTGACCCTGTACCCGCATCAGGAGGAGGCGCTGATCGAGATCGCGACCGGCGCGAACGTCATCCTCAACACCCCCACCGGCTCGGGCAAGAGCCTGGTCGCGACCGGCGCGCACTTCGCCGCCCTGGCGGGCAACCGCACCACCTTCTACACCGCCCCGATCAAGGCGCTGGTCAGTGAGAAGTTCTTCGCCCTGTGCGCGGTCTTCGGCGCGCACAACGTGGGCATGCTGACCGGTGACGCGAACGTGAACGCGGACGCCCCGATCATCTGCTGCACCGCCGAGATCCTGGCGAACCTGGCGTTGCGCGAGGGCGCGGACGCCGATGTCGGCCAGGTGGTGATGGACGAGTTCCACTTCTACGCCGAGCCGGACCGCGGCTGGGCGTGGCAGGTGCCGCTGATCGAGCTGCCGCAGGCGCAGTTCATCCTGATGTCGGCGACGCTCGGCGACACGACCCGGTTCGTGGACGATCTGTCGAAACGGACCGGCCGGGACACCGCCGTGGTGGCGAACGCGGAGCGCCCCGTCCCGCTGACCTTCGAGTACGCGATGACCCCGCTGCACGAGACCATCGAGGAGCTGCTGTCCACCAAGCAGTCGCCGGTCTACATCGTGCACTTCACCCAGGCCGCGGCCCTGGAACGGGCGCAGTCGCTGATGAGCATCAACATGTGCACCCGGGCGGAGAAGGACGCGATCGCCGCCGCGATCGGCAACTTCCGGTTCACCGCCGGTTTCGGGCGCACCCTGTCCCGGCTGGTGCGGCACGGCATCGGCGTGCACCACGCGGGCATGCTGCCGAAATACCGCCGGCTGGTGGAGACCCTCGCCCAGGCCGGTCTGCTGAAGGTGATCTGCGGCACCGACACTCTCGGCGTCGGCATCAACGTCCCGATCCGCACGGTGCTGTTCACCGGCCTGTCGAAGTACGACGGGGTGAAGACCCGCCTGCTCAAGGCCCGCGAGTTCCACCAGATCGCGGGCCGGGCCGGCCGGGCCGGTTACGACACCATCGGCACGGTGATCGTGCAGGCCCCCGAGCACGTCATCGACAACGAGCGGGCCCTCGCCAAGGCCGGCGACGATCCGAAGAAACGCCGCAAGGTGGTCCGGAAGAAGCCGCCGGAGGGGCAGATCGGCTGGGGCAAGCCGACCTACGAGCGCCTGGTCGAGGCCGAGCCGGAGCCGCTGACCTCGTCGTTCCAGGTCAGCCACGCGATGCTGCTGAACGTGATGAACCGGGGCGGCGACCCGTTCCAGGCGATGAAGCACCTGCTGACCGAGAACCACGAGGAACGCCACGCCCAGCGCCGGCACATCCGCCGGGCCATCGCGATCGCCCGCGCCCTGATCGCCGGGGGCGTGATCGAACGTACCGAGGAAGGGGTCTATCGCCTCGTCGAGGACCTCCAGCTGGACTTCGCGCTGAACCAGGCGCTGTCGCCGTTCGCCCTGGCCTGCCTGGAACTGCTCGACCGGGAGTCCCCGGAGTACCCGCTCGACGTCGTCTCGGTGATCGAGTCGACCCTGGAGGACCCCCGCCAGATCGTCTCCGAGCAGCGCAAGAAGGCGCGTGGCGAGGCGATCAACGCGATGAAGGCCGAGGGCATCGAGTACGAGGAGCGCATGCAGCTCCTGGAGGACGTGACCTGGCCGCAGCCGCTGAAGGAGCTGCTCGAGGCGGCCTATGAGACGTACCGCCGCGGTCACCCGTGGGTCGCCGACTACGAGCTGAAGCCCAAGTCGGTGGTCCGTGACATGTACGAGCGGGCGATGACGTTCACCGAGTACGTCTCGTTCTACGGCCTGTCCCGTTCCGAGGGCCTGGTGCTGCGCTACCTCGCCGACGCGTACCGGGCGCTGCGGCAGACCGTTCCCGAGGACGCCCGGACCGAGGAGCTCACCGACCTGATCGAATGGCTCGGCGAGCTGGTCCGGCAGGTCGACTCCAGCCTCCTCGACGAGTGGGCGCGCCTGCAGAACCCGACCGGCGAGGAGGTCGAGGTCCGCATCGACGACAAGCCGCCCGCGGTCACCCGCAACGTCCGCGCCTTCCGGGTGCTGGTCCGCAACGCCATGTTCCGGCGGGTGGAGCTGGCCGCGCTGCGCCGCTGGGACCTGCTCGGCGAGATGGACGCCGAGTCCGGCTGGACCGCCGAACGCTGGCAGAAGGCCATCACCGAGTACTTCGAGGAGTACGGCGAGCTGGGCACCGGCCCGTCCGCGCGCGGCCCGGCGTTCCTGCACCTCGACCAGGGCGCCGCGGTGTGGACGGTCCGGCAGGTCTTCGAGGACCCGGACGGCGACCACGACTGGGGTATCGAGGCGACGATCGACCTGGCCTCCTCCGACGAGATCGGCACCGCCGCGATCACCGTGACGGCCGTCGGCCCGCATTGAGACCCGAGACCCGGCCGCGGTGAGTGCCGTCTCGGGCGGCCGATCGCCTGCTGGACCGCACTGAGTAGGGTCGCTCGTCATGGACGCGTCGACTGTTCTCGCGGTGCTCGCCGACCTGGCCCCGGCCGGTGGCGGGGACCGCGGTCTCGACGTGACCCGCGGCGGGCAGCCGCTGATCTGGCTCGACGACGCGGAGAAGGCGCCGCGCCGGGCCGAGACCGACCGGCTGGCCGCCCTCGACGCGCTGCACCGCGAGGAACGGATCCTGCACCGCGGCTGGGGGTTCCTGGCCGGTCAGACCGAGGACGCCCGGAAGGTGCGGGCCCCGCTGCTGAGCCAGCCGGTCCGCTTGGAACGCGCCCTCACCGGCTACCGGATCGTCCCGGCCGGTGATGTGGAGATCACCCCGCTGATCGAGGACCGCGACCTGGCCGCCGCATTCGAGGGCGCACCCGGCCTGGCCGCCCCCGGATGGCTGACCTCGCTCGGCAGCCGCGCCTGGCTCACCTCGGTCGCCGAAGCCACCGGGATGACCGTCGACGCGGTCACCGGGTCCGGCTCCCGGCTGCCGAAGGACCGGATCGTCCTGGTCGCCCGGGCCGGCCTGTTCGTGGTCCGCGACGTCTTCGGCGGCGGCCTGCGGGACAGCCTGCTCAACTGGGCCGGCCGGGACCTGTCCGGCACCGCGCTGGCCGCCGTGTACCACCCCGGCGACGCGACCGTGCCGCCCGACGACGGTGAGGTGCTGTCACCGCTGCCGCTGAGCGCCGCACAGGCCCGGGTGGTGGCGAAAGCCCGGACCGCGCCGGTCACGGTGGTGTCCGGGCCGCCCGGCAACGGCAAGAGCCACACCGTGGTCGCGGCCGCTCTCGACGTCGTCGACCGCGGCGGCTCGGTGCTGATCGCGACCCAGTCCCCGCACGCCGCCGAAGTGCTCGCCGACCTCCTCGCCCGTCATCCCGGCCCGCAGCCGATCCGCTTCGGCGACGGCCTGGCCGCCGATCTCGCGGCGGGCGCGGAGGAGGGCGTGGGCGCACGGCAGCTGCGCGCCGACCGGGAGGCGGTCGATCACACCCTTGCGGTGGTACGGGCGGCGCGCGCCCGCCTGCGGGAGCAGCTGCGCACGCTGACGGCGGCGGAACGGCTCCCCGAACTGCAACCCCTGCTGACCGCCCTCGCCGCCGACGTGCCGGGCGCCTTCTCCGCCGGCATCGACCCGGACGCCCTCATCCCCCTGCTCGGCCCCACCTCCGCCGAGCTCGGCGACCGATTGCGCCCGAACCTCGCATCCCTGTCGCGTGCCGAGTCCGGCCACCGTCGGGGCCCGCACCTCGCACACCCCCTGCGTGCCGAGTCCGGCCACCGTCCGGGGCCGCGGTCCGCACCCGGGCCGCAGCCCGCACCCGGCCCGCGGTCCGCACCCGGGCCGCAGTCCGCACCCGGGCCGCAGTCCGCACCCGGCGGCGGGGAGCAGGACGCCGACGGCGGGATGTGGGGATGGTGGGCGCGGTGGCGGGCCGGGGCCGCACGGAAGCGGGCCCTGCGGGAACTGGGAGTGCGTTCCGGCGTACCCCTGGCACGGGTTCGGGAAGCTCTTGAGGCGGCGGCCGCGCAGCGCGCCGCGGCACGTCTCGCGGTGACCGGCGGCGGTGATCTGGCGCCGCTGTGGGCCGAACTGCACGACGCCGAAGCCACGCTGCGGCAGGCGGTGGGAACTGCGATGCGCAACGCCGCCCGCAGCCGGAAACGCTGGGACGGTGACGCCCGGCGGGCCGCGTCCGCCCTGGCCACCGCCCTGCGCGCGGGCCGCAACCGGCGCCGGGAACTGCTCGCCCGCCTCGACGCGCCTCCGCTGGTGCGGGCGCTGCCGCTGTGGATCGGCACGGTCGCCGACGTGGAGGACCTGCTGCCGGCCGCGCCCGCGATGTTCGACCTGGTGGTGCTCGACGAGGCGTCGCACGTCGACCAGATCCGGGCGGCGCCGGTGCTGGCCCGGGCGCGGCGGGCGCTGATCGTCGGGGATCCGCGGCAGCTGCGGTTCGTGTCGTTCGTCAGTGACGCCGGGGTGAGCGGGGTGCTGGCCCGGCACGGCGCCGACGGCCGCCTGGACGTGCGCCGGGTCAGCGCGTTCGACCTGGCCAACTCGGCGGCGCCGGCGACCTGGTTGACCGAGCACTACCGCAGTGTGCCGCATCTGATCGGGTTCTCGGCGCGGCGGTTCTACGACGGGCGGATCGCGGTGACCACCCGAACCCCGGCCGCCGACGCCGAGGACGCGATCGACGTGGTGCCGGTCGAGGGTGCCGAGGTCCGGGACGGTGTCAACGCCGCCGAGGTGACCGTCGCCGTGGAGACCGTGGAGAGAATCGCCGCTGCCGGGTTCCGCGGCATCGGGGTGATCACACCGTTCCGGGCACAGGCCGAAGCCCTCGAAAAAGCGCTGGTCACGGCGTTCCCGGTGGAACGGATCGAGGAACTGGGCCTGCGCGTCGGCACGGTGCACGCCTTCCAGGGCAGCGAGGCGGACGCGGTCGTGGTGTCGCTGGGCCTGACCGACGCGGACACCGCCGGCCGCCGCCGCTTCGTCACCGACCCGCAGCTGTTCAACGTGATGATCACTCGTGCTCGGCGGCGGATGGTCGTGCTGTCCTCGCTGACCTCGGCCACCGGCCTGCTGAACGACTACCTCACCTACGCCGCCGCACCCGCTCTCCCCGCCGTTCCCTCCGCCGCGGCCGAGCCCACCCGCGCGATCTCCCCGGGCCCGGACCCCGCCGGCGCCATCGCTCCGGGCAGCGCGAACCCCGCCGGCAGCGCCGGCCCTCTCTCCGGTATCGACACGGACGGGTGGGTGGCCCGAGTCGTCACCGAGCTGGACCGTCTCGGCGTCGAGGTCCGTCCCGGCTACACCGTCGGCCCCTGGCGGCTCGACCTGTGCGCCGGCCCGGCCTCGTCAGCGGTCGGTGTGCTGTGCCGGGTGCATCCCGACGGCCCGGACGCGCACCTGGCCCGCCAGGCCCTCCTGCACCGGGCGGGCTGGACCTTGATCGACGCGTTCCCGAGCCGCTGGAACGGCGATCCCCGCCGCGCCGCCCTGGAGATCGCCGCCCTGTTCCCGCCGTGAGTCTCGCCGGGGCTTGACTCTCACCCCGGGCGAAGGTCGAGGCTTCGGCGGTGCCGCCGGAGAGGGTTCGCGCGACAGAAAGGCTTCAGATGATCATCGATGGGGTGGATTTCCCGGGTGGGCAGCATTGTGAGACCACGGCGGCCGGGGCGTTGCTGCGGCACGGCGGCCTCGATCTGTCCGAGGCGATGCTGTTCGGCCTGGGCGAGGGGCTCGGCTTCATCTACTGGGACGCCAAGAGCATGGACGTGCCGTTCCTGGGCGGCCGCAGCAAGCCCGGCATGATCGTCCGCACCCTCGCCGACCGGCTCGGCCTCGCCCTCGAGGTCCGCGAGACCGGGTCCCCCGCCAAGGCCTGGCGCGATGTCGTCACGGAGATCGACGCCGGCCGCCCGGTCGGTCTGCAGCTGGACTCCTACCACCTGGAATATTTCTCGTCGAAGGTGCATTTCGGCGGTCACGTCGTGGCGATGCGCGGCTACGACGACACCGACGCCTACCTGGTGGACACCGCGCAGCAGGGCGGCCTCGTCCGCACCTCGCTGGCGAGCTTGGCGCAGGCCCGTGCCGCGAGAGGCCCCATGACCGCCCGGCACCTCTCGTTCACTCTCACGGTCCCCTCCGGCCGTCCGGCCCTCGGCGACGTGATCCGGGCCGCGGTGCGCGGCAACGCACAGACGTTCCTCGGCCCTCCGATCGCCAACCTGGGCCACCGGGGCATCGCCGCGGCCGCCAAGCGGATCGTGACCTGGCCGGACCGGGCCGCGGACCCGGCACGGGACCTGCCGGTCGCCGCGATGCTGATGGAGCGTGGCGGCACGGGCGGCGCCCTGTTCCGCAACCTGTACCGGGATTTTCTCGCCCAGTGCCTGACCATCGTCGACGACCCGCACCTCCGCGACGCCCACGAGATGTACGCCGCGATCGCCCCGCTGTGGACCGACGTCGCCACCCTGATCGAATCCACCGGCCGAAGCGGCCGCCGGGAGCCTCTCCTGCGGGCGTCAGCGCTGCTTTCCGAGCTCGCCACCCGGGAGCACGAGGCGATGCGGACCCTGGCCACGTTCGCCACCGGGTGAGCACACGGACCGGAGCACCGCAGGCGGAAACCTGGGCGCGACATCCCGGGTCTCCGCGGCATCGGCTTCGACCGGTGACCCGATGTCCCCGTGCGACTGGCACCGGCTGTGGGTGTCGCGCTGCCATGGTCGTCGCCCGGGCGCGCCCCCTGGGGGCGCGGGCGGAGCCTCCATGGCGGTCCGGGGCGGGCCATGGCGGTCCGGGGCGGGCCATGGCGGTCCGGGGCGGGCCATGGCGGTCGCGGGGCGGGCCATGGCGGTCGCGGGGCGGGCCATGGCGGTCGCGGGCGGTCAGGGACGGTTCGAGCCGGCGCCGGTGGGTTTCCTGAGCCACGCAGCAGGACTCATTCGTCGGAACGGACGTAAGCGCGCACGGCGCTCTCCGCCTTACCGGGACCACCGTCTTCGCCCGGAGCATCGTCGCTGCGGAGCTCGCCGGCGTATCGCGGCTCGCCGTAACCGACGTTGGCCGGCGGCTCAGCCCCGACGGGGACGGCCTCGACCGATGGCTCCGCCGATCCCTCCCGGCGCCGGGTGACCAGGTGGGACACCGCAACCGCGACCTGGGCGAGCAACGCGAGCAGGACGGCACCCTCGAGGATGGCCGCTCGCAGCGCCAGACCCTTCTCGACGAACCGGCCCTCGGCGGACAGCGAGCCGGTCCGGTCCCAGCGGGCCGCGGAGGCGGCGGGCGCCGAAGGCGGCGAGCCACCCCGGGTCGTGAGGTCGGCATCCCGGAATTCCACCTCCAGCGAGACCGGGGCGGACGGATCGTCGGCCATGATCTCGAAGGCGAAGGTCCCGCCGCCGGACCAGCCGACGTCCCGGCTGATCTTCACCGGGAAGGTCGTCGACCACTCGTCGTGCCCGGTGCAGGCCAGGTCCGTGGTGTACTCGCCGGATCCGGTCTCGCCGGCTCCCGGCGCCACGGCGGCGGCGGGATCGACACGAAGGCCCAACCGGATTTCCGGCTGGGAGGTGCAGGCGTAGGTCACGCTGATGAGGAAGTTGAAATCCCGGCCGGTCGCCACGTCATCGACAGTCGCCGAGACGCCACGGATGATGGTCTCTTCGCCGCTCGCAGCTCCGTCGCCGACGGTGCTCACATAGATCTTCGCCGCGGTGTGGCCGTCCTCGGCGCCGAGCCGCATCGTCGCGAGGACGCCGGCGAGCAGCCCCGCCGAGAGCACCATGCCGAGGAACTTGCCGTTCCTGGCGAACCGGCCGTTTCCGGTGTGACGCCCATCGCCACTGCGCATGCCCCCGATCGTAGGCGTCCACATCGATATGTCCGCATCGCCGCGGGCCGGCGCAGAGCCGGCCCGGACCGGACCCCGGGTCAGTACGCCATGGGCGCGGTGAGCGGGGAACGCTGCAGGGGAGCCCGGGTCTCGGCGGGCGGGGCGACGACGATCGAGCGTTCCACCGAGATGGCGTGCCACAGGCAGAACATCGCGACCGTCCACACCTTGCGGGAGCGGTCGGCGCCGCCGGCCCGGTGCTCGGCGAGCAGACCCCGCACGTACTCCAGGTCGATCAGGTCGCCGGCCTGTGAGGTGGCGAGCAGGTGGTCCACCCAGTCGCCGATCGGGCCGCGCAGCCACAGCCGGGTCGGGGTGGGGAAGCCGAGCTTGCGGGCCGACCGCACCGACTCGGGCACGATGCCCTTCATCGCCTCGCGCAGCGCGTGCTTGGTGACGTTGCTGCCGGGCGGCAGTTTGAGGTCGGTGGGCAGGCCGGCGGCCGCCGCGTAGACCTGCTGGTCGAGGAACGGCACCCGCAGTTCGAGGCTGTGCGCCATCGACATCCGGTCGGCCTTGACCAGGATGTCGCCGGGCAGCCAGGTGTGCAGGTCGACGTACTGCATGGAGGCGACGTGGTCGACGTCGGCGGTCTCGGCGTACAGCGGGCCGGTGATCGCCGTGTGGGGTTGCGCGGTGAACCGCAGCACCCGCGACTTCTCGTCCGGCTCGAAGATCCGGGCGTTGCCGTAGTAGCGCTGCTCGATCGGGGTGGTGCCGCGCTCCAGGAACGAGCGCCCCTTCACCCCCTCGGGCAGCACCTCGGCCAGGTGCTTCAGGCCGCGCTTGACACCGGGCGGCAGCCGGTCGACGCCGGCCAGCGACAGCGGCTCGCGGTAGATGGTGTAGCCGCCGAACAGCTCGTCCGAGCCCTCGCCGGACAGCACCACGGTGACGTGCCGGGAGGCGGTGCGGGCCAGGAAGAACAGCGGGATCAGCGACGGGTCGGCCACCGGGTCGTCGAGCAGCTGGATGATCCGGGGCAGGTGGGTGAGCACGTCCTCGTCGGTGACGATGGTCGGGGTGAGCCGGATGCCGAGCTGGTCGGCGGTGTCCTGGGCGATCTCGATCTCCGAGTAGCCCTGGGCGGCGAATCCGGCGGTGAACGCGTGCAGGTCGGGTTTCTCCCGGGCGGCCAGCGCGGCGATCGCGGACGAGTCGACGCCGCTGGACAGGAACGTCCCGACCGGCACGTCGGCGTGCAGGTGCTTGCGGACGCTGTTGGTCAGCGCGTCCTGGATGGCCTGGTAGGCGGCCTCCGGCTGGACCCGCAGCGGCCGCAGCGACGGCTTGAACCAGCGGTGCAGGCGGACGCCGCCGCCGGGCGTCCAGATCAGCCGGTGGCCCGGCGGCAGCCGCCGGATGTGCCGGTGCAGGGTGAGTGGATCGGGCACGAACTGGAAGGTCAGGTAGTGCGCCACCGACTCGGCGTCCAGGGCCGGGCCGGCCGGCGCGGCGAACGGGTCGAGGGCCTTGCGCTCGCTGGCCAGGTGCAGCCCGTCGGCGGTCTCCAGCAGATAGAGCGGCTTGATCCCGAAGGCGTCGCGGGCGGCGTGCAGGGTGCCGGTCCGGTGGTCGTAGGCGACGAACGCGAACATGCCCCGCAGCCGCGGCAGCGCCGCCTCGCCCCAGTAGTGGAACGCCGCGGCCAGCACCTCGCTGTCCCCCTCGGTCGCGAACGACGCGTTGTGCTGCCGGATCAGCTCGGACCGTAACTCGCGGTAGTTGTAGATCTCCCCGTTGAACACCACGGTCCACCGGTCGGCGTAGACCAGCGGCTGCACCGAGTGCTCGCGGTCGATGATCGCCAGGCGCTTGAAACCGAACGCGTAACCGTCGCCGTGCGCTATCCGGGTGTCGTCGGGGCCGCGGTGGTGCAGGGTCCCGAGCGCGGCGGTGAAGGCCTCACGGAATGCGGCGTCCAGCGGGCCGGCGTCGGGCCGGCTGCTGACGAAAGCGCTCAAGCCACACATCGAAGAACCTCCTGAGGGGAAACTGAGGAGGTGACCGTAGGCAGCGACCTGTGAAGAACCTGTGCGGAAGCTGCCGAGAATGTGCACGGCACGAAACCGGGACCCGATCTTCACGGGTTCCTCGCATTTCTTGGAGCGCTGGACACGCTGAGCCAGAATGCGATCCGTGACATCCCGCATCCTGGTCGCCGACGACGATCCCAAGCACGCCCAGCTGATCCGCCTCTATCTGGAGCGCGAGGGCCATCAGGTGCTGACCGTGGGTGACGGCCGGGCCGCGCTGGAGCAGACCCGGGCCCGCCGGCCCGACCTGCTGGTGCTGGACTGGATGATGCCCGAGGTCGACGGCCTGGACGTGTGCCGCATCCTGCGCGCCGACCCCGACACCACCGTGGCGAACGTGGCGATCCTGCTGGTCACCGCCCGCTCCGCGGAGAACGACATGCTGCTCGGCCTGGACATCGGCGCCGACGACTACCTGAGCAAGCCGGTCAGTCCGCGCGAGCTCACCGCGCGCATCCGCGCGCTGCTGCGCCGGACCCGCGGCACCGGGGCCTCCGACGTGCTGCGGGTCGGCGGTCTCGAGGTCGACGCACCCCGTTTCGAGGTACGGGTGGACGGCGCCCCCGTCCGCCTGACCGCCAAGGAGTTCGGCATCCTGGAACTGCTCGCCCGCGAGCCCGGCCGGGTGTTCACCCGCGGCCAGATCCTGGACCGGACGTTCGGCTTCGAGAACGAGGTGTCCGAGCGCACCGTCGACGCCCACGTGGTCAACCTGCGCCGCAAGATCGAGACGAACCCGGCCGATCCCCGCTACGTGCAGACCGTCTACGGCCGCGGTTACCGGATGGCCGAGCAGTGAGTTTCCGCCTGCGGATCTTCCTGCTGGTGCTGCTGGTGGCGGGCACCGCGATCGGGGCGACCGCCTGGATGACCCTGAGCCTCACCTCCCGCGAGGTGTACCGGGTCGACCAGGTCCGCGTCACCGAGGCCCGCGAGCAGCACGAGGAGGAGATCGTCGGGACGATCCGCCGGTTCGCGGTGCTCCACGGCCGCTGGCCGGGCGTCGACGCGGTGGTGGGTGACCTGGCCGAGCGGACCGGCCTGCACATCCGGCTGGAGACCCGGGAGGGCGAGGCCCTCGTCGACTCCGACCACCTGGAGCAGAAGTCCACCGGCCCGGTGCAACTCCAGTCCACCAGCCTCGACCCGATCCCGTGGATCGACCAGGCCACCCAGGAGGCGGCCCGCCGGATCGGCACGGCACGGGACCGGGAGCCGGAGGTGGTCCTGCGGACCGGCGAGCGGCTGGTCACCCCACCGCCGACCCGGGCCCGGCCCGCCCTCCCGGCCGACCTGTTCGGCCCGCTGCCCCCGGTCGGCGATCCCACCTACCGGGCGTACGTCCAGGTCGTGCAGTACCGCGCCGCGCTGGTCGCGGTCCGCTGCCTCGGCGAGTCCTCGGCCTGGGACTCGGCGCTGGCCCTCGAGCAGTCGCCCTATCTCGGGCCCGACCAGCGCACGGCCTCGCCCGCCTGCGTGGACACCGGCACCGACAAGGTCAGCCGCGACACCGGATGGTTGGAGGACGTATGGGCGCAGCTGGCCGAGTGCGACCGCACCGGCGAGGCGTTCATCAAATGCCTCACCGCCGGATTCGGGCAGGCCGCGTCGACCACCACGGCCGTACCCGTGGAGATCTTCTTCGGGGTCGGGCAGGAGACCGACTTCGCCGGACTGCGCCGGCCCGCGCTGATCGGCGCCACCGCCCTGCTGGTGGCCGCCGCGGTCGGCACCGCCTGGATCGCGCGGCGGGTCAGCCGCCCGGTGCGGCTGCTCACCGGCGCCTCGCTGCAGCTGGCGTCCGGGCGGCTGGACGTGCGGGTGCCGACGCACGGCCAGGACGACCTGGCCCGGCTGTCCGGGGCGTTCAACGCGATGGCCGAGGCGCTGCAGCGCAGCGAGGAACGCCAGCGGCGGCTGGTCGCCGACGTCGCCCACGAGCTGCGGACGCCGTTGTCGAACCTGCGCGGCTATCTGGAGGGCCTGGCCGACGGCGTGATCGAGCCCAGCCCGGAGCTGTTCGCCTCCCTGCACGAGGAGACCCTGCTGCAGCGGCGCATCCTCGACGACCTGCAGGTCCTCGCCCTGGCCGAGGCCGGCGAGCTGGGTTACGCCCCGGTGCCGCTGGACCTGTCCGAGCTGACCGAGACCGCCGCGACCGTGCACCGCGCCGTCGCGCAGAACGCCGGTGTGGAGGTGGTGGTCGACGCGCCCGAACCGGTCGAGGTGTGCGCCGACCCGGACCGGATGCGGCAGGTCCTCGGCAACCTGATGAGCAACGCGATCCGGTACACCGACGCGGGCGGCCGGGTCGAGCTGCGGGTGGCCCGGGACGGCCCGGACGCGGTACTGACCGTCCGGGACACCGGCGTCGGCATGAACCCGGAGGAGGTGTCCCGGGTCTTCGACCGTTTCTGGCGCGCCGACCCCGCCCGGCACCGCGCCACCGGCGGCTCCGGCCTAGGCCTGACCATCGTCCGCCGGATCGTCGCCGACCAGGGCGGCGACGTCACCGCGACCAGCGAGCCCGGCCTCGGCACCACCTTCACCGTCCGCCTGCCCGCCGTCACCGACATCGCCACCCTGCTCGACAAGTGACCGTTTCGAGCCACGGCGGGTCCTGCCCGGCCGGTCCCTTCCGGTCACCGATGACTTTCCGGGCCGGCGCCGGTCTGCCCACCATGGCGTTCTCCGCGGTGCGGTTCACGGTCGGCACGACGATCTCCCGTACGGACATTCCCGTGCTCTGCGCCCACCTCGCCGACCTGGTGCGCGGGCGGCCCGGGCACCTCGTGCTGTGCGACGTCGCCGGGCTGGCCGACCCCGATGTGGCGGCGGTCGAGGCGCTGGCCCGGCTGCGGCTGACCGCCCGCCGCCACGGCCGGCGCCTGGTCGTCACCGGCGCCGGGCCCCGGCTGCTGCTCCTGATCGGCCTGCTCGGCCTGACCGAGGTGTTACCCCAGGTGGGCGGGCAGTCCGAACAGGGGGAACAGGCGGGCGGTGTCGAGGAAGTTGTTGACCCCCGAGATCCGGCCGTCTGAGATCTCCAGGACGATCAGCGCCCACGGGTCGTAGCCGGCGCCGGTGAGGCTCGGACGGTACTGACCGAACGCCGGCAGCCCGCTCGCGACCGTCGGGACCAGCCGGGAGCCGCGGCAGCCGCAGCCGGTGCCGGCCATCCACGCGCTGATGTCGTCGTGACCGCGCAACCACAGCGGGACCGGCGGCATCGACAGGGTGGCGTCCTCGTGCAGGAGGGTGGTGAGGGCGCTCAGGTCGTACGCCTCGAAAGCCTGCACGTAGCGGGCGAGGAGCGCACGCTGATCGGCGTCCAGAGGCTGGAAGGGGTCGCCCGCCGAAGGCGTGGCGGCCGCCAGGGTGGCCCGGGCCCGTTGCAGCGCGCTGTTGACGCTCGCCACGCTGGTGTCGAGCAGCTCCGCGGTCTCCTGCGCCGACCAGGCCAGCACCTCCCGCAGGATCAGCACGGCCCGCTGCCGGGCCGGCAGGTGCTGCAGCGCGGCGACGAAGGCGAGCCGGATAGACTCGCGCCCGGCGACCAGCTGGGCCGGGTCGGAGCCCTCGGGCAGGACCCGCTCGTCGGGGATCGGGCCGAGCCAGATCTGCTCCGGCCGCGGCTCCCCCGCGTCGGTGGCGTGGCCGGAACCGGCCGGGCCGAGGTCCATCGGGCGGACCCGGCGCTGCGCGGCGTCGGCCATGTTGAGGCAGACGTTGGTGGCGATCCGGTAGAGCCACGATCGCAGCGACGACCGGCCCTCGAACGAGTCGTGGCCGCGCCAGGCCCGGATCATGGTCTCCTGGACGGCGTCCTCGGCCTCGAAGGCCGAGCCCATCATGCGGTAGCAGTAGCCGATCAGCTCGGGCCGGTAACGCTCCAGCTCGGCTTCGATCGGTGGATTGGTGACGGCTTCGCTCACGTGCGGAAACCTATCGCGGAAGTTTCTTGAACGGCACCGATGAGTTCGCCGGATCGGCCCGGTCTAACCGGTGGAGACCAACGATGAAGGAGCCGACATGAGCTACGCCGACGTCAACGGCATCAACCTCTACTACGAGATCCACGGTACGGGCCGCCCGCTGATCCTGCTCCACGGCGGCCTCGGGTCGGGTGAGATGTTCGCCCCCGACGTGCTCGCCGCGTTCACGGCCGGGCGCCAGGTGATCCTGCCCGACCTGCAGGGCCACGGCCGGACCGCCGACGTCGACCGGCCCTTCGACTTCCACGAGATGGCCCGCGACATCGCCGCGCTCATCGACCATCTGAGCCTGGACCGCCCGGACGTGGCCGGCTTCTCGATGGGCGGCGCCGTCGCCCTGCGCCTGGCGATCATCGCCCCGGAGAAGGTCGGCAAGGTGGTGTCGGCGTCGGCCGGGATCCGCCGCGGCGCCACCTACCCGGAGATCCTGGAGCAGCAGGCCCAGGTCGGCGCCGCGTCCGTGGAGTTCATGAAGGACACCCCGATGTACGAGTCGTACCAGCGGGTGGCCCCGCGCCCCGAGGACTTCCCCCGCCTCCTCGACAAGATCGGCGCGGCGATGGCCGTCGACTACGACCTGACCGACGAGGTCCGCGGCCTCGAGGTGCCGACCCTGATCATGGGCGCCGACGCCGACATGGTCCCGCCGAGCCACTTCGTGGAGATCTTCGCCCTCCTCGACGGCGGCCTCCGCGACGGCGGCTGGGACGGCAGCGACCGCCCCAAGGGCGGCCACGCCCTGGCCATCGTGCCCGGCACCACCCACTACAACCTGGTCGACTCGCCCCTCTTCGCCACCCTCTCCCTGGCCTTCCTCGACAACGACGCCGCTGCCTAGGCGCCGAGCGTGGCAAGGCGGGTGACGGCCTCCCGCAGGACGTGGTCCTGTTTGCAGAAGGCGAAACGGACCAGGGAGGCGCCGGCCGCCTTGTTGTCGTAGAAGACCGTCGACGGGATGGCGACGACGCCGCAGCGGGACGGCAGCTCGCGGCAGAAGGTGAGGCCGTCGTCGGCCAGGTGGGCGACGTCGGCGGTGATGAAGTATGTGCCGCGGGGTTGGTACACCCGGAAACCGGCGGCGGTCAGGCCGGCGGCGAGCAGGTCCCGTTTGCCGGTGAGGTCGTCGCGGAGACCGGTGTAGAAGTCGGCGCCGAGAGTGTTCAAGGCGCCGGCGACGGCGTACTGGAACGGGCCGCCGCTGACGAACGTGAGGAACTGCTTGGCGGTGCGCACGGCGTCGAGCAGGGGCGGCGCGGCCATCACCCAGCCGATCTTCCAGCCGGTCACCGAGAAGGTCTTGCCGGCCGAGCTGATCGACACCGTCCGGTCGCGCATGCCGGGGAGGGTGGCGAGCGGGATGTGCACGGCGTCGTCGAAGACCAGATGCTCGTACACCTCGTCGGTGACCACGACCAGGTCGTGCTCGATCGCGACGGCGGCGATCACCGCCAGCTCGGCGCGGGACAGCACGGCCCCGGTCGGGTTGTGCGGGCTGTTGATCAGCAGCATCCGGGTACGCGGTGTCACCGCCCGCCGCAGCGCGTCCCCGTCCAGCTCGAACCGGGGCGGGTGCAGGGTCACCGGCACCCGGCGTGCCCCGGCCATCGCGATCGTCGCGGCGTAACTGTCGTAGTACGGCTCCAGCGCGATCACCTCGTCACCCGGGTTGAGCAGCCCAAGCATCGTCGCGGCGATCGCCTCGGTGGCGCCCGCGGTGATCAGGATCTCGCGGTCCGGGTCGTAGCTCAGCCCGTAATGGCGCTGCCGGTGCCCGGCGACCGCCTGCCGCAACTCGGGGACGCCGGGGCCGGGCGGGTACTGGTTGCCCTTACCCGCGCGGATCGCCTCGGCCGCCGACTCCAGGAGGCTCGCCGGCCCGTCGGTGTCCGGGAACCCCTGCCCCAGGTTGATCGACCCGGTCGCCACCGCGAGCGCGGACATCTCCGCGAAGATCGTCGTCCCGAACTCTGCCAGCTGCCGATTCCGCACGAATCTCCCCTTCGACGACGGGCGTTGCAGGAGACGTTACCGCCGCCCCGCCGCCCCCGGCCCGGCTGGGCCGGGGGCGGCAGGGCGAGGGGAGCCGTCAGGAGACGTAGGCGCGGAGGTGCTCGGCGGTCAGCGTGTCGGACTCGGCGACCAGCTCGGCGGGGGTGCCGGTGAAGACGACGCGCCCGCCGTCGTGGCCGGCGCCGGGACCCAGGTCGATGATCCAGTCGGCGTGGGCCATGACCGCCAGGTGGTGTTCGATGACGACGACCGTGTTGCCGGTGTCGACGAGGCGGTCGAGCAGGGCGAGCAGCTGATCGACATCGGCCAGGTGCAGGCCGCTCGTCGGCTCGTCGAGCAGGTAGGTGGCCACCCCGCCACCCATGTGCACGGCCAGCTTGAGACGCTGCCGTTCACCACCGGACAGGGTGTTCAGCGGCTGCCCGAGGGTGATGTAGCCGAGACCGACCGCGGACAGCCGTTCCAGGATGGTGCGGGCCGCCTTCTCGGTGAAGAACGCGAGGGCGTCACTGACGGGCATGGCCAGGACCTCGCTGATGTCCCTGCCACGCAGCTTGTACTCGAGGACCCGCGCGGTGAACCGTTTGCCCTCGCACTCCTCGCACACGCTGGCGACTCCGGCCATCATCGCCAGGTCGACGTAGACCAGGCCGATGCCCTTGCAGTTCGGGCAGGCGCCTTCGGAGTTGGCACTGAACAGGGCGGCTTTCACACCGTTGGCCCTGGCGAACGCGGTCCGGACGGCGTCGAGCAGGCCGGTGTAGGTGGCCGGATTGCTGCGCCGCGACCCGCGGATCGCGGACTGGTCGACGACGATCACGCCGTCCCGTTTCGGCAGCGAGCCGTAGATCAGCGAGCTCTTCCCCGATCCGGCCACTCCGGTCACCACGGTCAGCACCCCGGTGGGGATGTCGACGTCGACGTCCTGGAGGTTGTGCGTCGCCGCGCCGCGGATCGGGATGTTCCCGGTAGCGGGCCGGACGGCGTCCTTCACGGTCACTCGATGGCCCAGGTAGCGCCCGGTGAGAGAGGACGAGGCCCGCAAGCCGGGCACCGTGCCCTCGAACTGGATCCGGCCGCCCGCGGGACCCGCGCCCGGGCCGACGTCCACCACGTGATCGGCGATCGCGATCGTCTCCGGCTTGTGTTCGACGACCAGGACCGTGTTCCCCTTGTCCCGCAGGCGCAGCAGCAGCCCGTTCATCCGCTGGATGTCGTGCGGGTGCAGGCCGACGGTCGGCTCGTCGAAGACGTACGTGATGTCGGTCAGGCTGGACCCGAGGTGCCGGACCATCTTGACCCGCTGCGCCTCCCCGCCGGACAGCGTCGCCGACTCCCGGTCCAGCGACAGGTATCCGAGCCCGATCTCGACGAGCGAGTCGAGGGTCTGCCGCAGGGTCGCGACGACCGGCCCGACCTGCGGTGCGGTGATCCGCGCGAGGAACGCGGCGAGGTCGCTGACCTGCATGGCCGAGCACTCGGCGATGTTGCGCCCGTCGACGCGGGACTCCAGGACGGCGGGTCTGAGCCGGGTGCCGCCGCAGTCCGGGCAGGCGGCGAACGTGGCGGCCCGGTCGATGAAGGCGCGGATGTGCGGCTGCACCGACTCGCGTTCCTTGGTCAGGTACATCCGCTGGACCTTGACGACCAGACCCTCGTACGTCGTGTTGATGCCGTTGACCTTGATCTTGGTCGACGGTTTGTACAGGAAGTCGTCCAGTTCGGCGGCGCTGAACTCCTTGATCGGCTTGTCCGGGTCGAACAGGCCGGACTCGGCGAAGCCGCGCACGTACCAGCCGTCGACGCTGAAGTTCGGCACCGTGATCGCGCCCTCGTTGATCGACTTGGAGCGGTCGACGAGCTGGTCGAGGTCGAGAGTGGAGACCTTGCCGAGACCCTCGCAGCCGGGACACATGCCGGAGGCGTTGAACGAGTAGGCCAGGGCGCTGCCGGCGCTCGGCGTGCCGAGGCGGCTGAAGACGATCCGGAGCAGGGTGTACGCGTCCGTCGCCGTCCCGAGGGTGGACCGGGCGTTCGCGCCCATCCGCTCCTGGTCGACGACGATGGCGGCGCTCAGATTGTGCAGCGCGTCCACGTCGGGCCGGGCCGGGCTGCCCATGAACGACTGGAGGAACGCCGAGTACGTCTCGTTGATCATGCGCTGTGACTCGGCGGCGATGGTGCCGAAGACCAGCGACGACTTGCCGGAGCCGGACACGCCGGTGAAGACCGTCAGGCGCCGTTTCGGAATGTCGAGCGAGACGTCGCGGAGATTGTTCTCCCGCGCCCCGCGGACCTGGATGACATCGTGGCTGTCTGCGATGTGGGTCACGCCGCGACCCTAGTCACCGTTGCGGCCGGAAACTGTCCGCTATCCCGCGCGGCGGCGGGCCCGGCGGGCCGCCAGCTCGTCACCCTCCGTCGGCCGCTCCGCGACCGTGGAACCGATCGGCTGAGCCTGCGCCGGCTCGGAGGGCAGGTGCGACAGCGAACCCTGGATCTCCTTGAAGGCGCCGCCGATCGCGATGCCGAACACGCCCTGGCCGCCCTGCAGCAGGTCGACGACCTCCTCCGGGGAACGGCACTCGTACACCGTCGTGCCGTCCGAGATCAGCGTGATCTCGGCCAGGTCGTCGACGCCGCGCGAACGCAGCGTGTCGATCGCGCGCCGAATGTTCTGCAGCGAAACCCCCGCGTCCAACAGTCGTTTGACGACCTTGAGGACGACCAGGTCCCGGAACGAATAGAGCCGCTGCGTCCCGGAGCCCGAGGCGTCCCGGACACTCGGCACGACGAGCGTGGTCCGGGCCCAGTAGTCGAGCTGGCGATAACTGATGCCGACGGCCTGACAAGCGGTGACGCCGCGATAACCGACCTCGCCGTCCTCGCCGACGAGTGGGCCTTCAAGAGGTTGCTCGTGCACGCGACTACCTCCCCGCGCCCATGATCAAAATCTAGGCGGTGTGCCGGTTCACTGTGACTTCACGAGCGTATATCTCAATCACGGCCGAAACATGGAGGTAACCGCTCGACACGCCGCGTTCGGACTAGTGGCGAACATAGATCAACCGGCGAAGTCCTCCGGACGGACCTGATCGAGGAACTCGCGGAACTTCTCCACCTCGTCCTCCTGCTCGTCGGGGATGACGATACCGGCCTCGGTGAGGACCTGCTCGGCACAACGGATCGGCGCGCCGACCCGCAGAGCCAGGGCGATCGAGTCGCTCGGCCGCGCCGAGACCCGCAGGTTGTCACCGATCAGCAGGTCGGCGTAGAAGACGTTGTCCTTCAGCTCGGTGATCTCCACGGCCTTCAGCGGCGCCAGGATGTCCCGGAGAAGATCATGGGTCAACGGCCGGGCCGGCTTGACGCCCTGCTGCTCGTAGGCGATCGCGGTCGCCTCGACCGCCCCGATCCAGATCGGCAGGTAACGGTCGCCGTCGACCTCCCGCAGCAACACGATCGGCTGGTTACTGGGCAGCTCCACCCGGACCCCGACCACGCTCAGCTCGCGCACCGCCCGCCTCCGTGTCGTCGTTTCGTTCGGTACGACTGATTTGCATGCCGCCCTTACCCAGCACGTTACACGCTCGACGTGCGTGTCCGATCCGCGCGCCGACGCGTTTCAGCGGCCCAGCTCACCCCGGAGGCCGGACCGGACCAGCGCGGCGTGCAGCCGCTGGGCGAGCGCCTGCAGCTCACGAGCGGTCTCGGCGGCACGCGCCCGGGCGGCCGGGTCGTGCTGGCGGGCCATCGGCGCGAGAAGCTGTGTGAACAGCCCCACCTCACGGTCCGCGGAGTTACGGAAGGACCGCAGGTGACGGGCCTCGAGGCCGTACCGGGTGAGACCCACCACGGCTTCCACGATGACCACCTGGTCGGCGTCGTACCAGCCGGGCGGGCGGGCGGTGACCAGGCCGATCTGCTCCAGCTCGGTCAGCAGCGCCTCGTCCACCCCGGTGCGCTCCACCAGGTCGGCCTTCGGGATGCGGGTGTCGGCCGGGTCCTTGGCCTGCTGCGCGCCCACCGCCACCAGCGTGGGGCGCTGCGGGACCACCGGCTCCTTCTCCATCCGGTCCAGTTGCTCCCGGATGACCCGCAGCGGAAGGTACTGATCCCGCTGGGCGGTCAGCACGAACCGCAGCCGGGCCACGTCGTTCCACGAGTACTTGCGGTACCCGGAGGCGGTGCGCTGCGGATCGACGAGCCCTTCCGCCTCCAGGAAACGCAATTTCGAGATCGTCGTGTCGGGGAACTCGGTGCGCAGATGGGCCAGCACCTCCCCGATGCTCATCAGCGCACCTTCACGACCGTCCTGAGGGCGCGAAGCCCCCGGGTCACGCGCGGCCGCCCCCGACGGAGTCACGCCCGGCCCTCGCCCTCCGGCCGCGGACCGGCGATGAACACCAGACGGAACTTGCCGACCTGGACCTCGTCGCCATTGCTGAGGGTCGCGGCTTCGACCCTTTCGCGGTTCACGTACGTACCGTTCAGCGAACCGACGTCGCGGACGGTGAAGAAGCCGCCGTCCCGGTGGAACTCGGCGTGGCGGCGCGACACCGTCACGTCGTCGAGGAAGATGTCACTGTCCGGGTGCCGGCCGCTGGTCGTCACATCGTGATCGAGGAGGAAGCGGGCGCCGGCGTTCGGCCCACGCCGAACCACCAGCAGAGCCATCCCAGGGGGGAGAGAACCGGCCATCCGGCTCGGAACCACGTCCGTCTCGGGTCCCTCGAGCACCTCGTCAAGGGCGCCAAGGTTCAGCGTGGACGTGACGTCGAGCGGGGGGAACTCGTCGTCTGGGCGCGTCATGGACCACCTCACGGATCACAGTTGGTCGTCGCCTTCGGCGGTGAGGCAGCGACGTTGCGGCCCCGCCAGAGCCATAAGGCCCGAACGCACGACTATCGGTTTCAAAGGAATAACAGTTCTTCGTGTGCTCCGCGAGCCTAGTCAGCGCCAATATCGCTGAGCAACCGGACTCGCGGAGATTTGAATGGCTTAACATTTGTCGGAGGGCATGAATCCCCCCGGCGCGTGTCAGCTTTCGGTGAGCGCCCGGTAGGCCGCCGCGTCCAGCAGCGCCGCCACCGCGGCGGGGTCGTCCGGCGCGATCTCCACCAGCCACCCGGCCGCGTACGGCTCGCCGTTGATCATTTCCGGCTCATCGGTGAGTGTCGCGTTCTTCGCCACCACCGTGCCGGCGATCGGCGCGTAGATCTCCGAGACGCTCTTGGTCGACTCGATCTCGCCGAGCGAGTCGCCCGCCTGCACCACCGTGCCTTCGTCGCGCAGGTCCACGTAGACGATGTCGCCCAGCGCGTCCTGCGCGAAATGGGTGATGCCCACCCGCACGGGTCCGCTGCCGTCGCCGGCCACCCACTCGTGCTCCGCGGTGTACCGCAGATCCTCAGGAATCAACGCTTCCTCCGTATATCACGAAACCGGACTCGCGTATCGCAAGGCTGCCGCCTTCCGCACCGCGGTCACTTCGACCAGGGAACGCGAGTCCATGGTCACGCTACCGCCGTCGCTCTTCGCCGACGCCACCACCCCGCCCGGGATCTGCAGCGCCGTGCTCATCGTGCCGGACGGGCCGATCACCAGAAGGTGCAGCGGACCGGTCAGATGCTCACCGTCAGCAATGATGCCACCACCGGACGCGGCCACGAAGAAGCTCGACGCGACCACCCGCACGGAGGCCCCGTTCGCTCCGTTGAGCTGCATCACCTCGCCGCCGGCGCCGCGCAGCTCCTGCACCGCGTTCAGCACGTCAGCGGCCTTCACGTTGCTCAGCGTGATGTCGAGCCCGGGTCCGCGGCCCGGCACCGTCCCGGCCAGCAGGCCCAGCTCGCGGCTGCGTTTCTCGGCCTCGGCCAGCGCCGCCTCGCGGCCGCCGACCTCCGAGTTGAGCTGCTGTTTGCTCTGCTCCAGGGCCTGGATCTCGGCGAGCAGGCGGCTGTCCTGGGCTTCCAGGTCGCTCAGGATCCGGACCAGGTCCTCCTGCCGCGCGGCCGACAGCCCGTCGTCGGCGTCGTTGCTGCGCAGCTGCACGACCAGGGAGAATCCGAGCAGCGCGAGCAGCACCCAGATCAGCGTCCCGGCCGGCGCCGGACGGCGGGATCCGCGACCAAGATCACTTGTGGCGCGCGCCGCACCGGAAATCGACGGATCGGGTGACGGCTCCGCGGTGGTCGCCGACCGCTCCGCGATGGTCACGGCCGGGGGCGCGGGGGTCACGGCCGGCGGCGCGCCGTGCGGCCCGCCCGGATCCGTCGACCCCTGCTGCGGTACGGCCGGAGCACCGTCCCGCGATCGCGCGGCGGGACCCTCGCCGAGTGCCGGAACCGCCGTCCCGGCCTCTTCCGGCGAGACGGGCGCGCGATCGACCGTACCCCCCGCGGTGTGGGGTTGATCGTCAGAAGCCCCGGAACGGGTGACCGTCGGCTCCTCCTCGCCGGAGGCGGGCGTGGGCTCGTCCGTCGCCCGGCCGGTGTCGTCAGTCATCGAGTCCCTGTTTTCCGCTATGCCCGGAAGAGATGACGCCGGATCGCCGCGACATTACCGAAGATCCGCACGCCGAGCACGACCACGACGCCGGTGGAGAGCTGACCGCCGACGCCGAGTTGGTCGCCGACGTAGACGATCAGGCCGGAGACCAGCACGTTCGAGATGAAGGACACCACGAACTGCTTGTCGTCGAAGATCCCGTCCAGCTTGGCGCGCACCCCGCCGAACACCGCGTCCAGCGCCGCGACCACCGCGATCGGCAGATAGGGCACGAGTTCCGGCGGCACGGCGGGTTCGAAGACGATGCCCAGCAGGACACCGGCGAGCAGGGCGAGTACGGCGATCATCGGCCGCCTTCCGTCACTTGCGACTCCGGGGTCCGGGCGGGCACGCTGCCGGACACCGAACTGGACACCGAGCCGGACGGCTCGGGCGCGATGCTCGGCTGGGCGGACCGCAGCTTGAGCTCGGTGGCCGCCTCGAGAGTCAGATCGTCGGCGTCGACCGCCTCGAAGGAGATCCCGAACCTGTTCGACAGCAGCGTGAAGAACTCGCCGGCCACTCCCTTGCGGAAGTCCTCGGCCAGCTCCTCCGGGCCGATCGCCACGATCTCGTAGGGCGACGCCACCGGCCGGATGTCGACCAGGATCGCCTCACCGGCCTGCCGGATCCGCGACGTCGCGGTCAGCCGCTGCCCGTTGATCATGATGGCTTCGGCGCCGTGCTGCCACAGCGCGTTCGTCGCCAGCTGCAGATCGATGTCCTTGACCCGGCCGTCGTTGCTGCGCTCGCCGGTCACCGGGTCCACCGGGGCCGGCCCGTCCCCCACCGTGATCCGGGCGCCGGACCCGCGGACCCGGGCCATCCCGGTGACCGCCTCCAGCTCGCGCAGCCGCCGCACCGCCGCGTCCCCGAGCTCGCTGTCGCGCAGCGCCGCCACCTCGTCGGCCAGCTTGTCCGCCTGCCGCTGCAGGCGCTCGGTCTCGGTCCGCCGGTTCTGCACCTGGGCGATCAGCGTGTCCCGGGCCTGGGTACGAGCCGGCTCCGCGGCCACCGTCTGCCGGTACGCCACCACCAGCAGGAACCCGATCAGCGCCAGCGTCAACGCCGCCGACACCCCGGCCGTGCCCCGCCGCACCCCGGTCCGCGGGCCCTCGGCGGCGCGGCGCGCGGCGGCGTCGGCGTACCCGGGATCGAGCGGATCCTGGAACAGCGCCGTCAGGAAGTCCGGCCCGTAGGTGCGCTTGCCCTTGGCCGCGCCGTCCGGATCCGGCGGGCCCACCGGCAGCCCCACGGCGGCCAGGCCGTCCGTGCCCGCCTGCCACGACGGCTGACGGCCGGCGCCGTCCCGGCCGGTCACGACGGCCGCTCGGCACGGTCGGCGCGCAGCACCCGCGCCGCCTGGACGACGTAGAGCAGGCAGGCGCACCAGTACAGCCCGAGCGCCCACCAGGTCAGACCCCAGGCGACCGGCGCCATCCACCACTCGATCGACGGGACCGCCTTGGACAGCAGGATCAGCGGGAACGAGGCGAGCAGCAGGAACGTGCCGGTCTTGCCGACGTAGTGCACCGGCGGCGGACCGTACCCGTGGCGGCGCAGGATCACCAGCACCACGCCGAGCACCGCCTCCCGGGCCACCAGCGCCGCGAGCAGCCACAGCGGGATCACCTCGCGCACGGTGAAGGCGACGAGGATCGCCACGATGTAGAGCCGGTCCGCGAACGGGTCCAGCAGCTCACCGAGGCGGCTCACCGAGTTCATCCGGCGGGCGACGTAGCCGTCCACCCAGTCGGTGGAGCCACCGATCATCAGGACGACCACGGCGGCGATGTCCTTCTCCACGCCGAGGAACAGGTAGAGGAAGAGCGGCACGCCCAGCAGGCGCAGGAAGCTGATCGCGTTGGGCAGGGTCCAGATCCGGTTCGAGGTCTCGATGGACGGCGCAGGGTGCTGCGACATCGCGACTTCCTCTCCCCCTCGGCCGAGGCCCCCGCCCGGCTCGTGCGTGGAACCGGGGTCGGGGACTGGTCGCCGCCCGTATCGCCGGCGGCTGTCCGCGTTCGTCCCGGTCACTCGCCGAGCAACTATAACCAGCCGCATCCTCCCACCTGACGCGCAGTCACATGCGCCACACCCCGGCCGGCTCGCACTGCCGGCCCGAGGCGCTCGGGCCGGCAGTGCGAGCCGGCCGGGTTTAACCGCTTGGCGGGACGGGTGCGGGCCTGGGAGGGTACGCCGATGCATGTCCTGCTGTCCGGCATCGTCGGATCGACCGCGTACGGGCTGGCCGGCCCGGATTCCGACGTCGACCGCCTCGGTGTGTTCGCCGCCCCGACCGTCCGCTTCCACGGCCTCACGTTCCCGTCGGAGTCCGTGGTGTCCACCAAGCCGGACGCGACGTTCCACGAGGCCCGGAAGTACGCGAGTCTCGCGCTGCGCGGCAACCCGACCGTCTCGGAGCTGATGTGGCTGCCCACCGAGTTGTACGAGACCCGGCACCCGCTCGGCGACGCGCTCATCGGCATCCGGACGTCGTTCCTGGCGGCGCGGCCGGTCCGGGACGCCTACCTGGGGTACGCCACCCAGCAGTTCAAGCGCCTGGAGTCCCGCGGCGACGGCTCGTTCTCCGCCGACACCCGCAAGCGGACCTCGAAACACGCCAGGCATCTGCTCCGGCTGTGCGCACAGGGCTTCGAGCTGTACACCACTGCGCACCTGCGGATCCGGCTCGACGATCCGCAGCGGTTCCGAGATTTCGGGGAGCGGGTCGCGGCCGGTGACATCGACCTCGCCCGGCGGATGATGGCCGATTACGAGCACCGTTTCGACACCGCGACGACGGTCCTGCCGGACGAGCCGGACCGGACCGCCGCCGAGGCGTGGCTGCGGTCGGTGCGGGCCGCCTTCTACGACGCCTGACGTCGCGGGCCGGCCGCGCCCGCCGCCGGCCCCACGGCGTCAGCGGCCGCGGCGGGCGCGGACGTAGTCGTCGATCACGTAGCGGCCCAGCTCGGCGGCGTCCGGGCTGAAGACCCGGCCGCCGTTGCGCTTGGCGATCGCGGACACGAACCGCTGCAGACCCGGGTCCTCGCCGAGCATGAACAGGTTCAGCGTGGCGCCGTACCGGGTGAGCAGGTCGACCTCGCGGACGGTGGCCTGGATGGTCTCCGGCAGCGGCGGCCACCAGAAGATCGACTCACCGTCCTCCTCCAGGTGTGAGGTCGGCTCGCCGTCGGTCACCACCAGGACCACCGGCTCGGCGCCGGGATGCCGGCGCAGGTGGCGGGCGGCCAGTTTCAGGGCGTGCTGGAGGTTGGTGCCCTTCTCGGCGGTGGGCTCGACGGCGGTGAGCTCACCCTGGGACAGCGCCTGCGCGTACCGCCCGAAGCCGATGATCTGGAGGGCGTCCTGCGGGTACTTGGTGGCGACCAGATGAGACAGGGCCAGGGCGGTCTGTTTCATCGGGCCCCAGCGGCCGTCCGCGAACATCGAATAGGAGAGGTCGACGCAGAGCGCCACCGCCGCCGACGCCCGGCGCTCGGTCTCGGCGATCTCGAAGTCCTCCGGCGCGAGCCGGACCGGGAGCGGCCCGGCCGGGACCGAGGCGGCCCGGCGGCGGACCGCGTTGCCGATCGTGCGGACCACGTCGAGGGGCTGGTCGTCGCCGAACTCCCAGTGCCGGGACGAGCCGATCAGGTCACCGGCGGCGCCCGCGTCGCGCATGTCGTGCTCGCCGCGTTTCCCGGCGATGTCCTTGAAGATCGCGGAGAGGGCCGACTGGCCGAGCCTGCGCAGCGCCTTGGGCGACAGGGTGAGACCGTCGGCGTCGCGCTGCACCCAGCCCTGGCGGCGCAGCTCGCGTTCCAGCTCGCGCAGCCGGCGCAGGTCGTCGGCGGCACCCCGGCCGAGCTGCCGTTCGACGGCCTCCACGTCGACGTCGTCGAGGGTGGCGCCGGGATGCTCCTGGCCGAGCTGGTCGATCAGCTCGTCGAGATCGGCGATCTCGCCGAGGGCGGACGCGGCGTCGCCGTAACCCAGATCGGCGGGGCCGCGCATCCGCTCGCCCC
Organism: Actinoplanes utahensis; assembly: GCF_016862455.1. Taxonomy (GTDB): domain Bacteria; phylum Actinomycetota; class Actinomycetes; order Mycobacteriales; family Micromonosporaceae; genus Actinoplanes; species Actinoplanes utahensis. The sequence continues at coordinate 39,657 of NZ_BOMZ01000010.1, forward strand.
GGCCCCACTCGAGGTTGGGGCGCAACGCGCGCAGGTTGTCGGTGAGCTCGGCGAACTGACCCTGCAGGGGCCCGAGCGCCTGGGCCATGAGTTGTTGCAGCTCCTCGCGCTGCTGCGGGCTGAGGGACCGCAGCAGCCGCTCGGCGGCCGCGGCCTGGCGGGCCAGGGAGTCGATCAGCTCGTCGACGTCGCGGGGGTTGTCCGGGAAGAACTGCCCATGCCGTTCCATGAACTGCCGGAAGGCGTCGGTGGTGTCCTCGCCCCGTGCGTGCTTGCCCAGCAGGTCGTTCAGCTCACCCAACATTTCGGACATTTCCGCAAAGTCGCCCTGCTGGAGAGCTTGTTTCATGCCCGCGAAGCGTTGCTCGACGACTTCTCGCCGGAGACCGTCGAGAATCTGCTGGTAGATGTCGCGCGCTTCCTGAGATGTCCAATCATATTCGGACAACTCGGAGACGGCCTGGGACACCGACCGCGGCAGGCTGTCCAGCATCGCCTCGTTGAACCGGGCGTCATCGTCGTCGCGCACCGCGAGGGCGTCCCGCTCGGTGGCGAGCGCCTGATCGAGCATCTGCCGGGCCCGGGTGACCGCGCCGTCGAGGTTGCCGCGCCGCATCGCCTCCCGCCGCAGCCGCCGCGCCCGCTCCCGCAGGGAGTCGAGCCCCCGCTCACCGCGGGGCCCCTGCCGGATCAGGTCCCGCAGCGCGTCTCGCAGACTGTCGCCGCCGAGGACCCGTTCCCCCATCTCGTCGACGGCGGCCCGCACGTCATAGGGCGGCGCCAGCGGATCAGGCCCGTCGCGCCACGCCCCGTACCGGAACACGTTGCCCGCCACCGGTCAGCTCCCGTAGACGGTGCGGCCGTCGTCGGTCAGCTCCTTGGCCAGCCGGCGGGTCAGGTGCAACCCCTCCAGGACGAACTCGATGCCGGACGCCGCCTGACCGGGGCTCGGCGCGTCGCCCAGCCCGAGCCGGTCCAGCACCTTCGCCAGGCCGGGGACGGTGCCGATCTGGGCCAGCAGCTCCTCGGCACTGACCAGGTCACCGGTCTCGATCAGGGCGCCCTCGGCGACCAGGTCGGTGAAACCGGACAGGTCGAGCCCGGACAGCCGGGCCCGGAACGTCTCGGCCGTCGCGACCCGCAGCAGGTGCCCGAGGATCTCGGTCTCCCGGCCCTCCTCGCCGCTCTCGAACTCGACCTTGCCCCGCAGCGTCGACGTCACCGAGACGGTGTCGCAGATCCGGGCGACCGGCTCCCGCTCGCCCCGCAGCCCGGCCCGGCGCAGCGCGGACGCCGCCACCGTCTCGGCGGCCGCGATGGCGAACCGCGCCGACACACCGGAGCGCGCGTCCACCGAGGGCGACTCGCGGACGCCGCGGGTGTAGCGGGCCAGCACCTCCACCAGGTGCGCGGGCAGCGCGGCGACCAGGGCCGCCTCCTGCTCGATCAGCGCGGTCTCCAGCTCCAGGTCGGCCGGGTAGTGGGTGCGGATCTCGGCGCCGAACCGGTCCTTGAGCGGGGTGATGATGCGGCCCCGGTTGGTGTAGTCCTCCGGGTTGGCCGACGCGACCAGCAGCAGGTCCAGCGGGAGACGCAGCTGGTAGCCGCGGACCTGGATGTCGCGCTCTTCCAGCACGTTGAGCAGCGACACCTGGATCCGCTCGGCCAGGTCGGGCAGCTCGTTGACGGCGAAGATGCCCCGGTTGGTGCGCGGGACCAGGCCGAAGTGGATGGTCTCCGGGTCGCCCAGGGCCCGGCCCTCGGCCACCTTGATCGGGTCGACGTCGCCGATCAGGTCGCCGACGCTGGTGTCCGGGGTGGCGAGCTTCTCCCCATACCGCTCGGAGCGGTGCAGCCAGGCGATCGGCAGCAGGTCGCCGGCCTCGGCGGCCAGCCGGCGGGACGCGGGGGTGAGCGGATGATAAGGATGCTCGTGCAGCTCGGAGCCCTCGATGAACGGCGTCCACTCGTCGAGCAGGCCGGCCAGCGCCCGGATCAACCGGGTCTTGCCCTGGCCGCGCTCACCGAGCAGCACCATGTCGTGCCCGGCGAGCAGCGCCCGCTCGACCTCGGGCAGCACGGTGTCCTCATAGCCGACGATGCCGGGGAACCGGGGCTCGCCGGAGCGCAGCCGGTGCAGCAGGTTGGCCCGCAGCTCCTCCTTGACCGTGCGGAACTCGTGCCCGGAGGCTCGCAGCTCTCCCACGGTGCGCGGCAGGCCGGTGGGCGGGATTGGTGTGATCGCGATCGGCGCCTCTGTCACCGCACGAACGCTACTCCGGGGATCTGACATTCATCGAGTGTGTGGGAGCGGACACATCCAGGGCCGCGGGATTGGCTCTGGCCGCCGCGGGTGCCGCGGCGCGAGGCTCGCCGTCATGACGGAGATTCAGCGGTACGCGGCCTTCACGCTCGACCCGGCCGGCGGCAACCCCGCCGGCGTGGTCCTGGACGCGGGCGCTCTCGACGACGCCGCGATGCAGGCGATCGCCGCCGAGGTGGGGTACTCGGAGACGGCATTCGTGACGGCCCGTGACGGGAATCGTCTCCGGGTGCGCTATTTCAGCCCGCTCGCCGAGATCCCGTTCTGCGGGCACGCCACGGTGGCGACGGCGGTGGCGCTGGGGCCCGGCGAGCACCTGTTCCAGACCAACGCCGGTGACGTTCCGGTGCTCGTGGACGAGGCCGGGACGGCGACGCTGACCAGTGTGGAGCCGCAGGTGAAGGACCTCGCGGAGGCGGATCTGGCGGCGCTGCTGGACGCGCTGCGCTGGGACGCCGGCGACCTGGACCCGCTTCTCGCGCCGAAGGTGGCATACGCCGGGGCGTACCACCCGATCATCGCCGTGACCAGCCGCGAGCGCCTCGCGGACCTGGACTACGACGTGCCGGCACTGAAGGCGCTGATGACCGAGCGTGGGTGGACCACCATCCAGCTGGTGTTCCGGGAGGGCCCGGAGTCGTTCGACGTCCGGAACCCGTTCCCGATCGGTGGTGTCTACGAGGACCCGGCGACCGGGGCGGCGGCCGCGGCGTTCGGCGGTTACCTGCGTGCGCTGGGGCTGGCCGGCGCGGACGCGACGATCGCGCTGCGCCAGGGCGACGACATGGGCCGGCCGAGCCGCATCACCGTCCGCCTCGACCCCGCGGTCGCGGGCGTGCGGGTGAGCGGCCCGGCCGTCCCGATCAGCTGAGGCGCAGCTGCAGGGACGAGGCGCCCGGCTGGACACCGACGACGGTGCCGGCCGGGTACCGCAGCGTGTGATCACGGTCGGTCGAGATCAGCACCACGCCGATCCGGTGGCCGGCCTTGAACACGTGGTCGGTGCTCTGCAGTTCCCAGCGGAACGTGTACGGCTTCCCGGCCCTGATCGGGGTGGTCACCGCCGGCGAGAACCGGTTGCGCACGTCGATCCAGCCGCGGGTGACGATCTCCTGGTCGGTGGTCGCCGTCACGTACTCCCGTTTGAAGAAGCAGCCGGGGTCGCCCTCGATGCCCGGCGCGATGCAGTCCTGCTCGGGCAGCGTCCGCACCCCGGCGTACCGTTCCGCGGCGCCGTAGTCGACGAGCAGCGCCGTCAGGTACGGCGAGTCACCGGCCAGGTCCGCCCGGACCGTGATCTCGGGCGTCCCGGAGAGCCGGGTGTCCTTGGTCAGCGGCGCGGTGAGGTGGATGAACCGGTTCGCGTCGGCGGTGTCCGGCGCGGCGGCCAGGCTCTCCGCGGTCCGTGACGTGTCGTCGGTGAACGTCTGCCGCGGCCCGGCGCCCAGCCGCAGCGTCGTGTCACGTCCCTTGAGCGGCCAGGTCTTCGAGGTCACCCACTGGTTCGGGGCCACCTCGACGTCGGCGGCCGGCTCCCGCTCGATCCCGTTGTCGATCTGGTGGAGGTAGTGGTCGAACCAGCGGTGCAGGGTGTCCAGCCACTCGGCCCGGCGGATGTTGAACGGGTCGGTGTGCCCGGCCTGGTGCAGCCAGATCTTGCGCTCGACGCCGTTGCGGCCCAGCGCTTCCCACCACTGCCCGGCGTGCAGGGTGCGGACGTTGAAGTCGTGCAGCCCGTGCACCAGCAGCACACTAGCCCGGACCTTGTGGGCGTCGCGCAGGTAGTCACGCTCCGCCCAGTACGCGCTGTAGTCGCCGGTCTCCCGGTCCTGCGCCTGTTCCAGGTGCGCCATGACATCCGCGCACACCTCCGGGTTCGCCCTGGTCAGGACGGCCTTGGCGAGGATGTCGGTGTCCTCGCCCTGGAAGCCCCCGGGCGCGACGACACCGCCGTTGGCGCGGTAGTAGTCGTACCAGCTGCTGATCGCGGCGATCGGCACGATCGTCTCCAGGCCGCGCACGCCGGTGCTGGCGACCGCGTTCGGCAGGGTGCCGTTGTACGAGACACCGATCATGCCGGTCTTCCCGGTCGACCACCCGGCCCGCACCGCCGCGCCGCTCGCGTCGAAGCCCGGCGCCCGGCCGTTCAGCCAGTCGACCACGGCCTTCATGCCGAGCGTCTCGTTGCGCCCACCCGAGGTCGGGCAGCCGGTCGAACCGCCGCTGCCGAGGCTGTCGGCGAAGATCACGGCGTACCCGCGCGGCACGAAGTAGTTGTCCAGATATCCGGGGAAGACGATGTTGTCGGCCCGGTTCACCGGCGCGGCCTTCTGCGCCGAGACGCTGCCGTCCCGGTCGATGTCGTCGTGGTTCGGGATGTCGTTGAGGCCGGCGTAGTACGGACTCGGCTGGAAGATCACCGGCACCTTCGACGTGGTGTCCGGCCGGATGATCCGGACCGCGACCCGGTCCGGCTGCCCGTCCGAGTCACTGTCGACGGGAGTCTGCACCCAGACCTGCTCCCGGATCGCTGAGGCGTAGTCGTGGACCGGTTGGGTCCCGGTCGCGGCGTGAGCCGGAGTCGCGGCGATGGCCGACGATCCGGCGAGAACCATGAGGATGGAGAGGCCCCTGGCCAGCAGTCGCATCGGCACACCGTATCGCCAAACCTCGATGCGATGGGCCCCGGTGTGGCACCGCCTAGAATGAGGCCTGATGAGCGCCACACTGATCGCCCGGGAACTCGCCGCGGGACACGGGGACCGCACCCTCTTCAGCGGACTGGACCTGGTCGTCGCGCCGGGTGACGTGATCGGCCTGGTCGGGGCGAACGGGGCGGGCAAGACGACACTCCTGCGCACCCTCGCGGGACTGATCCCCACCGAGAACGGAAACGTCTCGCTGAGCCCGCCCACCGCCAACGTCGGCTATCTGCCGCAGGAGCGGGAGCGGCGCACGGACGAGACCGTGCGGGACTTCCTGGGCCGGCGCACCGGCGTCACCGCGGCCCAGACCGCGATGGAGTCGGCGGCCCAGAACCTCGCCGACTCGGAGGAGGACCTCTACTCCCCGGCGCTGGAACGCTGGCTCGACCTCGGCGGCGCCGACCTCGACGAACGCATCGCCGAAGCCGATCTCGGGTTCGACCTCGACCTGCCGATGACCGCCCTCTCCGGCGGCCAGGCGGCCCGCGCCGGCATGGCGTCGCTGCTGCTCAGCCGCTACGACATCTACCTGCTCGACGAGCCCACCAACGACCTCGACCTGGACGGGCTGGCCCGCCTGGAGGCGTTCGTGGCCGGGCTGCGGGCCGGGACCGTGCTGGTCAGCCACGATCGGGAGTTCCTCACCCGTACCGTCACCAAAGTCCTTGAACTCGATCTCGCCCAACAGCAGATCAACCTGTACGGCGGTGGCTACGGCGCCTACCTCGACGAGCGCGAGCGGGCCCGGCGGCACGCCCGGGAACAGTTCGAGGAGTACGCCGACAAGAAGGACGACCTGCTCGAACGCGCCCGCATGCAGCGCGCCTGGATGGACAAGGGCGTCCGCAACGCCCGCCGCAAAGCCCCCGACAACGACAAGATCGCCAAGTCGATGCGGGGCGAGTCGAGCGAGAAACAGGCCGCGAAGGCCCGGCAGACCGAGCGCATGATCGAACGCCTGGACGTGGTCGAGGAACCCCGCAAGGAGTGGGACCTGCGGATGGAGATCGCCGCCGCCCCACGGTCCGGCGCCGTCGTCGCCACCCTGCGCGACGCCCTGGTCCGGCGCGGCGACTTCACCCTCGGCCCGGTCACCTGCCAGATCGACTGGGCCGACCGGGTCGCCATCACCGGCGCCAACGGCTCCGGCAAGTCCACCCTGCTCGCCGCCCTCCTCGGCCGCCTGCCGCTCGACGCGGGCGCCCAGCACCTGGGCCCCGGCGTGGTGGTCGGCGAGGTCGACCAGGCCCGCGGCCTGTTCCTCGGCGACGAGCCGCTGGTCCGCGCCTTCGGCACCGCCGTCCCCGACTGGCCCGACGCCGACGTGCGCACGCTGCTCGCCAAGTTCGGCCTGCGATCCGGTCACGTGCTGCGCCCGGCCGCCACCCTCTCCCCCGGCGAACGCACCCGCGCCGCCCTCGCCCTGCTCCAGGCCCGCGGCGTCAACCTGCTGGTCCTCGACGAGCCCACCAACCACCTGGACCTGCCGGCGATCGAGCAGCTGGAATCCGCCCTGACCGGTTACACCGGCACCCTGCTGCTGGTCACCCACGACCGCCGGATGCTGGAGGCCGTCGCCACCAACCGCCACATCGAAGTCACCGGCGGCAAGGTCACGAGCTGACCCTTCCCTCGCACGCTCGTCAGCGCCGCCCCAGGAGCCCCATCCCGTCGCACGCCTAGAAGTCACCCTACCACCTGACGCTTGACTACTGGCTCCGTGTCGGGGCAGACTGCTTCCGCGCCCATCGCCGGGCGCGGAAGGAGGAACCGTGACCGACGGCGTTTCCACCCGGGCCCGCGACTTCGACGGCCTCTACAAGACACTTCTCGAAGCACACCCCCAGGACGCGTTACAACTGCTCTGCGGTGCGCGCTTACGTGGCGGTGAGGTGATCCTCGACGGGCCCACCGAGCAGCCACGCCAGCGCAGCCGCCAGCGCGACAAGGTGTTCCTGGTCCGGCACGACGACGGGATCCCGGCCGACATCTATCACGTCGAGGTCCAGGTCAAACGGACCGAGGACTTCCAGGAGCGGATGGTGGCCTACTGGGCGTCCCTGGCCCTCAAGTACACCCCCACCGGTCACCGGATCCATCAGGTCGTCATCTGGCCGCTGGGCGGCGGATATCCCGGGCGGTTCCACCGGGATCAGGCCCGGCTCGACTACCGGGCGGTCAATGTTCCCGACGACCTCGACCCCGACGCGCTCCTGGCCGGCCCGCTGGCGCCCCTCGCCCTCTGGTCCCGCAAACCGCCACCCGACATCGTCGAACGAGTCGTCGACCAGATCGCCGCAACCGACCACATCGAGGAGAAGATCACCCAGGCCGAGCTCAGTATGCTCGTGGGAGGCACGCTGGCGACTCAGGTCCTCGACGCACTACGGAGGAGAGACATGAGCAACATCCTCGAGCAGAGCGAGTTGGGCCGCGAGATCGCCCAGCGCAGCCGCGAGCAGGCCAATATCGAGTGGATGCGAGCGTTGCTGCTGGCCAGGTTCGGCGAGATCGACGACTTGGATGACCTTGCCCTGCACCTGACAGCTGACCAGGACCGAGACCGCAACATCGCCCGCATCGTCGCCGGCGCCACGCTCGAAGAGCTGCGCTCCTGACCGAAGCGTCCAACTTACGTCCGTTTCGAGTTCCGCTGTGGTGACGGCGTGCAAGGCGGCTTTGGGCCGGGCGTCTTCGGCACGGACCCGTCAGCAGGACGGTGAAGTAGCCACCAGCGAGTCACGGCCAGGCCGGGTGCTCCGGCCCGAAACGCGGCCGCATCGATGCCTGATCCACCGATCGTTCACCTGCGGGCGCAGCAAGGTCACGGCAGCGCCGCAGGCGATCGACAAGGCCAATCAGCCTGAGCTCGGTGCCTCGTGGAGGCACGCCGGTGTCTCAGGTCCTCGACGCATTACGGAGGGAGAGATATGAGCAACATCCCCGAACAGAGCGAACTGGGCCGCGAATTCGCCCAGCGCAGCCGCGAGCAGGGCATTACCGAAGGCTGGCAGCAGGGCATCACCGAAGGCCGCGTCGACTTGATGCGGGCGCTGCTACGGGCGAAGTTCGGCGAGATCGACGACCTGGACGACCTCGCCCGGCACCTCGCCGGCCATGACCGGGACGGCAACATCGCCCGCATCGTCGCCGGCGCCACGCCGGCGGAGCTGCGTTCCTGATCAGCGCGTCGCGGCCACGCGGTCGCCGGTCGGCACGGACTGTTTCAGAGCTGCCAGTTTGCCCACGGCAGTGCGGGCGGCGGCTTCCAGGTCGGCTGTCTTCGGGGAGGATTCGGTCATCAGGAGGACGGTGGTGTGGGCGGCGCCCGCGGCGACGGCCAGGAGGCGGCCGTTGACGGCCAGATTCAGGGTGGGGACGGTCATCACGAAGGCGATTCCGGCCGTGGCATCCCCGATCTTCGGGGCTCGGGGGTACGAACTGAGCGCGAACCGCATCTCCATCGGCAACTCCCCCGCCGCCCGGGTGAACGCGGTGCAGCCGGGCAGCACCCCGCCGAGGGCGGCGACCGCTGCCCGCGCCTCCTTCATCCCGGGCGCGGACACGGTCTGGACCAGCAGTTCCTCGTCGCCGGCGCCGCGGACGAACTCGCGGTAGACGGTCGTCTCCGGCAGCCCACCGGCTTTACCGCACGCCGTGATCTCCCCGGCGATCCGGGCGAAGAGGTCGTCGATGGCGTCCGGTTGCGGGGTGAACCCGGCCGGCAGTTCCCGGCCGCCGAGCAGTGCGTCGGAGAGCCGGTCCCGGTCCGGGGTCTCCCCTCGCACCGCGACGGCCTCGGGCGGTGGCGCGGCCACCGCCGGGGCCGGGATCCCGAGAATGGTGGTGAGAGACAGGGCGGCCGTGAGCGGCAGGCATCGGAGCACGAGTCAAGCTTTCCGCACAACGATCATTACCGGGACGAAACGGTGAACTTGCGGCGGTAGTCGCTGGTCGGCCAGGCCGCCGACCGGCGATGACAACGAATGCGACCGGCCGACCGGTGGCGACAACGAGCACGACGAACCGGCCGGGTGGCGACAACGAGCGCGACCGGCCGACCGGCGGTGACAACGAGCGCACACCGACCGGCCGGCAGTGACAACGAGCGCGACCGGCCGGCGGTGAGAACGAGTGCGACCGGCCGGCCGGTGGTGCGGGAGCGGTCAGCCGGCGGTGGTGAACGGGCTGCTCAGGGGCCCCTCGTTGGCGGACCGGTCCAGGCCGCTCAGGCAGTACGTGGCGGTTCCGGCCGGGGGTTTCGGGTCGACCACGGGTGTGCCGGCCCGTCCGGTGGCGATCAGGGCGGCGCCTTCGTCGTCCGTACGATAAAGGGCCCAGCTCGCACCCGCGGCGTCCGCGACCGTCAGGGTGACCGCGCCGGAAGCGGACCTGGTCGCCGCCGTGAGGCGTGGCGCCGCCGGAGGTGAGGCCGGGAGCCGGGCCATCCGCGGCAGCAGGGCCGGGGAGGCGTAATGCTTCCCGCGGTACCGGGTGACCGAGCCGAGCTTGTCGTCGCGCACCATCTTGGCGCTGTAGTGGACCTGGCCTTGGACGCCGAGCTGGTCGTTCAGGGCCATCTGCCGGTCGAGTTGGCCGGGGTCGCTCCAGTCGCCCTTCTCGCCGACGCGGTAGTCGGCCATCCCGATGTAGAGCTGCACCCCGGTGCCCTTGACCGTCTTCGTCCACCAGGGCAGCACCTTGGCGTAGTCGGCCTTGCCGAACCCGATGGTCCAGTAGAGCTGCGGGACGATGTAGTCGAGCCAGCCCTCGCGTACCCAGGTGCGGGTGTCGGCGTAGATGGCGCTGTAGCTCTCCAGGCCCTTGGTGTCGGAGCCCTCGCCGCCGTTGCGCCAGATCCCGAACGGGCTGATCCCGAACTTGACCCACGGTTTGAGCGCGGTGATCCGCTCCTTCATCTCGCGGACCAGGGTGTTGACGTTGTCCCGGCGCCAGTCGGCGCGGCTCTTCCCGGCGCCGTGCCGGGCGTAGGAGGCGTCGTCCGGGAAGTCCTCGCCCTCTTCCGGGTACGGGTAGAAGAAGTCGTCGAAGTGGACGCCGTCGATGTCGTACTTCTGGACGGCCTCCAGCATCGCGTCCTCGACGAACGTGCGGGCGGCCGGGTTGCCTGGGTCGAAGTAGAACCGGCCCTTGGAGCCGCTCGGGTAGGCGATCCGCCAGTCCGGGTGGGCCCGCAGCGGGTGGTTCGGGGCGAGCTTGGTGAGGTCGGTGCCGGCGCCCGACGGGGCCGGCTGGGTGCCCCGGTACGGGTTGAACCAGGCGTGGAACTCCAGGTTCCGCGCGTGCGCCTCGTCGATCATGAACTGCATCGGGTCCCAGCCCGGGTCGGCCCCGTCCAGCCGCCCGGTCAGCCAGTTCGACCACGGCGCGTACGCGGACTTCCAGAACGCGTCGCCACTGGGCCGCACGTGCACGAAGATCGCGTTGTGGTTCTGCTGGACGGCGAGGTCCAGCCATTTCAGGTATTCGGCCTTGACCGTCGCCTGCGGCAGTCCCGGCCGGCTCGGCCAGTCGATGTTGTAGACCGTGGTCAGCCACATGCCGCGCAGCTCACGTGCCGCGCGCACCTTCTGTGTGCCGCACGAGCCGGCCTCGCTGAACGCCGGCCCCTCGGCCACTTCCAGGGGCTGCCCGGCGGCGGTCACGTCCGGCGGCTGGTGGAACGCCGCGCGGACCAGGCCGAGACCGAGCACACCCACCGCGAACAGCGCGGCCGACAGCAGCAGAGCCACCCACAGCGGTGGCCGGCGTAACAGGCTCACCGCACCGACCGGTAGATCTCGAGGGTGTCCTCGGCGATGCGGGACCAGCTGAACCTCTCCACGGCGCGGCGGCGGCCGGCCTTGCCCATCCGTTCGGCCAGCTGCGGGTCGTCGAGCAGCCGGGCGAGGGTGGCGGTCAGGTCCGCGACGAACCGGTCGGGGTCGACGGGGGTGCCGGTACCGTCCTCGACCTGCTGGATCGGGACCAGCAGGCCGGTCTCGCCGTCGGCGACCACCTCGGGGATGCCGCCGGTCGCGGTGGCGACCACCGCGGTCTCGCAGGCCATCGCCTCCAGGTTGACGATGCCCATCGGCTCGTAGATCGACGGGCAGACGAACACGGTGGCGTGCGTGAGCACCTGGACCACGTCCTGTTTGGGCAGCATCTCCTGCACCCAGATCACGCCCTGCGGGTCGCGGGCCTCCCGCAGCTCCCGGGCCAGGAGCTCGACCTCGGCCGCGATCTCCGGGGTGTCCGGGGCGCCGGCGAGCAGGATGATCTGCGCCTCGGCGGGCAGGTCACGGCAGGCCCGCATCAGGTACGGCAGGCCCTTCTGCCGGGTGATCCGGCCGACGAAGACGACGCTGGGCCGGTTGCGGTCGATACCGAGGCGGTCGACCACGTCGGTCTCGAAGGAAGGCTGATAGAGCGACGTGTCGATGCCGTTGTAGACGACGTGGATCTTGTCGGGATCCACCGAGGGGTACGCCTTGAGCACGTCCCGCCGCATCCCGCCGGACACCGCGATGATCGCGTCCGCGCTCTCGATCGCGGTCCGCTCGCAGAACGAGGAGAGCGCGTAACCGCCGCCGAGCTGCTCGGCCTTCCACGGCCGCAGCGGCTCCAGGCTGTGCGTGGTTAGCACGTGCGGGACGCCGTGCAGCAGTTTCGCGGTGTGGCCGGCGAAGTTCGCGTACCAGGTGTGGCTGTGCACGACGTCGGCCCCGGCGCAGCCCTCGGCGATCGCCAGGTTCACCCCCATGGTGCGCAGCGCGGCGTTGGCACCGGCCAGCTCGGCGGGCTCGGGGTACGCCGTGACACCGGCCTCGTCGCGCGGGGCGCCGAAGCAGTGCACCCGCACGTCGGCGAGTCGGCGCAGGTCACGCGACAGGTATTCGAGGTGGACGCCGGCGCCGCCGTAGACCTCGGGCGGGTATTCACGGGTGATCAGATCGGCACGCAGCACGCACGCAGCTTAGCCGGGAACCACTCATGCCGGCCCGTCCCGGTGTCGATGAGGGCGGGTGTGAAACGGCTCGACTGCTGGCTGTGGCCCGGCTTCCTGCTCGGCGGTGTGGCGGTGGTCACCGCCGCGCTGACCCTGCCCGTGCCCTGGGACGAGGCGCTGCTGGCGGCGACCGAGGCGGGCGCCGGTGCGGCGGTGCTGGCCGGGATCCGTCGGTACCGCCCGGACCGCCCGCTCTTCTGGCGGCTGACCGCGCTCGGCCTGTTCGCGTTCGCCGGCACCCACCTGGACGGAACGCGCGGCCCCGGCCCGGTGCTCGACCAGGTGCTGCTCGGCCTCGCCTTCCTGCTGTTCACGGTGGCCCTGCTGATCCGGGCACGGGCCTGCTCCCAGCCGGGTCAGCACCGGGCCAACCTGGTCGACGGCGCGATGGTGATGATCGGGGTGATGGCCGGCGGCTGGTCCCTGGTGATCGGCCCGGTCCTCGCCGAACGCTGGCACAGCCCGACCCCGGCCGCGGTCTTCGCCGTCTACACCCTGCTCGCGCTGGTACGGGCCGCGGCGGCCGCCGTGGTGCTGCTGGCCGGCGATCCGCGCAACCGCGCGCACCAGCTGGTCGTGGCGGGGACCCTGCTCGGGTTCGCCACGGACATCGCGTTCGCCTCGGCCATGGCCTGGGACCGGCCGCCGGCCACCTGGAACTTCGTCGCCTGGATCGTGGGGCACCTGATCGTCGCGGCGGCGGCCCTGCACCCGTCGATGGCGGTGGTGGAGCACAGCGGCGAGCCGCAGCGGCTGACCCGGGTCCGGCTCGGGTTGTTCGCCGCGCTGACCGCCCTGTACCCGCTGCTCACCGGCCTCGCCACGCTGAACCGGCTGGCCGGCTCACCGCCGGCCGGCCCACCGCCGGGCGCCCCGCCGGTGCCGGGCGACCTCAGCCTGTTCCTGCTGCCGATGCTGCTGGGCATCGGGGTGAGTGTGCTGCTGGTGCTGCGGATGGGCATGATCGGCAACCTGGCGCAGCGGCGTGCCCACCAGCTCGACGTGGCGTTGCGCGAACAGCAGGCGCTGCGCGCGGAACTGGAGCATCGGGCCACCCACGACCCGCTGACCGGGCTCGGCAACCGGGCCGCGCTGACCGAGGCCCTCGCCGTCGCGGTGGACCGGCCGGCCGGTGGGCGGGGCTGGCTGCTGCTGCTGGACCTGGACGGATTCAAGGAGGTCAACGACACGCTCGGGCACCCGGTCGGGGACGAGCTGCTGGTGGCGCTGGGGGCGGAGTTCCGGCGTACGGCCCCGGACGCGCTGGTCGCCCGGCTCGGCGGCGACGAGTTCGCGGTGATCGTGCCGGACCACGGCAGCGGGCACGCCCTCGGCACCGCGGACGCGCTGCTGGCCGCGGCCGCGCGCGAGCATGTGGTCGGCGGCGCCCCGGTCCGGGTGTCGGCCAGCATCGGCGTGCTGCACCTGGACGACGCGGGCACCTCCGCGGACGCGCTGCGGGACGCCGACGTGGCCCTCTACGCGGCGAAGGCGGCGGGGCGGGCGCGTTACCGGGTGCACACTCCCGAAGGCGACCGCCTCCACAACCACACTCCCGAAGGCGACCGCGACCACAACCACACTCCCGAAGGCGACCGCGACCGCAACCGGGCCGCAACCGGGGCGGGGTGACCATGGCCCACGTGCACATCCACCGGCTCCCGGCCTGGCAGTACGCCCTCGCGGGCGGCACCACGGCGGTGCTCGGCGCGTACGCGCTGAACAGCATCGTCCTCTGGCTGCTGCTGCAGGCCGCCGTCGTCGTGGTCCTCTACCGGGCCGCGTGCCGGCACCGCTGCGGCTGGTGGCTGCTGTTCGCCGCCGCCCTCGCCGGGCTGATCGCCGCCGCCGGCTGGAGCATCCGCTCCGGCGTGCCGGCGAACACGCCGATGGGCCTGTCGATGGCGCTGCCGTACGCCCTCTACGCCGCCGGCGCCTTCCAGTTCGGCAGGCGCAAGCAGCCGGGCTCGGCCGCCGAGGCGGGCGCCGTGGTGCTCGGCCTGGCGATGGTGGCCTGGTCCTTCGTCGTGCTGCCGTACCTGGGCGAACCCGGTTACCAGCAGGTCGGCAACGCGCTGGCGATGCTCTACGCGGTGATCGACATCGCGATCCTGGCGACCGTGCTGCGCAACCTGGCCGACGCCCGGCGCGGCCCGGCCCGGCTGCTCGCGGCGGGCGGCCTGCTGCTGCTCACCCCCCATCTGGTGTACGCCGCGACCGGTTCCGCCGGGACCGTGCCGTTCCTGCCCGGCGGCCCCGCCCACCTGATGATCCAGTTCTGCTGGGTGCTGGTCGCGGCCGCCGCGCTGCACCCCGGCGCGGGCGTCTACCTGCCGGGCGCGGAGGGGGTCGGGCGGCGGCCGCTGATCGCGATGTGCACCGCCGCGGTGGCCAGCCCGCTGATCCCGGCGATCGCCGACCGGCGGGCCGTCGTGGTCGTCCCGGCGCTGCTCACCGCGGGTGTCTGCGGGCTGTTGCTGCTGCGGATCGTGCTGCTCGCCCGGCTCGCCGAGCGGCGGGCCGGGCAGGCCCGGGCGGCGTTGCAGGAGCAGCAGGTGCTCCAGCGGCGGCTGGCGTACCGGGCCGGGCACGACGCGCTGACCGGGCTCGCCAACCGGGACCTGTTGCTGGACCACCTGGGCCGGGCCGTGGCCGGGGACCGTCCGTACGCGCTGATCCTGTGCGCGCTGGACGGGTTCAAGGAGGTCAACGACACCTACGGGCATCACGTCGGTGACACCGTGCTGCGGCAGGTGGCGGGACGGCTGCTGCTGTTCGCGCCGGAGGTCGAGCTGGTCGCCCGGCTGGGCGGCGACGAGTTCGGTTTCCTGGTCACGTCCGGGGCGGACGCCGGCGAGCTGGCCGGGCGGGTCGTCGGCGCGGTGGCGGCGGCGCCGTTCGTGGTGGACGAGCGGCGGATCCCGCTGACCGCGCGGGCCGGGCTCGCCGACGGCGTGCCGGGCAACGACACCGTCCTCGGCGACGCCGATCTGGCCCTGCGCGCCGCGAAGCAGGCCGGCGGCGCCCGCCCGGCCCGGTTCGACGAGTCGCTGCGCGCCGAGCAGACCGAACGCGCCCGGATCGCCGCCGGGCTGCGCCAGGCGCTCGCCGACGGCAGTCTGTTCATGCACTACCAGCCGGTGGTGGACGCCGGGACCGGCCGGATGACCGGGGTGGAGGCGCTGATGCGCTGGCGCCGCGACGGCGAGCTCGTGCCGCCGGGCGTGTTCATCCCGGTGGCCGAGCAGACCGGCCTGATCGGCGCGGTCGGCACGCGGGCGCTGTGGCTGGCGTGTGCGCAGGCCGCCGTCTGGCACCGCGAGCACGGCCTCTACCTGACCGTGAACGTCTCCACCCACCAGCTGCGCGACCCCGGCTTCGCCGACGGCGTCCTGGCGGTTCTGGCCGGCACCGGGCTGCCCGCGGCGGCGCTGGTGCTGGAGATCACCGAATCGGTTCTCATCGACGCCGCTGATACTCCGGTGCTCGGCACGCTGCGCGCGCACGGCGTCCGGATCGCCATCGACGACTTCGGCACCGGCTACTCCTCGCTGGCCTATCTGCACACGCTGCCGGTCGACATTCTCAAGATCGATCAGTCCTTCATCCGCCGGTTGCAGGATCCGCCGAAGCCCACCGACGTGAGCCTGACCAGGGCGATCCTGGAACTGGCGCGCAGTCAGGGGCTGCTCGCCGTGGCCGAGGGGGTGGAGACCGGAGCGCAGGCGGACCTGCTGCGGGAGCTGTCCTGCCCGCTCGCGCAGGGCTACCATTTCGGCCGTCCGGCCGACGCCCGGTCGATCGATTCGCTGTTGCGGGACACCGTTCGGGAGCCCGCCGCCTGACCGGTAAGCGCCTTGCAGCCGCAGCAAGATATTTCTAACCGCCCTTTCGGGTGGCGCGTGGGCGGCCGGAATATTAGCGTCCTCCCCATGGCTGTCAAGGTGCTTGCGATCGTTCTGGCTGGTGGCGAAGGCAAGCGCCTGATGCCGTTGACGGCTGACCGGGCGAAACCCGGTGTGCCGTTCGGCGGCATCTACCGCATGATCGATTTCGTGCTGTCCAACCTCGCCAACGCGGGGTACCTGAAGATCGTCGTGCTGACCCAGTACAAGTCGCACTCCCTGGACCGGCACATCTCCAAGACGTGGCGGATGTCGACGCTGCTGGGCAACTACGTCACCCCGGTCCCCGCGCAGCAGCGGCTCGGCCCGCGCTGGTTCGCCGGCTCCGCCGACGCGATCTACCAGAGCCTCAACCTGATCAACGACGAGTCGCCGGACTACGTGATCGTGTTCGGCGCCGACCACATCTACCGCATGGACCCGAAGCAGATGGTCAACGACCACATCGCCTCGGGCGCCGCGGTCACCGTCGCCGGGATCCGCCAGCCGCTGTCGCTCGCCGACCAGTTCGGCGTCATCGACGTCGGCCCGGACGGCAAGAAGATCAAGGCGTTCCGGGAGAAGCCGAAGGACGCGACCGGCCTGCCCGACTCCCCCGACGAGGTGTACGCGTCGATGGGCAACTACGTCTTCACCACCCGGGCGCTCTGCGAGGCCGTCACCCTCGACGCGCAGAACCCGGACAGCAAGCACGACATGGGCGGCAACATCATCCCGATGCTGGTGGAGCGCGGCGAGGCGAACGTCTACGACTTCCGCGACAACGACGTGCCCGGCGCCACCGACCGGGACCGTGGTTACTGGCGCGACGTGGGCACGCTCGACTCGTTCTACGAGGCGCACATGGACCTGATCGCCACCCTGCCGATCTTCAACCTGTACAACCACGACTGGCCGATCTTCACCAACTACGGCTCCTGGCCGCCGGCCAAGTTCGTGCACGGCTACGACGACCGCCAGGGCCGCGCCATCGACTCGATGATCTCCCCCGGCGTGGTGGTCTCCGGCGCCCTGGTGGAACGCTCGGTGATCTCCCCCAACGTCCGGGTCAACTCGTGGGCCCACGTCGACGGCGCGGTGATCATGGAGGGCGTCTCGGTCGGCCGCCGCGCGGTCATCCGCAACGCCATCATCGACAAGAACGTGGTGATCCCCGAGGGCGCCCAGATCGGCGTCGACCTGGACCGCGACCGCAAGCTCTACACGGTCAGCGACAACGGCGTCGTCGTCATCGGCAAGGGCCAGCGCGTCGAGCTCTGACGCGCTATCGCCGGATCCAACCCTTGCGGTGGTACGGCGCAAGCGCTCCCGTCGATCGGCCGGGCGGTGTCGGGGCCGCCCGGCATCACGTCGGTTCGCCGCCCGCCGGGTGGGGGCGGCGGGCGGGTCAGGCCGGGGGCAGGAGGGTCGCCGCGCGGACCTCGGCCGGTTCGGAGCGGTGGTCGACGACCCGGTTGCCCGCATCGAGCAGGTAGAGGTCGCAGCCCGCGTCGCTGACCATCTGGACCAGCAGATGGTCCCGGTTCGCCGGCTGGATCGCCGCCACCTCCGCGCCCGCCGGGAAACCGAGCGCCGCCGGCAGGTCCACCTCCTGCCCGGTGGCCGTGTCGATCAGCCGGGTGCCGGTGCGCACCGGTTCGGCGGCGGTGCCGGCCGGCCCGATCACCACCCGCCGGCCGTCATCGGTGACGGCCTGCACACTGAATCCACCGTTCCCGTCCACGCCCGCGGGCGTCACCCGGTGCACGACCTCCGGGCCCTCGGACCGGAGCACCACGATCTCGTTCCCTGACCGGTATGCGGTGTGGAGACCGCGCGGGGACCGGGCCAGGTATCCGGTCACGTCCTTCAGCGGGGTCTCGCCGATCTGCCCGGACACCGGGTCGACGGCCATCCGCGGCCCGCCGGCGAGCTGCCGGACGAGGATCCGCTGCGGCGCCGTGAGCCAGACCGGGCCGTCCCCTCCGGCACAGGACACTCCGGTATGCAGCACCCGGGGGTGGGACCCGTCGAGGTCGGCCACGATCAGGTCCCCGTTCCCGGGCGTGACGTAGGAGATCCGTGCCCGATCCGGGGAGACGGCCACGCCGCACACCGCACCCGGCGGCGTGAATTCGGTCTTGACCGCCTCGAAGGCCCCGCCCATCGCCAGCTTCACCCGGCCGTCGTAGGACAGGTAGCGGGTGCCGCCCGGCACGTACGGCCCGTCGTCGAAGGCGGCGCCGCTGCCGGGGACCGGAACCGTGGCCGCGGGCGGGACCTGCTCCCGGTGTGCCGCGGGCACCCCGGCCCAGGCAACGCCGGCCACGACGGCCGCCACCGCGACGGCCGCGGAGGTGGCGAGCAGGCTACGGCGGCGCACGGTCGCCCGGCGCGACGACGCGAGGACCCGGTCCCGCAGATCCGCGGGTGCGACCTCGTCGGCGAGAACGGTCAGTTGCTCATGCAGGGCGCCGCGATCCGGGGAACCGAAGGGATCGATGGGAGTGTTCACGACAGGGCTCCGTTCCGGCTGTCGAAGTCGGCGAGTCCGGGTGCTACGGCCCGCATCCGGGCCAGGGCTTTGGCGGTCTGGCTCTTGATCGTGCCGACGCTGACCCCGAGCAGGTCAGCGGCCTCCCGTTCGGTGCGGTCCTCGTAGAAGCGCAGCACCAGCACGGCCCGCTGCCGGGTGGTCAGCCGGGACAGGGCGTCCCGGAGGGTGAGGCGCAGGCTCACTGCCGCGGCATGGTCGTCCGGGCCCGGCCGGTCCGGTAGTCGTTCCGGGATCACCTCCGCCACCCGGCGCCGGCGCCACCAGGAGACCTGGAGGTGGTACATGGTGCGGCGGGCGTACGACTCGGCGTTGGCGGGGTCGGCCAGCCGTTTCCAGGCCTGGTGGGTGCGGCTGAGCGCCGACTGCACGAGGTCCTCGGCGAGCTGCTGGTCACCGGTGAGCAGGTAGGCCGAACGCAGCAGGGCGTGCGTCCGGGCGCGGACGAAGGAGTCGAAATCGTCCTCAGTGGTCTCCACCCGAGGATTCCCCGATCGCTGGATGTGGATGACGGCATGTCGCCCACCAAGACGCCTGCCGGCACCCGAAAGGTTGCCGGGTCACCTGATCGACCATCGGCGCGGACCGGCCACCGTCCGGCATCCGCCGTTGCGGCCACCGGCCTGACCGGCCGTCACCTCCGGTCGCGCAGCGTCTGCGACGGGGTCACGCCGAACCGGGCTCGATAGGCGCCGGCGAACCGGCCCAGGTGGGTGAAGCCGTACCGGTACGCGACCTCGCTGACACTGGCCTGCCCGGCGTCGGCGCGGGAGAGCTCGGCGTGCACGTGGTCCAGGCGCAGCCGGCGCAGGTAGGTGAGCGGGGACATGCCGACGTGCTGGCGGAACGCCTCCTGCAGCACGCGCACACCCACGCCGGCGAGGTCCGCGAGATCCCGCGTACGGTACTCGCGGCCGGGCTCGGCGTGCATCGCGTCGAGAGCGCGTTTGACCGTACGCGGCCGGTGTGGTCCCTGAAGTCCCGCCGGTTCCTCGCCGTAGGGGTGCTCGACCGTCAGGGCCAGCCCGGACACCACCATGTCCCGCCAGCGGGCCGCCATCCGGGGCTGGCTGGCCAGCCCGTCCGGCCCGCACAGCTCGGACAGCAGCAGCCGCACCAGCGCCGCCCAGGTCCGGCCGGGGCCGTCGACCAGGTCGAACCCGGTGCCGAGCGGCAGCGGGGAGACGACCCGCTGGTCGAGGGCGGCGTCCACCTCGCGTTCCAGGGCGGCGCGTTCGACCTTGACGCTGAGCAGGCGGCAGGAGCCGGGCCAGTCCAGCTCGATGTCGCCGGTCGGGCGGTAGACCAGGGCCCGGGTCGGGTCGGCGTGCGCCACCGCGCCGCGGTGCCGGGAACGCAGCACCCCGGTGAGGGGCACCAGGACGTGGTACGCCGTCTCGAGCGCCTCGATCGACACCCGGATGTCGGTGCCGTACCCCACCTCGCCGACGGTGATCGGGCCGAGCAGCACCACGTCCGCGGAGAAGTCGATGCGGGGGGCGTCGCCGACCGGTTCGATCCGCAGCGGCCCGTAGTACATCCGGCGGCAGAACTCCCGGGCCTCGTCCATGTCGGTGGTGCGCAGGCCGACATGGACCGGGATGTCCGCGCCCGGCGACGCCGGGCCCGGGAGCCGACCGCCTGCCATGCCGTCCAGACTAGACCGGAACCGGCATCCGGCCGGGGACCAGATGTGCCGGCCAGGTGACCTCCGCGACCGCACCGCCCCGCACCTCGACCTGCGTGAGCGGGGTGTCCGCGTCCTGCCAGACCACGTAACGGCCCTCCGGAAGGCTGTCGATGACCACGCAGAAGGTGACACCGGAGCGGACATAACGGGCGCGCACCGCGGCGTGGGTACGCCGTCCGGTGTCCTCCACCGGGGACACCTCGATCTCGTGCCCCTGCAACCGCGCCCCGGTGTTGATGATCAGCGCGCCGATCGGGCCGCCGATGTTCAGCATGACCGTCCCCTGTCCGGACGGGGCGAGCGTGTGGTGGTGGTGACCGTGGCTCATGAGGGGTTTCCGAATCCGTCGAAGGGGGTGGGCAGGAACGGGAACTTCTTGAGCAGCGAGGCGCTGACGTCCTTGATGGTCAGCCCCTGCTCGACCAGCCCGGCCGCGGCATCCGCCGTGAACTCCTTGTTCACCAGCGGCAGCGTCGCCCCGGCGACGGCCCGGATCGAGATGGAGACGACGTCGTCGGCGATCCGGCGGCCGTTCGGGAAGCCGGCGAGGTCGCCACCGACCACCCCGAAGGCGTTCTCCTTCTTGGCCGGCGGGATGGCCGTGTTCAGCCGCAGCATGTCGGCCTGCAGGGTGCCGGTGTTGTTCTGGAAGCCCTCGATGATCCCGTCCGGGATGCCGGTCAGCAGGATCGCCAGCAGATCCGCACGCGGGTCCTTCGTCTTGTTGAAGGCGGCCAGGTTGTCGAACAGGCCCGGGTAGAGCGCCGGCAGCAGCGCGCCGAGCTCCGGGGTGGCGACGAACTCGGCGAACCGCTTGTCCTCGCTCGGCGGCAGGCTGTTCCACTTGTCCTTCTGCGCCATCGGCACGATGACCTCGTTGAACAGCGGGTTGCCGAGGCGGGACACCTGCACCGGCGGGCCCACCACGACGTCGCCGGAGCCCTTGTCGCCGCGCACCTCGACCTGCCGGCGACTGGCCGAGGTCCAGACGCCGATGACCGCGCCGGCGTCCTTGGCCCGGACCCGCTTCTTGCCGTCCCGGCGGACCATGTGCAGCGGGATCTGCAGGGCGATGCTGTGCACGTTGGTCTTGTCGGTGGCGTTGACCGCCTTGCCGGCGTAGTTGAACAGTTGCGCGCCGACCAGGTGCTCGTCCTGGAAGGGGCGCAGGGTTCCCAGGTCGAAGATCGAGCCGAGGTCGACGAAGAAGGCGTCGGCGCGCTGCCCGGCGAAGACCTTCTCCCCGGTCTTCAGCTTCTTCACCGCGTCCGCGGCCAGCTTGTCGTAATCCGGGATGGAGATCTTGCCGACGTTGCAGGGCGGGCACGGCAGCTTGTTCGCCAGCACGGTGCTCTTGCCGTGGCTGTCGACCTTGGTGACCGAGTAGAACTGGCGGCGGTTCCAGTTCGCACTGTCCAGCGACTCGATCTGGCCGGTGTTGTACAGGAACGTCTTGTCGTTGCGCAGTTCGGTGCGGAACCGGAACTGGTACGTGACGTCCGGCCGGGCGTCGCCGTTCGCGTCGATGTGGATCTCGTACAGCACGTCGTCGCCGAACTCGAAGAAGTTCGGGCCGCTGGCGGGGATCTGCAACGGCACGTAGTTGGCGATGATCGTGACGGTGTCCGGATCGTCGGGGCTGACGAACGCGTACAGGTCGGAACTGTCGGCGACGGGATCCTTGCTGATCTCCGGCGCTTCGCGGTGCGAGGACATGCGGGGGAATCTCCTGTCGGGGGGAGGTCAGCGACCGGCGGCCTTGAGCAGGCTCGCGACGAGTTCCTTGTCGGTTATCGTGGTGACCTTCTCGCCGGAGAAGACATCGATCGTGCCCTTCTTGACGTCGCGCAGGGAGACCACCAGCGGCGCGCCGTCGTCGTCGCTCCCCGACTCGCCGGCGAGGCTCAGCCCGGCCACCGAGGCGGCGGAGACGCCCACGCCGGTCGCGGCCAGCGCCAGCACGCGGCGGCGCGACAGCCACGAGGTATGGCCCGGGGCGCGGTAACGAACACGACTCATGCTTGGCCTTTCGTCGTTTGGGGGGCCTGCCAGGCGGTGGATCGTCGACGCCCGTCAGTACGAGATCCGGATGCGGGCGGTTCAACGGAAAATCGGCGAAGCCCCTCACCGGTCTCCGCGCCGGCGCAGGCGGGAGAGGCCCGCACCGGCTGCGGCCAGCAGCGCGACGGTGATCGCCCCGCCGATCAGCCAGTGACCGAAACCGGTCATCCCGTCGTCCTCCGCCGCGGCGAGCACCGGGACCGGCGTCCCGGAGAGCCGTACCGGGGGCGCCGTCTTCGTCCCGGCGGACTCGGGAGCCCGCGAGCCGGCGGCCGCCGGCGAGGCGGCGGGCGACGGCGCCCGCGAGGAGGCGGCGGGCGACGGAGCCCTGGTCGCCACCGGGGCCGGGAACACCAGGTCGGAGCAGGAGTAGTAGGTGTCCGGGGTGCTGGTGGTCGCCCACACCACGTAGAGGATGTGCCGCCCGGTCCGCCGCGGCAGATCGACCCGCATCCGGTACGACCCATCGGTCAGGGGCGGATCCTTCACCTCGGCCAGCTCGGTGAGGTCGGCCCAGTTCAGCTTCCGGTCCGGCGCGTATCCCGGCTCGGTGAGGTAGATCCGGAACGACCCCCGGTGCGGGATGGTCCCCCGATACGTGATCCTCAGGTTCTGCCCGGACCGCACCGTCGTGGACGGGAAGTCGTCGCGGGCCAGGTCCAGTCCCCGGTAGTCCTCCAGCCCGCCGCTGCACAACCGCCCGTCCGGCACCCGGGCCCGGTCGTCGCCGTTCACGTTCGCGAGCCGCAGATTGTCGTACGCCCCGAGGAATCCGCCGGTGGCCTTCAGCGCGGCCCGGCAGGCCGTCGCGTCCCGCGCGGTCCCGTTGCCGGCGCAGGCCGCGGTCCGGCTGATCGGGGTCACCGGCGACCCGTGGGCCAGCGCGGGCGCGGGCAGGGCCGGCACGGCGGCCGTGGCCAGCAGGCCGAGAGCGGCGAGACGTCGGACGAGCATGGGTTCTCCCGGTGCGGCGGACGAGTGGAGCACCCGGAGGTACGGAGTTCAGGCACCGCTCGTTCAGCGGCCATCGACCTGTGATTGCATGGCCGAGTCAGTAAGAAACCAGGAGGATTCATGAGCAAGCCCGATGTCGGCCCCATTCCCGACGCTCCCGCCACCGAGCTGGCGATCGAGGACATCGTCGTGGGCGAGGGCCAGGAGGCGAAGCCCGGCGACTTCGTGAGCGTCCACTACGTCGGTGTCGCCCAGTCCACGGGCAAGGAGTTCGACGCCTCCTACAACCGGGGCGAGCCGTTCGGTTTCCGGGTGGCGGGCCAGCAGGTCATCGCCGGCTGGGACCAGGGCGTGGCCGGGATGAAGGTCGGCGGCCGCCGCAAGCTGATCATCCCGCCGCACCTGGGTTACGGCGCGCGCGGTGCCGCCGGCGCGATCAAGCCGAACGAGACCCTCGTCTTCGTGGTGGACCTGCTCCAGGTCCACTGAGCCGC
This sequence comes from Actinoplanes utahensis, assembly GCF_016862455.1. Lineage (GTDB taxonomy): Bacteria > Actinomycetota > Actinomycetes > Mycobacteriales > Micromonosporaceae > Actinoplanes > Actinoplanes utahensis. The sequence continues at coordinate 63,334 of NZ_BOMZ01000010.1, forward strand.
ACACCGCCCGGTGGCCGCCCCGCGGGATCGGCCACCGGGCGGGACGGTCGTATTTCGATAGAGGATCGACAGCACCGGCCGTCATCCTGAGAAGCATGGTTCCGATGGAGTATCCCGGTGTGCCGACGGTGCGCACGGTCCCGACCGCCGATCTGGACCCCGGTGCGCGGCAGGCGATCCGCCACCTGCTCGACCTGGCCTTCGACGGCGGGTTCGACGACCACGACTGGGATCACGCGCAGGGCGGCTCGCACCTGCTGATCACGCACGACGGCGTCCCGGTCGCGCACGGCGCCGTGGTGCAGCGCCGGTTCCTGCTCGGTGGGCGGACGCTGCGCTGCGGTTACGTCGAGGCGGTCGCGGTCCACCCGGCCTGGCGGCGGCGCGGGCTGGCGTCGGCCGTGATGACCGAGGCCGAGCGGCTGATCGACGGTGGTTTCGAGCTGGGCGCCCTCTCCGCCTCCGCGGCGGGCCGCGACCTCTACCTGGGCCGCGGCTGGGTGGTGTGGCAGGGCCCGACAGCGGTCCTCTCGCCGGGCGGAGTGGTGCGCACCCCGGAGGACGACGGCGGCACGCTGGTCCGGCCCGTTCCGGGACTGGACGTCACCGGCGAGCTGATCTGCGACTGGCGCGACGGCGACGTCTGGTGATCAGCGGGTGCCCCAGAGCCGTTCCAGCAGCAGCCGGAGCGCCCCCGTCACGTCGTCGGCGGGCCGCTCCAGCGCCCGCGCGTCGGCCACCCCGACGACCGCGACGGTCGCCGCGGTGATCAGCGCGAGGCCGGGGGCCGGGTCGATCAGCCCGATCCGCACCCCGTCGGCGACCAGGGCGCTGATCCACGGGTCCTCGTCGCCGGGCCGGGGTCTCGCCGCGGCCAGCACCGCCCGGTCGGCCGGCTGCTCCCGCAGGTGCCGCGCCAGCCGCCCGGCGCCGTCGGTGAAGCGTTCCCACAGCTCGTCGGGGGTGGTGACCGGCTCCCATCGGCCGAGCACCTCCCGCACCCGTTCCCCCGCGTCGGCCGCGACCACCGCGAACAGGTCGTCCTTGCCGTCGAAGTAGTGGTACGCGCTGGTCTTGGAGATCCCCGCGTCCGCGATGATCCGGTTGAACGAGGCGCCGTCCCGCCCGTCTCGCGCGAAATGCTCGCGGGCCACGGCCAGGATGGCGGCACGGGTCGCGGGGGGAAGGCGGTCGAAGCGGGGCAGCGGCATGCCCGGAATCCTAGGTTCCGGCTGGTGGCCGGCGCGCTCGCGCGGCGTTGAGGCGGACGGTGAGGTGCCAGTGGACGGCCCACAGTGGCAGCGCCACCGCTCCCCCGGCGAGACCGGCCACGCCGGGCAGCAGCGAGACGATCTGGGCCGCGCACCAGCCGAATCCGAGGATCGACCAGCGCCGCACCGGCCCGGGCGGGACGCCGTCGGCGGCCAGCGAGGCGGCGACCGCCCGGACGATGAAGAAGTCCTCGACGAAGTTGTGCGGGACCGCGAACATCCACCACACCGAGGCGGGCCGGGCCCGGCGCGCCCACGGCCGCACCGTCGTCAGCGTGCGCTGCAGGGTGCGGCAGTAGAGCGCGACCAGGCCGAGGAACCCGAGGACGATCGCGGCGCTAATCCACGGGGGCCGCCCCGCGATCTCCGTCAGGATGCCGCCGCCCCACTGCGGAGCCCAGAGCGGCTGGGTCAGCAGGATCAGCACACCGGTCGTCCCGAGCAGACGCACCACCAGCCTCATACCGCGGAAGAGTACCGGTGGTGTGTACTACTGGTACACCCTCGCCGATCGGGTTCACGACTGCCTCTGCAGCGAGGCGCAGTTCGTCTCGTCGGGCAGCAGCGGGCGGAAGTCGATCTGCCACTTCTTGCCGGCGGACTCCCACGGCGTGCGCTCGGTGGCCTTCTCCGCGGCCGCCCAGACCTCATCCTTCTCCGTACCCTCGACGGTCAAGCAGTTGATCTTGAGGTTCGGATTGAGGACGCCGCCGGGCAGCTCCGGGCCGGGCCAGGCGACCGGGGCGCCACCCGCGCCGTCACCGGTGTCCTGATAGGGCTGGGCCAGCACCGCGACCCGCTCCGGCCGATAGGCCGCGGCCGGCGGGCTGCCCGCCTCGGCGACCATCCGGGTCAGCGACGCGAGGAAGTCCGACAGCTTCTTGCGGGCGGCGTGCTGCTCCTTGGTGAGCGCGCTGTCGTCCGGGCTGGCCCCGTTGAGCGCCATCACCTCGACGCTCTGCTCGCCGTTCTCGGTGATCACGGTGATCCGGGTGCTGGGCATGTCGGCGACGCCGGGGATGCCGAAGTCGCCGCCGGCCCGGACGCCCGCCGCGACCGCCTCGGTGGTCAGCTCCTTGACGCGCTCCTGGCTGATCCGGATCTCCTGCAGGTTGGGCAGCGCCGGGCCGGGATACTTCAGCGTCACCGGCCCCTCGGTCAGCGCGCGCCCGTCGGCGTAGAGGCTGAACAGCGGGAGCCGGGACGGGATGGTCTCGGCGGGGACGAATCCGCCCCGGTACTCCACGCGGAGGGCGACGGTCGCGTCGGCGCCCTCGGTGGTGGCGCTCTCGGTGACCGGCGCGGAGGACGAGGCCGGAGCGGCGGCCACACCGGCGGCGCCGGGCTGTGCGCAGGCGCTCAGCAGCAGGAGGGGGACGGCGGCGGCGGTCAGGAGGCCGCGGTGAATGGTCATGATTTGTACGACGACCCAGGTCCCTCCCGGGTTCCGGCCCCGGGCCGAAGTTATTCGGCGACCACCCGGGCCCGGCGTCCGAGCACCTCGACCACGTCACCCGGATGGAGTTGACGGCCCCGCCGGGTGTCCACCTCGCCGTTGACCGTCACGTCGCCGGAGCTGATCAGGATCTTGCCCTCCCCGCCGGTGTCGGTGAGATCGGCCAGCTTGAGGAACTGGCCGAGCCGGATCATGTCGCCGTCGATGGGCACGTCACGCATGGGTTCATCATCCGCCACGAGATCGTCCGGAAATCTTCTGGGTCCGCGTTGAACCATCGGGACCGGTGATCCGAACTACATGTCGTGAGGCATCCGACGAGGGCCCGCCGCGCGGGCGTGCTGACCGCTGTGACCGCTGCCGGCGTGTTCTTCGCCGCCGGCCCGGCCGCGGCGGACGTGACCGTGAACCCGCCGACGGCGCCGCAGGGCAGTGGAGCGAACCTGAGCTTCCATGTGACCAATGAGGGCACGTCGCCGATCACCGAGGTGACACTGAGGATCCCGGCGGACACCCCGGTCGCGGAGGTGTACCCGCTGTCGGTGGACGACTGGGCTCCGAAGATCAGTTATCGGAAGCTCACCGTGCCGCTGAAGACCATCCACGGCGCCACCCCCACCACCGAGGCCGCCGACTCGATCGTCTGGCTCGCGGTGAACGGCGTCACCATCGAGCCGGGGAAGTCCGCGGACCTGACGGTCGCTCTCGGGCCGCTGCCCACGCTGAGCTCGATGCGGTTCACCGTGGAGACGAAGTACGCCGGGGGCGCGGCCGGCCCGGTCATGCCGGCGACCGTGACCCTGACCCCGTCGGACGGCAGCCGGCCGGTGTCGCACCACGGCGGCGCGGGCACCGGGACGGCCTCGGCCGAGGAGGCGCTGTTCGCGCAGCTCGCCGCGAACGCCCAGGACGACGGCCCGTCGTGGCTCTCGCTGTCCGGGTGGGGCGTGGCCGTGCTGGCCCTGCTCGGCGCCGGCGGGATGCTGCTGCGCGGCCGGCATCGCGCCAAGGAGGAGGAGCCGGACGACGGCCCCACCTCGCCGGAGGAGAAGGAGCCCGTCGGGGCCGGCGCCGGCGGCAAGTGGAGCTACAAGGACTGAGACTTCCCATGCAGGCCGGGCCTGCGAGGGAGAAGGTTCCACGCGGGTGGGCGTGGAACCTGTCGTGGCGAGCGCGTGGGGCGCACGACCGCGACCAGCGGGTGGGGCCCGGGCAAGGCCCGTGATCCGCGTGCCGTACGGGCGGGGTCCTCGCGGGCCCCGTCCGTACGGTCAGACCGGGACGACGCGCTCGGTGCGCAGCGCGTCGATGATCTCGCGTTCCACCCGGTCGGACTCGTCGTGCGGGACCTGGCAGGTGCCGGCCGCGAGATGACCGCCGCCGCCGTAGCGCAGCATCACCTCGCCGATGTCCACCGGGGAGGTCCGGTCCAGGATCGACTTGCCGCAGGCGAAGACGGTGTTGAGTCTCTGCCGGCCCCAGATGATGTGCACCGAGACCCGGGACTCGGGGAACAGCGCGTACACCATGAACCGGTTGCCGGCCTCGATGACCTCCTCGTCGCGCAGATCGACGATCACCACGTCGCCGTCCAGCCGGCAGACCCGGTGCAGCTGTTCGACGAAGCGGGCCGAGCAGTCGTGGAAGAGCTCGGCGCGTTCCACCACGTCGGGCAGGGCGAGGATCTCGTTGACGTCGTTGTGCTCGATGCAGGCGTCGATGAGCTGCATCATCAGCTGGTAGTTGGAGATCCGGAAGTTGCGGAACCGGCCCAGCCCGGTCCGGCTGTCCATCAGGAAGTTCAGCAGCGTCCAGCCGGTCGGGCTGAGGATGTCGGTGAGGGTGTAGTCGGCCGAGTCGGCCTGGTCCACCGCCCGCATCAACTCGTCGGTGACCTTCGGGAACCGCTCCCTGCCGCCGAAGTGCTCGTAGATCACCCGGGCCGCCGACGGCGCCTCGGCGTCGATCACGTGGTTGCTCCGGCCGCCGTCGTTGCGCAGCGTCTCGGAGTGGTGGTGGTCGAAGACCATGTTGGCGCGTCCGTCGTACGGCAGGTTGGTGAGGATGTCCCGGTCGGTGACGTCGACGACGCCGTCCTGAACATCCTTGGGGTGCACGAAGAGGATGTCGTCGATCATGTCGAGATGGCGTAGGAGCACGGCGCACACGAGACCGTCGAAGTCGCTTCGGGTCACGAGCCGGTACTTCACGGGGTCCCCCTCGGTTGCCAGACCTTTGGGACCAGTTTGCCACCTTTCTGCCATTCGTCCGGGCTGCATCGGCTTATGAACGTGTTCACCGCCACGTTGTCCCGCTTTCCAGGAAGCGGATGAACCCTCCGAGCCGTTCCAGCCGTAGGGTTCAGACGGACGGTAACGACCCGGTCGGAGGACTCGCAGAAGATGGACCACGCACCTCAGCTCATCCAGGAGCGCAGCGCCCCGCCAGCCACGCTGGTGATCTTCGGCGCCTCCGGTGACCTGACCCGCCGCAAGCTGCTCCCGGCGGTGGAGAACCTGGCTCGCCACGGCCGCCTCCCCGACCAGTTCGCCCTCGTCGGCGTCGCCCGCACCCCGATGAGCGACGAGCAGTTCGCCGAGAGCGCCCTCGGGGGCCGCAGCCTGGCCGAGAAGCGGCAGCTCGCCGGCGGTATCCGGTACGTGGCCGGCGGCTACGACGACCCGGACACCTACAAGCGCCTGGCCGAGACGCTCGACGAGCTGGACGCGCAGCGCGGCACCTCCGGCAACCGGCTGTTCTACCTGTCCACCCCGGCGAACGCGTTCGAGCCGGTGATCTGCGGCCTGGCCGGCGCCGGGCTGAACCAGGCGAACGAGGGCTCCTTCGCCCGCCTGGTGATCGAGAAGCCGTACGGGCGGGATGTGGCGTCGGCCCGCGAGCTGGACGGCGTGGTGCACGCCGCGTTCGACGAGCACAACGTCTTCCGCATCGACCACTACCTGGGCAAGGACACCGTCCAGAACGTGCTGGCGCTGCGCTTCGCCAACTCGATCTTCCAGCCGATCTGGGACCGGTCCTGGGTCGACCACGTGCAGATCACGGTGGCCGAGACGCTCGGCGTCGGCACCCGCGGAGGCTTCTACGAGTCGGCCGGCGCGATGCGTGACATCGTGCAGAACCACGTGCTCCAGGTCCTCGCGCTCGCGCTGATGGAGCCGCCGGCGTCGTTCGGCGGCGAGGGCCTGCGCAGCGAGAAGGTGAAGCTGCTGCAGGCGATCCGGCTGCCCACCGACCGGGACATCGCCGACGCCGCGGTCCGCGGTCAGTACACCCGTGGCGGCACCCGCGAGGAGCTGATGGCCGGCTACCGCGAGGAGGTCGGCGTCGACCCGCTGTCGCGTACCGAGACGTACGCCGCGCTCCGGCTGAACGTGGACAACTGGCGCTGGGCCGGCGTCCCGTTCTACGTGCGGACCGGCAAGCGCCTGCCGGCCCGGGTCACCGAGGTGGCGCTGCAGTTCCAGCGCCCGCCGCACCTGCCGATCCCGACCAACCAGCTCACCGAACTGGACGCGGACGCGCTGATCCTGCGCATCCAGCCGAACGAGGGCATCTCGCTGCGCTTCGGCGCGAAGGTGCCGGGCCACTCGTTCCGGGTGCGGACCGCCGCCATGGAGTTCTCCTACGACCAGACGTTCGTCGAGGAGTCCCCGGAGGCGTACGAGCGGCTGCTCCTGGACGCCCTCCTCGGCGACGCGTCCCTGTTCATCCGCAGCGACGAGGTCGAGCAGTCCTGGCGGGTCGTCGACCCGATCATCGAGCACTGGGCGAACGACCGGTCCCCGATCCCGACGTACGAGGCCGCCTCGTGGGGCCCGACCGACGCGGACCGGTTGATCGGCCGTAACGGCCGCAAGTGGCGCAACGTCGGCGCCTGAGTGCCGCATCCTGCGTGTGGTGACGGGCTCGCATAGGGTGTTCATCGATCCTTAGTTGAGCCCGTTCCACCGTGAGGACAGACGAATATGCAGGTCTCGGTCGCGCATCATCCACCGAACACGGCCGTGCTGGTGCTGCGCGGGTCACTCGACATCGACACCGCCCCCGCTCTCAAGGCGAACCTGAGCCGCCTCGTCGAACGGTCGAGCCCACGCGTCGTGGTGGACGTCTCCGGCCTCGACTTCTGCGACTCGATGGGCGTCGGTGTGCTGGTCACCGCGCACGGCCGGGCCAACGAGCGGGGCGGCTGGGTGCGTCTCGCCGCCCCGTCGGGCTTCCTGCGCCGGCTCTTCGACACCCTCGGGCTCAGCGATTACCTGCCGATGTTCCCCGACGTGGCGACGGCTCTCAAAGAGGAGTGACGGTGTTGAGGGCGGCCACCGCCGCCCCCCGCGCCCCGGCCATGTCCCGGTCCGGGACGAGGGCGAAGGTGGCCACCGCCTTCTGTTCGTCGCGCAGGTCGGTGGCCTCCCGGACGCTGTTGAGGAACCACTGCCGGAAGTGCGGCGCGGCCTCCACCACACCGCCGCCGAGGAAGTACGCCGCCGGGTCGGTGAAGTTCGCGGCGATGGTGAAGAGCTTGCCGATCGCCTTGGCCTGCTGCCCGAAGACGGCGAGCGCGAGCGCGTCGTCCTTCTCCCCGTAACCGCGCAGCGCCTTGGCCGCCGTGGCGATCGGCTCCTTGGCCAGCGGGTGGTCCGGGAACCGGGTCAGCCAGTACGGCAGCAGGTTGTTCCTGATGCCGGTCAGCGACGCCACGCTCTCCACGTCGCCGGCGAACCCGCAGTTGCACCGCGGCACCGGCTGGTCGTCCTCGAGGACGCCGTGCAGCGGGATCTGCACGTGCCCGAGCTCACCGGCCATCCCGGCCGCGCCGCGGATCACCGTGCCGGCCTCGACGACGCCGCCGCCCAGACCGGTGCCGACGATCGCCGACACCGACGAGTTGGCCGCCGCCGCGGCGCCGAAGTGCTGGTGGTGGGCGTACAGGGCGGCCGCGTTGCCGTCGTTGTTGTAGACCACCGGCAGGCCGAGCCGGGCCTCCAGGGCGCCGCGGATGTCGAAGCCGTGCCAGGAGACCTGGTTGAAGTTGGTCGCGCCCTTCGACGAGATCACCCCGTGGGCGCTGGCCGGGCCGGGGGTGTCCAGGCCGACCGCGCGGACCAGCGACAACGGGGTGCTGGTCAGCTCGAGGATGTTGGCGAACGCGCCGGCGAGGGCCTCGACCGCCGACTCGGGGCCGTCGAGCACCCGGCTCGGGTTCTCCACCAGGTTGTCGACGAGGAACTGCCCGGTCGCGTCGAGCACGGTGGCGTTGTTGCAGGTGCCGCCGTTGTCGAGTCCGACGACGACCCAGGACGACGGGGTGCGTACCGTTTCAGCCTGATCCACGGTCTTGAGACTAGGACAGGACGCCGTTTCCGGTAATGGGTGCGGCCGGATTGCGGGATCGTTAGTCACGGTTGCAACGGCGCGGATTCCCCGGTTCGGGCCGAACCGTCCGGCATGACCACGCCGACCCGCCGTACCGTGCTCGCCGGTTCCGTCGCCACCGCCGCCCTCACCGTCACCGGCCTCGCGGCCGGAACCTCCGCCGTCGCGGCGCCGGCGCCCGCCGCGGACGCGCTGGCGAGGACCCTGGGCGGCGACCCGATCGCTCACCTGCTGCGCCGCGCGACGTTCGGCGCGACGCCGGAGTCGCTCGCGAACGCGCGGAAGCTGGGGATCGCGGGCTGGCTGGACCGGCAGCTCGACCCGGCGCGGATCGCCGACCCCCGCTGCGATGCGGTCCTCGAACGGCTTCCCCTGGCGGGGGCCTCCGCCGCGACGGTACGGGCCACGCTCGCCAAGCACTCGTACGAGGCGTTCCAGCAGCTCGGCCGGGCCGCCATCGCCCGCGCCGCGTGGAGCGAGCGGCAGCTGTTCGAGCAGGCCGTCGCGTTCTGGTCGAACCACCTGCACATCGCCGCCCCGTCCAGCGGCGTCTGGGACACCCGCGCCGAGTACGACCGGGTGGTCATCCGCAAGCACGCGCTCGGGAAGTTCGCCGACATGCTCAAGGCCGCCGCGAGGCACCCGGCCATGCTGACCTACCTGGACCAGCGCTCGTCGAGCAAGGCGCACCCGAACGAGAACTACGCGCGTGAGCTGATGGAATTGCACACCGTCGGCCTGGTCTATCGCGAGGCGGACGTCCTGGCGGCGGCCCGGCTGCTGACCGGCATGACGGTCGGCAAGTCCGGCGGGTACGTCTACGACGCGAGCCGGCACGCCACCGGCGCCGTCGACATCCTCGGCTTCCGGCACGCCAACGCCGCCTCGGACGGTGAGGCCGCCGCGCTCGCGTTCCTCGACCATCTGGCCCGGCACCGGGCCACCGCCGAGCGGATCGCCCGCAAGCTGTGCGTCCGGTTCGTCGCCGACGAGGCGCCCGCGTCCCTGGTCGCCGAGCTGGCGCGGGTGTACCTGGCCAACGACACCGCGATCGCGCCGGTGCTGCGGGCGCTGTTCCTCTCCCCCGAGTTCGCCGCCTCGGTGGGGCGGAAGACCCGCACCCCGTTCGAGGACACCGTCGCCGCGGTCCGGGCGCTCGGCCTGGGCCCGGACGCCTCCGGCACGAAGTCCCTGGACGCCCTCTACAACAACCTGGTGTCGGCCGGGAACGCGCCGTTCCGCTGGAGCGCGCCGAACGGGTTCCCGGACGTGGCCGCGGCCTGGGCGTCGCCGTCGGCGTTCCTGCTGCGCTGCAACCTGCACCTGAACCTCGCCGCCGGCTGGTACCCGCGGCAGCTCACCCGACCGGCGAACCTGCTGAGGTCGCTGGTGCCGGTGCTGCCGGCCACCTGGGGCGCGCTGGTGGACGCGCTGGCCGTACGCCTGATCGGGGTGAAGCTGCCGGCCGCGCACACCGCCGCCGTGCTCAGTGTCGCGGGCAAGGTGCCGACCAGTCCTCTGACCGCCAAGGACAAGGCCCTCGCCGGCGCCGCGCCGTACCTCGTCGCTCTTGTTCTTGACTCGCCGTCCTTCCAGTTGAGGTGACGCATGACGACGGTGCTGTGCTGTGACGAGAACGAGAAGCTGCGGCTGTCCCGGCGCGGGGTGCTGGGCCGGGGTCTCGCGGTGGGCGCCGTCGCCGCGCTGAGCGGCCTGGCGAGCGAGGCCGTCGACACCCGGCTGGCGTTCGCCGCCGGGCGGTACACCGGGGACACCCTCGTGGTGGTGTCGCTGCGCGGCGGTTTCGACGGGCTGTCGGCGTTCGCCCCGATCGGGGACACCGCGTACTACCGGGCCCGGCCGGGCATCGCCGTACCGAAATCGTCAGTCATCGCCGGGGAGGGCGGCCTGTTCGGGCTGCACCCGGCGCTCGCGCCGCTGCTGCCGCAGTGGAGGGCGGGCCGGCTCGCCGCCGTGCACGCGGTCGGCCAGCCGAACCCGACCCGGTCGCATTTCGCCGCCATGGAGGCGATGGAGAACGCCGCCCCGGGCAGTTCGATCCGCAGCGGCTGGCTGGACCGGATGCTCGGCCTGACCGGCGCCGGCGGGCCGCTCGCCGCGGTGTCGATGGGCGAGGCGATGCCGGCCCGGCTGCTGGCCGGTCCCTCGGTGGACGTGTCGATGACGGGCGTCGACGACTTCCACCTCGCCGCCGCCGACAAGAAGCCGATGGCCGCCGCGCTGCGGGTGATGTACGCCGACGCGCCGCCCCTGCTCGCCGCCCCCGCCCTGGCCGCCGACCGGGCCCTGGCCGCCACCGGCCCGGTGCGGATCGGCGGCTACCGGCCCGCGAACGGCGCGCGGTACCCGGACACCGATCTGGGCGCCGCCCTGTCCGACGTGGCCCGGCTGATCAAGGCCAGGGCGGGCCTGGTGACGGCGGCCGTCGACTGCGGTGACTGGGACATGCACGAGGGGCTCGGCCCGGCGGTGAGAGGCCAGCGGATGTACGACAACCTGGCCGCGTTCGCCGCGGCGCTGGCCGCCTTCACCACCGATCTCGGCGAGACCGCGATGAAGAGCGTGACGGTGCTGACGATCAGCGAGTTCGGCCGCCGGGTGAAGGAGAACGGCTCCGGCGGCGCCGACCACGGGCACGGCAACGCGATGATGCTGCTGGGCGGCGGGATCCGGGGCGGCCACGTCTATGGTGACTGGCCCGGCCTGGACCCGCGGGATCTGGTCGACGGCGATCTGGCGGCGACCACGGACTATCGCTCGGTGATCGGCGAGGTGCTGCAGAAGCGCTGCGGCCTGGGCGCCCTCGACGCCGTCTTCCCCGGCGTCCGGCCGTCCCGATTCGGGTTGGCCACCGCCCGCTGACGTCCCTTTCCTACAGTTATCTTTCCGATCTGACTTCTTTTCCGGCCACCCGGCCGGCACGAATCACCCTGAATGCGATCGCCGCCGGAAAGATGATTGATTCCACTCTCTTGAAACGGTCCAATTCACACCCGCTTAACATCGAACGAAGCATCGGCACGACAATACGAGAATGTTGCGAAAAGCGACCGGCGCCGATAGATTACCGGCAGGTTTCACGGAACTCGATCGGAGAATACGGTTGCGAATCGACAGTAAGCCCCTCATGCGCACCCTGGCCGCCGGCGCGGCCTCGCTGGTGACCGCCTCGGCCGGCCTCGTGCTGGTGACCTCCGGCCCGGCGCAGGCCGCGCCCCGGTGCTCCAACGGCAGGCCGACCACCGGCGCCGGGTCCTTCAAGAACAACACCGACCAGACCATCATGGTCAAGGGCGACAAGCACCTGGGCAACAACAGGTACAAGACCGTCGAGCTCGCGGTCGGCAGGAACGGCGGAACGGCCAGCAGCCTCTGCGACGTGGACTTCATCAAGACGTTCCACGACTGGTCCTACGACGGCATTCGCATCGACGGCGACAACTGGCAGAAAATCATCCTGAGCTGGAAATGCTGGAACACGCCGAATTCCGCGTACCGGATCGCCTGCGGCGGTAACTGACCGGATTCCGCATTCCCTCGATTCCCGTTCCCTCGAGGGCGGCGGACACCGGTGAAAAGAAAGTGCCCGGCGGGCCGAAACCCGCCGGGCACTTTCCGGATCTAGCGGACCGGCGTCACTTCGCGCCGGCGGCGCGGCGCTTGGACCAGACGTCGAAGGCGACGGCGCCGAGCAGCACCAGGCCCTTGACCAGCATGACCTGCTGCGGCTTGGTGGCGCCCATCAGGCCCATGCCGTTGTTGATCACGGCCATGATCAGACCACCGGTGATGGCGCCGACCACCCGGCCGACACCACCCTGGACCGCGGCGCCACCGATGAAGGCGGCGGCGATGGCGTCCAGCTCGAAGCTGTTGCCGGCGGTCGGGCCGGCCAGGTTCAGCCGGCCCGCGAAGATCAGGCCGGCCAGGGCGGAGAGCACGCCCATGTTGACGAACAGCCAGAACACCACGGACTTGACCTTGACACCGGAGAGCGTCGCGGCCTGCAGGTTGCCGCCGACCGCGTAGATCTGGCGGCCGAAGACGGCCTTGTCGGTGACCAGCGTGTAGCCGACCACCAGCACGGCCAGCAGCACCAGCACCCACGGCACGTTCCGGAACCGGGCGAGCTGCACGACCAGGAACATGACGATCACGGCCGGCACGATGACCTTGGCCAGGAACAGCCAGGTCGGGTCGACGGCCTGGCTGTAGCGGATCCGGGCGGCCCGGGAGCGGTACTGCGCGAAGGTCATGCCGGCCACCACGAGCAGGCCCACGATGACGCTGAACAGGTCGGCGCCGCCGAGTGTCTCGCCGAGACCGATGTTGCCGAGGAAACCGGGGATGAAGCCGTTGGCCAGGGTCCGGATCTCGTCCGGGAACGGGCCGATGCCCTGGTTGCCCAGGATCCAGTAGGTGACGGCACGGAACAGCAGCATGCCGGCCAGGGTGACGATGAAGGCGGGGATGCCGAAGTACGCCACCCAGTAGCCCTGCCAGGCGCCGATGATCGCGCCGAAGACCAGCGTCGCGATGACGGCGACCGGCCAGGGCAGATCCCAGTTGACCATCATGACCGCGGCGAACGCGCCGGCGGCGGCCACCACCGAGCCGACCGAGAGGTCGATGTGCCCGGCGATGATGATCAGCACCATGCCGATCGCCAGGACCAGGATGTACGACTGCTGCACGATGATGTTGCTGAGGTTCTGCGGCGACAGCAGGACACCCTCGGTCAGCACGGTGAAGACCAGGATGGTGATCGCGAACGCGATGTAGATGCCGCTCTGCTTCAGGTCGAAGTTGACCTTGCGAGGGGCGGTGTCGGCCTTCGGCCCGGCCGGAGCCTTGCCGACCACACCGGTGCTGCTGGGTGCGGCGGTCACGGCGCCACCTCCTGTACTTCCTTGGTCATGAGGGTCATCAGGCTTTCCTGCGTGGCCTCGGCGCGCGGCACCTCGCCGGTGATCCGCCCGGCCGAGAGGGTGTAGATGCGGTCACAGATCCCGAGCAGCTCGGGCAGCTCGGACGAGATGACCAGGACGGCCTTCCCCTCGTCGGCGAGCCGGTTGATGATCGTGTAGATCTCGTACTTCGCGCCGACGTCGATGCCGCGGGTGGGCTCGTCGAGGATCAGCACGTCCGGGTCAGTCAAGATCCACTTCGAGAGTACGACCTTCTGCTGATTGCCGCCGGACAGCTTGCCGACCACCGACTCGACGCTCGGTGCCTTGATGTTCATGCTGGCGCGGAACTCGTCGGCGACCTTGAACTCCTCGTTGCCGTCGACCCAGCCGCCCTTGGCGAGGCGGTCCAGCGCGGCCGCGGAGATGTTGCGCTTGATGTCCTCGATCAGGTTGAGGCCGTACCGCTTGCGGTCCTCGGTGGCGTACGCGATGCCGTGGTCGATCGCCTCGCGCACGGTCCGCGTCCGGATCTCCCGACCCTCCTTGAAGAGCCTTCCGGAGATGTTGACGCCGTACGAGCGGCCGAAGACGCTCATCGCCAGCTCGGTGCGGCCGGCGCCCATCAGGCCCGCCAGCCCGACGATCTCGCCGCGGCGCAGCGTGAGGTTGGCGTTGCGGACCAGGGCCCGGTCGGGCTGGGTCGGACTGTGGACGGTCCAGTCCTCGATCCGCAGCACCTCGTCGCCGATGGTCGGCGTGTGCTCCGGGTACCGGTGCTCCATGTCGCGGCCGACCATCCCCGAGATGATCTTCTCCTCGGTGAGGTCCGCGGTGTCCTGGGTCCAGATCGTCTTGCCGTCCCGCAGGATGGTGACCCGGTCCGAGATGCCCATGACCTCGTTGAGCTTGTGCGAGATGATCACGCAGGTGATGCCCTCGTCACGCAGGCCGCGCAGCAGGTCCAGCAGGTGCGCCGAGTCCTCGTCGTTGAGCGCCGCGGTGGGCTCGTCGAGGATCAGCAGCTTGACCTCCTTGGAGAGCGCCTTGGCGATCTCCACCAGCTGCTGCTTGCCGACACCCAGGTCGAGGACCGGGGTGACCGCACTCTCCCGCAGCCCGACCCGGCGCAGCAGCGCGTCGGCGGCGGCGTTGGTCTTGTTCCAGTCGATCCAGCCCCGCGTCGCCTGTTCGTTGCCGAGAAAAATGTTCTCGGCGATGGAAAGGTTCGACGCGAGGGCCAGCTCCTGGTGGATGATGACGATGCCCCGGTGCTCGCTGTCGCGGATGCCGGAGAACCGGCACGCCTCACCCTCGAACTCGATCTCGCCCTCGTAGGTGCCGTGGGGGTAGACCCCGGACAGCACCTTCATCAGGGTCGACTTACCGGCCCCGTTCTCGCCGCAGATGGAGTGGATCTCTCCTCGGCGGACATCCAGGTTGACGTCCTGCAGCGCTTTGACGCCCGGGAACGTCTTGGTGATTCCCTGCATTCGCAGGATCGTGTCGCTCATTCGAGCAGCGCTCCTCTCGTTCATGCCGTCCGGTCCTCGCCCAGGGGGCGCCGCTCGGCACGGTCGGCATGAACCCTTCGTGGGCCGGTGCGGGCCGTGCCCCGCCCGGGGAGTTCGCGGGCGGGGCACGGAACCCTGATCACTACTTCAGCGCGTCAGCCGTGATGTAGCCGCTGTCGATGAGCTCCTTCTGGTAGTTGCTCTTGTCGACGATGATCGACTCCAGAAGCTGCGACGGGACGACCTTCACGCCGTTGTTGTAGTCGGTGGTGTTGTTGGTCTTCGGGGTCTGGCCCTTCAGAACCGCGTCGGCCATCTCGCCGGTGGCCTTGGCCAGCTGGCGGGTGTCCTTGTAGATGGTGGAGTACTGCTCACCCGCGATGATCGACTTGACCGAGGTGACCTCGGCGTCCTGGCCGGTGACGATCGGGTACGGCTGCGCGCCGGTGCCGTAGCCACCCGACTTCAGCGCCGAGAGGATGCCGATCGAGATGCCGTCGTAGGGCGACAGGATGCCGTCGACCTTCGCGCCGCTCTTGTAGGTCGAGGTCAGCAGGTTCTCCATGCGCTTCTGCGCGGTGGCCGGGTCCCAGCGCAGCGTGGAGACGGTCTGGAAGTCGGTCTGGTTGCTCTTGACGACCAGCGTGCCGTCCTTGATGTACGGGTCGAGGATGCTCTTCGCCCCGTTGAAGAAGAACGTGGCGTTGTTGTCGTCCGGCGAACCGGCGAACAGCTCGATGTTGAACGGGCCCTTCGCGGTGCCCTTGCTGCCGTCCGCGTTCAGCACCTTGAGACCGGTCAGCAGCGAGGTGGCCTGCTGCACGCCGACCTTGAAGTTGTCGAAGGTGGCGTAGTAGTCCACGTTCGGGCTCTTGCGGATGAGCCGGTCGTACGCGATGACCTTGATACCGGCCGCCGCCGCGTTCTCCAGCTGGCTGGTGATCGCCTCACCGTCGATGGAGGCGATGATCAGCAGCTTGGCGCCCTTGGTGATCTGGCTGTCCAGCTGCTGGGTCTGGGTCGGGATGTCGTCCTCGGCGTACTGCAGGTCGACCTTGTAGCCCAGGCCCTCGAGCTGCGACTTGAGGTTGTCGCCGTCGTGGATCCAGCGCTCCGAGGAGCGCGTGGGCATGGTGATGCCGACCAGGGCGCCGGCGGTTTCGCCGCCGGTGGCCTCCTTGTCGGCGGTCTTCTCCGAGCTACCGCAGGCCGCCATGCCGGCGGTCAGCGCGGCGGCGGTGAACACGGCCGCGAGCCGGGTGAATTTCACGGTGGATCTCCTCTTTGAGAACGGTCTTACAGGGGGCGAGCCAGGCGGTGATACGCCTGGTTCCAGCGCACCCGGTCGGAGAAATCGGCCGGTGTGGTGCGCTCATCGATCAGCAGGAGCTCGGTCTGAGCCATTTCGGCGAAATCGCGCAGGGTTTCCGCGCCGACCGCCTGGGTCAGCACCGTGTGGTGCGGGCCGCCGGCGGTGATCCAGCACTCGGCGGAGGTGGACAGCGAGGGAGCGGGCTTCCAGACGGCACGTGCCACGGGCAGGTTCGGCAGCGGCTCGTCCGGCGGAATCACCTCGATCTCGTTCGCGACCAGACGGAACCGGTCTCCCATGTCGGCCATGCCCATGACCACCGCCGGGCCGGGGGCCGCGTCGAAGACCAGGCGCACCGGGTCCTCCCGGCCGCCGATCCCCAGCGGGTGGATCTCGGCGCGCGGCGTGGCCGACGCGATGGACGGGCAGACCTCGAGCATGTGCGCGCCGAGGATCTTAGGCTCGCCCGGCCCGAAGTGGTAGGTGTAATCCTCCATGAACGAGGTGCCACGCCCGGTTCCGGCGCCCATCGCCTTGACGGTGGCGACCAGCACCGAGGTCTTCCAGTCACCCTCGCCGCCGAAGCCGTAACCGTCCGCCATCAGCCGCTGCACGGCCAGGCCCGGGAGCTGGCGCAGGCCGCCGAGGTCCTCGAAGTTCGTGGTGAACGCGCCGAACTCGCCCTCGGTCAGGAACTGCCGCAGCCCGGCCTCGATCCGGGCGGCGTAGCGGAACGACTCGAGGCGCTCGCCCAGCAGCTCCGGGGCGATCTCGAAGACGTCCCGGTATTCCGCGATCAGCTTGTCGATCTCGGCGTCGGACACCCGGTCGACGACGGCGACCAGGTCGTTCACGCCGTACGTGTTGACCGAGACACCGAAGCGCAACTCGGCCTCGACCTTGTCGCCCTCGGTGACCGCGACGTCGCGCATGTTGTCGCCGAAACGGGCCAGCCGCAGACCGCGCAGGTGCTGGAGGCCGGTCGCGGCCCGGGCCCAGGCGTCGATCCGGGTGATCACGTTCGGGTCGGACACGTGACCGGCGACGACCTTGCGCGGAACGCCCAGGCGCGCCTGGATGAACCCGAACTCCCGGTCGCCGTGGGCGGCCTGGTTGAGGTTCATGAAGTCCATGTCGATGGTCGACCACGGCAGCGACGCGTTGTGCTGGGTGTGCAGGTGCAACAGCGGCTTGCGCAGCGCGTCCAGGCCGCCGATCCACATCTTGGCCGGCGAGAACGTGTGCATCCACGCGATGATGCCGATGCAGTTCTGGTCGGCGTTCGCCTCCTGCATCAGCCGCTTGATCGCGCCGGAGTCGGTGAGCACCGGTTTGCCGACGAGGTCGGCGCCGGACAGGCCGGCGTCCAGGGTCCGCTGGATCTCGGCGGACTGGTCGGCGACCTGCTGGAGAGTCTCCGGGCCGTAGAGATGCTGGCTGCCGGTCAGGAACCAGATCTGCGGTTTCATCGGGTTGTCCTTCGTTCTTCTGAGAGTGTCAGGCGGACTGCGCACCACCTGATCATCACCCGGCCCGGAAGCCGCCCGCAGGCATGCGGCCGTATCCGGCGTCGGGTGGCCGCGGAGGTGGCGGTGACCACACCACAGCGGCAGACCCCAGTGTTATCGCTAACAAATACCGTGTCAACGGGCGTTGGCAACAACGAGGTAACGGCCCATTAACGAGCGCGACGAGGCCCCGTCAGACGCGACCGGGCGCGCTCTCCCGGACGATCAGCTGCGGCGGCACGATGATCTGGTCGGCGGTGCCGGTGGAATCCCGCATCTGCCCCAGGAGCAGGCCCAACGCGGCCCGCGCGACGTCGCCGAAGGCCTGCCGGACGGTGGTCAGCGGGGGGATGAAGTACGCCGCCTCGGGCACGTCGTCGAAACCCACCACCGCCACGTCGTGCGGCACCCGGCGGCCACGCTCGTGCAGCGCCCGCAGGATGCCCAGAGCCAGGTGATCGTTCGCCGTGAAGATGGCCGTGACCTCGGGCATCCGGGCCAGCATCTGACCGGTGCGATAACCCTCGGCGGCCGACCAGTCGGCCGACAGCAGCGGCGGCACCTCGGCCCCGGCCTCCTCCAGAGTCTGCCGCCAGCCCTGGATGCGGCCGGCCGAATCGAACCAGTCGGTCGGGCCGGACACGTGCCAGACGGTCTCGTGACCGGCGTCGAGCAGGTGCCGGGTGGCCGCCCGGGCGCCCGCCACCTGGTCCACCGTCACCAGCGGACGGCCGCTGGCCGGGTCGCCGTCGATGAAGACCACCGGCAGGTCACCGGGGATCTCGGCGAGCGCCTCGGTGGCCGAGGCGGTGTTGGCGATCACCACCAGGCCGGCCACCCGCTGGTCCAGATGCCGGTCGACCACCGCGGAGATCGAGGCGCGGTCCAGCTCCCGGACGCTGCCGACGCTGACGGCGAAACCGGAGTCGGCGGCGGCCTGCTCGAACTCGCTCAACATGGTGGCCGGGCCGAACAGCGTACTGTTGCGAGCGACCACGCCGATCAACTGGGAACGGCCGGTGACCAGGGCACGGGCCGCCCGATTGGGCCGATAGCCGAGCTCGGCGATGGCAGCCCGGACCCGGATGCGAGTCTGCTCCTTGACATTGGGATGATCGTTGAGCACGCGCGAGACCGTCTGGTGGGAGACGCCCGCCAACCGGGCCACATCCGTCATCGCCGGGCTACGGCTAACCTTGTCCACTTGCGTACCTCGTCCGATCCGGTTCTGATGGAGCGTAGCGAACCAGCCGCAGCGCCCGCGCCTGGCGGAAATGTTATCGATAACATCCGCTTTTCACGAGCCCCGCGCGGACCATGGCCATCGCCCCGTAGGCTCGGCAGCGATGGAACCGGCATTGACGATCAACAGCCCGAGCGTGCTCGGCAGCCTAGCCGACGAGGGATTCACCTCGTTACGGCGGGCCGCCGCCCCACGGGCCGAGCGCTACGAGATAGGCCGGTCGCTACGCGACCGGTCCCCCCGCTCCGACATGGCCCACTGGAAAGCCCCCGACCGCCGGGCCGATCCGGTGAGCCAGGTGCTCGCCTCGCACGAGGGCCGGCTCGAGCGGCTCATCCCGGTCCGGATCGGCCGGATGATCCAGTCGCCGTACACCTTCCTGCGCGGCACCGCCAACCTGATGGCCGACGACTTCGCCTACCTGGCCTGCACCGGCATCACCCCGGTGATCTGCGGCGACGCCCACCTCGGCAACTTCGGCTTCTACGCCTCTCCGGAGCGGGAGCTCGTCTTCGACCTCAACGACTTCGACGAGGCGCACCCCGGGCCGTGGGAGTGGGACCTGCGCCGCCTCGCCGTCAGCGTGCACGTCGCCGGCCGGGTCAACGGCTTCCGCGAGCACGCCTGCTCCGAGGCGGTCAAACACTGCGTCGAGTCGTACCGGGAACAGATCGCCCACCTCGCCGAACAACCGCTGCTGCGCCGCTCCCTCGACCAGTTCGACGTCGCGGCGATGCAGTCGGCCGCCACCCGGGCCAGCTTCCGCGAGGAGATCGAACGCTCCGCCCGCCGGGCCCGCCGGCGCACCAGCGACCGGGCGCTGCCCCGCTTCACCGAACGCAACGACGGCGCGATGCGGCTCGTCGAGGAGCCGCCGATCATCACCCGGCTGCCGTCCGAGGAACGCGAGCAGCTGGGTGAGGCCCTCGACGGATACCTGAGCTCGCTCAAACCGCACTGGGCGCGGATCCTCGGTGGGTACCGGATCGTCGACATCGCACACAAGGTCGTCGGGGTGGGCTCGGTCGGCCTCCGGGCGTACGTCGCGCTCTGTGAGGGAAGCAGCCCCGACGACGTGCTGTTCCTCCAGCTCAAGCAGGCCCGCCGCTCGGTCGTCGCGAAACATCAGCACGGCGCCCTCGCCTGGCACCGCCACCAGGGGCAGCGCGTCGTGGAATACCAGCAGGCGCTGCAGACCGTCAGCGACCCGCTGCTCGGGTGGACCACGGTCGGTGACCACCAGTACTACGTGCGGCAGTTCCGGGACATGAAGGGCGCCATCGTCATCGAGGACATCGACGCGGGCGCCCTCGCCGACTACGCCGGGATCTGCGGCTTCCTGCTCGCCAAGTCACACGCCCGGACCAGCGGCGCCTCCATGATCGCCGGCTACGTCGGCAGCGGCGAGAAACTCGACGAGTCCCTCAGCCGTTTCGCCCGCGCCTACGCCGACCAGGTCGAGAAGGACCACGCCGCCCTGCTGGCCACCGTCCGCCGCGGCGACCTCCCCTCCGAGCCGGCATGATCCCCGCCCGGCCTCTCCCGCGATGCGAACGCGTCGCGGTGGCATGATCTCCTTCGGATGTACGGCCGTCAGCGGCGCGACCTTTTCTGGAGGTACGGCCGTGAGCGGCGCGATCTTTTCTCTGGAGGTACGGCCGTGAGCGGCGTGATCCCGATCGACTCCCCCGCCCTCGGGCAGTTCTGGACCGAGCGCCACCTGTGCACCCTGACCACGCTGCGGGCCGACGGATCCCCGCACGTGGTCGCGGTCGGAGCCACTCTCGACCCGGTCGCCGGGATCGCCCGGGTGATCTCCTCCGGCGGCTCGGCCAAGGTCCGCCACGTCCTGCGCGGCCAGCAGCGCGTCGCGATCTGCCAGGTCGAGGGCCCACGCTGGAGCACCGTCGAGGGCCTCGCCGTGATCCGCGACGACCCGGCGTCGGTCGCCGACGCCGAACAGCGCTACGCCGCTCGTTACCGTCAGCCCCGCCCCAACCCGGCCCGCGTCGTGATCGAGATCAAGGTGACCCGCATCCTCGGCTCCGCCTCCCTCAACCCCTGAGCACACCGCGCCCCGGCGGGTGACGGACAGGGTGTGATCGCGGGAACGTGGACTCGTGGAGGGCTGATGCCGGAACAGGAACGGGCCGGGCCGGCCGCCCACGCCGGATACATCGCGGCGGTGGCGGCGGCCCTCGAAGCGTCCGGGATACCGGTGGCGGACTGGCGGGCGGACGGCCGGATACCGCGGGACGGGTGGATCCCGTTCGATCTGGTGCGGCAGGTGCGGCTGCACGGATGGCCGGTGTGGGATCACGACGAAGCCGGGATCGGCTGGTCGGAGGAGAACGGGTGGCACCTGTTCACGGTGGACGATCCGGCAGGGCGCGGAATCCGTACCGTCGAAGGTCTTGACCTGGCGGTGATCGCCGCACCCGCCGCGGTGGCCCGGACCGTCGCCGGCCTCGCCGGTCTTCCGCTCACCGGGCCCGCGGCGCAGGCCGCCCTGGTGGGGAGAGGATCCGAGGGACGAGTGGCGGACCCCTTCGCCGGGCACCGGGCGGAGGCGGTCGATCCGGGCTTCGAGGAAGCGCTGCTGCGGTATTCCGGGAGTCGCACAAAAGCCCGTTGACGGGTGGCCGGAGGCAGCGGAAGGTCGGGGGTAGACGACCGTACCCGTCGGAGGAAAACCAAGTGAGCCTCCTCGACGCCAGCCGCATCGTGCTGATCATCGCCGCGCCGTGCATCATGGTGGCCGGAATCCGTCACCTACCGCGATGGTGTTCGGCAGCGGCTGAACGGTGGCGGCGGCGCGGACCCGACGTGCCGATGCCCTACGGTCCGCCGATCGAACGGCTCGCCGCCGATCTGCGCCGGCTGTTACGGCTGCACGGAGAGCTGGCGGCGTCGGCGCATCACGCGTTCTGTGCTCACCGGCTGTGGGCGGTCGAAGCGGCGATCGGGATGCGGGCGGTCGAGGCGGCCACGGCTCTGGGAGTGCCGCATCCACCGCCGGAGCGGGCGGACTCGCTGACACGTACCGAATTGTCGGTTCTGCTCAGTGGCCTGGTACGGGCGGGGCTGGTGCTGCCGGCGAGGGTCGGCGGGTTCACCACCGACGGCCGTTTCTAGCGTCCCGTCGACGGCTGTGCCCGATTCATGGGCCGGCGACCCTCTCAGCTTCGCCGACGGGCGACCGCTTCGGTCTTCCCCGGCGGACGACCGATTCCGGCCTCGCCGACGGGCGACCGTATCCGGCGGAAGCAAGGCCGGAGAGGAGGGCGGCGGTGGAGGGGGAATCCCACCGCCGCGCCTCTCCCGGCAGTGACCGTCGCCAGCCGACCGGACGAGCGTCCATCGACCGGCACCGGGAATGACGGCCACACCGGAACCTCGGGACCCGCCGGCAACCGTCCACCGGCCGGACCCCTGGAAAGCCGCGTGAAGCAGGGAAGATGACGGCGGTGGGAGGGGGAATCCCACCGCCGTCTCTCTCCCGGTGACGGCCGCAGCCGGCCGTCAGGACGGAAGGGGGGCGCCGTCCGTCCGACCCGCTCTGAGAGCAGCCGCACACCGGGAAGTCTCGAAAGGCTCGCCGAACGGCGAGCGGCACAGCCCACCGGCACGGTGCGTCACCGGCCGGGTGGCGCCGCCGTCGACCGGAGGTGCCGGAACTACTGCCGCCAGGGGCCCCGGCGGTTTGCGTCGTGATCTCCGCGCAGGACGTGGCGACGGAGATCGCCGCAGGCGGAGAGGAGCACCCCGGAACGACGCGAGTCGCCGGAGTGCGGGCGGAGGGATGCGGGGACGGCGCGGATCGGCAGCCGGAAGGCGGGCGGGAGAGGCGGGGACGGCGCGGGTTGTCGGCTGAAGGGCGGACCGGGGGGAAGTGGAGGGTCGTCGGCGGGCAGGGTGCGGGAGAGGTCGGCGGCGGAAGATGGGCTCCCGCCGCCGACTCCCGTCCCGGCCCCGCGCCAGGTCTCGCGGGCCGTGGCAGGACGATGGGGGGTCTCGTCCGCACGGTGCGGCCCCTGGGCGAGGTGCGGCCGTCATGACTGGGGGGCGACGGCCGCCGGCCGGGTGGCTCGGGGCGCCCGCCGTGGACGTCGTCGGCCGTGGCGGGGCGCCCGATCCGCTGACCGGGCGCACAACAACCGTGCCAGACCCGAAGGCCTTGATCCGCGAATGTCCATGGTGGCCTTCGCCACCCCGCCGTCACCTGTTCAGGGTCGCCCGCAAGTTCTTAGGTGGCCTGAAAGGAAGCTTAAAAGGTTCTTAAGTCGACACGGTCGCCGTCACCTCACGGCAGCGATCCCCGTTGATCGAGGTACTCGCTCCCACCGACCCGGGACCCTCTCCGGATCATCGTTGTAGTCACTGCTCAACCCGTTGAACCCGGCGGCGCCCTGGCACGTATACACGGGTGGTCGCGTACGACCGGCGGGCTGCGGCGCCGGTGCGGCCGACGCTCGCGGGCCGTCCGTGAGGCCGGTGACGGGGATCCGCAGAGCGGTGGCGCACTACGCAAATCCGTGGTTAACCTTCCACATCCACCACGTGGCAGGCATTGATCGCGGAGCGCGGGGGCGGGCACCGGGGTGCGGAGGTGGTACAGGGTGAGGACGGTGGCACTGATGCGGCGTCGGGGCGTTGGGTTCTTCCCCACCCGGTTCGGGGCCGTGTCATGAGCTTCGAGGACGACGAATACTGGGCGGACGAATACGACGAGTATTCGTTCATGCCGAGTTCCGCGGTCATCCAGGAGAGGCACTACTCCAAACGTACGAACCCGGATCCGGTCATGCCGACGCGCCGCCGCGGTGGCGACCAGGACGAGGCCGGCGCCCACCGGCAGAAACGGGCCGTCTTCGACTCCGAGCGGCCGAGCTGGCTCGACGAACCCGACTTCGTGCCGGTGGACACCGACGTCGACAACCTGGTCGGCGACGACTTCGACGACATCGACTTCAACCGGCCCGAACTCGGCATCGACTTCGACAAACCGGACTTCCCCATCGTCGACCCCGCGGCCCGCCCGGATCTGCGGCGTGGTGCGGGCGGTCGACGGCGCGGCGCGGACAACCGCTATGAGGGTACGGCTCCGCATGGCCGTGCCGACCGGATCGACGACCCGCGGTACCGCGACGAACGCCGTTCGGACGAGCCGGCCGCACGGGACCGCCGACGGGACGACACCCGCGAACGCTGGGACGAAGCCCCGGCCCGCCGCACCGGGCGCTCCGGCGAGCCGGCGGCCCGGCTGGACAGCCGCTGGGACGGCTACGACCGCGACGGGCGTGATCCCCGGGACGAGCGGCGGGAACCCGTACGCGATGATCGCCGCTCCCCCGTCCACGACGACCGCCGTGAGCCTCCGCGCGACGACCGGCGCGACCCTCGTTCCGACGACCGGCACGACCCTCTCCTCGACGACCGCCGTGCCCCTTCCCCCGGCGACCGCCGTGGCTTGTCCGCCGACGACCGTCGTGGCCCTTCTCTCGACGACCGTCATGGCTTTTCTCCAGACGACCGCCGTGGTCCGGACCGGGACGAGCTCCGGGGACGCGGGCGGCGCACGGTCGAAGGACGGCCGGCCGAACTCTGGGACGACCGGGACCTCGGCCGGGAGACCGCTGCCCGCGCCGACGACAGGTGGGAGACCACCGAGCCGCTTCCCGGCGACCGGCCGCGCACCATCGAACTGGGCGCCGACGAGTTCTGGGAGGAGCCGGAACGCTCCCGCGGCACCGCCACCCCACTCGACCCCGACCGGCGGCAAGGCCGGGACCAGCGCCGCAGCCGACCCGCGGACGGCGCCGGACGCGCCGCCCCGATCTGGGGCGACGACTTCGGGCCGATCCGGCCGGCCGGTGGACGCCGTCCACGCCGCGACGAGACGGAGACGGAGCGTCCCGCTGCCCGCCGCGACGACCGGGCGGTCACCGGACGCGCACAGGTTCCCGGTCTCGCCCCACATCCTTCCGGTACGGGCGACGAGCACCACGAGCCTCCCCGGACGGATCGCGGCGCCGGCTTCCCGGTTCGCGAGGACGGTCGCCCTGCCCTCGACCCGACCGCCCCTGACCACGGTGAACGACGCCCGACCGCGGGTGAGGGTGAACGTCGCCCGACCGCGGGCGGCGCCTGGGCGGACCAGCCCGGTGGCCACCGTTCGTCCGAGCAGCCCGGCCCGGACCCGGAGGCTGTCCCCACGCGGGAGCCCGGCGACGCCGCCACTCGGCGCGGACCCGACGGGAGCGGGCCGGAGGAGTCCGGATCGGGCGAAGATCTCCACCCGGCCGGACCGGTGGGCGAAGGAGCCGGCCAGATGAGCCGGGACGTCTCCAGGCTCACACCGCGTCCGGCGAACGCGCCCGGGCGGTTCGCGGCCGGCACACCCGACAGCGCCTTCCCTGCCGATGCGAACGGCTCCGGGCAGAACGGCGTTGGCGCCGGCATCCCCGACCAGCGCGACGGCAGCCGGCACCAGCAGCTCGACGGCGGCCGGGACCAGCAGCTCGACGGCAGCCGGGACCAGCAGCTCGACGGCGACGTTGCGGACACCCGCGACCCGCAGGCGCGCGGCGCATCCACCGGCCGTGATCAGCGGCAGCCTGCCGGCACTCCGGACGGCCACGAGCCGCCGCAACCGGGCGCCGGCTCAGGTGTCCAGGGTCACCGACAGCCGGATGACGCTCCGGGCGCCCACGAGCAGCGGGTGGCTGCCGAGGCGCCGGCTGGCCGGGAACAGTGGCAGCCCGGCGACGCCGGGGACATCCGTGATCAGCAGGTGATCCGCGCCGTCCCGAACGACGGCGAGCTGCGGCGGTCCCCCGGCGTCATCGGCGGTGCGGAGGTTCGACGATCCCCCGACGTCATCGGCGGCGCGGAGGTTCGCGACGGGATTCCGGTCACCGGTTCGCCGGAGACCTCTCAGAGCATCCGGATGCCGGCGGCGACCGCGGACGGCACGGTGCGGGGCACCGCATGGCCCGCCCCGGACGGACACCAGCCGAACCCGTCCGGTTCGGAATCGCGTGGTCCGGGTGGGCACGGGCCGAACCTGCCCGGTTCGGAATCACGTGGTCCGGATGGGCACGGGCCGAACCCGTACCGTTCGGAATCGCGTAGTCCGGGTGGGCACGGGCCGGACTCGTCCGGTTCGGAATCACGTGGTCCCGGTGGGCACGGGCCCAACCCGGCCGGAGCAGACGGACGCCGAGCGGACGGAACCGGGCCGGACTCGCGTGGGCCGGACGGGCGGGGCGGCGGCTGGCGGGCTGCGATGGCGCGGCTCGTTCCGGGGCAACGGAACGCCGGGGCCGGCGAGGTCGCGGAACCGACGGTCGATCTCGTCGGCCGGGAGCGGCCCGGCGCGGGTTCGGTGGACTCGCGAGGGAACACGATCGCTGGTTCGCCCGCGGGGCCGGGCACTGCCGGGGGCGGCGAAGGGCCGCGGGTGTTGCGGCGGGCTGACCCACCCGTACCCCCGAAGGTCGTCGGCAAGACCACGCCGCCTCCCGCACCGCGCGTGGTCAAAGCCCAGCCACCGGTGACGCCGCGTGTGGTTGCCGCGCCCGCGCCGGTTCCGCCGGCGCGCGTGATCGGGCCGAACGGTCCGCAACCGGAAGCGAACGTCGTGCCGGGGACTCCGCCGAACCCCGCGATCGGTGCCCGGGATGCCGCAGTGGCTCCCACCAGCGGTTCGGACTCCGCATGGGGACGGGCGGACCGTCCGGCGCCTTCGGCGGACGGTTCCGGTTCACAGACGGCAGGATTCGCGGCGTACGGTCAGCCCGGCACGGACGGTGGCCAGAGCGCTGCCGCGGTCTACGGCGGATCGGTCGCGGACCTCGGCCGAAGTGGAACCACGAGTCACCGCGAGCCGGTGACCGACCGTGACCCGAGGGCCTCCGCGGGTTACCGCGAACCGGTAGCGGACGGTGACCCGAATGGGCCCATGACGTATCACGATCCGGCAGCTACCGGCAGTCGGATCGGTGCGGAGGCCGGACGGGCGGATGTGCCGCACCAACGGTCGCGGAAGTCGCCTCGGGCCGCGCACGTGTTCCTGCCGGAAGGGGACGGGCCCTGGGCGATCGTGCCGGATGCGCAGCCGTCGGGTGACGCGCGGCCGGTCTCGCCGGCTCGGCCGCCGGTTTCGGGAATCCCTGGGACGCCGGTCATCGGCGGGACAGCACCGGCAGCCGGGACCTCAGGAATCTCCGCCACCCCGATCGCAGGCGGAACAGCACCGCGACCCGGGACCTCAGGAGTCCCCGCCACCCCGATCGCAGGCGGAACAGCACCGCGACCCGGGACCTCAGGAGTCCCCGGGACGCCGGTTGCCGGTGGGACAGCGCCGGGATCCGGAGCGCCTGCCGGGCAGCCGTCGCCCATGGCGGCGTGGCCGCCAGCTCGGGGCGGGCAGACACCCGCAGCGGCCTGGCCGCCTCCGCAGGCAGGCGACCAGCGGCAGACCGGCCCGGCAGGGGCGGCCCCGGCGGGGGCGGCCCCGGCTGGGGCGGCCCCGGCTGGGCAGCCGACCGCGGCCACTGCCTGGCCACCCGCCACCCGGCCCGCGCCGGGTCAGCCCGCGCCCGTGGTGCCGCCGTCTGTCCAGGGCTTCCCGGCGAACGGACCGCAGACCCCTCCGGCGGACCGGGCGCAACCCGGCCCGATCGTCCCGGAGAAGGGCCGGCATGCCGCACCCGGCATCCCGGCGGACACGTCGCACCCTGCCCCGGGCCTTCCCCCCGACGGAACGCGCCCTGTCCCGGGCGTCGGCGTCGATGCGGGCGGAGCACGCCCTGCTTCCGGCGTCCCGGCAGACGGACTGCGCCCGGCACCCGTCGACGGCCGGCATGCAGGTTCTCGGCAGGGAGCGGTCTCGCCCGGTCAGGCCGGTCCAGGGACGGCGTGGCAAGGACGATCGGCTGACGCCGTCAGCTCCGGCGGCCGGACCGGCACCGCGGAGGGAACCGGTGCGGCGGGTTCGGTCGGCCCAAACGACACCCGGGAAGTCACCGGCGGGCGGCCGGCGTATCCGGCTCAGCACGCGGCTCCGGCAACCCGGCCGGACGCGAGCCGGCCCGACACGGTCGAGGCCGGTGGCACGCCGACCGGCGCCGGCGGATGGCCGTCGAACGCCACTCGTGAAACGCCTGCGGTGAACCCCGGACCGGGAACGAACCAGGCCGGTACGGTCGCGCCCAGCGGCGCCCGGATCGGCACCGGCGGATGGCCGACGATCCCGGTCCAGGTTGGATCGGCCCGAGGCGCGCTCGACGGCGACACCGGTCCGGTGGACACCGGAAACGGGCCGGCCGACTCGGATCCGGCTGAACCGCGATCGGGTGCGGCGGGCTCGGCGGAGACCCGGCAGCCGGGGCCGATGGCGGGACGCGACGGCCTGAGGCCGGCTTCGGCTCCCCCAGCATCGGGCTTCCCGGCCGGCGCTACTCCGAGTTCGCCCGCTGCGGCTTCGGGACTCCCGGGCGGCGGCACCTCCGCTTCCCCGGTTACGGCTTCGGGATTCCCGACGGGTGCCGTTCCGG